>JAKQOG010000259.1 GCA_029565395.1 Candidatus Hydrogenedentota bacterium | reverse complement strand
GGGCGAAGGTGAGGGTGAAGAGGAAGGCGGGGGAGAAGGCCAGGAAGAAGGCGAAAGTGAAGGAGCAACGGAAGGGGAAGAATCCTGTTGTCTAAGTGAAATCACAATTACCTCCCCGGCCGGCGATATCTCGGTGCCGATGGGGGGCAGTGCGTTAGTGAACCTTGCGACCGCAGTAGCGTTTTACACGGAGGAATGCGCCGAACACTCCATACAAGTAACGTATACTATTGATGAGAATCCCGTGGGTGTTTCCACCGACCGAAACTCCGGATTTCCAGTCACTACGCTGCTTGCTGCGCAGATCGCTCCCTATATGCTGAGATCCATAGCGCGGGATATGGAAATTTATTGCGACGAGGAAGCAACCCGTGAATTTTTTGTTAGAGAGGGCATAGATAACGACAACAATGGCCTGCCGGATAATCCTTTCACCGAGTTGCCGAACGACGGAGATCGTTGGCAGGCCATAACCAGCGCTCAGGGTGCGGCCTATCCTCGCGCCAATAACATGATTTCCTGGACAAATCCCGTTGGAGAGGACCTTGTACTTACCGTGGTGCACCCGGACGATGAAAACCAATGGGTTACCGTCACGGCGCCGCGCGCTTTGATTGAAGAGGGGGAACAGGGGATTCTGATGGCGTCCATTTCCCGGGACCTGATTGGTTTGCTCGGCAGCAGCGAGGCCGGAAAAGTTCCTGCATTGCCTGCATCTCTTACAGCGGGCAGCGCTCCCTTCCTGGTGAGCATTATCGTGAGCGATGACGGGGGATCGACCTTCCACGAACTGGATGCACTGAGTTTTCCCGTGACATTGTCCTTGAATGGATTGTCGTTCACCCCTGGGATGAATAACACCTTTCTTGATCATCCCTCCGATATTACTTCCAATGGCGCAGACGGGATGCAAATAACAATTCCCGAGAACGGCGAATGGAGTTCGGAGTTTGTGGCCAATCCCTCCATGCTTGCCGGCGCCCTGACGGCGGAAACGTTGCGGCTGTCGGTGTTTGTACCGGTGGAAGTTAAAACGGAGGGCCCGGAATTGTCGGTATCGCCGAATCCCGCCATGGATTTCATTGTAGGAATTGTTCCCCTGGGCGATTCCGTCACCAATCTATTTGAGGTGACGAATATCGGCAGTGGAGTGCTGAACGGCATGGCCGGATTAAATGATCCGAATGCTGTATTTCGTTTGGTCGGCACAACACGTTACAGCCTGGCTGCCGGACAGACAACTCCTATCGTGGTCGGCTTCAATCCGGCAGCGACCGGGGATTTTTCGGCGGAATTGACGTTAAGCAACACGTCCGTTACACCGAACCAGCACATAGTCATTGCATTACGCGGCACCTGCACGGAAAAAGAAAAACGGTTTGCGGTATTCGGCTGTGCGCCGGGTTCGCCCGGAGGCGGGTACCGTGGCGATTTTCTGATAATGGCTGGCGCATTTCTGCTATTATGTGGGGCGGGTTGGCGAACGAAAAGGACGAAAACGACGTAAGGGACCCAAGGGACCAAAAAATATACACCCCAAAACTCACCGGCAACGGGAAGGGGTGAAAAGATTGTGTATGGTGGCTTATATACCGTATCTTAATTTCAGGATAGCTCCTGGTGCTTATTTGCAAGGAACATAGAAAAGGAGAAAGTATGATGTCAGGCAGGGCGACTCTTTCAATGAAGGGTGTACTCATGGTGTCCATCGGGGTGCTGTTGGTTATCACCAACGCCTCCGCCGTGACCACGATGACCATGAGCAGGACCGTGCAGGGATTAAGCCCGGAAGGAAATTTCATTCCTGGCACCAGCCAACTGAGTTTCAGTGTCACGCTGGAATTGGGCGGAGACATGGAAGCCGTTACGGCATTGGGTGTGGCGGAGACGCTCCCGGAGGGCTGGACGTTTGCCGGTGGAACTCCGGCCGGCAATGCACCGAACTTGTTTCCTACGGCTGGAACTACCGGCACAGGGAGTTTTGCGTGGTTTTCGATTCCGTCGTTTCCCGCGACATTTACATACACTGTAAATGTGCCGGAAGATGTTGTAGCGCCGGTTGAAGTGACGGGCATGGCTATTTTTAGGACAGGCGGTTCTGAGCTTACTTCAGAGGAAGTGACCACTGAAATTAAGAACTCAATTGTTGCCGTGCGCACGGTAGTTGGCACGGTAGGCCCTGGCGGGGCGTATTACCGTCCGGGCACGACGCTGGATGTCACGGTCCAGTTTACACGAACATTCACGGATATTTTGACGGCGTTAGGTGTTTCCGACGAATTACCGGCGGGGTGGACGTATGTGAACGGCAGTGTGGCGGTCAATGCGGGCAATGTGGCGCCAAATCTTACGCAGTTTTTGGGGACTACGTTGTCGTTTGCCTGGTTTTCCGTTCCAACGTTTCCCTTGACGCTAAGCTATCAGGTGGCGATTCCATCGGATGCCACGGGTCATGCCTGTATGAACGGCATATCCCTTTATCGGACCGGTGGTCCTGAATTAAGGTCGAACGAATTCAATATTTGTCTGGATGAAGAACCGTGCTTAACGCTGGATCGGGTTGTTCCAAGCCAATGTTATGCCGCCGGGCAAGACTTGACGGTGAATGTCACCTTTACCAGCGCCTGCACTACGAATTTGACCGCGCTGGGAATGGAAGAAACGCTTCCGGAGGGTTGGACATTTGTGAGCGCGACCGGCGGCGATATCAAACCCGCGGCAGGCGCCAGTGGCGCCCTTACCTTCGCGTGGTTCATGGTGCCTGCATTCCCCTACACGTTCTCCTACGTGGTCCATGTGCCCGATCCTCAAGAGGATGACAAGACAATCAGCGGCCAGGCGCTGTACCGTTTGTCCGGCGAAGAACTCCGGACATATCTTGTGGAAACGGTGATATGCGGCGCGGATTTGATTCCTCCGGAAATCACCCTTATTGGTAATGCGGAAGTGACCGTGGAATGTTGCGATACCTATGTCGATGCCGGCGCAACAGCTTGGGATAATATTGATGGCGATATCAGCGATCAGATTATGGTGGTGAATCCTGTAGATACTTGTGTGCCGGGGGATTACACGATTACCTATGATGTTTGTGATGCCGCGACGAACTGTGCGCCTGAAGCCACCCGTGTTGTGCACGTGGTGGATACGGTCATTCCGGTGATTACCATGAATGGCGGCGCTACAGTGACGGTGGAATGCGGCGCCAACTACACCGATGTTGGCGCGACGGCGGCCGATACTTGTGACCCGGCGGTGAATGTTGCCGTAGTGAATCCTGTAAACACGGCAGTGCCGGGCGTTTATACGATTACCTATAACGCAACGGATGCTTCGGGCAATGCCGCGGTTGAGGTCACCCGCACCGTAACGGTACAAGACACGACGCCGCCGGTGATTACCTTGGTGGGCGCGGCGACGGTGGGCGTGCAATGCGGCACGTCCTATACGGATCAGGGCGCCGTTGCCTCTGATGTATGCGAAGGCGTCGTTAACGTAGTCATGGGTGGCGACACGGTGAATCCACAGGCTGTTGGCACGTATACCATCACGTATGATGCGGTGGATTCGGCGGGCAACCATGCGGTGCAGGTCACCCGCACCGTGAATGTGGGCGATACGATCAATCCGGTGATCACCATGAATGGCAACGCGGTGGTGAACCTTTGTGTTGGCGATGGTTACGTGGACGCCGGGGCGAGTGCGACGGATAGCTGCGATACGGACGTTCCCGTGATCACCAATAATCCGGTGAATCCGAACGTGCCGGGTTCCTATACGGTCAGGTATAGCGCTACTGACGATTCGGGCAATACAGCGGCTGCAAGCCGCACGGTGAACGTGGCAGACTGTACCCCGCCGGTAATTGCGCTGACAGGGAATGCGAACGTTACCGTGGAATGTGGCGGAACCTATGTGGATGCAGGCGCTACAGCGACGGATAATGTTGATGGCACAGTCGTACCCGGGGTTGATAATCCTGTTCCCAATCCTGCTACGGTGGGTGTATACACGGTCACTTATACCGCCAGCGACACGGCGGGCAATGCGGCGACGCCAGTAACACGGACCGTGACTGTAGTTGACACCGTGCCGCCTATAATCACCCGCAGTGGCAATGATGCCGTGACGGTGGAATGTGGTGGAACCTACACTGATGCAGGCGCTACGGCTGGGGATACGTGCGATGGCGATGTGCCGGTGCAGGTAGACAATCCCGTGAACACCTCTGCGCCTGGTGTTTATACCGTTACGTACACGGCGAGTGACAATGCGGGCAATGCTGCTGAGCCGGTTACCCGGCAGGTTTCTGTGATTGACAGCATTTCACCGGTGGTTTCGCTGAATGGCGATGCGCTGGTGATTGTGGAATGCGGCGGTTCGTATTCGGAAGCCAGCGCCACGGCGTTGGACACGTGCGGTGGCGATGTAGCCGTGACAGTGGGCGGCGATGTGGTGAATACCTCGGTTCCGGGGGATTACGTGATTAATTATGCCGCTGAGGATTCGGCGGGCAACCCGGGGAACGCCACGCGCACGGTTCGCGTGGTGGACACCACCGCGCCGGTGGTGACCGTAACCGGGGATGATCCGCAAATTATCGAGTGCAATGGAAGTTATGTTGAACTGGGAGCGACTGCCACCGACACTTGCGAGGGCGATCTGGCTCCGGCAAGTGATGCGGCGAGCGTAGTGGATGTCAATACTCCCGGGCAATACACCGTGACCTATACCGCCACCGATGGTTCGGGCAATACCGGCACCGCCACGCGCACGGTGGTGGTGGAAGAATGCGTTGAAGGAGAAGGCGCCGAAGAAGGCGAGCCGTGCGACTGCGTGTTTGAGGTTGTATTGACCGCGCCGATCGGGGATTTCTATGTACCGCTAGGGCGGCAGGCACGGGTACACCTTGACGCGCGAGTGACATTCTTATCGACGGAATGTTCTGGCCACCAGCTCAAGGTGCTGTATAAAATTGACGAGGGGCTGGTGGGAGAATCCACGGACCAAGATGGCCATTTCCCCGCGGATACGACGCTCCCCATCCAGGCGGAACCCTATATGCTAAAAGTGGAAGCGCATGATCTCGATACCGGCTGTTTCGAGGAAGTCACCCATGAATTCTCCGTATTGCATGGTGCGGACAATGACAACAACGCTTTGGCGGATGTACCGTTCGCGGAATTGCCCGGCGACGGGGATTGCTGGCAGGCAGAGGCAATGATGGCGGGGGCGGGCTCTGCCCGGGTCGCGAGCATGATCTCCTGGACGAATCCCGAGGGCGATGATCTCGAGTTGACCGTGATCAATCCGGATGACGCGAATCAAGCGGCTACCATCCGGGCTCCGCGCGCGTTGATTGCTCCGGGGGAACAAGGCATCCTGGTAGGCTCCATTTCCCGTGATCTGACCGGATTGTTGGGCAGCGTGGAAGCCGCCAAAGTCGCCCCGGAATCCGAGGATCTTGCCGCAGGCGGCGTTCCCTTCATCGTGGGCATCATTGTGAGTGATGACGGAGGGATAACCTTCCGGGAACTGAATGCGCTGAGTCTGCCCGTGACCTTGTCGCTAACCGGTTTATCCTTCACGCCCGGGAAGGAGGCGACGTTTTCCGATCATCCCTCCGATGTACTAGAAGGCGGCTTGGAGGGTCTCCAAATTTCCATTCCTGAGAATGCTGCATGGAATTGGGAACTCATGAGCAATCCTTCCTCCGCTGCGGGAACACTGACGGCACAGACCACCCAACTCTCGCTGTTCATGCCCGTGGAAGTCTATTCGATACGTCCGGCCTTGTTGATAACGCCCAACCCCGCCGGAGAGGTCAATATGGGCAACGTTTTGCTGGGCAGTTCCGTTAGCGCCTTGTTCGAAGTGAAGAATATTGGCGGAGGCGTGCTCAATGGCGTGGCCGGATTAGTTGATCCGGGTTTTGTGTTCCGCCTTACCGGAACAACGAGCTACAGCCTGCATTATAAACAGACGTACACCATAACCGCCGGTTTTGCTCCAACGGAAACCGGTGAATTTTCCGCTACCCTGACGTTTGGCAATGCCTCGGTCACGCCGGATCAGCAGGTGACGATTACACTTCGCGGCACTTGCATCGAAAAGGAAAAACGGTTTGCGGTATTCGGTTGTGCGCCAGTGTCGTCCACTGGAGGGTATCTGGGTGATGTCCTGGTGATGGCGGGAGGATTGGCACTGTTGCTCACGGTTTTTTCCAGAAAGAGGACCGGGCGGGTCAAATCCAGGTGAAAACGACATTTTAAGCAGGACAAAAAGGACCAAAACGGCGAAAAGGACTGTTTCGAAAAAACCGTATTTCTGACGCGGAAAAAAGCGTGAAGCAATAAAGCTGCCCATGCGTGGCGTGATTAAATGAGGTGGGCGGGAGTTCGCCTATGCCGAAGACGCTGAGTGAACGGTGGTTGGCGTATAAAGCGCATCTTGCGGAGCATAGCCGCAAGATGCGGACCCATGAGGAGCGTCCCTTGGAGGCGGTTTCCGGATGGATACAGGAAACCCGGAAATTCACCTCGCGGCTCGTGAAAGGGGAAATGGCGGATCAACGCAAAAAGGCCCATCATTCCGTAAAAACCGGAGTGGAGGCCTATAATCGCGGAGATTATGACCTCGCTGAACGGTTATTTCGCAAGGCGGTGGACGCTGATCCCGGCTATGCCCGGGGATATGCCTATCTCGGCAATGCGCTGTATATCAAGGGACGTTTTACGGAGGCCGTGACCATGTGGAATCGCGCAACGGAAGTGGAACCGGATTCCGAGGCGGCGTCCATGGCGAAAGACAAACTCTTGAGGCTGGGACACGGCACGGAGGATCTGGTAACGAACCTGAAAGATCAGTTTCGGTCACGGTAAGCCTGTATGGGGGCATATTTTCCCGGGCGAGTTGACATCGGCGGAGTATTTGGCTATAATACCAAATAGAAAAACAGCAGGAGCAGCAAGATGAACGCGGCACAACTGGAGCAATTGGAGGCGCGGGCGAAGATCATCAAGGCGCTGGCGCATAGTACGCGGCTGTTCATTGTGAATGAACTGTCGAAGGGGGAGCGGTGCGTGTGTGAGCTTCAGGAGGAGATTGGCGCGGATATTTCAACGGTATCAAAGCATCTTTCTGTGTTGAAGAATGCGGGGATTGTGGTGGACGACAAGCGCGGGTTGCAGGTGTATTACCGGTTGTGCTGTCCGTGCATTTTGAATTTTTTTGGGTGCATTGAAAATGTAATTCAGGAAAATGCCCGGAAACAAACGGCGCTGGTGAGGGAGGCGTGAGGCGTGAGGCGTGAGGCGTGAGGGGAAACAGTTTAGGAAGGTTGTCATGATCGCTGGAGAGTACTTGGCAAGTTAGCAAATTAGCCAAGAAGATGTCAGGATATCGAATACATGGATTGGAAGAAAGAATGGAAACCGCTGGCCATAATCGTGGCCGTGTTCCTGGCCTGTTTCTACCTCCCTGTCGGCATTTCCCGCTTCGACAACGCCGTGATGGAATCGCTGCAACTGGTCAAATGGTATGCCCAGGAACACGTGTTGCTGTGCCTGGTTCCCGCATTCTTCATTGCCGGGGCCATTTCCGTCTTTATCAGCCAAGCCGCCGTAATGAAGTACCTCGGGGCCAACGCGCCCAAAGTCCTGGCCTATGGGGTGGCGTCGGTATCTGGGACGATCCTGGCCGTCTGTTCCTGTACCGTGCTGCCGCTTTTCACGGGCATTTGGCGGATGGGGGCAGGCCTGGGACCCGCCACGGCGTTTTTATATTCCGGACCGGCGATTAACGTTCTCGCCATTGTGCTTACAGCGCGGATTTTAGGCATGGAACTGGGCATTGCGCGCGCGGTGGGGGCGGTGTCGTTCAGTATCATTATCGGCCTGCTCATGCATTTCATCTTCCGCAAGGAAGAGCAGGAAAAAGCCATCGCCCAAGCGGCCATGCCCGCTCCAGAGGCCGCCCGCCCCCTATGGCAGACGGCCACATACTTCGCTTCCATGGTGGCAATTCTCGTGTTTTCGAATTGGGGCAAACCCGAATCGGACGCCGGACTCTGGCACGCCATCTACAGTGTAAAATGGGCCATTACGGCCCTCTGTGCTATTGGCTTTGGCGTCATTTTGACCACTTGGTTCAGGCTTGCCTGGTGGAAGATTGTGCTGGTTGCGATTCCGTCCGCCATTCTCGCCACGCTCTTCCCAGACGAACCCATTTTGGCCTTTACCGCCGCCGCCATCGGATTATCCGTTATCACCAGCACCAGCGAAGGGGAGATGGGAGAATGGTTCGCCGTGACGTGGGGATTCGCCAAGCAAATTCTTCCGCTTCTCCTGGGTGGAGTGCTGATAGCGGGTTTGCTCTTGGGCCGACCGGGCAATGAGGGATTGATCCCGAATGCGTGGGTAACCTGGGCGGTGGGGGGCAATTCGCTGACGTCCAATATCCTGGCCTCCGTTATTGGAGCCTTCATGTACTTCGCCACGCTGACCGAAGTGCCAATACTTCAGGGATTGATCGGCTCGGGCATGGGCAAAGGACCGGCACTGGCCCTGTTACTGGCCGGTCCGGCGCTATCGCTTCCGAGCATGCTGGTGATATACAGCGTGATGGGATTTAAGAAGACTTTTGTGTACTGCTTGCTGGTGGTGGTTATGTCGGCCATCGCCGGAATGATATTCGGAGCGATGAACTAATGCACATGTGTGATCGAGTGGAAAACGGTAATTCACGGAGATCGGACACAACATAAAACAAGGAAGAGACCCATGAAAACGTTACAGATACTGGGCACGGGGTGCCCGAAGTGCAAGAAGCTGGCCGAAAATGCGGAAATGGCCGCCCAGGAACTGGGCATCGAGTATGAAATGGAGAAAGTCACCGACATTAATGCGATTATGGGATTTGGCGTGATGATGACGCCGGCCCTGGCCGTGGATGGTCAGGTGAAGCTGGTGGGCAAGGCGCCGGATGTCTCGGAAATCAAGAAACTTTTAAGTGAATAAAGCAAGGAGGAGAACAATACCCATGAGTACTTCCACAGAAAAAGGATGCGCGTGCAGTGGCGCGCCGGCGTTGATTTTTGCATGTTCCGGAGCGGCAGATGTGGGCGAACTGGCCGACCGCACGGCGCGGCAGTTGACGCGCGATGGCTCGGGGAAAATGTATTGTCTGGCGGGGGTGGGGGGCCAGGTAAACAATATTCTGGTGAATGTAAAAGCGGCGGCGAAGATTCTTGCGATCGACGGATGTCCAACAAATTGTGCCCGTTGTACATTGGAACAGGCAGGTATCGGTGAATATAAACATGTGTGTTTACAGGATGCCGGTTTTGCAAAAGGAAAATCTCCGGTCAATGACGAGAACCTTAAGAAAGCCGTGGAAGCAGCAAGGGCACGGTTATGATTCGAACGGTTGTCCCACGGTGCATGTTGATCTTTTTGCTTGGCGGCCTGATCGTTTTGCTTGGCTTTCCAATGGGATGTACGAAGGCGTCCGCCCCTTCGCAAGCCATCGCGACAGGCAATGCCCCAGCAATCCAGATTTCCTATTTTCACCGCACCGTTCGGTGTCCTTCATGCATCAAGATCGAAGAACTTGCCAAACAAACTGTCGAAGAGACTTTCGGCGGGGAATTGGCAGCAGGCCGGATGGCATGGCGCTCCTTGAATCTAGATGACGCTGAAAATGCGCATTTTGAGAAGGACTATAAACTCACCGCGCAATCTGTAGTCGTTTCAGAAATGCGTGGAGACAAAGAGATTCGCTGGAAGAATCTCGAAAAGGTGTGGGATCTGCTCGAGGATGACCTTGCATTTAAGAAATACGTCCAGGATGAAGTTCGTTCATTTTCGGAAACTTCATAGGACACGTAATAAAGGAGCAGCTATGAAAAAAGCGTTTATTGTGATCGTGCTGGTGGCAGCGGTTTGCGGCGTATTGTATGCCAAAAGCCGCAAGAGCGAGCCTGCAACGCCAGTAGACAATACCGCCCCTTCACCCGCGCTCAACACGGCATCGTCGACTGGTTTGCCGAGGTTGGTGGATTTGGGCGCCACAAAATGCATTCCCTGCAAGATGATGGCGCCCATTCTGGAAGAACTGAAGAAGACCTATACCGGGAAGTTTGAGGTGGTGTTCATCGATGTGTGGGAGAAGCCGGACGAGGCCAAACAGTATAAAATCAATCTTATTCCAACCCAGATATTTTACGATGCCTCCGGGAAAGAACGATTCCGTCATGAAGGATTCTTTTCACGGGAAGACATTTTGTCCAAATGGAAAGAACTCGGCATAGACCTTGCATCAAAACAGCCATAAAGGAATTGTCCATGAAGAAAAACGTTTTATCGCTCATTATTTTACTTCTAGCAGGCCTCATGACCTCCGTTGGATTCAGCGCGGAGTCAGATGCGTCTTCCTCCATTGATGCGCTCTATCCTGGTTTGACCTCCGGCGGATTGTGTTTTGCCACGACAGGGGAGCTTCCGGAAAATATCCTGCTAAAGTCAGGCGCCCTGGAAATCACCTCAGCGGCGCTGGATGAAGAGATTTTGAAATCACCCGAAGCGGCGCGTGAAAAACTCAAGAAAAATGCTTTCTTTGTACTAGAGCAAATGGCGTCTAAACAGTTGCTTCTGGAAGCCGCAAAACAAAAGGCGGCCGAGGCGAAAAAGGACATCTCCTCAACCGCTGAAAATGATCTCCTGAACGAATATCTCCGGGGACAGGTGTCGCAGATTCAGGCAACCGATGATGAAGTGACGAAATTCTACGAAGAGAATAAGGACTCCTGTGGGGGGGCCACGCTGGAACAGTTGAAAGATCAGCTTAAACAATATGTCGGCAAAGAGAAACAGCAGGAAGCGGTTAAGGAACACATCCGAACGCTCGGGAAACGCGTACCTATCATTTTGGCTGCCGGGTGGGTAAAGACACAGGCGGGAAACGCGAACGACAATCCCGTGAACAAGGCCCGCAGCAGCGGGAAACCTTCTCTGGTGGATTTTGGCTCAACCGGTTGCCGGCCCTGCGACATGATGGCGCCTATCCTGGCGGATATGAAGAACAAATATGAGGGCAAGGCGAATGTGCTCTTTGTCCATGTGCGGGAAGAACAGTTTCTCGCGGCCCGCTATGGGATTCAATCTATTCCTGTTCAAGTATTCTTTGATGCGAGTGGCAAAGAAGTCTCCCGCCATACCGGATTCTTCCCACAGGCAGAGTGTGAAAAGAAACTGGCGGAATTGGGAGCAAAATAAACCATGGAGAGTTTGTTTAGCTCACTTTCCCACGCGGTTGAAGGAGCCCCGATTCTTGCAGTGGCCGCTGCAATCATTTGGGGCGTGCTCAGCATTGTATTGAGTCCCTGCCATCTGGCCAGCATTCCGTTGATCGTTGGTTTTATTGATGAACAGGGCCGGATTTCCACGCGCCGGGCATTTGTGATTTCCCTGTTATTTGCCTTAGGCATCCTGATTACTATTGGGCTGATCGGCGCGGTGACGGCGGCCGCAGGGCGCATGATGGGCGATGTGGGGCGCTATGGCAATTACTTCGTTGCCGTCATCTTTTTTCTTGTAGGGCTGCACTTGCTGGATGTGATTCCGATGCCATGGTCAGGTCCTGGTCAAGTGGGCATGAAACGCAAAGGATTACTGGCGTCTTTTATTCTTGGTTTAGTGTTTGGCGTGGCGCTGGGGCCGTGCACCTTTGCGTACATGGCGCCGATGCTGGGCGTCACGTTTAAATTGTCCGCAACAAATCCGCTGTATGGCGCAGCATTGCTTTTGGCGTATGGCGTGGGACATTGTTCGGTGATTGTTGCGGCGGGGACCTCGACGGAAGTGGTCCAGCGATTTCTGAACTGGAATGAGGATTCCCGGGGCACCGCAATTGTGAAGAAGACATGCGGGGTGCTGGTGCTCCTGGGCGGCCTTTGGATGATTTACACCGCGCCGTAATAGAGAATGGAGTATAACGATGCAGGCGAAAGCTGAAATTGACGCAGGCGTTTGCGGGTTTCATACAGACGTCAACGCGTCCAGTGAAGATGGCATGTTTGTGACCTTTGAGATCATGTCCGATTGTGACAAAATTCGCGGTCTTGGCGAAGCTATGAAGGCAACCCCCCCAATAAATGCGTATGAGGAAATCAGCCCCGTGGGCGATAGTGTCGTCATGGCCACGGTCCGCGAATGTCTCAGGGGGTGCTGTGCGGGCTGTGCTGTGCCGGTTGGAATATTCAAGTCCATGCAGGTTGCGGCGGGACTAGCATTGCCCAAGGACATCTGTATCCGGATTGTCAAAGGAGATGTTGAGTAATGAGCACAATTGGAAAAGAATCCATAAGGCCTGACACTCTCAGGCCTCAAGAAGCTGCCCCCAAGCACATGAATGTATTCGAACGCTATCTCTCGCTCTGGGTGTTGATTTGCATGGTGGTAGGCGTAGCGTTGGGCAAGTTTCTTCCGGGCACGGTGGATACGCTGAGCGGGATGGAATTCGGGGAAGGATCGCAGGTTAATATACCCATCGCCGTTCTTATTTGGCTGATGATCTATCCGATGATGCTGAAAATAGATTTTGGATCGCTTGCCGGCGTGACCAGGCGTCCCAAGGGTTTGCTCGTGACGTTGTTCGTAAACTGGCTGGTGAAGCCGTTCAGCATGGCGATTTTTGCGTGGGTGTTTATCCAACATGTGTTTGCAGCATGGATCGATGCCGAGACCGCCAGAAACTATACCGCAGGGCTTATTATTCTTGCGGCGGCGCCATGCACGGCGATGGTGTTTGTTTGGAGTTATCTCACGGACGGCGATCCCGCCTATACGCTGGTACAGGTGGCGGTGAATGACCTTATCATGCTGGTGGCCTTTGCCCCCATCGTGATGTTTCTGTGCGGCGTGGCCAATGTCGTTGTGCCTTCCAACGTTCTCATCACGTCGGTTGTCGTGTTTATTGTCATCCCGCTGGGTGCAGGATGGTTGACGCGGACGCTTTTGTTGAAGCTGCGCAGCAAAAAATGGTTTGAGGAGAAGTTCCTGCCTGTATTTCATCCCATAACAGTGGTCGCGTTGCTGGCGACATTAGTGCTCATCTTCGCATTCCAGGCGGAGAACCTAACCGCGAAATGGTTTGCCGTCATTCTATTGGCCATCCCTATCATGGTGCAGGTTTACTTTAATTCCAGCCTCACCTATCTGCTGATGCGCGTGTTACGCGTTCCGCACAATGTGGCCGCGCCCGGCGCGCTCATTGGCGCGAGCAATTTCTTCGAGCTTGCAGTAGCCGTGGCCATCACCCTTTTCGGGCCGGATTCCGGCGCGGCGCTTGCGTGCGTGGTGGGGGTCCTGGTGGAAGTGCCCGTGATGCTTTCCGTGTGTTCGGCGTGCAATGCAACGCGTTCCTGGTTTCCAGCGGAAACCCCTAATACTTAATACGACTAAAAATAATTTGAGAAAGGAAATATACCATGAGTCAGGAACAGGAAATTCGCGATAAAGTACGTCAGGGATATGCGGCGATTGCCACCAGCGGTGGATCGTGCTGTGGCCCCAAGAAATCCTGTTGCGGCGCGCCTTCCGACAGCGCCACGCAACTCGCAGAATCCATTGGATACGGTCTTGAAGATCTGAATGCATTGCCAGAGGGGGCAAACATGGGATTATCCTGCGGGAATCCCGTGGCGCTGGCCGCACTGAATCCGGGCGAAACAGTGGTGGATCTTGGCAGCGGCGGCGGGTTCGATATTTTCATTGCCGGGAAAAAGGTAGGGGCCGCCGGACGCGCGATCGGCGTGGATATGACCCCGGAAATGCTTGGCAGAGCGCGAGGCAATATCGCCACCTACCAACAGCGCACCGGATTGGATAATGTGGAGTTCCGGCTGGGTGAGATTGAGCATCTCCCGCTGGCGGATAATTCGGTCGATGTCATTATCTCAAACTGTGTCATTAATCTCTCCCCGGATAAGGCGCAGGTCTGGCGCGAGATCGTGCGTGTGCTGAAGCCGGGCGGCCGTGTTGCGGTGTCGGACCTGGCGCTGTTGCAACCTCTGCCGAAAGCGATCTCAGAGATGATCGAAGCGCTGGTGGGCTGTGTTGCCGGGGCGGTATTGGTGACGGATACGGAGCGGATGGCGAAAGAAGCGGGATTGGAACAGATCCATCTCTCAATAAAGCCTGGCTATGTGGATTCGATGACGGCGATCAATGATCCATTGTACAAACGGATTTTGGAGGCGCTTCCCTCAGGCAGTAAACCTTCGGATTATGTGGCAAGCCTGGAAGTGAATGCGCGGAAACCAGAAGCATGAATTTTCTTTTGGGCCGCAGATGGCTTTCTGGAGACCAGGGGAAGCATTACGGAATAGAGAAAGAGATAAGACTTAAAGGACTCACAAGACCTATGATACATGTAGAAAAGGAGGCAGCTTTTTGGAACGACCATGCTAGATGAGACAAGGAGACTATGGCAAAATTGAAAAACCGGCTGGGGCGCGGTAGAATGTGCGTATAGATCTAAACACGAGGCAGAAGTATGGCCAGAACGGGTTTTTTCTTCCGTCAAGAGGGGTTGCAGCACGACACGGGACCGATGCATCCGGAGGCGCCGCAGCGGCTGGTGGCGGTTTTGCAGGCGTTTGACAAGGCGGGGCTGAATCCGGAAATTATTGAAACGGAGCCTGCTTCCCGGGAACAGTTATTGTATATCCACACGGAGGATCATATTGAAACGATCCGTCAGACGTGCGCGCATCATTTGGCGTATTCGGATTTGGATACCAACATGAGTCAGGGATCATGGATGGCGGCGCTGCTGGCGGCGGGAGGGGCTATTGCATCGTGCAAGGCGGTATTGGAAAAGCGTTACGATAATGTGTTCTGGGCGATGCGTCCGCCGGGGCATCATGCGGAGGCCACTCATGCCCGGGGTTTTTGTTTGTTCAACAATGTGGCCATTGCGGCGCGGTGGCTGCAAAAAGAGGCCGGATTGAAAAAGGTGGCGATCCTGGATTGGGATATCCATCATGGGAACGGCACCCAGCATGCGTTTTATGAAGATGACTCTGTTTATTACATGAGTGTTCATCAGCATCCGCATTATCCTGGCACGGGTTTTCCGGATGAACGGGGCAAAAACAATCGCAACTTGAATATACAGGTGCGGCCGGGCGCGAGGCCGGAAGAATGGCTCAATGCGATAGAGAAGGTGTTTATCCCTGAATTACAGCGGTTTGATCCCGAATTTCTATTATTATCCTGCGGATTTGACGCACACCGGCTGGATTATCTCGGGAGCCAGTCGCTGGAGGCGGAGCACTACGTTGAAATGACGCGCATGGTGAAGCCGGTGGCGGACGGAAAGATTGTTTCGCTTCTGGAGGGGGGGTATCACCCTGAAGCCCTGGGGATGTGTGCCGTGGCGCATTTTAAGGCGCTGCAAGAAGATACGGCCCGCTAGAAGGACATGCCGCGCCTGTCCATGGAATGTGAAAAAGGCGGAACAGATTGTTTCGTCATACGAAGCGCGTGATTCGTTTTGTATAGTCCCTGTATTTTCTTGATGAATATATTTGATGGGGCATCGTCTATTTTCTTGGAAATGAAAATTTGACGAATTGTGTCACCGAAATCTTGGTTGGACAGTCTAATGAACGGGTCTCCATTTGGAAAGGGAACCCGTAAGGATGTATAATTGAATATCTTCCCCAATCGCAGTAATGACGAGGGGGAAGCATATGTGTTGCGGCAAAAAACTACGAAAGGAAGCTAGGACATGAAGAAAGTGGCTATTACGGCGTTGGTTGCGGTGGCGATGTTCTTGGGATTTGGAATCGGCACGGCGTGCGCTCAATCGACCGGCATCCCGGTGGCGCTTGTCGGGGATAACGTGGATTTGGTGAAGACTTTGGCGCCCAGCGAAGCGGCCAATGCGAGTGCAACCTGTGGCGCTGTTAATGTATTGAAAGTCACTGAAGCGAAGACGGCGGATGGCAAGCCCATGTCCGATCTGAAAGGGAAAGCGATTCATTATTTGCCGACGAAAGCAGCGGAGCCGGTTATGCTGGGCGATGGGTTCGCGGGCAAGAAAGTGAAGGTAACCGGCAAGCTTTACAAGAATGAAGCCACCATACTGGTGGAAGCCGTTGAAGAGGCGGCGGCTGCGGGCGGCGCCCCGGCGGCGGCTCCGGCGGCTGGTCAACCTGCGGCAGCTCCCGCTCAACCCGGCGCGCAACCTGCGGCCCCGGCAGGCGGTAAAAAAGGCGGTGATTTTGACGATATCCCCGTGAAGAGCAAGAGCGGTTTGCAGGTGCTGTAAACCGGCTTTGTCATTAGCATTTATTTCATGGCGGAGGCGTTTAAAAAAGACGCTTCCGCCACAGTTGTTTTTTAGATGCGATGAAACCAGGTTTTTGAGCGCATAGTCATTTAAGACAGATGAGTTATTACTCATAGGGTGAGTACGTCCATGTGTACTGGCGTAAAGAAAGGGAACGGGTCACGAGACCGCAAACAGGAGGGAATATCATGAAACGAATGCTATTTGGCGCGATTATTGTATTGGTGACGGCCGTGGGATTTGGAGCCGGCACCGTATACGCCCAACCAATAGGGTTGCCCGTGGTTCTCGTTGGCGACAATGTGAATCTGTTGCAGACATTGGCGCCCAATGAGGCGGCCAATGCGAGCGCCGCTTATAGCGTGGTCAATGTATTGAAAGTTGATGAAGCGAAGACTACGGATGGCAAACCCATGTCTGATTTACGCGGAAAGGCGATCCATTATCTGCCGACCAGAGCAGCGGAACCCGCTATGACGGGTAATGGATTTTCGGGGAAAAAGGTAAGGATAACGGGAAAACTCTTCAAGAATGAAGCCACAATACTGGTGGAAAAGGTTGAAGAAGCGCCGCCGGCGGCGACACCTGTTCAGCCTGCCGCAATTCCAGAAAATTCTGGGATAAAACCTGCTAAACCCTCTAATGATAATAAGGATGAGTTTAAAGACGTTCAAATGGAAGGCCCCAGCGGTTTACAAGTTTTGTAAATCAACTCTACCCCTATTTTCTCCATAGTTTTACTAAAACTTGCTATTACGAAATACGCAAGGTCGCCAATCGTGTAAGATTTCAACACTTCACAAAGAAAGACGTTGCTTTTCAGTATTCCACCTCGATGCGGATGGTTCCGGATTTCCCCGTGATGTCCACGTCGCCCTTGTCGGCATCGGCGATGGTGGCGGGCGCGCCGTCCACACGTGCTTTATGGATTTTGTCGCCTTCCGGCAGGCGGAAACGCACGAGCATTTTGCCGGGAGCCACTTTCTGTTCAAAAGTAACTGTAGCAATCACGCGTTTTTTATCGGGATTTGTTTCATATCGTATTCCTGCCGAGCCGAAGTGGGTGGCGGCATTGAGCGCTCCAAATGGACGGTTTTGCTTGAACCATGCGCGCGGGACGGCGCGTCCAAAATGCAGGAAATCGCCGCGCTCGTAGACGAGCATGTAGCGCAACCAGGAGACGGCATTGGATTCATCGCTGGTTTTGAAGTGGGCCTGGTTGGAATATCCGAGGACGGGCATGGGATGTTCCACCATGGCGTTGATTTCGGGGCGGTAGCAGGCGGCCCAATCGTTGTAGAACATCCAGAGGTAGAGTTCGATTTCGTCGCGGTCGATGTAAGGCAATAATCCCGCCAGGAGATTGGGCTGGATGGAGAGTCCGCCGCGGTCATACCATTCATGTTCGAATTCGGCGATACGGTATCCGAAGGGGGGCGACATATAGCGGTTGTCCTGGAAGTCATCCAGAATCCAGCCGCCTTGTTTCGTATTCGCATCGTACAAACCGGAAATCAACAGATACACCGAACCTTCCAGCACTTCACGAATCCAGCCGACTTCGCGTCCGCGCCAATACAGGCGGCTGGGATAATTAGGGATCCACCGCCCATCGCGCAGGCGCATGATGGGGGATCGTTGCCGCATGGTTTCAAACCCTTTTATCAGGTCGGCACGATAGGCATCGGCCTCCTGGCGAACCCGCGCGGCGTCGGGATGTTTGGCGGCTTCCAGGGCTTGGGCCGTGGCGTCCGTGGCGCGCCAGGTCAGCGCATTCGTGGAGAGCCAATAATAGAAGTCCGTGACGTCTTCCAGACTGCCCGCCGGGAGGAATCCATATTCCCATCCCCGTGAGTGCGGAAGGCTGGTCATGGTGGTTTTACGTTGGCGGAATACCCAGTCGGCGCCCTTAATGGCGGAATCCACCACGCTGGCGAACCATGCATCGTCGCGGGTGAAGAGATAGTGTTCGCACAACACCCACAAGGCCCAGCCGTGATGCTGGTTATAGGAGCCCTGCTCGAAGCCCCCCGCGCCATAATACATACCGTCGTAGTCGGTGAAGTTGCCGGGCTGGGGTTCCGAGCCCTGGTATTTCACCCAAAGTTCGATGCGTTTCCGGGCCTCTTCATGCATGCCGCGCTGGTCCAGTTCATGCACGATCATGCACGATTCATTGGTGAAGTTGCCGTAGGTGGACGTGCCCACGGACGTGTTAATCAACCCGCTTCCGCCGGGCATGAGAAAGTCGGTGATCAGCACATGGGTCAGGTGCGAAGTATAGAGCGCTGCCAGGGGTGTTTCCGGAACGGTTAGCTGTGTCCCTTGTTTTCCGATTCCGCGCCAGTATTCCGTAAGGTCTTTGTGACAGGCATCGAAATCCAATGCGTCTAATGCTTCTGCTTCATCGAAGGGATTGATGGCCACAAAGGGGATCTTGAGGACGGCTTCACAGGATTCGCCCGGTTTTAGATCCTGGCTTAACACGACACTCCGGTCTTCTGCTGAAATGTTCATGGCGGTCTGAAATTTCCAACGCATCACACCCTTTTTCTTGAATTTGCTCAGCACCCGGCTATCTTTCAGCACTAATGCGTCCTTGGGGCTTTTGGGCACTATGAACTCGTTTCTTGAATCCAGCCGGTGGGAAACTTTGCCGGAATCTTGTGAATATTGAATGGGGAAATGGACCGAGTTGGTTTCCGGTCCATCGTTCTTAAAGCGAAGCCGCACCATGGCTACCATGGTGTCATCGCCTGCCCATGTGCCTCCGCACATCGGGGTCATGAGAGGGACGGCAAAAGAGTGTTGTTCGACGGTAATTCCTTCACGGCGCGCTTGGATGGTATACGCCAGCACGGGTTCCGGATCGGGGAATCGCGCGATGGCCGGCCAATTTTCGAGGCCAAAAAATATTCGGGCATTCTCTTTGGACTTAAACCGGTCCGTGTCTTTTCCGGGCACCCATGTGACATTGCGTTTCAGCAGCAACAGGTCTCCATTGGCCTCAAGCCAAAACCGCTGACGTGCATGGGCACATGCCAGGTTATAGCTTACCTCATGTGCGCGGGGCTGACCTTTCATGGCGCCTGCCAGCGTCTGCTCATCGCGTTCCAGCACGCGTTGTGCGATGGTTTTGGCATCCTTGTTGTGGTCCACATACTCTTGAAAGGCAGTAAGATCGTCTTTTTGAGTGATATACACGCCGCGATCCTCAAACCAGATGGGCCCTTCTTTTTCCAGGCTGGAGAGGGAAATGGTGAAGGCGTCGTCATCCAGGAAAAAGGTCAACAACCCATCATCATTGCAGTAATCATGGGCGGGAATCATGGATTGAAGCGTTACCAGGAAACTCCTTGGAGCAGGGCCATCAAGTTGCAGGGTGTCTTCTTTCACTGAAAGCCCCTTTAGCGCCGTGATAGTATCCACCAAGCAATTATATCCCTCCAGGCGAAGGGTGGTGGTGTTTGTTTCTTTTCCGGTATCCAATTCTACTCGAAGGGTGGTTTGTGCGGTTTGGGAGGCCGTATACACGGCTATCTTGTGAATCGCATCCGGTTCGGCGTCCACACGAAGGCCCAACGTGCGCCGGAAAGTTACGTCGTTGTCTTTTTCCTCCTCAAATTCCTTGGAAATACCCTCAAAACTGATCCAAACACGGCGGTCTCCCTCTGGTTCAACGATCACCGCCGCCTTTTGCCATTCCGTATTGAACCAGTCGTCACGGTGCACCCAGCCAAATCGGGCAACCGTTTCATTTTCCTCATGCTGCTCCACAAACGTTTCCGGCCATGTTTTATGGAGATAGGACACGCCCAGGTTCTTTGGCACTGTTGTTTTGAATTCCACCATGACTCGTGCAATGTCGCGCGGTTCTTCAAACCACACTTCATTGGCAGGGGTATTCGGCAAGGCGAACGGGGCGATATCCATAGCCGCAAAATCCATATCCACACTCCCAAAACTCGTGTTGGCCGCCATTCCTGTTATCGCAATAAGCAGAACATACATTATGTTCAGACATACATAACGAAACCGAAAGCTTCGCATGACACATTCTCCCTTCCTGTTCAACGCCATTGCCCAAGCTTGAGGATAAGAAATTAGTGTATCCGAACTCCTTACCGGAGACAAACAGAATGCTGATTCTACCTTTTGATGCTGTATAATTGGGAAAACCAACCGGAAGGGAAACAAGATGAACATTTCACGGCGGGAATGGATGGCGGACAGTATAACACTTGGTGCGGCATTGATAGGCGTGAGCAACCTTGCCGGTGCTCAATCCAAGAAGCCAGAATGGAAATGCGGGGTGGGCTTGAACGGGTTCATGTCCTCAGCGGGCCAATATAAGAAAGAGTATCCCATCTGGGAGGTATTGGATTTTTCCGTGAAAGAAGGATTTGATGGAATTGAACTGGTAGAGGGCTGGCCCATGGGTGGCTATCCAGGGCCGGACGAAACAGGCAGGATTGCAGCATTAAAAAGAATGTACGATCAATACGGGCTTCGCATTTACACGTTTCAAACGGGCGGTTCCGGCTGTTATTCCGCCGATGCCAATGCACGGAAAGACTGGCTGAATGATTTCCGCAACAAGATTCGATTGGCGCAGCAATTGGGCTGTGTATTCATCGGCAATTGGCCCGGAGGCGGTCTTGAAGGCAACAAAGATGTGCATGAGGCCATCCAGCGCCTGGCGGAAAGTTATCGGGAAGCCGCCAAAATGCTTGCGGACGCAGGCATGCATATGTCGTTTGAAATTGAGCCGCCGTTCCTGTTCAACACGCTGGAACATCTTCAGGAGATTCTTACAACGGTCAACCATCCCGCGTGCAGAACCAATTACGATCCCAGCCATTTCGATGTAATGTCGGGAAGCAAGGGAAAACCCGAAGACATGCTTAAGACACTCGGTGTGCAGTACATTGGTCACGTACATCTCACGGATACGGATGGCACGCTCTTTGGCGGCACCTCCAAACATCTGCCCTGTGGGGATGGCCACTGCGACATGCAGGCATCATTAAAAACATTGTGGGAAGGCGGGTATACCGGCTGGATTATGATTGACGGCTGGCTCATCGAAGACGTCTACCGCGCGGCGCATCAGGGTATACAGGCGATCAAAAAAGCGCAGGAGACACTGTCGCAATCATAATCCCATCTGATATTAGTCACGCGTGCCGTTCACTTCAGTTAGTAGTGGTTGTCATTTTCCCGAAGAATTTCTTCGATAGTTACTGCACCTTGTACAACCGCCATGCAGGCTCTCAAGACATGTAGCTCAAATAACATTCGATCATTTGGAAATTCATGTTCAATCACTTGGCACAACTGAGTTAACTGGTCAGCAGATATTCCCGCTTCTTGTGCTACTTTTTCATAATTGAAATATTCCATGGTTTAAGACTCGGATTTAGAGCAAATCATTTAGTTCTTCGACTGTCAGGTCAATGTCTTTTAGAATTTGACGAAGTAGTCCACGTCCAATATCATGTCCTGCATGAAAAGGCACCGTGGTTCGACGCCCATCCGGATGCACATAACGGCGATGGCTTGTGCCTCCTAAAGGCCGGTGGCTAAACCCCAACCTTTCAAGCACTCTCACCAATTCCTTGGCCGTTATAATGGGCAGGTTATGCCCCATACGCCTCCTTATACAGCCACTTCAAGTGTCTTAATACCAATAATCTCAGGATAGCGTGCCTCAATGTTCACCCCGTCCTCTTTCATTTCACGGATACACATCGAAACGACTTCTTGAATATTGCTCATGGCTTCTTCGTATGTTTTACCTTGTGTATGACATCCTTGAAGCGCCGGCACATCCACTACAAAATATCCATCTTCATCCTGCTCGATGATTGCCTGAAACCGCATGATGCTCATGAACGCTCCTTTATGTATCTATACCATGTCTTGCATTCTTTGTCCGCCTAGATTTTCGCACGATTTCCACAATTGCGTCAAGGAGGGCATTATTGATGTAACACATTCATTTGGGTTCTGAAATAAATCGATTCTGCAAATTGCCAACTTACATCAGCGAGGTGCTGAAGTAGCGTTCGGCGCGGTCGGGGAGGACGGTGGTGATGTTGCCTGGGATGCGTAGTGCGAGTTGGCGGGCGGCCCATACATTGGCTCCTGCAGAAATACCCACCAGAAGGCCGTAATCCCGGCCGAGTTGCCGGGCGGTTTCAATAGCGTCTTCGTCGGTCACCTCGACGACTTCATCCACCAGTTTTACATCTAATATAGCGGGAATAAACCCATCACCAATCCCCTGAATCTGGTGAAGGCCCGGTTCATGGCCAAGGAGCGCGGAAACATTTTTGGGCTCAACAGCGGCGATGCGGACGCCGGGTTTGTGTTCCTTGAGGAAAGTACCCACGCCCTGCAAGGTGCCGCCGCTTCCAACGCCGGCTACAAAGCAGGCAATATCACCGCTGGTCTGGCGCCATAATTCATGCGCGGTCTCTTCGTAGTGGATGCGCGGGTTTTCCGGGTTTTCAAACTGTTGCGGAACAAACACCTTGGGATTGGCCGCTTTCATTTCCTGCACGCGCTTGACGGCTCCTCCAATACTTTCTTCTGCAGGTGTCAGGACCAGTTCCGCTCCCAGGGCGCGGATCAGTTTTTTGCGTTCCTCGCTCATGTTTTCAGGCATGACGATGCAGACTTTGTAACCCTTGAGCCTGCCCACGAGCGCAATGCCAATACCGGTGTTCCCGGAGGTAGGTTCGGCGATAATGGAATCGGGGTTCAGCTTTCCATCGCGCTCGGCGCCCTCAATCATGGCCAGAGCCACGCGGTCTTTAATGCTTCCGCCGGGATTCAAGAACTCGGCTTTCGCGTAGACATTCTCGTTTTTCAAACGAATCAGGGGGGTATTTCCAATCAGATGTAAAACGTTATCGGTAAGCATTCGTACTATCCATCCAGGCGCTCAGGTTGTTCAATGGTTTCCTCCTCGCCGGACTCAGGTTGAGGGGCCGATTCGGGAGGTGGTTCATCCGCTTTGGGTTGCGAGTAGTTTCCCCCGTCGTGAGGTTCGGGGGTGACGCCTGTCTTATCTGTAGAAAAGGTATCTGAGGTGGACGCCTGCGAGCTTGTTGAATCGCTTTTTTCATCATCATCATCTTCCATCAGCTTATTGATGTACGTTTCCGCGTCGTAGCGTCCGAGCTGTTTTAGCTCCTCCTTCATAGGCAGCACTTCCTTCGCCACCTCCTCTTTCACGTCATCCATATAGTTGCGCACGTCGCGAACGGTCCGGATGAAAATTTTTGCGAAGTCGGGGAATTTCTCGGGTCCCAGAAACACAAGGGCGATCCCCGCAACAATCAGCATCTCTGTGAAACCCACGCCCATCATGGTATTTATGCCTGACTGGCCGCGGCGGCCTGTTTTTTTCTTCTGATAACAAGATACGACAACCAGATGCTTATTTCATACATTGCAACGAGCGGCAGCATCATAATCATCATGGAACCCGGATCTGGAGGGGTTAGAACGGCTGCAATGACTGCAATGATTACAAATGCGAACTTCCGCTGCTTTTTTAGAACGGCAGGGGATAGAAAGCCCATAAACACCAGGATCATAACCGCCATGGGAAATTGGAAAGCCACGGCGAACCCCGCCAGAAAAAGAAGTATCATGGAAATGGTTTCATTGGCGCGAAGTTGAATCTGCCAACCTTCCGGAACCCATAGCATCATATAGGGCAGTACGAGGGGAAGCACGCCAAAATAGGCTACGGCCACGCCTACAATGGCCAGCCCGCTACATCCAAAAATCAACACTTTGACCACTCGCCGCTCGCTTTCCCTTAATCCGGGGAATATAAACGCACACACTTGCCATGCAATAAAGGGAAAGGCCAGAACAAATCCTATGTAGGCGGCCGTTTTCAGTTGGACAAATACGATTTCCAGAGGGTTGAGCACGGTCCAGACGGGTTTGACAGTTTTTTTCGAAGGTTCCGTTTGGGCTTCGGTATTGGGATTGGGTGTCTGGGAGTTGTTTTCCACAGGCGAGTTGGGTTCGCTGGAGGTTTGGATGATACCTTTCTCCGCCAATGGCATGAGGGGCCGCGCGAGAATTTGCAGAATGTAGTTGGAAAGGGCATAGCAAATAATCATGCAGATAAACAGGCATATTCCGGAACGGATAATGCGAGTGCGCAGTTCCGCCAGATGTTCGGTGAATGTCATGCGTTTTTCATCGACCGGCACGCCCTTGTTCTCCAGGGTTGATACTCATGCTTTTGTATGCGGCATGAAAGATTTCAAGTTCTATTTTGGTTAACCATATTGTGCGGCCCTTAAGGGAGAAGTATCCTTCAGGGGACGGGATTGGGTGGCGGCGCGGGGTCGGAAGGGGCCTCAAGTTGTTCTTTAAGCGCTTTTCCCGGTTTAAAGATCGCCACGCGTTTTTCGGTAATAGGCACCGCTTCGCCCGTGCGGGGATTTCTCCCGACGCGGGCCTCGCGCACTTTACTTTCAAATACGCCAAAGTTCCGGATTTCGATCCGTCCGCCATCGGCTAATACATCACTTATGGTATCTAATGCGGCCTGCACCACTGCGGAAACTTCATTTTGCGTATGCCCCAAACGTTCCGCCACATCCATCACGAGTTCGCGTTTTGTCACCCGCAACTCCTTTCACGAATACCTTGCTCTGCGAATCGTCTGTTTCCGTTAGCGGCCTATTAACTGTTGCAACGACGACATATACACGCTTCCCAGCGGGGTGAAAGCCATCAAGGCTCCGACCACGATGATGATAATGACAATCACAATGATGGTGGTGTTGTTTTTTCCGCCGGATTTGACTCCCCCGCCCAAGTTTGCGGCCGTGGCGACAAACACCTTTTCTCCTGCTTCGGCGCGGGATTTTTTATCTTCCAGCGCCCCCAGGGTTTCGTTGATGGAGATGAACGCGCGGTGCCACTCCGATTGGAGTTTCTTCACCGCCACTTCCGATTGCGTGTAGATCTGTTCGAGGCTGGTCGCGCCGGAAACGATGTTCATGGTATTTCCATCAAGGTTGTAGTCATCCAACAGGGTGTCCTTGAGCACCTTATGGGATCTCGCTAACTTGCTCTTGATTTTAAGGAATTGATTTTCGAGCTGGGCCTTATTCACCCCTGGACTGGGGTAGGCACTCATGATCTGGTTAAAAAGCAGCCAGTCATTCATAAATTCCCGGCACAACTCAACCCGGCGCTCTATCTGCGCCACAACCGCCTGTTGTTTCTTGCTTAACGCCATGATATAGACAAGCTCCTTTTACAGTCCGCCCCGAAAACGACAAAAGTAATCTAGCACACGCGGCAGGCAATGTCAAACGTCAAAAGGTTCTAAGTGGCCGGTTGCCATAGGCTTTAGCGGGCCAGAGAGAGAAAGTTGCGTATCATGGTCTTGCCATGCTCGGTTAATATGCTTTCCGGGTGAAACTGCACCCCCCATACGGGGTATGTTTTGTGCCGTACAGCCATAATTTCGCCCATATCCGCCGTTTCCGCAATAATTTCGAGGTCCTTCGGGCAGGTTTCGCGTTTGATAATCAGGGAGTGATATCGCGTGGCCGTGAAAGGCGACGGAACATGCTCGAAGAGGCCTCCGCCCGTATGTTTTATGGGGCTGATTTTTCCGTGCATGATGCGCTGGGCGCGCACCACATCCCCTCCAAAGGCGGCGCCGATACTCTGATGCCCGAGGCAGACCCCGAAAATGGGGTAGCGCGGTCCGAGTCTTTGGATTAATTCAACGGAGATGCCGGCCTCTGCCGGAGTGCACGGCCCTGGTGAAATGACGATATGGGCAGGCTTGAGGGCGTCCACCCCGGCCACGTCAATGGCGTCATTCCGGAAGACCCGGATATTGTTGTCGAATTCTCCAAAATATTGCACGAGGTTATACGTGAAAGAATCGTAATTGTCGATGAGTACGATCATGTTTCGAGTCCTCGCTCGGCGAATTCCACGGCTTTGAACAGTGCTTTCGCCTTGTTGACGGTTTCTTCAAATTCGCGGTCGGGGTCACTGTCATACACGATACCCGCGCCCGCCTGAATGTATGCCACGCCCTCTTTTAGAATCATGGTGCGGATGAGAATACAGGTGTCCATGTCGCCGGAGAAACTAATGTACCCGCACCCGCCGGAATAGGGACCCCGTCGATCCGGCTCCAGTTCATCGATGATTTCCATAGCGCGGATTTTTGGCGCGCCGCTCACCGTGCCCATGGGGAAGGTGGCGGCCAGTGCGTCAAAGGCGTCGGTATTTTCCTCCATGCGGCCCGCGACTTCGCTTACGATATGCATTACATGGGAATACCGCTCGATTACCTTGAATTTATTGGGCACGGGGGCAACCGTTCCTACCTGGCTGATGCGCCCAATATCGTTCCGGCCTAAATCCACCAGCATAATGTGTTCGGCAAGCTCCTTTTCGTCCTTCTTTAGTTCCTGCTCCAAGGCCAGATCTTCTTCCTGAGTAGCGCCGCGCGGGCGGGTGCCTGCAATGGGACGCACCATAACGGTGCCATTCATTACCTGGGTCATGACTTCCGGGCTTGATCCTACGAGGGCGCATTCAGGAAACTGCATGAGCAGCATGTATGGGGAAGGATTGATGCACCGCAGGGCGCGATAGAGATTGACGGGGCTGGCGCACACGGTTCGGTGAAATCGTTGGGAAAGCACCACTTGGAAGATATCGCCCGCGCAAATATACTCTTTGGCTTTGCGGACCGCGTCGCAAAAGGCTTCCCGTTCGAAATTGGATTCAATGGGCGTTTCCGCAGCGCCGGGATAGACCCGTTCCGTGGCGACCATGAGCGGCCCGCGCAGCTTGGTTTCCAATTCGTGTAATTTCCGGATGCCTTCGTTATATGCGGCATCGGCATTATCCCCGACGTGCACGTTGGATACGATGAGGATTTTGTTTTTGACATGGTCAAAAATAAGGATGGTATCGGTAATCATGAAATAGAGATCAGGCAGTCCGAGGCGGTCGGGGTTGTTGTCGGGAAGGCGCTCGAAAAAGCGAACCTGGTCGTACGACATGTACCCCACGGCTCCGCCATGAAAGGCAGGCAAGCCTTCCATGGGAACGGGCTGATATTGACGCATCAACGCACGCAGCTCTTTCAGCGGATCTTCCGATTCTTTCAGATCTTCAACGCCGTTGCGGAGAATGCTTACCTGTTTGCCTTTTGAACGGAACAGGATGGAGGGGTTCACCCCCAGAAAGGAGTATTTCCCGATGGTTTCCGCGCGTTCGACGCTTTCGAGGAGAAAGGAGTAGGGTTGATTCCGGGCGATTTTCATATATGCGGCTACAGGGGTTTCCAGGTCCGCAAGAATTTCCTGATAGACCGGCACGAGGGCGCCGGGCCGGGCCAGCGCCCGGAATTGATCTAGGGTTGGGTGGATCATGTTACGTTCCTCATTTTTCGGCAACTCCATCACCGGCTAGTTCGATGTGGCCGTCGCCATGCACAAGGCGGTAAAAGCAACTGGTTTCGTTGGTGTGGCAGGTGGGGCCGGCCGGAGCGCATTTCAGCACCAGGGCGTCCCCATCACAGTCGATACGAATTTCTTTGACTTCAAGGACGTTTCCAGAGCTTTCTCCCTTTCGCCACAATTTTTGCCGGGAACGGGACCAAAAACAAGCCCGTTGTTCTCTCAGTGTGATCTCCAGAGATTCCTGATTCATATATCCGACCATAAGCACCTGGCCGGTCTGGTGGTGTTGGATCACCGCGCAGAGGAGGCCTTTATCATCAAATTTGAGCAATTCATTGACGTTCACGGGTTTATTCCTTACACGTTAAAGAGAGAGTCCAAATGGGCATATGCATTTGGGAATCACGGACAAAAAACACGGAGAGCGCGGAGCAGCATCAGGCGCGGATGCGCCATCGGCGGGAAGGAACGCTCTCTGTTCTCATGCTGAATTCTCCGTGTCTTCTATACGGGCGGTTACACCGCCGTCCTTCGTTAGAATCGCACAGGCACGCCATGCTTTGCAAGATATTCCTTGGCTTCGTGGATGGTGTGTTCCTGAAAATGGAATATGGAGGCTGCCAGCGCGGCATCCGCACCACCTTCCTGCAAAGCGGCGCGCAAATGGTCCAACGTGCCTGCGCCGCCACTTGCAATGACTGGAATGCCCACGGTATCGGCAATGGCCCGGGTTAATTCGATGTTATAGCCTTTTTTGGTGCCATCGCTGTCCATACACGTTAAGAGGATTTCCCCTGCGCCGCGGCGTTCGGCTTCCAGCGCCCATGCTATGGGTTCCAGCGGGGTGGGCCGCCCGCCATCACGCCCGCCGTGACTTCGCACGATATAGCGTCCATCTTCAAATTTTGCGTCGATGGCCACGACGATGCATTGGGACCCAAACCGGGAGGCGGATTCGTCAATAAAGTCTGGGTTTGTGATAGCCGGTGTGTTGATGGAAACTTTATCCGCGCCGGCGTTTAAGAGACGCCGGATATCTTCGATGGATCGGATGCCGCCCCCCACGCACAGCGGCATGAAGACCTGCTCCGCGGTTCTTCGGACCACGTCCAGCATGGTATCGCGGTTGTCTGTGGAGGCGCGAATATCGAGAAAGACCAGTTCGTCGGCTTTTTCCTCGTCATAGCGGCGCGCAATTTCAACAGGATCGCCTGCATCCCGGAGACCGAGGAAGTTGACGCCTTTCACAACGCGTCCATCGGAGACATCCAAACAGGGGATAATACGTTTTGTCAGCATAAATCCACTTTCACAACCACTCAAAGGCGTTTTATGCGCATCAAGTCAAAGGTTCTTGATTCTTTTTGCCGTTGTTTTCGTCTTCTTCGTCTTTTTTTACGAGCGGTTCGCCCAACGAATCGAAGGGGGACTGTTCGCCGGCATCCATCAGGTCAAAATCACTCCGGCTGGACTCCCCTGGCTCCACGGCTTCTTTTGATGCGGGAATATCCGCGGATATGTCTGGCTTCGCCGCGGCAATTTCCGTGTCAAGCGGTTGGAGCCTTTGTATTTCTGGAACTGTTTCGCCTCTATCTCCGGAGACTTCCCGGCCCGGAAGGGAGGATTGAGGAATCACCGGGATCTCAATTTCTTCCGATTCCATGCGCACAAGGGCGGGGGCGGTGAATTGTTCGCGGAGCGCCTTGCTCACCGCCTTGGGGTTGGCATCTATCCCATCGACGGTGAGTTGAATTTCTCCAATGATATCCAAACCCAGGGTAGTGACCGCCGTTTCTTTGATGTATCGAGTAATGAGGTTCTGGACTTCCCGTGCGCACGTATCAGGACGATGCTGCTGAATCACATGGCAGACAATGACCACTTTTTTCTTGTCTTTAGCCGGTTTTATACAGACTCGGATGCGTTTTACTTCAGGCATATTTCCGACGATGCGGGTAAGCATGGTTTCCATGGGGGCCAGTTCAACAGTGGTTTCTCCATTTGGTCCGGGATAGGTTACCCGCCGTTTTCGTTTCATAGACGGCAGGAATCCATACAACCCGGCAAGGAGTAACACTGTTCCGGCAATGCCATAGAAGCCCACCGTGTTGCAGACGGGACATGTGCCAATGAAGGAGGAGGCCAGGTTCACATATTGTTCAATATAGCTACAGTGAAAATTCAGCCCCAGGAGCACTATTCCTCCCAGGAACACCAGAAGGCTGATAAGTTTTAATATGGCAAGCTTCATGTTTGTTTCTCCTTGGGCGATTTGTCCCGGTACCAGGCCGCACCACACGCATACGCCCGTTTCATGCAGTGTAATTATCCCATGGACGGCAGATACTCATCCAGCAAATCGGGGCCTGTGTCCCCGCGCCGGAAGCGGTCCCCACGCACGATTCGCGAGCATAACCGGGCCGTGCTGGTGACCCCCTCCGTCGTCATTTCTTCCAACGCTGCGTGAAGCCGCTCTATGGCTTCGGTGCGATCTTTACCTTGAGCGATTATCTTCGCGAGCAGGGAATCATAATGATGCGACACCTCATATCCCTGCATAATATGGGTATCCACGCGTATGCCCGGGCCGCCTGGCAAGTGCAGGCGTTTAATAACACCGGGGGAGGGGCGGAAGTTCATTTCCGGATCTTCCGCGTAAATCCGGGCCTCAATGGCCACTCCTCGAGGGATCACCGTACTGTAGCCCAGCGGCTGACCCCAGGCAATCCGTATTTGTTCGCGGACTAAATCGATGCCCGTCACTTCTTCCGTGATCCCGTGTTCCACCTGGATTCGCGCGTTAAATTCAATGAAATAATATTGACCATCCGGCCCCAAGAGGAATTCTACCGTACCGGCGTTGCTGTAATTGATGGTCCGGGCAGCCCGCAGCGCCGCTTTGGCCATTTTAGCCCGCTGGGAGGCGTTTAATCCGGGGGAGGGCGTTTCTTCGATCAATTTTTGATGCCGGCGTTGAATGCTGCATTCCCGTTCGCCCAGGGTAATAATCCGGCCGTGTTGATCCGCGAGGATTTGAAATTCCACGTGCCGGGCGCCCTCGATATATTTCTCAATATATATCCCGCCATCACCAAAAGCCGCTTGGGCTTCTGTAATGGCCAAGGACACGTCATGTTTGAGGGTCGCTTCGTTGTGGGCAACCCGCATGCCTTTTCCGCCTCCGCCAAAGGCTGCCTTGACCGTTACGGGAAAACCGATCTTCTGGGCCACTTTCATAGCTTGTTCCGGCTCTTTTATTTTACCGGAGCTTCCCGGAACCACCGGCACACCGGATTGCTCGACCACTTGACGGCAAGCGGCTTTGTCGCCGCTCATGGCAAGCGCCTGGACATTTGGTCCGATAAAAGCGATATGGCAATCCTGGCAAATATTGGCAAATTTGGCGTTTTCTGAAAGGAAGCCGTATCCGGGGTGAATGGCTTGGGCATCCGTGACCTCGGCGGCGGAGATGATAGCTGGAATGTCAAGATAGCTTTCGGCAGCCTCGGCAGGCCCGATGCAAATGCTTTCGTCGGCCATGATGGTGTGCAAGGAGTGCTTATCGGCCACTGAATAGACTGCAATGGAGGTAATGCCCATTTGGCGGCAGGCCCGGATTATACGTACCGCTATTTCGCCGCGGTTCGCTATAAGGATGCGTCTGAACATACGTTTGGTTTCTGGTATGGGGGTCATTAAATTAGGGGCCGGGCCGTAAACAGGGGCTGGCCGAATTCTACCGGTTCGCCGTTGTCCACCAACACTTTTTCAATGATAGCGGGAACTTTAGCGACGACTTCGTTCATAATTTTCATGGCTTCGACGATACAGACCGTCTGATTTGGCTCGACAGTGTCACCGGGCAAGACAAAGGGCGGCTTTCCAGGCGAGGATGCGGTATAGAAGGTCCCTACCATGGGGGAATCTATGGTAATGAGGCCATTTTCACGCGTTTCGGAAGCAAGCCGGTCTTGAGGGGTCGCACCAGGCAGGGGAATCCCTCCGCCGAATCCCGCAGGGACAGGGATAAAGTGCATAGGGGCGGCCAATGCACCTGAAGGTCCTTGTTTGCTCAGCCGGATACGGCGGCCGTTTTCCTCTATTTCTATCTCGGTTAACCCGGACGATTCGAGAATTTTGATCAGATCCTGAATCTCGTTAAAGTCCACGCTCATACCCTCCAGTTCTCGAGAGTGCTGGGTTCATTAGCTGACCCGCTCAATATATCCCCCGGTCCGGGTGTCGACTTTTACCACGGTGCCTTCATTTAAAAACAAAGGCACTTGGATGACGGCACCCGTTTCCAGGGTGGCTGGTTTTGTCCCCCCTGTTGCACGGTCTCCTTGAAGGCCAGGGTCAGTCCGTGTAATTTTCAATTCCACAAAGAGCGGCACCCGTGTGGCGATCACTCTTTCGCCGTGGAAGAGCAGGCCGATTTCCATATTTTCTTTGATCCATTGCGCGTTATCGCCTACCACATCCTCATTCACGGCCATTTGCTCAAAGCTCATGGGGTCCATGAAGTGAAACAGGTCGCCATCGTGATATAAGTACTGCCATTTGCGTTCTTCTATGCGTGCTTCTTCCATTTTTTCACCGGACCGAAACGTTTTTTCCAGTACCCGGCCCGTCAAGACATTTTTGAATTTTGTCCGGACAAATGCGCCGCCTTTTCCTGGTTTAACATGTTGAAATTCAACAATTTCCATTAGCGATCCGTCTAATTCCACCACCAAGCCATTGCGGAAATCCGCTGTTGATATTACGCTCATAAAACCTGTAATTCCTTTGGCAAACGCGTTAGCGTTTCACATCCATTCTCCGTTACAACCAAAAGGTCCTCTATCCGGACCCCGCCTCGACCGGGCAGGTAAATCCCCGGCTCTGCCGTAACCACCATCCCGGCGGTCAAGACGGTATCCGATTGCATGTTCAGGCGCGGGGGTTCGTGAACCTCCAACCCAACCCCATGGCCTAAACCATGGCCAAAATAACTCCCGTACCCGGCTTCGCCAATAATATTCCGGGCTACAGCGTCTACCTCCCGGCACACGGCATCCGCAGCGATCACCTGCCGTGCCGCCTCTTGCGCCGTTCGTGTAACTTGGTATATCTCCTCAAACCAAGCACCGGGAATCCTACCGAATACGTACGTTCGAGTCAAGTCGGAGCAATACCCGTCCACCACACAGCCACAATCGATAAGGATAATATCCCCTGGAGATAGCTCCTTATTCGAGGGCATCCCGTGTGGCAAGGAACTTCTTGTTCCAAATAAAACAATGGGATCAAAAGCACTTTTTTGCGCTCCTGCCCGTTTAAATTCAAATTCAAGGTGAGCGGCAAGTTCCCACTCGGTAATTCCTGAGGTGAGATGGTGCAGCATCTTTCCGAGCGCTGCTTCAGCCGTTTGTGAGGCATTCCTGATTTTCTCGATTTCCTCATTTGTTTTCGTCATTCGCAGGTCAGCGAGTAAATCAGGGAGGGGGATTAATAAGCCGGGATAGGCCTTTTGTACAGTATCTTTCTGAAATACGGTTAACGTAAGTGGATCAAAGGCGGTTCTGGTTATGCCGAGGGTTTGCAGACGTTCACCCACGCGGGTTTCGAGGGTTCCCTGGATCTCTTCCACGATATATCCCTGCACTTGCTCTTTAGCTTGTTCGGTATAGCGGAAGTCGCAAAGGAACTGTGCCAGAGATCCGGTGATGATGACCGCAGAGGTGGATCCATGGAAACCTGTCAGGTACTCATTGGCAGGGGGGGACAGGCTGAAAAAGGCCTCGCATCCTGCACACTGCAATCCTTCGCGTATTTTGGCAATGGCTTTGTGCATGTCACTATCCTGCATCATACGTTGCCGGTTTTCTTCTTTTTTAGTTTTTGATTGGCGTCTCTAATGGCCTTGATTTCCTCTTGGACGGCTTTTACCTGTTCGGATAATGCATCTGCCTGTGCGGCATCGCCCGCTTGGCGATATGCTTCACTGACTTTTTGCAAGGCTTCCATATATTGGCGCAGGTGGAAGGCGGTAGCGCGGTTGATGACGCTGGCCTGTTTAAATTCATCCAACGCTTTTTCGAGCCAGGAGAAGCGTTCAGCGCCTTCACTCAAATTACCCATAGCCCAATATGCCTGCGCGACGTTGAGATGCATGTCAGGGTGCACTGGGCTTCGACGCAGAGCCTCCTGAGACCACATCACCAGTTTTGCGGCAAATTCTTTGCGTTGATTGGCCAATTCCGGTTTCTGGGGAGCGGCCACAAAAAGGTCGCACCATTGGGCGATATGGAGGGCCAAATCAGGGGAATGGGGAAACCTCCGGTCAATACGTTCAAGTTCTTGGACCCATGCAGTACCATATTCCCAAGCTTTATCGAAAGCTTGTGCAGGTTGCGTTACGACCAAGACAGCATCCTCCGGGATAGACTCGCCTTGTTTCAGCCGCCGCATGCCTTTCGGAGTATCGGGCAAGGGAGCATAGACCACGCCCAAGGTCATTAACTCCTGGGCGTTGGGGATTAAGGCCATAAGGGTATGGAAGGGCACTTGGGGTTTCTTTGCCGGAGTTGTTCCGTTTATTGCGTTTGGGTCGTTAAGAAAGAACTGGCACAAGCTGAAGCGTTTGTCCAATTCACTTTTCCCATTGGTATCCAACAAGAGCAATCCCATTCGATTTAACGCTGCATCTTGTTGCCAAACCCTCGAACTCATGCCCATTGCCAGTGCTGTTATCACCAGCATCGGCAATACAATCACCTGCCGTTTCCATGGTGCTCCCGCGCTTTTTTCCGGTTCCTGCCCGCTGATAAAAGCAACGGCATAAAACAGGCCGCAAAACAACATGGCGAACATCATTAACGAGGGATGCTGAAAATTGATGTCGATGGCGGAATGGAACAAGAAGGCTAGAACGCCCACATATAACCCTATAAGAAGAAGCCGATCGTGATCCCCCGTTTGGCGCAAAATACGGATCGCCCCCCAAACGATGAAATATCCCCAGAAAGCAAGCAACATCAGACCGCCGAGCACGCCTGTTTCACAAAATGCCTGAAGGTATCCATTATGGGCCAACCGGACCGGACCGGCGCCGATATACTGGTACTTCACATAGGCAATTCCGAAATTGCCTAACCCCACCCCCGTCCAGAAGTGGTTCCAAAACATCGTTAGTCCCACACGCCAATAGGAAACCCGCAACATCCAGGAGGCCGGATTCAACAGGTCCCACCAACTAAGCGTTATGCCTTCTTCGGTCACTTCAGTCAGTGAGTTTATTTTGGTCGGAGGAGGAGAATTCGGTTTGGGAGATTCCGTACTCGCCGTGGAGGTTGAAGGAGGGGTATGTTGCGGAGGGGGAGTGCCTGGAGCGGCCGTTTGGGCGGTCATCAGCCCAATGATTATGAGCAAACCTGCCGTGGGAATGCCTCTTCGCATCCACCGGAGGCCGTGTTCTTTGGAAAACCATAGGACAAGACCCGTCAAAGCCGCGAAGGCAAGACTCAGCATGGCGCCGCGGGAGTAGGTAATCCATAAAGCATAACCTTGCATAAGGGCCAGAAGGGAAAGCCCCGCCGCCCGAATCGCCATGGCGCTTATCAGGATCCCTCGATTGTCCGCCACCCAGAAGAGTAGCACCGCCGGCGCGAGGGCCAAAACAGCAGCAATCCCGCCAACACCGAAGAGGACCCTCTCCATCGGCACGTCTGGTGTTTGCCACATGACAACAAATATGCCGGAAACAAAAATAACCAACAGCACAACAAACCAGGTCAGCATCGCTATGGCAACTGCTTTGTACCGGCGGGACATCCGGTCTTCCGGCGCGCCGGGAAGCCGCCAGGCGGGGATCAGGGCGCGCCATCCAAGAATAGCCCCTGCAACGCTGTAAGGAATACTAAGAATTAGAAATCCGGCCAAGGCGTTGGGGAATAACATGGTTCCAAAGGCGCGGTTAACGTTCAGGCGCCGCGCCAACTCGGGCGTCATTACGTTGGTGTCGAAGAAGTATTGGAGTACGCGGGGATCCTTGGCGATATTTCTTAACGCGGAGAGCATGTAATGAAATTGAAGAATGCTGAAGATGGTTTCGGCAGCAATACTGATCACTAATCCGGTGAGAAGTATCCCCATCACCTTGCGGCTGCGGACGGTATTACAGGTTAAAACAAACAGTGTTCCATATCCTATCCATAGCAATACCTGCCGGTAGGTATTATCAAACTGGATGGAGGAGACCATGGTGATCACGGTGGTGGCGGCGAAACCAGCAATAAGGAGAGCGGGAATTCCCATGCGGAAGCGATCCCCGCGAAATAGCTGGCGGATCGCCCATACCGCGAACAGGAACCAAATCCCCCATAGAAAGTAAACGTTGTCTTCGAAATACGTATATCCGTCATGCCAGGGGCGGAATAACGCCAGAACGATTAGCCCCAAAGAGGGGTGGACTATTCCGGCGCCCACGGTCAACACCATAATCCATAGCAAGGCGGCGATATCCCAGCTTTCCTTGCTGACTAATTCCGGATGAGACAGGTTCATCCACCAGGCCAGGAGGATGCGAACTCCATGGAGCCGGTTCATATAGGCCAGCCCAATCATTATCAGCCCCCACGCCACGATTGTAATGGCGATTATCATGGCGGTGCGCGGCCGGCAAAAGTCTTCGGGCCAATAGGAAGCAAAGGAAGAAGAGGCCGCTGGTTGAAGTACTGCCGTGTTTTGTTTCACTGTTCCCTTTTTACTCACAACTACCGTCCATTTCTGGCTTATTCAGTTCCGGGCTTTGTATGCGCGTTCATGAGCAATACAATCAAAAGAAAAATACCCAAGGTCTGGGCAAGAATAATCAGGGTTCCGTTCAGGTCGAGCACCGGCAGCAAGGCAGCGCCCATGCCGGCCACGGCTGCGACAAGGTAGATAAACGCCACCGCCTGGTGGGGAGTCATGCCCAAATCCACTAATCGGTGTGAAAAGTGCCGTTTATCCCCCAGCATGACGTTTTGGCCATTTTTCCATCGAATATACACCACGCTGAAGGTGTCAAAGAGAGGCACGCTCAGGGCCAAAATAGGTGCGGCCACCGCGATGCGGGAGGGGGTTGATTCAACGTGGAAGGTTCCAATAACGGCCATGGTGGCTAAAAAATATCCATTGAACATGGCGCCGGCGTCGCCCATGAAAATCCGTGCGGGACTGAGATTGTGGTAGAGAAAGCCCGCCACGGCTCCCGCGAATACAATGAGCATGAATCGGGCTAATTGGTCTTCATGGGGTTGGAGGCAGAGAAAAAAGGAATAGGCGGCAATAATGGACACCCCTCCGCACAACCCGTCCATGTTGTCGAGGAAATTCATGGAATTGGTGATGAGAACGACCCAGAACACGGTAACGGCGGCGGAGACCCACACATTGGAAAGCACAAACAGTTCAATCCGGTTCCCGGTGGATACCAAAACGATGGCGGCGGCTATTTGACCGAATAGTTTGGTCCAGGGCGTCAGAACCTTCAGATCATCAATAATCCCCAGAGCAAAAATCATGAAGGTTCCGAGGAGAATTCCGGACATTTTCGCCCAGCTTCCTTCCCCCAGAAGAAGAATAAGCTGTTGTTCCAGCCAGGCCAGATCGAATTCGTGCATCAGCAGCAGGGCGCCCAGATGCCCCAGTACGATGATGTAAAACGTGAATACAAAGGCCACCCCTCCCAGCAAAGGGATGGGTTCCCGGTGGATTTTCCGTTCTCCGGGATGATCCAGAAACCGCCACTGATTCGCCAGGCGCCGCATGATCGCGGTCAGCGTCAGCGATACCGCGAACGCAAGCGTCATTGCATAGACGTACATTAGGTACGGGTGTTGTTGCACGATCCGCAACATGCCATTGCTTCCTGATACAAGGTAAATTCCTGTTTTGCCACGGTCTCTGCGCGAAATTCCCGTTGAATTCGTTCCCGGGCATATTCGCCCATGTGTTTTCTCCGCGCGGGATCCGACAACAATATATTCACGGCCTCCGCCAGCGCCCGGGGATCGCGCGGCGGCACATTTAATCCTGTTTTGCCATCCTGGTTTATAAACTCCACGCCGGTACCCAGTTTGGTGGCCACCACCGGCTTGCCGCAGGCGTGCGCTTCCATGATGGATATGCCGAAAGCCTCGCTCCGCTCCACGGAGGGAAACGCAAACACCGCGCAGGCATGCAAATGCGCCACCAGTTCTTCATGGGTCAACGCGCCGGGAAATGCTGCCGGTGCGCCGAGTTTCCTGGCGAGCGCGATGCATCCCTCCCGTTCCGGTCCGTCACCTGCAATCACCACGTTTGCGCGAATCTCCGCGGCTGCCCGGACCAAAAAGGACAGCCCTTTGTAATACCGGTGCATACCGGAAAAGAAGACGAAATCACCCCCGTATTCCGCACGTAATGCCGACACCCGGGCTTCATCGGGAGATTGAAACTCTTCTGACAAGATACCCAATGGCACCACCCGGCACCGATCCCGCACATCTGCAAGAATCGGAGACGAGGCCACATACGGCTCAGAGGTGGGGATGATCATAGCAGCTTTTCGCAAGAATTTCATTAAGAAAGGGCGGTACACCTTCATCGCGGCGGCTTGGCGGACCACATCGCTGTGATACCGCACCACGAGGCATCCGCGGGGGCGGGCTATCAGCCATGCCAGTTCCGCGGTAGGGTTTGGAACATGCACCACGACCACATCGGCGGAAAGCCGGCGGAGATGCCAGGGAAATGCTGGTGAAACCGGGGCACTTTGAAAACGGCCCCACTCTCCCACCTCCAAGACAGGTGTTCCATCCCGATGACTTACGCGGGTGCGCCAGGATCGGCTGCACACCAGCGCTTCCACGTCAGCCCATTGCCGTTGGAAGCGGCACATTAATCCTATATGCCGCTCCATTCCGCCCAGGACAGGGGGATAAAAATCTTTGTAGACGTGCAAAATCTTCATACTGCTTCATCGGTTAACAAGTTAACCTGCTCATTATACAGGAATTGGGAAGGGTGTTCTTTATCTGCCGGCCGGAGCAGCGGATACATACATTCCTGAATGCCCCGCACCGTAAAACCCTGATCGCGAAACAGACCCGCCAGAACGATCAAGCAGCCGTTCCCATCGCCCATCAATCTGTCATCTTCCGGGTTCAGGAAATGAAAGGGATTGAAAACCGTTTTAAATTCCGGAGGGCGATAGTGCCGCGCACTATTTCTCCTATATAACCCATAGAGAGCGCCTGAGATTCCAACTCCTGTGAGCCCCAGCCATTCTCTGCACAATAGGGTGATTTTTTTCATGCTCACGATGCACCAAGCCTGTAAAACGGTATTTTAATGCATGACAATTGCTCTATACAAGGCTTTTCCATCAAGAGGCATTTGCGAAATAGGTGTCAGCCAATATTGACGGGGTTATCCTGTGGCGGGAAAATTGGCTCTACCCCGGAGCTATGGGGGAAAATGGGTTCCGGGAGGCAAAAGAGACTTTTTTTGAGCTAATTCACCCCAAACGC
>JAKQOG010000243.1 GCA_029565395.1 Candidatus Hydrogenedentota bacterium | reverse complement strand
GGGGCAGGGGCAGGGGCGCCGGGGGTTGGAGCGGTTCCGGGCGCATTAGGCATGACTGCGCCAGGGGGCGGGACCATTTGTCCAGGTGCGTTGGGATTTAATCCGGCAGCGCCGCGCTGGAAGAGATTCTTTGGCAACCCGCTGGCGGGCTCTTTGAATTTGATAACCTTGAAAGGCACTTTGATCTCTGAGTTGGAGGCAATGTTGGTTTTGATGATGAGTTCTTTTCCGTTCAACTCGTCTGTTTGCGGCATATCGGTGAGCTTAATAAGGTAGTCATTGGGATTGCGCGGTTGTAGTTCGGCTTTCATAGAGGGGATGGGCGCGACCACTTCGGTAATGGTGAATTCCTTAACGCGACCCGCGGATACGCGCAGGAACTGAGTGCTCTTTTTGGAGGCGTCTTCGCTGAAGCGCAGGTTGATTTCCTGTGGCGAGATATTCAAGTCGCCGACGATCTGGGCAAAGACGTTAACCTGAAGGGTGGGCCGCTGGGGGTCGTCAGTCTTGAGGGTAATCCGTCCATTCATATTGCCGACGGGGAGATCTCCAGCAAGGCTGATGGCGATTTCGTAGGCTTTTCCTTCTTCGATGGTTTTTAACTCCGCCTTGACTTGTTGGGCAGCGGAGGTGTCCACCGATTCAATCTTGAATTTGATATCGGGTTTGTTCGCTTTAATACTCACGGTCTGGGTATGCGGCTCGTTGTCCGAAACGGGGCCGAAATTCACTGTGCGCGGTTCAATAGTGATGGCGGCCACCGCATTGCCTTTTAACTCGAGCTTGTACATGGGGGCGCGGGGATCGTTGGATTCCACGGTAACGGTTTTACTGACAGCGCCTTGGCGGCCTTTAAGCGTGAGGGTGGTTTTGATTTTGGTTTCCTCGCCCGGGGCAAGATTCTTTTTTTCGGGTTGTGCGACGGTGCATCCACAGGAGGTTTTAACGTTCTTGATATCCAGGGGGGCGTCGCCCTCGTTTTTAATGATGAAGTCGTGTTCGACTTTTTGATCGGCGTCCACATCGCCGAATTCAAACACCGGTTCCGGGCTGGTCACTTTTGGGGCGGGTCCGGTGGGTTCTACGGGCGCTGGGGCAGGTTGTGCAGCCGGAGGCGCATTGACGCCTTGGGCCACCGCCGGTGCAGCGGGTGCGGGGGCCGGTGCGGCCGGGGGCGCGGCCGGTGCGGGGGCCGGCGCATCAGTTTTTTGTTCTGTAGTGGGTGCGGGCGCAGTGGGTTGTCCACTGCCGCCACAGCCATAGAACGCCAGCACAAGTGTGATCATGATAATTCCAACCATGCAACGTTTCATACCATCTTCCCTTTCTTATTCTTCTTGCTGGGCATCTAAAACAGGCACCTTCAGCAATGTTATGTTGACGTTGACGAAGAATCTTAGAACAAAACACACCCTCATGTCCAGCCTGTCCTCCCCGGTGAGAAAGGGCCGGATTATGGGATTGCCTTAATAACGGGTTGAGGGGGCTGAGAAGTTGACACCATTGCGCTGGGGAGCCGGAACACAGTATCGCGGGTTTTGTCATAGAAATAGAGACGGGAAGGGGAAGGTTTCCGGCCGTGTCCGTCCGCCCAGAATGCATAAAACCCGGGATTCGCATTGAGGGGGGATCGAACATAGGTATGGTTGAATTCGCTATTGAATGTGAGTTGTTCTTCCTTTGTCCAATGTTCGCCCTTGTCCCGGCTGGTCCAGACGGCGATTTCTCCGCCGGGGTTGTAAGGTTGGGGACCTGTCTCGGTGGGGCCAATCACGCGCCACAGGCCGTCTGACTCGATGTATAACGCGCCGCTGTCATAATTATTGCCGGACTCCGTAATGGCATTAATTTCCCAGGCGGATCCGGTCCAATGGGCAATGCGCCAGGTGTGTGGTCCTTGGGCGGGGCCGGGTTTCCATCCTTTGCTGGTGACGTGGAGGAAGACGGGGCGGCCTTCGGAGTCGAATTTCAAATCTTTCCCGTACATGAGCAATCCTTCCGCCTGATAGTTGTGGACGAGGGCGGGGGAGTTGATGGAGGTGATGGGCGTCTCGATTGGGGCGCCATCGGCGGCATGCCATGAGTTTCCGAAGTCGGTGGTTTCGACATAGTAGAGGTTGGTACGGCTGTTGAGGCCGAGGTCTTTGGGGTGAAAATCAAAGCAAGATCCGATTTTACCGGGGCCGGGCCATGAGACCTGATAGTGGCCTTGGTCAATATGAGCGAGGGGATGCCGCTCCGACCAAGTTTTCCCGTCTGGGCTGGTCATCCAGAATAACACACGGTGGCCTTTCTCATAATGGGTGTGCAAGAAAAAGAATCCTTTGTTTTCGACATACCATGGTTGGGGATAGGAAAAGTTGGTTTCAAGGATTTGGTCGAAAGCGTCAATGTCGTAGGGTTTTTGGCTGCGGAAGATATAAGCGGGCCGTGAGGTGCCGTGGGCACTGGCGAAGACCCAGAGGTATCCAGAGGAATCGATGGACAAGACGGGGTTGTCATGGGCGTCTTCGGTTTTTTTATCCAAGAGGCTTGTGGGCCGCGGGACCTGGCCGGTTTTGTGGTCATAGCAGGAAACCATTTCGATCAGGGTGTTTTTGTCTTCTTTTGCGCCGCCATACACGAAGAACGTTTTTTCCACTTGGGGTGCGTAAATTGCCATGGGGATGTGATTGGAGCAGTAGGTGCCGAGCCCTCCGCTGTACTTGTAGACATATTCATCGTTTGTGGTTTGGTTGCAGTACCATATGCCGCGGTAGCCGGAGTCTTTTTCGCCTATGGCCAGTGCGGAAATGGGGGCGGTAACAGCCAGGATGATCAGGAGGCGCCAAAACATTGCATTTTCCTTTCCAGTTGCGTAGAGTGGAGTTTCCTTTCATCGTAAAGAATCGCAAAACAAATCACAAGAAATTAAGGAGATTGAAACGATGCGTACAGGACAACGCATGATGGTTATGGCGTTACTCGCGGGATTCGTGACGGTGTCTGCATTTGCGCAGACGGTGGCGGAAGGCCAATGGATCAATCTGTTTGACAAGGAGAGCACTTTTGGCTGGCTGCAATTCGGGGATGCCCAGTGGAAAGTGGCGAATGGAGAACTGACGGCGACGGAAGGCACGGGCGGCTGGTTGGTGACGACGACGCAATTCGCCGATTTTGAAGTAGCGGCGAAAATTAAGGTGACGAATGAAGGCACCATGACATTTACCGTGCGGGCCGCGCTTGACGGGCATCCCAGCGAAACGGGGGCGGGTGCGCTTACCATTCCGGCAGGTGAGGCCGTTTGGCACGAGATCGCAGTGAAGGCGGTGGGTGCGGATGTTACGGCCACTTTGGATGGGAAGGCGGTGGAGGGATTTGGGGCGAGCGCGAAGCGGGGGCATATCGGCATTTCCTTTGATTGTTATCATGGGGACAAAGGGAGAAAAACGGAAGTCGCTATTTCAGAAGTGAAATTACGCCCGCTGAATCTAACATCCATTTTCAACGGCAAGGATCTGACGGGCTGGAATATCCTTCCTAAACACAAGTCGGTGTTTTCCGTGGTGGATGGCTCGATGAATATCAAGAATGGCAATGGCCAGATCGAGACGGCGGGCACGTACAAGGACTTTGTGCTCCAACTGGACATAATGGCGAACGGCACACTGGAAAAGCCGTTGAACAGCGGTGTGTTCTTCCGGGGTCCCGTGGGCGTGTTCTGGAAGGGGTATGAATCGCAGGTGCGCAATGAATTCAGTGACGGAGATCGCAGCAAGCCGGTGGATTTCGGCACGGGCGGCCTCTATGGTGTTCAGGGCGCTCGTAAAGTCGTGCCGGAAGAGAAAAAGTGGTTTCAAAAGACGGTGATTTGCGAAGGCAATCATATTGCGGTGTGGGTGGATGGCTATCAGGTGACGGATTATTTTGACACCCGCCCAGTGTCTCCGGAAGATGACGGGAAGAATGGTTTTGTGCCGGGTCCCGGTACCATTCATTTGCAGGGACATGATCCGACTACAGACATGTTTTTCAAGAACATAAATCTTCAGGAATATGGTAAATAATTGTGTATAGCGGTTCCGGGGGCGGGGTGTTCCCGCCCCCGGAAGTAGAAATTCCAACCCTCCACAAAGGAATGCCGCCATGCGATACCGGCCTCTGGGGAAGAGTGGGCTTATGGTGTCCGTAGTGTCTTTTGGGTCGTGGCAGATTGGGGATCCGGAATATTGGGGGCCGGATGTTGAAGTGGATGCGGAGGCGGCGGTTCACACGGCGATTGATGAAGGCATCAACCTTTTTGATACGGCAGAGATGTATGGGGGCGGGGAATCTGAACGGGTTTTAGGCAAAATTCTTGGGGCGCGCCGGAAAGAGGTGTTTATTGCGACAAAAGTTTCGCCGGATCATTGCGCGCCGGAGATGCTCCGGCAATCGTGCGAAGGGAGTTTGAGCCGTCTGGGCACGGATTACATTGATTTGTATCAGGTGCATTGGCCATCGCGGGAGACGCCCTTTGAAGACACGTATGCCGCGCTGGAGGAACTTCGTTCTGCGGGAAAAATCCGGGAGATTGGTGTGTCAAATTTTGGTCCAGAGGATTTGCAGAGGTGGATGTCGATTGGGTCTGCTGTGTGCGATCAAGTGGGGTACAACATTGTTTTTCGCGCTCCTGAGTATGAAGTGATGCCCGCTTGCCGGAAATTGGGGTTGGGCACGCTGGCCTATATGCCTCTGATGCAGGGGGTGCTGGCAGGACGTTGGAAGACGATAGAAGATATTCCACCCGCACGCCGTCGCACCCGGCATTTTTCGAGCAAGCGGGCCGGAACGCGACACGGGGAAAAGGGCTGTGAAGATCTTCTGATGAAGACGGTGGGGCATCTGGTCCGGATATCAGAGACGCTCGAGATTCCGATGGCGGCGTTGTGTCTGTCGTGGTTATTAGCGCAGCCGGGTGTGACATCGGCCATTCTTGGCGCGCGCAACCCGCGGCAGATAAAGCTCAATCTGGCCACGGCCAACCTTGATCTTGGCCCGGCCATCATGGCGCATTTGAATGAGATTTCCGCGCCGTTGAAGAGCCGTTTGGGGGCGAATGCGGATTTGTGGCTTGGCGTGGATGATCGCCGTATTCGATAGGATGAGTTTTATCGATGTGTCTGTGTTTGCGATGATCTTTGGGTAGTATCTGGTTAGGATAGTGAATAGCAAACACCTGTTGGCGCTGACATTATAGAGAAGGGATAGATTCGATGAGGGGATAGGTGGTTTTGGAATAAGGAGGATTAAAGGTGCTGTTGTTAAATAGGTGGAGGCCTGGCACTGGCTGGATGTTTTGGGCTACTGCGCCCTTTTTGGTCATTTCGATGATTACCTTGCCGTTTCTAGTACCGGAACGGACTTTTGTTGGGCTTAGTGTTCTTGTTTTCTTAGAGATCTTATGCATTTTAGTATTACTTGCCTTATTGAATCCTGTCCGGTTTCACTGGGCATGCCGTAGTATTGGGTTGCTTATTTTTTTGTGTTTTGCGATTTACTTGATAACCATGCTCGTTCAAGAAGGGGGATTCAAGGTTTGGGGCCGGAAGTCTCAAGCTTCGGCATTTAATGCACTTTGTGGAATGATGGTGTTTGGTATTCCTGGGCTGATGTATGGTGTTTTGGGAAGGTTCACGCTTCGGAAGACTCCAGAAATATGCAGGGAAGAGAATTCCAGTGATTTAGGGGAAGAATGGACCGAAATTGGCGCATCTGTAATGGCGTCGATTCTAGGTCCAAGGGGCGAATACGATTGCCATGCGCCTATTCCGTTTTTTATGGGTGGAACAGTGGATGTTTTTTCTTTCCATCATTTGGGGGGTATTGCGTATGCCACATCAGAGTTAATAGGATGCGGGGCGCAAGTAGAGAATTCGTTAGGCTGTTATGAACTGGTGATTTGTCAACGCAGTGAGGAGCAATGGGGACCGGGACTAATCAGCCAGTTAGCCCGGTATACGTTGGAGGCACAGATTGAACCTGGGGATACGATGGATATTCAGGGGGCGGTTCCTGAAGGTTCAACGATTTGCGCGCTTCAATTTACCGGCTATGGTTCTTTTGAAGTAAAGGACATGAAATGCGGGTTACTGTTATGCATAGGGATTACAGAAGATGAACTTGAACTTTCACGCAGCCAAGGTTCGCCGGTGTTGTTGGGCGTATTGAAAGAACGGGGTGTTTTTCCGTTTACGGATCTACATCGCATGTCGATACTTAATGGCGAATGAGGCTGTCTAGCGGACGGCCTTTCGTGGAGAGGAGCATGTTTGACTTGGGGGGTGGGAAAATGCCATAATAGTGCTCCTTTTGTGCTGGTTCCGTGTGGTGTAAGGATTCCAGACAGGCAGGGAATCGGAGCCGGCGAGGAATTTCTTGACATCTGCCTGGAAGTGTGATACGATTGTGGGCCGTTGTTTGGAACGGGATATCCCCGTCCTGTAGAACCCACCTTTCGCGAGGAAGATTGTTTTGCCAACGATAAACCAACTGGTACGAGACTGCCGCCGGGCGAAGACATCGAAGACGAAGAGTCCGGCCCTGAAGGAGTGCCCTCAAGCGTCGGGCACATGCACGCGCGTTTATACGATGACGCCGAAGAAACCGAATTCGGCGTTGCGCAAAGTGGCGCGTGTCCGGTTGAAGAATGGGATGGAAGTGACGGTGTACATTCCGGGCGTGGGTCATAATTTGCAGGAGCACTCGCAAGTAATGATTCGCGGCGGCCGCGTGAAAGATCTTCCGGGTGTTCGTTATCACCTGATTCGCGGAGTATTGGATGCGACGGGGGATTGTGGTGGTACGGCGTCGGTGAAGGAGGATGGGGGGAAGAAAATACATATGGGACGTTGGGTAAGCCGATCGAAATACGGCGTTAAACGGCCGAAGCAATAGGTGGAATGAACGATGCCCCGAAGACGCGAAGTACAGAAGCGCGAGACGCTGCCGGATCCGAAATATAACAGCCAGCTTGTGACCAAGTTTGTGAATGCGATATTGGTGTGCGGGAAGAAGAGCGTGGCGGAACATATTGTGTACGGCGCGCTGGCGGTGTTGAAGGAAAAGTATCCGAATGAGGATCCGCTGGCGATCTTTTCGGCGGCGATTGAGAATGCAAAGCCTTTGTTGCACGTGAAATCGCGGCGTGTGGGTGGTGCGACGTACCAGGTGCCGGTGGAGATTGCGCCGGCGACCCGCACGGCGATTGCGTTCCGGTGGGTGATTGAGTTTTCACGCAAGCGTGGGGAAAAGACGATGGAACAGCGCCTGGCGGGCGAGTTGATGGATTGTTACAACCGCCAGGGTTCGACGATAAAGCGTAAAGATGATACACACCGCATGGCGGAAGCGAACAAGGCGTTCGCTCATTTCCGGTATTAGTTCCGGTATGAGGTGTGTGTTGACGATATTCGACTGAGCGTTATGCGCGCGCCGGGCAAGGTCCGGTAGGGCGTATAGCCTCTGTTTCGACGGAAAGTTGAATCAGAGCGAATGCAGGGTCCCGAAACCGATGGATGGAGGGCCAAAGCACGGCGCGCACTGTACTTGAAAGGGTAGTTTGTGTCCCGTGTTTGGCCGTTAGAACGAATCCGCAACATTGGTATCATGGCCCACATCGATGCCGGCAAGACCACCGTCACCGAACGTGTCTTGTACTACTCCGGCCGTGTGCACCGCGTGGGCGAAGTCCATGACGGGGCGGCTACCATGGATTACATGGAGCAGGAACGGGAGCGCGGTATAACAATCACCTCCGCCGCCACAGCGTGCGAGTGGGGTGACCACCGCGTCAACATCATCGACACCCCGGGGCATATCGACTTCACTGCGGAAGTGGAGCGCAGCCTGCGCGTGTTGGATGGCGCCGTGGCCGTGTTCTGTGCTGTGGCGGGTGTCCAGCCCCAATCTGAAACGGTATGGCGTCAAGCGAACCGTTACCACGTGCCCCGGATAGCGTTTATCAACAAGATGGATCGCATTGGGGCGGATTTCCACCGGGCGCTTCACAGCATGGAAGCGCGATTGGGAGCGCATCCTGTGCCTATCCAGTTGCCTGTTGGAAGCGAAGACCGGTTCCGGGCGGTACTCGACCTGGTGTCCATGAAGATGGTCTCGTGGGATAGTGACGACGTCGGCTGCCAGCAGATCGTGGAGCCAATTCCCGTGGAATTTCAGGAAGAAGCCGAGTTATGGCATCACCATCTGCTGGAAACGGCCGCTGAACTGGATGATCATTTGATGGAAAAGTATCTTTCGGATGCGCTGGTTTCCGCGGAGGAAATCAAGGCGGCGCTTCGAAAGGGCACGTTGGCCTTCAAGGTTGTGCCGGTTCTGTGCGGTTCTGCGTTGCGGAACAAGGGCACGCGGCTGATGCTGGACGCGGTGGTGGATTATCTGCCGTCGCCGGTCGATGTGAAGGCCTGCACGGGCATGCATCCCGATCATCCTGAACGGGAAGTGATACGGGAGCCGTCGGATGATGCGCCGTTCACGGCGTTGGCGTTTAAGATTTTGACGGATCCGCATGTGGGCAAGCTGACGTTTATCCGGGTGTATTCCGGGGTGATCAAGTCGGGCCATCAGGTGCTGAATTCGCGGACGGGCCGCAAGGAACGTCTGGGCCGCCTGCTGGAGATGCATGCGGATGATCGGCGGGATCTGGAGGAGATGCGGACAGGCGATATTGGCGCGGTGATTGGGTGCAAAGACACCACCACCGGGGATACGCTGAGCGATCCGAAAAAGCCGATAATGCTGGAGCCTGCGACGTTTCCGGACCCGGTGGTTCATATCGCGATAGAGCCCAAAACCAAGGCGGATCAGGATCGGCTGATAGATTCGTTGCGGAAGTTGTCGGAGGAAGATCCGACCTTCAAGGTGCGGGCGAATGAAGAAACGAGCCAGACAATAATCGCCGGGATGGGCGAGCTTCACCTGGAGATTCTGGTGGACCGCCTTCGGCGTGAGTTTAAAGTGGATGCCAATGTTGGCAAACCGGTGGTGATGTACCGTGAATCGATACGCGGGACGGCGGAGGCGGAAAAGAAGTTTATCCGGCAGACCGGCGGCCGGGGCCAGTATGGGCATGTGGTAGTACGAATTGAGCCTGCCGAGCCAGGTTCTAAATATATATTTGAAGATGATACAGTGGGCGGCGTTATTCCGAAGGAATACATCCCGGCGGTGGAGAAGGGTTGCCGAGAAGCGCTTGAAACGGGCGTGGTATCGGGGTACTCGATGGTGGATGTGAAGGTGACGCTATTGGATGGATCATACCATGAGGTGGATTCGTCGGAGCTGGCCTTCCGCATCGCCGGATCCATGGCGGTGAAAGCCGCTGCCGCAAAGGCTGATCCCGTGTTGCTCGAACCGATAATGAAGGTGGAGGTGATTTGTCCGGAGGAATATACGGGCGATGTGATTGGCGATTTTGACCGGCGGCGTGGCCGTCTGGAAGGGATGGAGTCCGAAGGCGCCAGCCAGACGATCCGAGCGCATGTGCCATTGGCGGAGATGTTTGGGTACGCGAGTGATTTGCGATCCCGGACCCAGGGCCGTGCCACCCACAGCATGGAATTTGAGAGTTATGAAAGCGCGCCCGCGAACATTGCGAATGAGGTGATGAAACGGGCTGGCAGCACATACAGGTTTGAATAGGCGAGTGTAGACCGGAAGGTGGTTGTCCAGGCAACGCCGGCAACACGAACGATAGGAGAATGTAGAACATGGCCAAGGCAAAATTTGAGCGGACGAAGCCGCACGTGAACATAGGGACGATCGGGCACGTGGACCATGGCAAGACGACGCTGACGAGCGGCATTACGCGAGCGCTGGCGAAGCAGGGCCGGGCGAAGATCATGGAGTTTGGGGAGATTGACAAGGCGCCGGAAGAGCGGGAGCGCGGGATAACGATTAACATAGCGCACGTGGAATATGAGACGGAGAACCGGCATTATGCGCACGTGGATTGTCCGGGTCATGCGGACTACATCAAGAACATGATAACGGGCGCGGCGCAGATGGACGGGGCGATATTGGTGGTGGCGGCGGACGATGGTCCGATGGCGCAGACGCGGGAGCACATATTGCTGGCGCGCCAGGTGAATGTGCCGGCGATTGTGGTGTGGATGAACAAGTGCGACATGGTGGATGATCCGGAGTTGCTGGACCTGGTGGAGATGGAGTTGCGGGAGTTGCTGACGAAGTATGGATTTCCTGGGGATGAGATACCGGTGATCCGGGGTTCTGCGCTGGCGGCGATGGAGGAGCGGGATCCGGAGATGGGGGAATTGCGGGTGATGGATTTGATGAAGGCGGTGGACGAGTACATACCGACGCCTCAGCGGGCGTTGGATCGTCCGTTCCTGATGCCGATAGAAGACGTATTTACGATAACGGGCCGGGGCACGGTGGTGACGGGCCGAATTGAGCAGGGGGTGATTCACACGGGGGACAAGGTGGATTTGGTGGGTATAGTGAGCGAGATCAAGGGTTCGGTGGTGACGGGGGTGGAGATGTTCCGGAAGATCCTGGATGAAGGTCAGGCGGGGGACAATGTTGGGTTGTTGCTGCGGGGCATCGAGCGGGATGAAGTGGAGCGGGGGATGGTGGTGGCGAAGCCGGGTTCGATCACGCCGCACACGAAGTTTGAGGCGGAGGTGTATGTGTTGACGAAGGAAGAAGGCGGCCGTCACACGCCGTTTTTCACGGGGTACCGTCCGCAGTTTTATTTCCGGACGACGGATGTGACGGGGAAGCTGGATTTGCCGGCGGGGGTGGAGATGGTGATGCCGGGCGACAATATCACGATCACGGGCGAGTTGATCACGCCGATCGCGATGACGGAAGAGTTGCGGTTTGCGGTGCGCGAAGGCGGCCGGACGGTTGGCGCGGGCGTCGTAACGAA
>JAKQOG010000209.1 GCA_029565395.1 Candidatus Hydrogenedentota bacterium | reverse complement strand
CCGCCTCCACCTGCACCCGCGCCCGCGCCAGAACCGACCCCTGCGCCTCCCCCTGCGCCAGCACCCGCGCCAGCACCGGCCCCGGCGCCTCCCCCAGCGCCCGCGCCAGAACCGGCCCCTCCGCCTCCACCTGCACCCGCGCCCGCGCCAGAACCGACCCCTGCGCCTCCCCCTGCGCCCGCGCCCGCGCCCGCGCCAGAACCGGCCCCTGCGCCTGCGCCGGCCCAAGCCAATGCCGAGGTCACACCTGTGGCATCGCTTGAATCTGCCGCGGCGCCACCGATTCCTGTGACATCGAATGCAGTGGTTAACGAAACCGCGCCCCTTGTTTCGGATCCGAAAGTAGCGATTAACGAAACTGCGCCCCTTGTTTCTGATCCGAAAGTAGCGATTAACGAAACCGCGCCGCTCCCAACCGACCCGGCCAAAGCCATGACACCCTGAATGGCTGGCATCTTTATCGGATCATTGCCTATACTTTTGGTTTATCGGCCTGATTAACACAGAAGGAGTTTTACAATGGGCGAGTACAAGCAGGATGGGGTCACGCTTTTTGGGAATCCGGTATCGGCGTCCGCACAAAAGAAAGCGGCGTCCATGCGGCGGCGGTTTGAGCGCAAATATTCCTATGATGATTCAGCAGCATATCCGTTATTCGCGAAGGACAATCCAATTCTCGGGCCGTTTCTGGGGGTGAAGGATGTGATCTCCGGCACGGAAGCCGAAAAGATCGATTATGAGAAGGGCATTATTATCGGCACCATCCGAATGGGCTACGGGCATTACCGCATTTCGATGGCGGTGGCCTCGGCGGCGCATGCGCTGGGCTATACGCCTTACTGGTTCGATTTGCTGGGATTTGAGACAGCGGGCGCGCGGATGATCCGGGATCTGGACAAGTGGTATTCGCTGGGTTCGCGCATCTCGCAGAAATCTGAGTTGTTTAACCGTTTTTTCTGGGATCCGCTGATGGGCAAGTGGTATAAGCGCATTGAAAAGAATTATCCCATCATGCAGGCCGCCCATGTGTTTAAAAACATCTACCGGGATTTGCCAAAGGACATGCCGGTGCTGGGTACACATCCGTTTAATGCGCATGGGGCCGTACATGCGGGCATGACGAATGTCATCAATATGATTCCGGACAATTGTCCGCTGGGATTTCATCTGGTGGACGGCGCCATGCAGACCGTGCAGTCTTCATCCAGTTATTTTAAGTTTCGCACACTGGCGGATATTGGTCCCAGCGGTCAGACAGGGAAAGGTGTACCCGCCGATCAGATCCGGCTCACAGGCCACTATATTGATCATGAACTGGTGGCTAATATCGAGACGGATTGTCAGGCGCGGATGAAGCGTGCCGCGGATAAGGCGCCGCGGCGTCTATTGATTTCGATAGGCGGGGCGGGCGCACAACAGGATTTGCTGGTGGAAATCGTCCGAAAAACGCTTCCCTTGATTGAACAAGGCAAAGTGGCGTTATTTGTCAATTTCGGTGATCATCAGAAGGCGTGGGATTATTTTAACACGCATGTGCCGGAATTCGAGGCATGCGCAACTAAGCATTTTTCGTGGGAAGATACCGTGAATTTCGCGGAACAGGCGCTCACGGCCCCGATCACCGGCGCACATGCGTTTTTGAACGACAATACCTTCTGTGCGGTATACACGACCAATCTGCTGATGCGTTCAAGTGATGTATTGCTCACCAAGCCCAGTGAACTGGCGTTTTATCCGTTACCGAAGCTATTGCTGGAGCGCGTGGGCGGGCACGAAGCCTGGGGAGCGATCCGCGCTTCGGAATTGGGTGATGGCACGATTGAATGTCCTGGCGCATTGGCTTTCCAGGCATTGGATATGTTGATTCACGAGGATGACCTGATGAAGCAATACTGTGAGAACATTTTAAAGCTAAAGACCTTTGGAGTATATGATGGCGCGTACGAGGTGATTAAACTAGCGAAAAAGAGGCAGTAGCTTAAACTTGCTATTTTCCCCATAGGTATTAGTTTTTAATAGCAGTAATAGCCGTTCTAGGCAGGATATTGCTTTTTTCTCTGCCGCATGTTATTCTATGGGCGCCGGAAAAAGCAACGGGTAGGCCGGTATAGTATTGGCATGAAGAAACAAGGAAGGGGCTTTTATGAAGCTACGCGTTGCTTTACACGGTATTGTTCTGGTGTGTTTTTCCATCACAGCCACTGCACAAACGCCTTATTTGGTAAAAGACATCAATACAACCCTTTCGCAGAGGTCGTCCCCAGATTCTTACGCTTATTTTAACGATAGGCTCTTTTACCCTAATGCCGACGAAGCATTTGGGCTGGAACTTTGGGCCTGCGATCTTTCTGGAAACGCGGAACGGGTAAAAGATATTGAGCCTGGAACTGGGAGCGGACGTCCCATCCATATTGCGGTCGTTAACAATCAACTTTTTTTTGCTGGATTCCAGTTGGCGACAGGATATGAACTTTGGAAAAGTGATGGGAGCGAAGGAGGGACATCGCTCGTTAAAGACATCAATCCCGGTGCAGGAAGCGGTTTTGTGATTGGTGTTAGGCCTTTATTCACTGAGGCAAACGGCGAAATTTTCTTTCAAGCGAATGATGGGATCCATGGGAATGAATTGTGGAAAAGCGATGGCACGGAAGCGGGCACGGTATTGGTGAAGGACATCCAAACCGGCAGTGAAGGATCGTCTATTCACAATCTTATTGCCTTTGGGGATACGGTGCTGTTTGGCGCTTTTACCACTACAAATGGTGATGAACTATGGATAAGTGATGGTACGGAAGCGGGAACGCATTTGGTTCGCGATATTGTTCCCGATGGCCTCAATCCATTTCCAGTAGAGACAGAGGAAGGTGAGGGAACTGGAGAAGGTGAAGGAGCGATAGAAGAGGGAGAATGCGAGGGGGAATGTGCAGGCGAAGGTGAGGGTGAAGGTGAAGAAGAAGAAGGTTGGGATGATTTTTGTTATTACCCCCCGGAGGAGTATTCCCCATCATCGTATCCGTCAAGACTTATATATATGAACGGATATGCCTATTTTCTATCAACGGGCGGTCTTGGCCGAACAGACGGGACGGAGATGGGGACGGTTGAAGTGGCTTATCTGACTAGACTGGAAGATATGCAAGCGAATTATCCGTTCACAGAAATGGATGGCATGTTCTATTTTAATGGCCGTTCCATGGAGGGATGCGGACTTTGGAAAAGTGATGGAACTCCTTCTGGAACACAAAGGATAAAACAATATCCTTATTGCCTTAGCTATTATTATTCACAATATCTTGTTAATGCCGGCGGCAGATTGTTTTTCGCAGCATATACGGGCACATCCGGATCTGAATTATGGACCAGTGATGGAACTCCTGAAGGCACGGTCATGGTAAAAGACATATATCCGGGATACTATGGTTCAATAGTGTATGACAATAACGAGCCGATTATTGCGGTAGTGAATGGAGTGGCGGTCTTTCCGGCAACCGATGGAACGAATGGAACTGAACTGTGGCGCAGTGATGGGACCGAAGCAGGCACCTATATGCTGGTGGATTTGGCACCGGGGCCTTGTTCCGGGCTATCCGGAACATCTCCGAAATTCATAATGGCCACGGATAATCTCTTTTTCTATTCGAGCGCGGCGGGTCAAATCTGGGTTACTGATGGCACTACAAGTGGGACAAGGTCTGTCACAGGGTTGTTTTCAGGCACCTTGTCTTCAAATCCAAGCAATTTTGTCAAACTTGATGATATTACTTGTTTTAGCGCCATACAGGGGGAGCATGCAGGAATATGGCGTACCGATGGCACTGGCACTGGCACCTATTTGATTAAGGAAATAGAAGGGGGCGATATATCTTCCCTGGTGGCTGTTGCTGGTTATCTCTTTTTTGTGGTGTATGACTTTTATCAGCCGTGTCAACTGTGGCGTTCCGATGGCACCGAATCTGGGATCGTTTTACTAAAAGAATTCAATTATGAGGGTATGTCTCCGCAGTTGTACGCTGCCGGACGGCTTGCTTATTTTTACAGCGACGATAGCGATACCTTTGAATTATGGTGTGCAGGCCTCACGTCGGATTGTGCTATGCGAATATTGAAACAGGATGGGGTCAATCCATTTTGTTATAGAGACCGGGAATTTTGTGCGGTTGATGACACCTTGTTTTTCGAGGCGAAGGATGAACATGGCGTAGAACTTTGGGCAACGAATGGAACACGTTCAACAACCCGCTTGATAAAGGACATAAATCCAGGATCAGCAAGCACGGTTTTTGGTGGAATGGCTGCGTATCAGCAAGAACTGTTTTTTGGAGTACATAACAGTGAATATATATCCGAATTGTGGCGTTCTGATGGCACCGAAACAGGCACAGTACAAGTGAAAGCGATTAATATGGAGCCGGATTCGTGGTGTATTATGGAGACCACGCCTTCTTCAGATGTGCCGGTGTTGGGACCTCCATATGGTTTTTATGCTACAAATAAGTTGCTTTGGTTTTCAGCGTATTCCGGTGATTCAGGCTGGGAATTGTGGCGTTCTGATGGCACCGAAACGGGCACCTATTGCCGCGCCGATTGGACACAATATGGACAATTAGGGCCTGATGAAGTGTGTTATCCTGTGAGTTCATATCCTGGCATTGTCGGGCCGGTGGGGGAAAAACTGTGTATCACCGCGGAAGATGATTGTTATGGAAGCGAACCATGGATTGATAATGGGAGCACAGGGTACATTAACTTGCTTGCCGACATAAACCCAACAGGATATAGCTATGTTGATTTATGCGGGGATGAATGGTGCATATATTGCACGTTTTTCGTTCCAGATGGCTCTTCACCGGCGTATGTGGGTGTGACCAACACGGAGTTGTATTTTAGCGCTTATAATGATGCGGCGGGCAGGGAACTATGGCGCACGAATGGCACCGCCGCGGGCACTGTGCTCGTTTATGATATTAATCCCGGCCCAAGCAGTTCTTATCTGGGCAAGGGAATTACAGTGAATGGCACCTTGTTTTTTACCGCGAATAATGGCGTTTGCGGCGCGGAACTCTGGGCGGTGACTGTAGAAGGGAGCGGAGAGGGTGAAGGGGAAATGGAAGGAGGCGGAGAGGGTGAAGTGGAATCAGCTTTACATTTTCATACGGCGGATCAGGATAGAAATTACGAAATAAGCGTTTCAGAACTTCTCCGTGTCATCCAGTTATACAATTCTGACGGTTATCATATTGAATTTGGTACGGAGGATGATTTGGCGCCAGGACTGGAAGAGTGTGACTGTGCTGGTCATACCAGCGATTACAATCCATCTGACTGCATCATCAGTTTAGCGGAATTGCTTCGTCTTATACAATTATATAATTCGCATGGGTACCATTTTTGTTCAGAAGGTGAGGATGGATTCTGTCCTGGACTATAAGAAGATGATGAAGCCCCAAGAAAACGGGTGAGTATTTTGTGTTCTGGCGAAAAAATATGAAACTGAAATTGCTCCGCGTGGATTAATGGGGTGAGAGTGTTGAGGTGTTAAAAAGCGAAGTTTGTGAGGACAATGAGGTTGAGGAACCCAAGGAGAACAACCATGTGGAGAGGTGTATGTTTCGTAGTAGCAGTTGGATTGGTTATTGCCGGAGCGGCGGGATGCAAACATAAAAAACAAGAACCGTGTATTAATGTGCCTGTAACCTGTCCGGCAGCATCAGCGCCAGGACAGGTGGCCGTACTCGCGCAGCCTGTAGTGTGTAAGTATTGTTTCAGTTCGTCAGCGCAACCGTTACCCAATCCGCAAGCATTTAAGCCCAGTGTGGGCAATGAGTCCTATGAGAAGGAGGCTGAAAACCGATTTCTGGACACGGCGCAGAATCCGCTTTCGACGTTTTCCATCGATGTGGATACGGCGTCGTATAGCAATGTGCGCCGCTTTATTAATCAAGGCACATTGCCTCCCAAGGATTCGATTCGCATTGAGGAGTTGGTGAATTACTTCGACTATAAGTATCCGGGGCCGGAAAACAGCGATCCATTTTCAGTGAACGCGGAAGTGGCGTCATGTCCCTGGAGACCGGAATACCGCCTGCTGCGCGTTGGTATCAAAGGCCGTGAGATTCCCCAAGCGGAGCGGCCTCCCTGTAACCTGGTGTTTTTGCTGGATGTATCCGGTTCGATGAGAGATGAAAACAAGCTTCCGCTGGTGAAGCGTGCCATGCAGATGCTGGTTCGGAAATTGACGGAAAAGGATCGGGTGGCGGTGGTTACGTATGCTGGAACATCGGGGATTGCCGTGCCGTCAACGGTCTGTATCGACGGCAACAAACATGCGTTGTGCGTGGCCCTGGATCAATTAAGCGCCGGAGGCTCCACGGCAGGCGCATCGGGTATTCAAACCGCGTATCAAGTGGCGGAATCCTGTTTTATCAGGGAAGGCGTTAACCGTGTGATCCTTTGCACAGACGGTGATTTTAATGTTGGCATTACCAATCAAGCTGATCTTCAAACATTGATCGAAGACAAGGCCAAGAGCGGCATCTTTCTTACCGTGCTGGGCTTTGGCATGGGCAATTACAAGGATTCCACCTTGGAAACGCTCGCCGATACGGGCAACGGGAATTACGGCTACATCGACACTATAAACGAGGCACGTAAAATGTTGGTGGATGGCGCAGGCGGCACGCTGGTCACCATTGCCAAAGACGTGAAGATCCAGATCGAGTTTAATCCGGCGGCGGTGGCCGCATACCGGCTCATTGGTTATGAGAACCGCCTGCTGGCCAAAGAAGATTTTAATGATGACACCAAGGATGCCGGGGAAATCGGCGCGGGGCATACCGTGACCGCTTTGTATGAATTGGTTCCTCTGGGTGTTGGCGGCGCGCCCACGGTGGATAATCTTAAGTATCAGAAGAATGAGCCGCCGAAGTTATCCGAAGCCGCCAGGGAAGGCGAACTCTGCACGGTGAAACTGCGCTATAAGGATCCGGAGGGCGATACGAGCAAACTGATTTCATTTGCCATCCGGGATAATAAAGAAAGTATTGATAAGAAGCCGGGAGAGTTCAAATTTGCCGCGTCCGTGGCAGCCTTTGGATTGCTGCTGAGCGAATCGCCATTTAAGGGTTCCGCCAGCTTTGATCAAGTGCTGGAATTGGGCCGGGCCGGCAAAGGGGAAGATGAATACGGGTACCGTGCTGAATTTCTTGGTTTGGTGCGTAATGCAAAAGAAATGCGGAACAAATAAAAGGTGATTTTCCGGAGCTTTCGGGGCGTACGATCTATTTTGATGGATATTACGCCCTGTTTTACTGCTTCAATCCGGTCAGGGTGATGCCTTCGACGAAGAAACGCTGGGTCAGGAAGAACAGAATGATGATGGGGAGGGTCATCATGGTAACGGCGGCGAAGAGCAAAGGCCATTCGCTGCCGTGATTCATCATGAAGGACTGGATGCCGAGTGCGAGGGGCATTTTGGGAATGGAATGGATGTAAATCAAGGGTCCCATGAAGTCATTCCATGAGCCAACGCCCTGAAAGAGCATGATGGCGATAATAGCGGGCCGGATTTGCGGGAGCACGATGCTCCAATAGGTGCGCAGGGAACCCGCGCCGTCAATCATGGCGGCCTCGTCCAGTTCTTTTGGGACGCCCAGGAAGAACTGACGCAGAAGGAAGATAAAAAAGGGCACGCCGAACCAGGCAGGCACCCACAGGGGCTTGAAGGTGTTCACCCAGCCCAATTCCGAGAAAATGAGGTATACCGGGACCATAGTGACTTGCGGCGGAATCATCATGGTGGAAAGAAGGATGAAAAAGACAACGTCGCGGCCGGGCCAGCGGAATCGAGCGAATCCATAGGCCACCAATGGGCAAACCAAGCATACGCCTGCTACATTCAGAAGTACGAGGGTGAGTGAATTTGCGAAATACTGCACAAAGGGTATGCGGCGAATCACCTCGGCGAAATTGCTCCATTTGACGGGGCTGGGTATTAACATTCGCGAGAGCGTGGCGACATCTTGCACTTGCGCATCGGATTTCAATGCCGTGACAATCAGCCCATATAACGGCATGGCAAATAAAAGCACGCCCAAAAGCAACGCGGCATGGGTGAAAATGGACGATACTTTTTTACGCGCACTGATGGGCACAGCATTTTGGGCGGACATTGTTTTATTCGGCGGCATAGTAGGTCCACCTCTTGGAAACGCGGATCTGCCATAGGCACATTGCTGCGGTAATCAGGAACAAGACCCAGGCCATGGCGCAGGCGTAGCCCATTTCGAAGTATCGGAATGCACGCAAGAAGAGATATACCACGTAGAAAAGGGTGGAGTCGGCGGGGCCGGAAAGAATGTAAGCCTGGGTGAAGATTTGCAAGCTCGCGATGGTTCCCATGATCCAGTTGAACAGGATGTAGGGGGTCAACAATGGAAGGGTGATATGGCGAAAACGCGCCCAGGGGCTGGCGCCGTCGATCATTGCCGCTTCATAAAGGTGGCGAGGCAGGGTCTGCAAGCCCGCCAGCCAGATAATGACCGTGCCACCGCAGCCCCATGTCAGGAGAAGAATCATGCCGGGTTTTGCCCAGGTGGCATCGGCAAACCAACTGGGCGCTCGCAGGCCAAGCCGGTGAAGTGGAGGAGCGAGGAAGTAATTTACAAAACCGGTTTCGGGATTGAGCAGCCACATCCAGATGAGCGCGGAGGCTACGGCGGGCACCATGACCGGTATGTAATACAGAGTGCGATAAAGGCCCATGCCACGCACATTAGTGTTCAGCAGCATGGCGATGCCGAGGCTGACCATCATGCCGATGGGTACACCGAAGAGAGTCATGAAAAAGGTGTTCCAGAGGCTTTTCCAGAACAGCGGATCGTTTGCAAGGATTCCCTCGGGGCCGAAGTGCACTCCGAACATGCGTGTCCAGTTACTCCATCCGATGAACTCGGGGGGATGGAGCACGTCATAGCGTGTGAAAGCCATCACAAGCGAATAGATCATCGGACCGATGACCAGGACCAGGAAACCGGCCATCCAGGGGGCTGCATAGGCAACGCCACGCCATGCATTTTTTCGTTCCAGGCGGGAATAGCGGCGGAGCCCGTGCAAAAAGTAACTCATGGCGGCCGCTATCAGGCAAAGCACGATGATGGTTACGCCTGTTACGATCCACCGGGCTGAGAGCAGGGGGCCGAGTTTCGGCTTATAGAAACGGTCCAGCGCCGATTGTACGCGGCGTTCCAGTACGGTGAGTGCTTCCAGAGGCGTGCTTTCGTGAAAGGAAGCATTGATGAAGGCTTTTTCCTGTGCGTCCCATAATTCACTGCATGCAGGCGTTACAGGGCGGAACTTGCAGTAGGGGAGGAGTGCGAGGCAAATTTCATTGGCTTTGCGGAATTTCTCCGGAAGATTTTCGGTGTAGTGCCGGGTGATGGTCTCATTAATGACGCGATTCGCGCAGAAATGCGGCACAAACAAAGCATTCGGTCCAGAAGTGCTTTTGGCGTAGCGTATTTGCGCTTCTGATTGTACCCGCCAAGCCTCTTCGCTATTCATCCACTTAATAAATTCCCAAGCGGCGTCCGGATGGCGTGCATCCGTTGGGATGACCCATGAAAACCCGCCCGTCCAGGATACCGGGGGCATGCCGTTTTTCGGTGCAGGCGGCAGGGCGACTTCAAAATCCAGATCCGGTTTCAGGCGGGCGATGTGGTCCAGCACATAATTGCCATTGATCTGCATGGCGAGACGACCGGAGAGAAAAGGATCGCCAATACCTTCCATTTGGGAAGATCCCGCAAACGCCTGAATGCGTTCGGCCCCGCCCACGGCGTCACTGAGTTTGACCATATAATCCAGTGCCTGCACGACTTCCGGTGCGGTAACCAGTGCCTTGCGGCCATCCTCGCTAATCCATTTCGCGCCCAATTGCCACGCATAGAGGTAGAGCCAGGAATTCCCGTAGTTGGGGGCATATCCGAGGAGGTCATAACGGTTTTTGGGTGCGTTAAAGGTGGTCAAAGCTGCCGCCATCTGTTCCAGCTCGTCCCACGTTTCCGGCGGGCGCTGAAATCCTTTTTCGCGCAAACAAGTCATGTTGCAGAAGAGTACGCGGCAATCCACATTCCAGGGGAGGGCATAAGTTTTTCCCTCCCACTGAGATTCGCCAATAGCTCCTGGATAGTATTCCGTCAAATCAATGTGATCCCGCTGGATTAAGTCATCCAGGGGCCTGAAGGAGTTGCGCGGCGCCCAGAGCCCGGTGTTATGACGGCCAAACCAGACTACATCGGGCGGTGTGCGTGAAATGATGGCCGTGAGCAGTTTTTGCGGATCGAGATCGCCCTGGCCACCCGGCGTACCGACAATCACGTGGATGCCGGTGCGGCGCTCAAACTCGCGGATGGCTTCGAAGGCGCCCATAAGATCCCGGGCTTCCACCAGACCCCACAGTTCAATGGCGGGTTGTTCCGCATGCACACTGCCTGCAAACAGACATACGATCACCCATCCGAGACATATACGGTTCATTTGCAATGTTCTTTATACATTTGCGTTAAAACACCTGGGCGCACGCAGACGAATTCCCCAGGCAGCTTTGATTGCAGATCCTTCAGTTGAGGGCTGTTTGAAGGTATGCGGGTTTTCATTGTTGGCCAGAGAATCCTCTGCTTCACTTAATGGTTTAAAGTGATTTTAGCGCATATTCAGGGGCGACAAAAAGTTTGATTACTGTATTTCCGGAGAGTTTAATGCATGTGGGTAATGATGGAGGATACGAACCATGCTTTATGAACAGGAATCCACACAATCAGTTGATACTTTATGCGAACGAATTCATGCCGCTACGTCGGCAAATGGTTTTGGTGTGCTCGGAGTGCACAACCTCAGGGAAAAAATGCAGGCCAAGGGAGTGGCGTTTGAACAGGAATGCCGCATTATAGAAGTCTGCAATCCGGTTCAAGCCAAGAAAGTGTTGGAAACAAATATGAGCATCGCGAACGCTTTGCCTTGCCGCATTTGTGTATACGAAGAGGCCGGCAAGGTGAAAGTATCCACACTCAGACCTACTGCAGTGTTGAGCCTTTTTGCCACACCCGGTCTTAACAGGGTGGCCCGGGAAGTGGAGGCGGTCATTATCAAGATTATTGACACTGCGTGCAGAGGTTAATCTTTTCCAGCCCTCTTCACAAATTGATTAATGAAACCATTGCACAAACTCGAGAATGTTGTTGTCGGGATCGAGAAGATATACCCAGCGGACTTGCCCGGGGATTTCCAGGGGACCCTTCAGTACGGGAATGTTCTCTTGGGCTACTTTAGACATCAAGGCATCCAGATCCTCCGCCACAAGGGCGATATGTGGACAATTGGATGCGCGCAGTTCAATTGGAACAAACGGTTTGGGTTGATTGGATTCATCGAGAGGCTGCAAAAGCTCCAGGTTTCCTCCGTCCAGCTTCAAGAAGGCAAACCGCTCGTGATGCTCCACATCTGTTTTGTCGAACATGAGTTCAAGGCCCAGTTTTTGGGTGTAGAATGCGATGGAAGTGTCCATATTTGACACTTCGATGGCTACATGATCCAGTGTCAGCATGTAATATCCTCTTAAAGCGCAAATGAAGGGGGAATTGCTTAGAACCACATGAACCACGAACTGATGACCAGACCGCCGTAATCCCAGAACACGTCCCAGACCGTTTTAAGGTCGTTGGTCACATTGAAGGGTGCGAATAAACCGGTGGGCAGCGAGAAGAGCGTATTCCCCGTGGTATATTCGAGCATGTAGGTGCCCGGTGTCATGGTATAGCCTTTGGCCTTATGCCGTTCCAGCACGGCCATATCGCCCGGCAAATACACCGTGCGTTCCAATTGCCCTTCCATATAGGTAGTCATTTCGCCCGTGAACATACAGTCATAAACGTCCATGCTGGAATAGCGTCCGGAAAAACCTTCGCTTCCGATAGGCGAGCCAAAGATTAGGACGTATTCGTTGAGGGAAGCGTAGACAATGGCCATTTGCCCCAGAGTGCCGCCGGTCCAGTTGAAATGCCACTTCAGTTCCTGACGGATTTTCCCCGGATATTTTTGTTCCAGGGCGGCCATAATGGTCTGAATGCCTTGTTCCGGTTCCTGGCCCACCGCCAGTTTGGCAATGTTGTGTATGTCCTCCGCTTTAAAGTGGTTTTGACACCCGGCAAGAATAATACAGGCCGTGAGCATCAGGACGATTTTTCCCCAACCATGAAGTGTGTGCATAAACAGTCTCCTTTCCTGTTGGGGGCATTTTAATCAGATTCAGGGTTGACGTCAATTATACGAATAGGACCTATATGACCAATAGGACCTATCCAATATTGGATTGAACATCATAGCTTCCGCCTGTCATGCTATGGCATGGAATCAAGCGGAGGATAGCAGATGCGTGCTCTCATTGGTTGTATGGTTGTTTTGTTTTTCAGTGTCATAGTGATGGCACAAGAGCCTGTGGCGGTGGTGATGCGAGGCGAGGCGGGGGAGGAGTTGGCGGAAGCATTGGCGTTGCAGGCGAATAGCGCCGGGTATGCCGTGGATCAGTGGGGGTATGCGGAATTGTGTGATCCCGTGAAATTGAATGCGGGCATAG
>JAKQOG010000236.1 GCA_029565395.1 Candidatus Hydrogenedentota bacterium | reverse complement strand
ACCATGCCCGCGTTGTCCAATATGCCTTTAGCAAGTCCTTGAACCATCGGCTTTCCGATCATGTTTGCCATAACCCTTGAGGGCGATTTTATGCCGAGCAGGTCGCCCAACCATCCAAGCGCGTCCCCAATCCAACCTGCCAGCTTATTCCATAACCACTGTGTTGACGATTTGATGCCCTCCCACAGCCCTTTGACCAAGTTGATGCCGACATTTCGGATTTCGCCAAGCCCGGCCATCAACCCGCCGACAATAGCGGAAATTATCTGCGGGAGCGCCCTGACCAGCTCGGGGATCGCCTCGATGATGCCCTTAATGATCGAGCTAAGAATCTCTCCGCCAGATTTGATAATCTCGGGTAATTTCTGGGCAAGTGTTTGGACGATTGTTACTATGAGTTTCGGGACCATCCGGGCAAGTTCTGGGATTTTATCAACAATACCCTTGATAAGGGCCAGCAGAATTTTAATACCTGCGTCGATGATTTCCGGGAGCATGTCAATCAGTTTTCCGGATAGCGTTAATACTGCGTCAATGGCGACGGGTATCAGTTTTGGGATGCTGTCTAAAAGCCCGTCCAGAAGTCCGTCAAACAATGAAACAGCTGCGTCCAGTATCTCAGGCAGGTTATCCACCAGAGTGTTGGCGAACAGCATCACGGCATCCACGGCGACGGGAATCAGGGTGGGTAACATTCCAACAATCCCGTTAAGTGTTTCCGTGAATAGTCTGGACGCAACCTCGATGAACATCGGGAGCATCGCGCCAATTTGGGTAACAATGGTTCCAACGGCAGGCGGCAAAGCGGCTATTAGGTTTTCGACAATCGGAACAATGTTGGTTACAACAGCCTGGAATGAAGTCACCACGCCATTCACCAATGCCGACATATCCGCGTTGGTATTGCCAAGCCCGGCCACGAATGATTCAGCGGACGCCTTGAGCATCCCCAAAGAACCCGTAACGGTTTGGGTAGACTCTCTCGCAAAGTTACCGGCATACTGCGTCGTGTTCTCAAGGAACATTTTCATTGCCAGTTCGGCCTTTTCGGCTTGAGTGGCGGTGGCGAATGTAAAGTCCAATCCTTGAGCCAGGGCGTACGCTTCGATGCTCGTTGCGTTCATGGATACGCCGAGGTTGTCCATCATCGTGAAGTTGCCTTTGGCCGCGCCCGCTACGGATTCCATCGCCACAGACATATCAATGCCTATGACGGATGCCATATCTGCGGCCCGCTGCATGGCCTGGGTGGTCATGTCAAGGCTTTTCTGCTGAGAAATACCAGAGCCTTGAAACAAAGCGCCCATCTTGTTAGCGGTCGCCAGATATTGAGATTGAGATACGCCGAGATTCTTATACGCCTCTTCGCCTGATTTCTGGATTGCCGCAGCGTATTCACCGAAAACAGCCTCCGAGCCGCCGAGGTTTTGCTCAAGTTCACCGAAAGACTTGACAACTTCCTTGCCGAGTTTCACAGCCATTGCCCCGGCCGCAACGGCAACCGTTCCCACGGCCACGGCGGCGGTCTTGGCGGCGGCGGCAAACCCTTTCCCGAGCGTATCGCCCACCTTTTTGAGTGTGTCACCCCATTTGCTTGTTTTCTTCTCGGCGTCTTCGGTTTCTTTGCCGAGGTCTTCAACGGCTTGCTCGTTCGCGTCAAGCTCTTTCCCCATCCGAGCAAGAGCGGCCTCGGCGTTGTTCAGCTTGACGCGATACGCGTCTGTCTTTTTATCCGTTTCGCCATAAGCGTCTGCGGAGTCCTTTACAGCTTTACGGAGCGCTTCAACAATGACTTTCTGCTGTTCAATTTCTTTCCGCAGAATACTCCCGCGCTGAGTCAGCCCGTCCATTGACTTTGCGTTGTCGCCGAATTGCGCTGTGTTCAATTTAAGTTCGGAGCTGAGTACCTTCATGGCGTTGTAGGCTTCGCTCATGCCCGCCTTGAATTGTTTTTCACCGTCCAGCGCCAGTGTGGTTTTAATCTCTCGGGCCGCCATCGCTCTCAGCTCCCTTCTTGAATGTTATGCCGTGCATCTGTGCGTCATAGTCACGTTTCCACAGATACAGATCGATTAGTTTGCCGGGATTCGACAGCCACGCTTCTTGTTCCGTCAAGCCGCACATCATCCCCCATAGGACAAGGCGGAGAGGCTCTACACCTCTCCGCTGTCCGCGTTTTTTTCCAATTCCTCCAGAACCACATCAACCGGGCCTTCCTCGGATTCGTGATACGTTCCATTTCCGATTGCGATAGCCGCCATAGCCTCGCTTAACATCCCCTGCCAGTCCTTTGGCATGGTATAAAGGGCCACCCATTCGGGCGTGATAAGGTCTGGATTATTCGGTTTGGTGTTGCCTGTATCGAGCATGATGCCTTGATTGCAGAGCAAACTGACAAGCCAAGGAACAATGCGGGCCGCTTCTTTCTGGTTGGCGTCCAGCTTGTCGGCCATGCCAGAAACATCGCCGTACTTGTCGTACACTTCAAGCATCGCCGCCGATGTGTAGACCATGTTATAGGTCTTGCCGTTTAGTTCGATTGGCCTCCCTTTTGCGTTCATGCTATCCCCCTATCAGGCGATCCCGGCGATGTCGTTCAGGTATGCCTTAGCAAGCGCTTCGGTGGAGAAAATCTGCATCTTGCGGAACTTGAACACCCCAGAGCCGTCCAAATCCTTGCCGTAAATCTTGCCGTTCAGGGTAGGCGTCTGCCACTCGATGTTTTCGCCGCGAGACTTGGCGGTTTCATCGTCAAGTGTGAATTGCACATCGTGAATCCAATAGGCTTCATAGGTTTGAGTTCCGTTGTTCCTCAAGACTTTGATGTAGCCAAACCCGCCGTGCGGGGCCGTTGCGTCAGAATCTTCATAGGTTAACGGGGTGCCGCTCCCAGTCATGCCGAGCATTGAAGCCCGGAGAGCCGCAGACATATGATCGTATCCAAAGGTGATTTCACCAGATACGATTGAGTTATCTTGTTCAACGGGCACATCATCGCCGTACAGAACATTGGTATTGCGGTTCCACTTGATGTTCGCCTCGATAGCGTGATCACCTGTCACAGCCGTGCCGTACACTATGGCCGTGCCATTTCCGCCCGATACATAGGGCGCCCAGACCGGGTATCTAAGTCCAATTGTTGCCATTTTTTTATCCTTTCAAATGTTCGTCCCAAATTTTGCCCATAGCTTCCATGACAGGTTCGCCCGATGCTTTATCAGCATCGTCAACCCAATGTGTAGCCGGTATCCCCGCGCCTTTACGCTTGTCAACTTTTCCCCGCTTTCGTCTTGCGTTATCCGAGTTCGTCCCCTGCGTACCGTAGTTAAGGATAAACGCTTTCTCGGCGTTTCTGACGCCTTTTCTGTCTTTCCCCTGCGGGTAGATGTCGATCGTTCGGATTCCGCCAGCCGTTTTTGGCTGGCGCGGAAACCCTATGCTTTCAATCATGTCGCCCGTGTCCCGGAGCCGGTGCTTTTCTGCCGATTTTCGCCATTCTTCCTTGACCGCTTCGGCCCCGGCCATCAGCATCTTGTCGGCGGTTTCGCCGCTCAACTCTCCGAGCCGCTTCATATCCGCCAGCAGTTCGTCAAGCCCGGTCGTGTCGAAACGTGCCATTACATCACCCCGTAGAATGTCAGTGAGTAGTGGCCGATGTCAGGATCAGGCACGTCCAATTCATCAGTGACGTTGAACCCGATAGCTTCCATCGCCGCTATGACCGTATCCTTTAGAGCGAGATAGGATGTCTTTGACCAGATTTCGACGTATACTGTGTACTCTTTCTC
>JAKQOG010000205.1 GCA_029565395.1 Candidatus Hydrogenedentota bacterium | reverse complement strand
ATTTCCCGGGGGACAGGATATTGGGCCATTTTCAGGTTCAATTCCAACTTTAGGCCTTATGCATGTTTTAACACCGGTTCTTACGCAGAGAGAATATGGATTAGGGGTCTCCTTGAACTTTAATCATGATCTCACCGTGCAATGGAATACAGATAACCACGGTGAGGCAGTCTTGATTAGTATTACGGTCGATAATGGGGACGACATCCCGAAAATTTGTGACTGCCGTGTTCGCGACGACGTAATTTTATCGTTCCCGCCCAATACCTCATCGCCATCGCCGCTAATGGAATCGATCACTATGGTTTTTCGCTGGAACGCGAAACGTTTGCATTCATTGACGTGCCACTCACTGATGGCGGACATGCTCCCATCGGTATCCGCACGTCCTCCAGCATTGGCGCGTCTTCGGATAATTAGTACTACCGGGTTAGGGAGAATTTACACCGTTCATTGAAAGGGAACAAAAGATGAACAAGCGAAGCAGTTTTTTTATTTTCATCGCGGTTTTGACAGTACTCGTAACGGGAGGGATTGCAGCACAAGAAACGCCACCCAAAGACATCGTAGAACTCCAAAAAGCCGCCAAGCAAGGCGACCCACAAGCACAATGTGATCTTGGAGCCTGTTACCATGAAGGTAAAGGAATTGCTCAGAATTTTGCTAAGGCAAAAAAATGGTACCAAAAAGCCGCCAAGCAAGGAAATGTTGCCGCACAAACCAATTTGGGATCGCTTTATTATTATGGACACAAAGGTGTAACCAAAAATTATGAGAAATCGGTCGCTTTGATTCGCAAAGCTGCGGATCAGGGGTATGCAGAGGCGCAACACAACTTGGGAGTCTGTTATTACAGCGGGACCGGTGTTCCAAAGGATGATACTGCAGCCGCAAGTTGGTTTCAAAAGGCTGCGGACCAAGGATATTCATTTTCCCAGAATTTTTTGGGAATCTGTTATGAAAATGGCATTGGCGTGCCTCAAAACGATGCGGAAGCGTTGAATTGGTATCGAAAGGCTGCGGAACAGGGAGATGCCATAGCCCAAGGCAATACAGGGAATTGCTACCTTTACGGAACAGGCGTCCCCCAGGATTACGCTGAAGCCGAAAAATGGTTTGCTAAAGCGGCAGAACAAAATTCTGCTGACGCACAATATTGGCTGGGTTATCTCTATTCTGGAGGCATGTATTCAATTGAATATGAAGGCAGTTTGAAAGCTTCATTCAATAAGGGTCTTTATAATCATGAAATTCCACTTGAGGGATTGGACAAGATCATCTCAAAGGACTATGCCAAGGCAGTGAACTGGTATCACAAGGCCGCCGAACAAGGATGTGTGGAAGCACAATATAATTTAGGTGTATGTTATGCCAACGGTTGGGGTGTGGCCAAAGACCCTTCACAAGCAGGAAATTGGTTTGAAAAAGCTGCTGAACAGGGGGATCCCGCAGTTCAAAACGGTGTGGCGAATACGTATCGCGAAGGTATAGGTGACCAAAAGAATCCTGAACGGGCAGTGCATTGGTATCAAGTTGCGGCGAAATCCGGAAACGCCGATGCACAAAAGAACCTCGGAAGTTGTTACCTCAACGGGGAAGGCATCCAAAAGAACCCGTCAAAAGCGGTGGGCTGGTATAAAAAAGCAATTGCACAAGGCAATGCTGAGGCCGAAGAACTGCTCTGGGATTATTATTGTACGTGTGATAAAGATCAAGAAGCCATGAGGTGGCTTCGAAAAGCTGCAAAACGAGGAGACACATCAGCCCAGGTTTTACTGGGCGGTTGCTACGAGGAAGGAATGGGTACTCGAAAAAACTTTGAAAAAGCTTTGTATTGGTATAAAAAAGCCGCCGGTCAAGGATCGGTTTACGCACAATGCTACTTGGGTGACTGTTACTTGGAAGGTAAAACTTTCCCGCAAAACGACGCTGAGGCGGTCAAATGGTTACGCCAAGCCGCTGATCAAGGAGACGCCTCGGCACAGTATAAACTGGCACAGTGTTATGTACAGGGAAAAGGTGTTCCAAAAGATGATGCCGCCGCTTTTACCTGGTATCGAAAGACTGCCGAACAGGACGATTTTCTCGCCCATGGAGAACTTGGTCAGTGCTACGCAGACGGGAAAGGCACTTCCAAGGATAATGTACAGGCATACTATTGGCTCTCTTCGTCAAACTTATCAATTCCCAATATTGATCTTGATAAAAAAATAGCCGAAATAGCCACAAAATTATCCCCCGACGAACTTGTCAGTGTTAGTTTCAAACTAGCAGAGCATTTCAACTCAAAGCATGACTACAACGAAGATAGGATAAAGAAAGTACGTGAATGGTATCTTATCGCCGCCGAAGCAGGAAATGATGCAGCAAAATTAAAGCTTGCTCATTCTTATAATGGTCCTGATTGGATACGGGACAATGTCAAAGCTTATATGTGGTTCACCCTTGCCGGTAATTCCGAAGATATTATCAAGAAAAAACAGGCTTTGGCCGCACACATGACCCCCGAACAAATCGCAGAAGCAGAAAAAATGGCACAAGAATGGGCCTCAAAAAAATAGCAGAACTTTGATTGCAAAAAGTCTCTGGGTGATTTCCTGCTTCTCGGCTTAAGATCGGATTCCCCGCGCAGGATGATTCTCCGGACAGGCCGTGGTGATGTCGCCGTGCATATATACCCGATTCGCAGTGAACGCAGAAAATCCGGTATAGTATCGTTTCTTCAAAGTTAAATTTCTTGGCCTCAACCCCAAAGGAGTTCGACCATGGATTTCGTATTTCAACGCAGTTATCGCGGCCCGCTCAAGGCGGTCTTGTTGGATTGGGCCGGAACCACGCTCGACTATGGCTGTATGGCCCCCGCCGTGGTGTTCATCGACGTATACAAGCGCAAAGGCGTGAATATCACGATGGATCAGGCCCGCGAGCCGATGGGCGCGCACAAACGCGTCCATATCCAGAAAATTTCACAGATTGATGCCGTGCGTAACCAATGGAAAGAAGTTCATGGCCAATACCCCACGGAAGCGGACGTGGATGAGATGTTCAAGATGTTTATCCCGCTGCAATTGGACTGCCTCGCCACGTATGCCGATCTAATCCCCGGCACACTGGAGGCGATCAAGGATTTCCGCGCGCGCGGATTGAAGATCGGATCCACCACCGGCTACACCGGCGAAATGATGGAATTGCTCATGCGCGAAGCGGCTGCGCGCGGCTATGAACCCGATTCCACGGTCTGCGCCACCGACGTGCCCGCCGGACGCCCCGAACCCTGGATGTGCCTCGTGAACGCTATGCGCCTCCAGCTTTATCCCATGGAAGCCTTTGTCAAAGTCGGCGACACGCTCCCGGACATCTATGAAGGGCTGAATGCGGGCATGTGGACCATTGGCCTCGTCATCACGGGCAATGAAATAGGCGTGAACGAAGCGGAACTGAAGGCGATGGATCCCGGTGTGCTCGAACGCAAGCGCGCCCGCGCGTATACCCGCATGGCGCAGGCTGGCGCGCATTACGTCGTGGACGGCATCTGGGACGTGCCCCCGCTTCTCGATGAGATCAACCAGCGCCTCGCGCGCGGCGAGCACCCCTGACTAAAGTTGCCCCATGAAAGTCCCGCGGCCAAAAACCACAATAACCATTGCCACCATTGCTGTTGTAATTCTGTTGAGCCTCTGGATGGCGCTGGGCTATGCGGTGGTATATATTGCCTTGAGCCCGCATCCCGGCGAAGTGCCCGCCGAAATCACGCTGGGTGGGCTGCAAGCGGATAATGTTGCGTTTACCGCGGAAGATGGCGTGAATCTTTCGGCATGGTGGCTGGGGAAAAACACGGATCGCGCCGTGATTTTGCTCTCCGGCATTTCCGCGGACCGCAGGCAGGGCAAATCCAAGGCTGAGATTTTTCTGCAAGAAGGCTTTGACGTGCTGCTGCCCGACCTGCGGGGCACGGGCCGAAGCGATCCGGCGCTCGTGACTATCGGCTGGAATGAACGTCGCGACCTCAAGGCCTGTTTCGATCACATGCGGGAGCGCGGCTACAAGCACATTGGCGCGTACGGCCTGTCGCTGGGCGCGGCCACCATCGCGTATTCGTTCAAGGAAATCCCCGATTTCGCCTTTGTCGTTTTGGAGTCCTGCTACGATACTATGACCTCCGCGATGAACAACCGCCTTGATATCGTCCATATACCGCATTTCGTGGCGTGGCCAGTGCTATTCTGGGGCGAACATAAAATAGGCGTCAGCATGAAGGAATTGCAGCCGGTGGATTTCATGCCCTACTGCAAAGCGCCCGCCTTAATCATTTCAGGGGATGCGGAGCGCGTGTTAACCGAGGCCGAAACCCGGAGCCTGTACGAACATTGCGGATCGTCTCTAAAGCGGGTGCATATTTTTAAGAATGGCACGCACAGCCATCTGCACAAGGAATCGCCGCAGGAATATCGGCAGACCCTTAAAGAGTTTATTCAAGAGGTTGCCGCGCAGTGGAAATAAGTACCGCCGCATAACCGAAGGAGCACGACAATGCGTTCAATCAACCGCCGCGAGTTTATCCAGCAATCCGCCGCCGTGGTCACCGCCGCCTGCGTCCTCTCGCCGTTGGCCGCGGGGGAAAATGCCGTGAAAGCGGCCTGCACCCGCCACCCGCTGGGCAAGACCGGCGTCATGCCTACGCTGCTCGGCATGGGCACGGGCACCCGCGCGGGCAACAAGTCTTCGGAACAAAACCGGCAGGGGCGCGAAGGGTTCCTGAAAACGCTGGTGCACGCCTATGAACAAGGCATCCGCTATTACGACATGTCGGATTCCTACGGCGCGCACGAATATGTCCGCGACGCGATCAAACAGGCCAACATGCCCCGGCAGGAACTCGTGCTCAATACCAAGACCGATTCCAAGGATGCGGCCAAGGTTCGCGCGGATATCGAACGGTTCCGCAGGGAACTCGATACGGATTATCTGGACGTTGTGATGCTGCATTGCATGACAAGCAAAGAGTGGCCGGAAAAACTCGCGCCCTGCATGGACGTGCTGTCGGAAGCCAAGCAAAAAGGGATTATCCGGGCGCACGGGGTTTCCTGTCACGATAAGGGCGCACTGCAACGGGCGGCGGAATCCCCCTGGGTGGACGTGATGCTTGCGCGGATCAATCCGGGCACGGTGCTGATGGATGGAACACCGGACGAAATCGCCGCCATTTTAAAGACTGCACACGCAAACGGCAAGGGCGTGATCGGCATGAAAATTCTGGGCGAAGGCAATTTGGTCAAAAGAATCGACGAAGCACTGAAGTTTGCGGTGGGCCTGGGATGTCTCGATGCCATGGCCATCGGTTTCGTGAAACCCGGCGAAATCGACGACACCATCGCCCGGATTGAGACTGCCGCAACAAAATAGACCCAGATAAAGCATCAAACGAAAGACGCGTGGTTGATGTGGAGGCGGGATTTATCACCGTGCTTCTGCTAACCATCCGGACAGCATACCCGGAAGCCTACATTGAATACGGGTTGATACGGTGCGTACCCCAGACGGTACGAGGCGGTTGCCCGGCATGGGCGATCATACCACGACCCGCCACGCACGACGCGCGGAATGTCTCCAGAAAAATCGTTCCGGCCATCGGATTCATTGTAGGGATAGGGCCGATACATGGAAAGGGTCCATTCGCTCGCGTTTCCATGCATATCGTACAACCCCCAGGGATTAGGCCGGTATCGGGCCACATCCGAAGGCAGAAACGAACCATCATCAAAACGTTCATCCTTGGGAATCCAATCATCATAAGGGGTGGGATTTTCCAACACATGCACCCCCTGATAGGTCTCGCGCGCGAATTCTTTCAGCCGGGTATCCCCCAGGTTGGCAAAGTTGGAGAAATCCGCATCCGGTCCGCCAAAGAAGAAGGGGGTGATGGTTCCCGCGCGGCACGCATATTCCCATTGTGCTTCCGTTGGCAGGATAAAGGCCTGACCCGTCTTATCCGAGAGCCAGCGGCAAAACTCCATCGCGCGATTCCAGGAGACCCGCACCACGGGCTGCTGTGGACCATTCACTGGATACCCCCGGATGCCAAACTGATAGGAGTGCATGGGTTCCACGCCGCTGTCATGATCCGGATCAAAACGTTTGAATTGTTCGTTCGTAATTTCACATTGCCCCATCCAGAAAGGTTTTTCGATATTGATGCGGGTAACAGGTCCTTCGGCTTCATCGCTCATATCAAAGGCGCCTGCGGGAATGTAGGCCAGTTCAAGGAAAACGCTCTCTCCGAGAGCTATCGTGCGAGTTGTGCCCGTTTTGGGATTTTCGGATATCTCGGCGGGTTTTGGTTCTTGTGTGGCGGATTCCTCTGGAAGAGCTTCCGGGGTCGGAAGCGGCGTTCCAGGGATGTCTGTTTCCGTGGGCTTGATGGTTTCATAATCCACCTCCAGATTGGCATATTTCCACAGAAGTTCCCGGCGGCGTTCTGCACGCTGGCGGAGAGCTTCCTCCCCCACAATCTCTGTCCACGTCCCATGAAACGGAGCGTTAAGATCAATCCAAGTATTCAACCGATCCCAAGCTTCCTTATCCAATACTACGCCATGATGCCCTTTTTCAAGACGCTGCGCCAATTCCGTCGTGCTCGCGTGAAATTCCATGGGAGCGAGCAGGTGATAATCGCTTTCAATCCCTGACCGGCGCACATAGCGATGTAGACTGGCATAAGCTGCGGAGAACTTGCCCCCCAGTTTCCCGCCATTGCCCGCATACATGCTTTTCCAATCGGTGATCTGTTCCGTGCCACGCAGATCTGGGCGGTCTTTTTGAGTTCCGTCATGGCACGAGAGACAGTATCGATCAAGAACTGGCTGCACTTCACGGCTGAAGCCAAATCCGCGAACCGGGCCCCGCCAGGCAGCTATCGCATCAGGGCTGCCGCGGGAGGCGGTAGTCGACTTGGCCGAGGGTGTGCTGTTTTGCGGTTCATGGCACCCGAGACATGAAACAGTTTCCCCGGGCATTGCTGTAAACCAGCTTCGCATGAGTTGCAAGGCGCGGCCCTTTTCATCCAAGGGCTGTATCGATATGGGTGTGTTCGCCGGAACCCGGAACAGTGCGGAACCATCCTCTGCCACGGGGACGGTCCCCAACACCCGTTTAATGTCCCATGGGCCGTCCATGCCGATCACCCCCAATAATCCTCCCGTTTTCCGGTACGCATACACATAGGATATCAGCCGGAGCGACTTGACCGATCCCCGCGGCAACCCGGCAAGGCCCTGGCCTGCGTATACATCGGTGAGATAGACCACGGCCTCTTTTTCACCTGGTTTTATCTTATCCGGAATCAACGGCGGCATTGGAGTGGCACGCACGGGAATCGGCTCGAACAAGACATACCCCGGCTCTTCGCGCAACAACAGTAAATTGTCGAACACATCCGCCAAATAAATGCCCCAGAGGGCCAAAGGAGCAGGTTGACACGCTACCAGGAAATAGTTATCGGACAAGGGATACGGATGAAGAAACTTGGGCCACGAATCATCGGCCAAAGTATCCTTTATTACAGGATCGACCGCCTTGCCAAATCCCGGTATGCGCTGAACCGCCCCCTCTGCTTCACGGCGGCCAAGCGCAGGGTCGAACACAACAAGTTCCCCCATGCGCGCCACCCCATGGTGTCCAGTAACGATGGCCACCACTTTCGTGGGATGGCTTGGGATGGGCCGCGCGTACATGACGGAGGTCGGCCAATAGGAATTGCTCCCATAATATTCCATTTGTTCCGTGCCGTCCGGATTCATGTGGAAGAGAAGGCGGGTGTTGCTATGGGGCGTATCGGTATATTCCCAGCGCGTATAAAGAATCCGGCCGTTATTAAGCACCGTTGGACACCAATTATGGTCTTGATCAAAACACAATTGCCGCACCCCTGTTCCATCGGCATTCATGATGCACAGGTTGGCGACGCTGTCGTATCCCGACACACAAGGGACGCCCTGGTAATTGGCCGTCGAGGAAAAAATGATCCGTCCATCCGGCAAATAACATGCATCATAATTGTCCACATCGTCTTCTTCGCCCACTGTCACTTGGCGCAATCCCGAACCATCCATGCGTATTTCCCATATTTGGCATCGGCCATTCGATCCCGGCATGGAAAACAGAATGCGCTTCCCATCGAAATGAAGATCCACATCACCCGCGAAAAGCGATTTTTCTGGCCTGAAGAGTGTGGTTAATACCCCCGCTGGACGAACGGGCGACAGCAGTGCAATTTCATTGATATATTGGTCCAACGACAGAGAACAATTTCCCTGCCAGTTTCTGGGAAGCCCCAGCGATTCCGCCCCGGCACTCCGTTTGACTACAAGCAATCGATCAAATTCCGATAAAAGCGGATTCGCCGCCAGCACCTCGCGTTTAAACACCGCAAACTCCGTTATTGTCTCATTGTCCGGGACCATGACGTCCCCCATGGCCGCCAATTGCGCCTCATATTGATTGATCCGTTCGAGATAGGCGGGACCCTTTGTATACGCGTTCGGATAGGTTGCGGATAGATCCGAAATTGTCCGCCGCAACGCCTCCAATTTCCTCTGATTCAGGGGAAGTTCTTCGGAAGCGGCTCCCTGCAGCATGACACCGGCACTGCACAGCAAAAACATCCACCCTTTAGTCTCGCACAGGATGGCGAACGTTTTCCTCATGGTCCAATCTCTTCCAGATATACTTCGCGGCGTTCATCGGAGGATTTGCGCAAGGCAAAGGCGAACCGGAGGATCTCACGGGCGTTATCACCGGTAAGCAACGGCTTTTCCTTGCCTTGAATGGCCGCCAGAAAATTCCGCTGGGCATGCTTGAATCCCGAAGCCCAATCCGATTCCACCTCATGGTGCTGCCAGCCATTGCCCGTAAATGTGCTGACGGCCGGACCGTCAAGAAGGTTCCCGGTGCAGCGGCGCACCAGGATCATGCCTTTGCTTCCGGTGACCTCGAACCATTCATCACAGGAGTAATAGTTGGAAGGAATTGGAAGTTCAAGGGCCTGTGTGTAATCGCACACGCCATACCGCTTGCCCGCCTTGTATTTCCACATTAACACGGCGGGACAATCCACCAGGTCGTTCAGAGTGTCAATCCACGCAGTGACCTTTTCCACTTCCCCCATCAAATACCATGCGGTGGCCCACATGTGATGTCCATGATCGAAGGTTTGCAGGTACCGGCCCGCAGCCGCCTCTTCCAAGCGCCAACCCCATGTTTCAAGGGGAACCTCCCACCCGCCTTGCCACTGGCCGCCCAAAAATTTCATGCGCAGCATAATAGGCTCGCCGATCACACCGTCATCTATGAGTTTTTTCGCATACACGATGGGCGGATAAAACACATAGTTATCCGTGACTTTGTACACGGTGTTAACTTCGCGCACGGCGGCCAGCATGCGATCCGCGCTCTCCATGCTGATGGTCATGGGTTTTTGAACGGCAATGTGTTTTCCCGCCCGCACGGCTTCCATGACCATGGGCTCATGGATGGGTTGCGGCGTAATGATCTCCACCGCGTCAATATCCGCGTCGGCCAGCAGTTCCTGATAATTCGTATATGTCTTGGGAATGTTCCATTCCTGCTGCCGCTTCGCCACGGTCTCCGGATTGACATCGCAGATCGCCGTTACCCGTGCATCGGAGCAATCTGCGTATGCCGCGAAATGTAGATCGGAAATGCGCCCGCAACCAATAAAGCCCACTCGTATCATCGTTAATACTCCTCAAATGCTGATGGGGAATTGTGCCGTATCCGCCACGCGTTGCGCCAATAATGCGAGGCGAGTGCTTTCCAGCACGCGCCGGGTATGCAGGCCGTCCGCAGAAGGCATGCCGTCAAGATCGGCAAGAAAATCATAGAAATATCCGCCTGGCTGGTTCGGAGCGGCAGGCTCTTCCACCACATCATCCATGTCATGGCGCCACACGGATACATGGGTGCCGTTGCAGGACGTTTCCGCCACGCCCTCCGTCCCCGCGATAGTGAACCGCCAATACGGCGGCATGGTGTAGCCATGTTTGTCCGAACTCAAATAGGAAACGTCGCCCAGCACCCCGCCGCCATTGTCGAGCTTCAACATGAGCATGGCCCCATCCTGAAACCAGGGATGGGTTTTAAGTTTGGCATTCCATGCGCGCGCCGCCGTAATCTCCACGATGCGGCGCCCGGTCAGCCACGGGATGATGTCGATGCCGTGAATGGCGATATCATTGATCGATCCGCCGTGTTTGCCTTCCTCCAGCATCCACATGGGGCGCGTCCCGTAGAGCAGGGGATGCTGGCCAAGAAAGGTAATGGCATGCACTTCCCCCAAACGTCCATCGCGAAGTATGTTCCGTAGCGCGATATAGGGGCCCAGATTGCCAAGATCCAGCATGCAGCCTACACACAAACCATTCTGCGCAGAAAGGGCGGAGATGCGATCCAACTCATCGAGCGAGATGCAAAGCGGCTTGTCACTGATTACGTGCTTGCCGTGCTCCATGGCCTGAAGGAGGCGTTCACCCCGGATGCGGTAGTAATCCGCGCATGCCACCACGTCACACTCCACTTCCTCCAGCATCCGCGCGTAGGAATCATGCGTGATCCGGATACCTTGTTGGGACAGTTGCGCGCGCGTGGGGGCATCTTCCTCACAGGCTGCCACGACCTCAATGGTTTCGTTTTGACAGGCGAGGTTATACAGCCCAATGCCATGCGCATGCCGAAATCCAACAAATGCCAACCGCATCATACACTCTCCCTGTGAACCTCATTACTCTGCCTGTGAATGGGGGGCATGATCAAGCCCTGCCCCAGGAGAGGCATCCATCTTTGTGAGTCCCCCGCCTCCTTCGGCGGCGATTCGTAGAAGAAAGTAAAATGCGAGGTTGGGAGGGCGAGGCTCCTGCCGAGCCGTCAGAACAAAATCAACAAGGCATATTTTATCTCGGCAGGTGCCTCGCCCTCCCGATCATGGCCACTTTCTTAGCAGTTCAGGGGAGCGACGCGTTCATTTTTTTCAGCAGGTTGAGGGCAACATGGTGGTAGGTAAGCGCGACATCGGGGCCGCCGCTGTTTTCCTCACCATACTGGTCATCATCGCCATAGGTCCAAGGCGGCACGGCATCCCACTGACTCTTGGGAATCATATAGCCGATTTCATCGTTGGCCAGGCCAATCACAAAGGCCATTCGGGCTTTTTCCTCCATTTCTTCGCGGAGCGGAGGCACTTCCTGCGGCGGGATGTCAAAGTCACGGCCCGCCCGCGCTTCTACGCCCCCTTGAACAATTTCAGGATATAGTTCGCCGGGAGCGGTAAGAATGCAGACATCGCCAATCCGGATTACATTCACTTCGCTCTTGGCCCGCCCCTGGCCATAGTAGCCCTGATGTAACAGACCCAGGCGGACAGCCCACTTAAATATGCCTTGCATGGGGGCGAGGTACGTTTTTGCGGCAATGGCCAACCGGGGATTTTCATTTTTCCAGACCCGTGGGCTGCGCAGGGCATTACAGGCCACAATCGCCGTATTCAAGCCCAATGCGGCGGCTTTATCAAAAGAGCTGTCCTTGTACGCATTCTGCCGGTCGCGGTCCGGCACCGTCACGCCCAACTGAGTCATCAATCCGCCGACCATGCCCTGGAAATACAGGCAAATGCCGCCGAATCCCTGGACGCCGTTGGGCGCGGGCACGCCGCGTTCGATGCCCTCGCGAAGGTAATGACAAAAATCGGAGGTGATCAAAGGATTCCCGCCGCCCAGCGCTTCCGGATGATTCCCCCAGTTAACAAAGGTTGCGATGGTCCGGTCGCTGCCCTGTTCCGTAAAACGAAACAAATACATGTTGAGATCCATCACTTCCGGTTTGCGGGAATCCCGGATAAATCCATCGGGACCTGCTTGGACATGGGTGCAATACATATCGGAGGGTTGCAAGCGCTGTACAGCTTCTTCAATGGCTTCTTTGGCCGATTGACAGATCAGGTCCATATAGTCTTCATCATAGCCAAAGATTGGGACATCGAGTTCTTCACCCCGGAAGGTGATGCGGAAGGCAAAACTCCAATTCCCCATGGTGTCGGGCACTTCATGACAATGGGTGGAGGAAAACATAATGTGGGAGATATCCAGCGCCGGGTTCACCATTTTCCGGATTTTCACGAAATAGTTGTGGAAGATGCCAATACTGTCGAAAGTGACCATCACCAGTGTAACGCCATTGTTGCGCAAGGCCAGGGCACGGCACCAGATTTGATCATGAATTTCCTTTGCGGGACGGTTGGTGCCAAAGCCTGCGATCCACACCCCGTCAAACTTTCCGTTCCCATTCTTATCCACAAAGGTGTCAATGCCCTTGTCATATTTATTGTTCCCATTGACATCCTTCCAACTGTCCTTGAGGTCAAGATTCGGCGTGATATCGCGTATGCCCACACCCACCTGGAGCGTGCCTGGGGGCGTCTTATCACCGGGTGGCGGCAGCATAAGATCGAGGGAATAATCGTGATACGGCCCCTGGGCCAGATACCACATGAACACGGCGGCGGCGGCAGTAAGGAGTACAACGAGTATCAACAAAGCAAAGAGAATTTTATGCCGGCGAAAAAAGGCTTCTTCCGAAAACACGTCTTTACTCTCCTTTGAAAAAACCGTAGACGGTTAGGACCGCGTACAAACAGACATCATTTTACCATAGAATGCCTATTCAAGATGCGGTATGGCCGCCACCCTTGAACACGGCGGCATAACAGGATAAAGGTGAAAAATCCGGCCTTGTTGCGGTACAATAATTTCAGGATTCACTCCCAAAAGATCCTTCCCGCGGAGGGTTAGGATAATCGGTAATCCACCGGTCTTGAAAACCGGCGCCTTCGGGCTTAAGCGTTCGAGTCGCTTACCCTCCGCCATCTTTCACCCCCGAAATTCAACGCTCCTGCTGGAAATGATTGATTGTGGTATGATTGCACCGTTTGAGAGGCAGGTGTTAAGAAGGAACACATTTGTGAAAGATCCCATGTATCGATTGGTGGCGATTTCAGGACGGTGGAAGGGGCGTGCCTGGTCTTTTGGTTCCAAGGGATTCACACTCGGGAGAGATGCGGGGTGTGAAATAAGAATAACCGATCCTACCATTTCCCGGCGGCAGTGCCGGGTTTTTGTGGAAGATCAGGAGGTCCATTTTGAGGAGTTGGGCGGGGCGAATCCGGTGTTGATCAATGGCATCCCTCAAACGAACGCCGTATTGAAGCCGGGCAGTGTGATTGCTTTGGGCAAGTGGCAGTTTCTGGTGTCCGCCGAGATGGAGGCAGAAATGGAACAGAACACGGCGGACGATGCCAGTCTGGTTACGAAATCATGGGCGAAGGGGGAGCCGGTCACGCTGGAAATTGATTCGGCGCGGCCGGATGCCCACCCTAGACCGAGCACCATTCAGGATTTTCTGTTTCTATATGACTTGGGCCGGGCGCTCAGTGAAGCGGACAGCATCTCCAAGCTCACACAAATTCTGGCGGAAGGATTGCATCGCCGATTCCATCCAAGGAGCCTGTGGATTGCGCTGGTACATGATGAGTCGCAGATACGGATGATTCATGAAGAAACCGCTAAAGAGAGTGTGGCGCCGCAACAGTGGATGAATCGCGCGCTTGAGGAAGGCTGTGGCATTCTGGCGCCGGAGGTGAAAAAAAGCGGGAGCGGACGCATGTTGACCTTGACCTTGGCTGCACCGTTGGCGGCGCATGGGGCGAATGTTGGCGCGGTGGCGCTTCAGACCAGCGTCCCGCATGGGGCGTATGACGAGGACGACTTGCGCATGCTGGCGCTTATCGCGCGCACGGCCGCGCCCTTGATGTGCAGTGTGCAACACGCGGAACACTTGGAGCGGGAAAATGTTCGGCTTCGCGCCCAAGCCGGCGAATCCGGGACGCTGGTGGGTGAGAGCCGGGCCATGGGATCGGTGCGGCACCAGATTACCAAGGCGGCGAAAACAAATTTAAGCGTGCTGATTACAGGGGAAACGGGAACCGGGAAAGAATTGGCGGCGCGGATGCTCCACGCGCACTCCGGGCGGTGCAATGGGCCGCTGGTGGTGGTGAATTGCGCGGCCATCCCGAAGGATTTGTTTGAGAGCGAATTTTTCGGCTATGAAAAAGGAGCGTTCACGGGGGCCACGGAATCGCGTACAGGGCTGTTGGAGCAGGCGCACGGGGGCACGCTGTTTCTAGATGAGATTGGCGATCTGAGCCTGGACAATCAGGCCCGTATTTTGCGCTGTATCGAGGGAGGCGCGTTCCGCCGGGTTGGGGGCCGAAGCGAGATTCAGGTGGATGTGCGTTTTCTGGCGGCGACCAACAAGGATATTGCGGAGGCCATACGCGAAGGCGCGTTCCGCAACGATCTGTATCACCGGCTGAACGCGGTGGAGATTTATCTTCCGCCGTTGCGGGAGCGGCCTTCGGATATCGAGGTGTTGGCGTTGCATTTTTTCGAGTTGTTTCGCACCCAGGCCAAGCATCCTTTGCTGGGGTTTACACCGGAAGCGCTTAAACATTTGCGGGGGAGGAAATGGCCGGGCAACGCGCGGGAACTGCGCAACTGCATCCAGCGCGCAGTGGCCATGGCGAAGAAACAGATCACCGTGGCCGACCTGTTCGGCCAAGCACACCGGGAGGAGGCATCCGAAGGGAACTCGGAAGCGCATACCTTGCTGGAAGCCGAAAAACGGCACATCGCATTGGTATTGCGCTGGTGCGGCGGCGATGTCGAAGAGGCCGCCCGCATTCTACAGATCGGCTACAGCACCCTCCGCCGGAAAATCAGCGAGTATCACTTGAAGTAGGCTTGTTGTCAAAAAATACATCCGAAGAGATCGGTCCGATCAGTCCGATCCGGTAAATTCCCATACGCCTTCCTTCCGTCACCTTCTGCTCAAAATGAGCACGGAAATGCGCTTCATCAGGCGCGCTCAATCCTCTTTCTCCAATAGATCTTTCTCTAACTTCCCGCCGCGCAAGGGCTTGCCGTTCCTTTTCCCCTTCATAGCCGCTCCTGGCATCCGGGTTGCTTTTCAAAGATCGCATGTAGGGTTGGGAGAATGAAGTGTGAGCATTAGATTGGGAGCCTGTATGACATCGAAACCGGAGGGGCCATCCGGCGGCTCAGGCAAGCCGCTGTTTGGGCGTAAGTCTTTGAACAGCATCCGCAAACAGCACATCGAGCAAGTGCTCGCGATAACCGGTCACAACCTGTCCGACGCTGCCCGAATGCTCGATATCAGCGAAGCCGGATTACGCCGGTGGATGCACAAACTCGAAATTCCAGAACGCAGTGACGCGCTCAAAATGAGCACGGAAAACGATAAGAAGTAAGAATCAACACGGGAGATATAACGATGATGCGGATAGAGTCTTTTAAGAAGCATGTGTGGGAAACCAAGATGGGATGGTTTATCCCACTTTTATTTGAATTTATGTTGCTACTCTTTATCAGCCCAGGTATCTGGGCGGACAGCACACCATATCTCATCAAGGATATCAACACGGTCCCGCAGATAGATTTTTCAACATCAACAACAAATATATGTGTGATTGGATCTACAGTGTTTTTCAATATGGATGATGGTGTAAATGGAAATGAATTATGGAAAAGTGATGGCACGACAACCGGGACTGTTCTTTTGAAAGATATTAACCCGGGCATAGCAGGATCAGATCCGCAATACTTTGTAGCTATGGGGGGTACGTTATTTTTTTCTGCATATGATGGTTTAAATGGGACCGAATTATGGAAAAGTGATGGAACAGGAGAAGGTACAGTTTTAGTTGCAGATATCCTACAGGATGGTGGTTCTGCCCCGAAAGAAATTACAGTGGCTGGATCGACACTATTTTTTTCTGCATATGATGACGCTATCGGATGGGAGTTATGGAAAAGTGATGGGACAAGTGCCGGAACAACCCTTGTTAAAGATATCTATCCTGGAGCAAATAGCGGCGAACCACAATACTTTGCCGCAATGGGTTCTACGGTGTATTTTCAGGCACGTGATGGTGTATATGGTCGTGAGCTGTGGAAAAGTGATGGGACTGCCACTGGTACAGTTTTATTGAAGGACATATTACCAAATACAGGTGGATCCTATCCTTGGCCATTGATTGCATCAAATTCTATGCTCTTTTTTGGTGCAAGTGACGGTATAAATGGAACTGAATTGTGGAAAAGCGATGGGACTGCTTCCGGAACAGTTTTGATTAAAGACATTTTCACAGGATCCAATAGTTCCAATCCATCCAATCTGACAGCATTGGGGTCATGGGTCTATTTTACAGCAAATGATGGCGCCAATGGATACGAATTGTGGAAAAGCGATGGAACAACCACTGGAACAGTGCTTGTTAAAGACATATACCTTGGCGCAAACAATTCTTGGCCGCAGCAATATAAAACAATAGATTCAACCATATACTTCCAAGCAAATGATGGAACAAATGGTGTTGAATTGTGGAAAAGCGATGGCACTACCGCAGGAACAGTTTTGATTAAGGACATTTCCACTGGCGTCAATAATTCCAGTCCATCCAATCTGACAGCATTAGGGTCCATGCTTTATTTTAGGGCAAACGATGGCACAAATGGATACGAATTGTGGGAAAGTGATGGAACAATGTCCGGAACAGTCCTTGTGAAGGATATCTTTCCTGGAACATCTAGTGCTAACATTTTATATCCAGTTGTTATGGGGCCGAATATTTATTTTAGGGCAAACGACAATACACACAGCGAAGGGTTTTGGAAGAGTGATGGAACGGAAGCGGGAACAATACTTGTAAAAGATGTCCGGCCTGCTGTCAGCAATTCCAATCCAACTACATTGCTGGCACTTGGCTCCACGTTGTACTTTGGCGCTAATGATGGTGTGAACGGCAAGGAACTATGGAAAAGCGACGGAACGACGGACGGAACGGTTTTAATCAAAGACATTTGTCCAGGTGTGTCTGATTCCTATGTCAAAACTCTAAAACCCGTAAATTCAATCTTATTCTTGTCGGCGAGTGACGGCAGTTATGGCGGTGAATTGTGGAAAACGGATGGAACGTCGACAGGTACTGTCCTAATAAAAGATATTAATCCAGGAGCACAATATTCGGATATATCTTCTCCAACCGTCATAGGCTCTATGTTATATTTTGGAGCGTATAACGCTACCTATGGCAAAGAATTATGGAGAAGTGATGGAACAAATGCTGGCACTGTTCTTGTAAAAAACATTAGCCCAACTACAAACTCTTCGAATCCGGAGTTCTTGACGGTACTAGGTACAACACTATTCTTTCGTGCTGCTGATACAACAAATGGATACGAGCTATGGAAAAGCGATGGAACGGAATCTGGTACAGTTCTTGTAAAGGCTATCAATCCTGCAGGGTTCGGTTCTCAACCGAGATATTTAACAACATATGATTCTTCCGTATATTTCAACGCGATGGATTCAACAAATGGTTGGGAATTGTGGAAAAGCGATGGAACTTCTGCAGGCACGGTCTTGGTGAAGGATATTGATCCGGGCACGAACAGTTCTTTCCCAGAACCTCTGATTGTTATGGGATCTTCACTTTACTTTCCCGCACAAGATATTACCTGCGGCACTGAATTATGGAGAAGTGATGGCACAAGCAATGGTACATCTCTTGTAAAAGATATTAATCCGGGCGTGAATGGTTCTTCGATAGCTTATATGACGGCTATCGGTCAAACACTATTCTTTCGTGCAGATGATGGAATACATGGTGCTGAATTATGGAAAAGTGATGGAACTT
>JAKQOG010000191.1 GCA_029565395.1 Candidatus Hydrogenedentota bacterium | reverse complement strand
CCGGCCCCCAGCGATAGGACGATATTGACCGCCGTGCCGCAGGCCACATTCAGACCGAATACGGGCAATTGGCGGATCACCTGGCCTGCCGGCACCTCCTCACTCGTTTCTTCCGCCACCGTCCCTAATGTCAGCTTGGCGGCGGCCAACGCGGCTTCCGCCTCCGCCTGCGTGAGACCGGCCAGGTTCGGAACTTCGGTATAGCAGGGACCAAGGGAAATCACCACCGCCACTTGGCTCCCATATGGCACCACACTTTCGGCTACGGGATCCTGGGAAATAATCTGGCCCATCGGCACCGTGGCACTGTATTCTTCGGTAATCGTGCCCAATACAAGCCCTAACACAGCCAGGGTGGCGGCGGCTTGTTCCTCCGTCTTTCCGTAAAGATTCGGCACCGTCACCGTCATGGGCACAAATACCGCTATGATTTCCCGATTCTGCGTCATGGTTCCGGACAAGGTTGTCGCATTGGGGTCTTGCCCTTCCGGGAGATCGCCTTGCCAGTGAAGGAACATGGCATCCGTGCCGGGCGTCGCGGTAACAGAAAAGGAGTCCCCGTCCCGATACCAGTAAAGATCCGGTACCGGATCGGTGGTCCCATTGCCAATCGCTTGGATGTACAGATACCACTCCGCTTCCACGAAATTCGCCACAATCGTGCGGTGCTGATCCATGAGTATCACCGGATCGCGATCATACGGGTCCACCCCTCCGGGGAGTTCGCCCGACCAGTAATCAAACAGGCTCGAACCACTATCTATGGCATGAACCGGCGGCATCGCTCCGGCCACAAATTTCCATGCACCGGAAGGATCGGTAAGACCGCCCCCCGTCTGGTTCACCACCAGCTCATAGCCCGACGTGCCCAGGGTAATCGTGACATTCTTGTCGGTATCCATCACCAGGGAACACGCGTAGTCAAAGGTGGTCACATCCCCCGAATACCCGCCCCAATAGGTGTCGTGCAAAGGCCGCACTTCAAGCTTGGCGGTACGCCCTGACAGGTATTGATACACCCCGGAGGGATGCGATACATACTCCGCAATCCCCCCGCCGGTAACCGTCGTGGTGAGCGTGTAATCCCCGGGCGTGAATACCGCCGTCAGGACCATATCGGCATGGATGTTGAACCGCTGGCCGGAATCATAGATGTCCGCCCCTTCCACGGTCCCTTCCCAATGGTCAAAGGCATCGCCGCCATTCATGATATTCGCCACCGCCTCTACGGGCGCGCCATCCACATACCCATAGGTTCCAGGGGACGGCCAGGTGCTGCCATTGCCGGTATAGGAAAGCGTCATGGTCCAGTCCGCCGTTACATAATTCGCCACAACGGTGCGGTCCCGGTCCATGGTAAGAGAGACATAAAACCGGTAGGGGTCCGCCGAGCCAATATCCCCCGACCAGTGGCTGAACGCCCAGCCATCCGTACCAAGTGCAGCACTCACCCAAGCCTGCGTGCCTGCTGTATAGTCATACGAGATACCAGGATCGGGACCACCAGCCGGGTCAGTGGAACCTTGGCCTTCAATAATGACGGTGAGCGTTTTTTGCTCGATAGTGAATGCCGCCGTGATGGACCGGTCTTGATCCATGAGCACGGGCAATTCAGGATTGCCCGCGTCCGCGCCTGAGGGAAGGTCGCCAGACCAGTGGTCGAACTCCCACCCATTTTGAGACACCGCCCGCAGCACGGGCTCCATCCCTGAGGCAAAGTAGGAGGTCCCCCAAAGATTTATCCAGCCGTCGCCTTCTCTATTCGTTGTGAGCGAAAATCCAGTGCCTGAAAAATTCGCGGTGACGGTTTTGTCGCTGTCCATCGCTACACTGACAGAGGTCATGTCATCCGTCACGTCTCCGGTCCAACCGGCGAAATACGCGGATGGGTTTGCATTGGCATACAGGTTAGCGGTTTGACCATCCAAATAGGCATAGGCCCCAGGCTCCGGCGACGTGCCGCCGTCAGGATCGCCGGATTTGTTAAGTGTAAGGGTCCAATCGCCAGGAACAAAATGGGCCGTCACCGTGCGATTTTTATTCATCGGTAAATGAAGCCATTGTTCATCCGGATTGTACGCTTCAATGTCACCGGTCCATTGTTCAAAGGCATCGCCCCCATCCAATAACGCGTAACCAAAGCTCGCATCGGCTCCGTTCACGTAACCATAAATACCCGGAGCGGGATTGGTGGTCCCATTGCCCGATGCCACCAAGGTCAGATTCCAATCCGCTTCCACGAAATGCGCCGTGATCGTGCGATCCCGGTCCATGGTTAAACATATCCGCATGCTCGTGGAATCTCCCTCGTTATCACCGGACCAGTGATCGAACGCCACATCCGCTTGGAGCAGCGCCTCCACGCAAATATGGCTTCCTGAAGTGTAATCATGCTGGATACCTGGGGAGGAACCGCCAGCGGGTTCCGTGCTGCCTGGACCGTCGATGATGATGGTCAAGGTTTTATAGTCCGGCACAAACACCGCGGTAATCGAACGATCCTGATCCATCAATACGGGTAATCCAGGATTATTGGGGTCGGCGCCTGCGGGCACATCACCCGTCCATTCACTAAACACCCAGCCGCCCCATGCAGAAGCTTGTAAAACGGGTTCCGTGCCGCTGGCAAAATATTGGGTTCCGTAAACGTTGAGGTTGCCCTGCCCTTGTGTGTTTGAGGTCAGCATATAGCCGGTAGCTGAAAAGTTGGCGGTAACAGACTTGTTGCTGTCCATTGTAATACTGATATTGGGCGTGTCATCCTCAACATCGCCTGTCCAACCGGCAAAATACGCGCTTGGATTAGTAAAAGCGTTCATGGAAGCCGTTTGACCATCCAGATAGGCATAGACGCCGGGCTCCGGATTGATGCCTCCACTTCCTGGGCCACTGCGGTTTATAGTCAAGGTCCAATCGCCGGGCACAAAATTCGCCGTCACCGTACGGTTGCGGTCCATACTCACACTAACCCAAGTATTCTGTGCCTGTCCTGAATCAATATCGCCGGTCCACTGCTCAAAGGCATCTCCACCGGCAATTAATTGATAACTGACGTGCGCTGTCGTTCCGTTGACATAGCCATACACCCCGGGCACAGGATAGGTCGTGCCGTTGCCCGTGACCTGCAAAGCAAGGTTCCAGGCTGCCGCAACGAAATGGGCGGTGAGGGTACGGTCCTGATCCATAGTCACGCATATGCTTTGCGAATAGGGATCGGAACCGCCGATATTGCCGGACCAGTGGTCGAAAGCAATGCCTTCACTGGGAACAGCATAAATACAGACCATCTGTCCGGTGCCATAATCATACTGGGTGCCGGGGGAAGGACTGCCTGCCGGGTTGGTGCTGCCTCCGCCTTCAATGATAAGCGTGAGTGTTTTGGCATCCTGGATAAACACGGCGGTGAGTTCGCGGTCTTGGTCCATTACGACTGGCAGCAAGGGCTCACTGGGATCCGCGCCAGTAGGAATATCGCCTTCCCAATGGTCGAAACGATACGTTGATGAAAATGTTCTTGCCTCCAAATCAAACTCTGCTCCGGCGGCATAATTATAAGGTTGCGATCCGTAAAATCCTTCAATGTTCCCATCGCCTTGAACATGGAGCGTAAGTTGATATCCCGAACTGATAAAGTCTGCCGTGAGGGTCTTGTCTGCATCCATCAGGACTTGCACTTCTGGAAAATATCCTGTGGCCGCTCCAGACCATCCATTGAAATACGCGCCGGATTTTTGTTGAATATTTACATTGGCCGTTTGCCCATTGAAATAGGAGTAGATGCCAGGTTCTGGCCATACCTCTCCGTTTGAGACACCGGTTTTATTGATGGTGAGGGCCCAATCGCCCGGCGAGAAATTCGCCGTAATTGATTTGTCGCCATCCATGAACACGTTTACACCAAAATCCGTGGAGCTAATATCGCCGCTCCAGTGGCTGAAGGCTTGACCGCTGCCTGCAATCGGATAGGCGTTTACCCATTGATAGGTGTTTTGCAGCACCTGCACAACGCCGGGTTCCGGTGAAGTGGTTCCAGCGCCATTGATGGAAATGGTAAGATTGAATGCAGGCCCGCAGATGGCATTTGATTCAATCTGTGCCGAAGGCGCCAAGGCTTGAAGTTGATCCAGTTGGTTTTCGTCACAGAAGGGGGTGCCTTCTATAAACGGATTGTCTGACAAACTAATTTGTTGAAAGTTGGGTGCATTGGAATTATCCAACAGCGGTTGTATATCCGTAAGCTGATTTCCTCTCAGTTCGATGTTTTTAAGCGCCGTGCAGGAGGCCAGAGCGGAAATATCGGTCAGTTGGTTTTCACGCAAATCAAGGTTTTGGATGCTGGCGGCTCCGCTTAAGCCTGAGATATCCGTGAGTTGATTTTGTCCGAATCCCGCGTCTTGCAGACTGGTCAGTCCCGAACAATCAGGGAGGGTTGTGATGGGACATTGCTGTATCATAAGCATCTGGACATTGGAATAATTGGTTATCACATCGATGTTTGAAATTTGGTCGAACATCAAAGCAAGCATGGTAGGATTGATTGCAGTTAATCCACTGATATCCGTTACGTTGGCTTCGGCCATAATCCCGAATGTCTGGATATTCGTTAACGCATTGAAAACGGGGATATCCGCGTTTTCCACGCCACAATAAAGTTCTGCAAAAAGAAGAAGCGTGTCCGCTACATCCAGCAGAGGAGAAAAACTGTCCAGTGGATTGGAGGCAAGCCATAGGTCGGTTAAACTATCCATACTGCTTATCGCCGCAATGTTGGTCAGCCCATCATTGCCCATAAGGTTTAAGTACTCCAGGTTGACCAGTGTTGCCAATGGGGAAATATCCGTAATTAGATTTGTTCCCGTGATGAATGGATCATCCAATCCACAGGTTATAGGATTGCAGCCAAAACCCAGATCCAGGGAGACCAAGTTGGTGAGACCGCTCAGGGGCGTAAGGTCGGATATCTGATTTAGTCCCAGGTTGAGATCGGTCAGTGAACTGCATGCCTCCAAACCCGTCAGATCAGTGATATCCAATCCTTTTGCCATAAGTGTTGTGAATAAGGGATTCGCCAGTTCGGTGTCTTCCGGAGGATTGCTTAAAGTCAGTCCCGTAGCGGCTTCCCATTGCGATGTCACGGCCGACAAAAGCGCGCTGTCATTGAATGTCACCGGCGCCGGCCATGCAGAGAACGATAAGGTAATGGCTAAGAGAATCAGGGATGTTGTTAATCGAGTGTGCTTAACCATGGGAGACCTCCTTCTTCTTTGAGGATTTTCCTTGTTGTCTTAACCGTTATGGAAGCAATTATGCGGACATCATTTCATAAATCCGGCCTAATAGCAATAGAATTATTGCATTGAAAGGACCTCCCCCGGATTCGCTGCAATCCGGGGGAGGGGATGGTCTGCGTTAATTTATTTTATTCAATTCCGGGGCAGAATCCGTCTTCCGTACCTTCATCCGGGCAATAGGAATAGCCGCCGGAATTATAGAACTGGATCAGACGCAACAGTTCAGAAAGGCCTATTTGCCAATCCTGAGGGCTGTAGTCGGAACTATGAGGCGTGCAGCCGGTGTCCCCTTGGCCGGGTGCGTAACCGTCCTCGGTTCCAGCCTGGCAGTGATACCCGCCGGAGTTGAAGAACTGGATGACGCGGAGCAGTTCGGAGAGGCTGATTTGGTTGTCTTGATTGGGATCGGCGGAGTGCCAGGAAATGTCCTCTGAACCTTCGCCTTCACCTTCGACGCTTCCCTCCGCTTCGCCTTCTTCGCCTTCACCTTCGACGCTTCCTTCCGGTTCGCCTTCTTCGCCTTCGCCTTCGACACTTCCTTCCGGTTCGCCTTCTTCGCCTTCGCCTTCCACGGCGCCTTCGCCTTCCACGGCGCCTTCCTCTTCCCCTTCGGAAATATATTCACCTAGACATAGGCTGCGATCCAGAGGCAGCACATTCCAAGTCACACCGGTGAATTGCAAGCATTGGCCGTCACCCGCATTAGATGAACTCCAGAAGAAGGCGCAGTCGCTGTTTCCATTATCACTAATGGCCACCCAACCGGAGGTTAGTATAACCGGCTCCGGCAGACGCGCGTTGTAGCGATATAAGGGGAAGGCGCCCACGCTTGTTACATAGGCTATGCCAGTATCCTCGCGGCTGGCTTCGACGGCAAAGGACGCAAATTCGCTTACCGGAGAATCCATACCGCCGATATAGAATAGTACATCAAAGGAGGCAACAGGAGTGATACATATGCCACCGCCAATTGCCGTGGATGCTTCAATGCCCCACCAGGAAACCTCTCCAATAGAGGCACTCACACCCTCATAGTATTCAAAACACACCGTGCCGCCATTGCCCCGGCTGGCATAAATATTCCAAGCACCCGATTCCGGTGAGCCTGAATTCAGGGCAAAGAGGCTTCCCTCAGGACAAGGCAATCCGGGACTTTCTCCTTCCCCTTCACCCTCGCTCACTCCTTCTGGTTCACCTTCTTCGCCGCCGCCTTCCCCTTCACCGGGTTCTTCCGTCACGGTAATGTACGCAGAGCGGATTTCGGTGTCTGTACCCGCAGAAGTAATTACCGTAAGCGACACAGGAAAACTGCCCACTGCGTCATAAAGATGCGATGGATTCAGATCCGTACTGATGTTGCCGTCGCCGAAATTCCACAATCGGCTGATAATCGGCGCAGTTCCAGGATCGGAAAAGTCTGTAAACTGCACCAAGAGCGGCCGAGATCCGGAGAGCGGGTCTGCCGAGAAATCTGCTTCCGGTTCAACGGGATCCTGCACGTTGATATATTCGGGTTGGGTACGGGTACTGATCCCTTTGTCTGTTGTAACCGTCAATGCCACCGTATACAACCCTGTTGAGGTATAGGCATGGGACGGATTTTGTGCTTGGCTGGATTCGCCGTCGCCAAAACTCCATTGCCATGAAGTAATGGTGGAAACGCCTGGCACAGAAACATCGGTGAACTGAACCACCAATGGCCAGCTTCCTGAAGTGGGTGTGGCGTTGAACGCGGCAGTGGGACCGTCGCCTTGGCCGCCTGTGCCGGTAGCGCCGGGCACATCCACACTGACTCCAGCCGGAACCGTGGTGGACCATGTCTGCCCCGGCGCCAACTCTCCTTCAGCATACCCGGAACCGCCGATGAGTACGGGGGCATTTGCGCCGACAATAATAGTGATACCCGTCAAGGGAGCGCCGGAACTGTCTGTGTTTCGGATTAAAACTTGATCAAAGCCTGTAAATACGGATGCATTAACATTGCTTCGCAATACGCGGTATTCCAAGCCATTGTCAACATCGAACACGGGACTTTCGAATCCACTATTCCAGTAATCCGGCAAGCACCAGCCATAGGCGGCGGGACCTCCCGAAAGTTGTGGAATCCTGGGCGAGGCTGCGCCGCACAAGGGATTAAACATCTTTAATAGTTGCTCGTGAACCGCTGTGCCGCCTACCAAACCTGCCGTTCCAGAAACCGGTTTGTTTGCATTGGCGGCGTCTGAGGTCATGTTGGAGATAATTGTATAGGCGCCTTGGGTATTGACACCCGCATCGGGACCGCCCCCGGCCCGGATCGTCGCCGCATGTGCCATCACGACCGATCCATGTAATTTAACCATGCCCGGAATGCCTTTGCCACCGGTAGCACCCGCACCGCCCGTGCCACCGCCAGCCCCGGATGCTCCGTTGCCGCCCGTACCACCGTCACCGCCATTGCCGCCATTGCCTGCACTGAAATCCAGAAGATTCGCCTGTCCGCGCGCACCACCGTCGCTTCCTTCTACGCCAGAAGAGCCATTTGTAGCTGCACTGGGCGATGATCCCGCAGCCAAACCTGCAGATCCATTAGAGGGCGCTCCGGCGGAAACATCCAGGATACACGCCGAAGTAATATGCATTAAACCTTTCGCAGCCAGGACAAAAGCCCCGCCGCCCGGCGCTCCGGCGCCGCCATTGCCGCCGTTGCCGCCGGGTGCGCCCGTACCGCCATGTCCGCCTGCCCCGCCAGTGGCGCCGGCACTCCCGCCATTGGGAGAAGGAGGCCATGTGGTGCTGGCATTTCGGCTGCCATTGCCACCCGCGCCATTCGCACCCCCCCCACCGCCACCACCACCCGTGGTCCGGTACATTCCAATACCCAGGAATCCATCATAGGCCGCGCCGCCACCACCACCGCCACCGCTACCGCCGGAACCGCCGCCACCGCCGCCCCCACCGCCACCACCACCGCCTCCACTGCCACCGCCACCACCACCACCGCCATTACCACCCAAAAGTGTCAATGAATTGGCAATCAAAGAGAGATTGGTATAACTGGCGTTCTCGCCAATGGTTCCGGCGGAGCCGCTTCCGCCTGTGCCCGGCGCGCCGGTAGTAGAACCACTGGGACCATTGCTTCCGGCATTCGAACCCCCATTGTCACCGCTATCGCCAATCACCACGGCGCCCGTCTTGAGATCCTTTCCACCGCCCCCCGCATAGGCAGCGCCTTTCGCGCCGCCTGAACCCGCTGCCCCCCCTGGAGCCTGACTGGCACCCGCGCCTCCACCGCCACGGGTTCCATTTGTGCCAAAGCCATATCCGCCAATTGCGCCGGAATTTCCTGCAACTCCCTCAAAACCAGAAGAACCGTTCAGACCATCCGTGCCAGGTCCACTGGCCTCGCCGTCCGCACCGTTCCCCTGAACACCACGTACTGTGATATTGCCTCCGCCAATGCCGCCCGCGCCGCCACTGCCGCCGGTGCCGCCTGTACCACCAACGCCGCCCGCGCCGCCACTGCCGCCGGTGCCACCCGCGCCGCCTTCACCGCCACCCAGGAAACCTGCAGGAACGGTTACATTGGGACCCCAATCCATGTCGCCGCTGGCTGCAATAGAAAGGGGACGTTTGCCTGTAACGGAGACCGAGACTCCATTCGTGACATTCACTTCTGCAAATTCAAATACCGAGACTTCTTCGCCGGTTTCAGGATTGATGTCGGTACGCGCACTATATTCGGCGCCGCCAGCATTCATAATGCCTAGCGTGCCGCCCGGCAGACCGGTGTCTACCGTGATTGTACCGGAAGTCAGGTTTAAGTCGCCTAAATGACCGTCACTTTCATAGATAGTGCCCCCTTCCGCCGCGCCTTCACCCTCGAAGCTTACCACTACTTCGGCACCTGTTGGGATCGTTGTGGTCCACGATTCACCAGGTAGAAGTCTTCCGGGAGTTCCCGTATTGCCCCGCACGAAACGCCGCCGATGATCATCCACCTGTATCGTGACATTTTCAACCGCAGTAGAAATAGATTGATTTTTAATGACAAATTGATCAAAACCCTCGAAAACACTTGTAAAGACCCAGTAGTCCAAATCACTCAATTGTCCGGCAGGCGCCAAGGCTTCTACATCCGCTTGATTCCAATAAGGCTCTTCACACCAGCCATTTGGGGCAGGTCCGCCCTGCAACGTAGGAATCATGGGGGAGCGCTGCAAGAAGTAAGCATTAAATCCTTTCAAAAGTAAATCATTCGTAGCCGTGCCGCGCACCAGGTTTGCTGTACTCGCAGCAGGTTGATTCGCCGCCAGTATTCCAGCAGTCATGTTTGAAATAAGGGTGAGTTTTCCATTCTTGTCGGGTGCCGAACTCACGGCATTGTCCGCAACTATTCGTGTGACATGCGCACCTTGTGCTGTTCGAATCACCGAACCATGAAGTTTGACCATGCCTGGCACCCCATAACCGCCGCCCGCACCCGCGCCGCCCGTGCCGCCGCTGGCGCCTTTTCCACCATCGCCGCCGGCTGCGCCACCGCCACCATCGCCTCCGGATGCCGTGGCCAAGGTGATGGGCAACACAGGCATTTGCCCAGGCTCGCCGCCTGCGCCGCCATCCGATCCATCCGCCCCTGAACCGCCATTGGCCGATGTGCCACCCGCTGCTCCTGCACCGCCACTTGATGGGAGAGAGGCTGAGATGTTGATCACCACATCTTCGCCGAGATCAAGTAATCCACGGGCTGAAAACACGATGCAGCCGCCACCATCACCGCCTTTGCCGCCAGCCCCCCCGGCGCCACCCGCCCCGCCAACAGCCCCCGCGCCGCCAGGACCACCCGCACCGCCCAAACCGGCTTCACCGCCTGCACCCCCTAAACCGAACACGGAACTCTCACCAGAGCCTCCGTCTCCGCCGGGTTGTTGAACCGCACCACTTCCGGCAGGTCCTTGTCCACCCGCAGAAGCACTTTTACCACCACCGCCCCCACCCCCACCGAACACGGAACTCTCACCAGAGCCTCCGTCTCCGCCGGGTTGTTGAACCGCACCACTTCCGGCAG
>JAKQOG010000151.1 GCA_029565395.1 Candidatus Hydrogenedentota bacterium | reverse complement strand
GAACCGCCTCCGTTTCACCCGGTACGGCCAATGTATCAGAAAAACAGTAAACGATGTCCTGGCACTAAATTCAGTAAACGATGTCTTGGCATTTAAGAGATAGCTGATAGCTTGGAGCTGAAAGCTGATAGCTGATAGCTGATAGCTGATAGCTTGGAGCTGAAAGCTGATAGCTGATAGCTGAGAGCTGTTTTCACCGGGGCAAAGGCCCCTCTCCGTACTCCCCCTGCTCTCCGTGGTTAAATCCCACTCCAACCATCTTATTTTTTGTAAAGCCGGGCCTGCCGCGCCGTAGCCCATAGGGCGTAGGCGGGTCCATCACGTCCATGGAAGTCCATATTGTCCATGTTAGTCTGGGTTGGTCAGTGTAAGTCTGTGTTTCTAATCCCTCGTTTCCCACGTGTCCTCCGTAGTTACGCGCTTCGCGTGACGAAGGAGGATTTCGCGTTTGCAGTTTCGCGTTTGCTCCCCCCTCGTTTCCCAAACCCCAAACACATGACTTCCATCATCCTCCTGTGTCAAAATGTTCTCCATCAAGGTTTTCAGGTGGCTATAACCCAAAAGAAGGGCAGACGACATGAGTAATAGTTTCAATAGTTCTTTTTTGCCGATTCTGGTATGCGCCGTTTCACTTATATTAACGCTCAGCGCACCAGCGCATAGTGCGACATCTCCCGCGGCACAATCTCCCACCTGCTCGGGAATCCCCTGGCCTGCTGTGGACGGTCTGGGCCGGTCTTTGCCTCTTCCCGATGAAGCTGGTCCCACGAAGCCTGGAAAATTCGTCGGCATTTTTTACTTTTTGAATACAGGACAATGGCCTCCCTTCGAAAAAGGCCCCTTTGATGTATCCAAAATTCTGAGCGCCGACCCGGATGCCATCAAAAAGCCCGATTCGCCTCTCTGGGGACCGCAAAACAGTCCCCATTTCTGGGGGGAACCCTTGTTTGGGTATTACCATGCGGAAGATCCCTGGGTTATTCGGCGTCATGCCAATCTCCTGTCGGATGCCGGCATCGACACCCTCATTTTCGACACCACGAACCGGGTTACCTTCCGAAACGTCTACATGAAAATCTGTGAAGTATTTACGCAAGTGCGCAAAGAGGGCGGTCAAACCCCGCAACTCGTCTTCATGGTCAACACCGAAGCCAAAGCCACCGCAGACGAACTGTTTAACGATTTATACAAACCGGGACTGTATCCGGATCTGTGGTTTCACTGGCAAGGCAAGCCCCTGATGATTTGCGACCCGGAAAAAGCCAGCCCGGAGGTTAAGGACTTCTTTACCCTGCGCCGGGCTCACTGGCCGTTCGAAATGAAAAATACGCCGTACGCTTGGCATTGGGAAGCCACCTTTCCTCAGCCCTATGGATTCACCGATGATCCCAACGTCCCCGAACAGGTCAATGTGGCCGTGGCGCAAAACCTGCGCGCCGAGGACGGCAAGGTAACGAACATGAGCCGGGGCGATGCCCGCGGACGCAGCTTTCATGACGGCCAGCAGCATATCGAGCCTGGATCGGTGAATTATGGCTACAACTTTCAGGAACAGTGGGGCCGCGCCTTCCAACTGAATCCCCCCTTCGTCATGGTTACCGGATGGAACGAATGGATCGCTGGAAAGTTCGCAGTGGAAGGCGAACCGATTATCTTCTGCGATCAGTACAGCCAGGAATTCAGCCGCGATACGGAGTTGTCCAAATCCTCCCACCAGGATAATTACTACTATCAACTCATTGCGAATGTGCGCCGTTACAAAGGCGTTCCACCGTTGCCGAAAGCCACCCCCGCCAAAACCATCGACATCAAGGGGCCATTCTCCCAATGGGCCGAGGTGGGGCCGGAGTACACCGATGCCTATGGCGATACGCTCCCACGTGATTTCGCCGGCGTAGACCGCCTCCATTACACCAATACCACCGGCCGCAATGATTTTGTTGTGGTGAAAGCAGCCCGCGACGGCGCCAACCTGTATTTCTATGCGCGCACCCGTGAACCTATCACGCCTTCCACGGATAATCATTGGATGATGCTGCTTATTGATGCCGATCAAAATCCTTCCACCGGCTGGGAAGGTTACGACTTCATCGTAAACCACCAGGTAAAAAGCCCCACGGTCTCGATGCTCGAACGAAACACCGGTGGATGGCAATGGGAGCCCGTGCCAAACATTGAAGTTCCTCTGCGCGTTGAAGGCAATGAACTGCAGCTTGCCATCCCCCGCGCCGCACTGGGCCTTCCCACAAGTGACACACCGTTATCCTTTGATTTCAAATGGACCGACAACCTCCAGAACCCCGGTGATGTCCAGGACTTCTACCTCAGTGGCGATACTGCCCCCGCAGGACGCTTTAAATACCGCTTCCTCACCAAGTAGTGTGTATTAAGCCATATCCCATAGTGCGGTAACAGGCAACGCGCAAAATTTCGGCGCAAAAGGGACGGCTTCCTCGCCTGTATAGAGCACCACGCCGCGAACAAACCGGTCCCCCAGAATTTCCGCGAGATACCGGAGGTGCCGGAAATCATTTGGCGAAACTGCCGCTGCGCTTTTGACTTCGACCCCCGCCACATGGCCTGCGGCATCTTCCATGAGGATATCCACTTCCTGACCATTTTGTGTGCGAAAATGATATAAACGCACCATTGTCTTGCTCCAAGTGGCTTGCTTGAATAACTCCATGGCCACGAAATTTTCCAGTAAGGGCCCGGTCATGGGATGCTCCGGCGCTAAATCTTCTTGTGACGCCCCGATCAAATACGAAGCCAATCCGGTATCTGTCAAAACGATCTTAGAGGCTTTCACCAGACGTTTCCCCAGATTTTCGGACCATGGCGGCAAGGTCTGAATCAGAAAAGCGGTTTCCAACAGTGTCAGGTAACGTTTCAGGGTGTTCTGTGCCAATCCCAGCGTCCTGGAAATTTCTGAATAGTTCACTGCCGTCATGGAGCGCAACGCGAGCAGCGACAATAGCCGGGGCATGGCGGTTAAATGCTCGATGTTGGACAATTCGCGAACATCCCGCTGAAGAATGGTGGTAATGTACGAACCCAGCCATGCCGCCCGCCGCTGCGCATCACGATTCCCCGTCACTTCAGGAAAGCCTCCGGTCTGCACTTTTGCAAATAGTTCGCGCCGGGAACATGTCCGCCGGACTTGGGGCAGGGTGCCCTTAGAAAAAAGTGTTTCAATAAAGTGTTCCCGGCGGTTGTGTAACTCACCCATGGAAAATGGCCACAGTGTGTGGATCTCCATTCGCCCCGCCAGCGACTCGGACAATTGCGGCAATAACAAAACATTGGCCGAACCCGTCAAAAGAAACCGTCCTGGCGTTCGATTCCGGTCCACTTCCAGCTTAATCGCACGGAAAAGCCCTGGCGCCAGTTGCACCTCATCCAAAATCACCGGCCCTTCCAGGCCGGAAAGGAATCCAGACGGGTCATTGCGCGCGGACGCCAGCATCGTGGCATCATCCAGTGTAATATACCGGCTGGGATGCCCCTTTTGAGATAGCCATTGCGCAAGCGTGCTTTTGCCCGTTTGCCGTGCCCCATTTAGCAGAACAACGGGCCGATCCGCCAAGGCTTCCCGCAGTTTATGCTCAATATTCCGCTGTATCATAATGGAATTTTAGCCATCCAATGGCTAATTTGTCAATATCAACTCGCCCTGATGTTATCCGCCAACACGGTTCAAATTTGTACTGAAAACCATGTTTGTGCATCCTCCTGCACATTTCCGTACATCTCCAATTCTTTGCTTATACTTATCTAAGCCATTCCAAAGTAATAACTTACAAAAATTTCAATATTTGGCATGGGGGATGCTCTATCTACAGCCAGAAATTGAACAGCGGATGGAACAGCCAGAAGGAGAAGCCCCATGTTGCCCGAAAGTGGAATTGAAACCAACTCGTATGTCAAGAAGTGTTACCTGCAACTTTTCCGCCACCATAGAGTGCGTTACATGATTGTTTATCCTTCCTGCATGGTCGGCCCCATGATGATCAGCAAAAAGAAGTGGGTTTTGGCCGCCGCATAAACCTTTATCGCGGAACAGGGACGTTATGCAGCAGGTGCTGAACGGCTTCGATGCAGGTAAGGCCCTTATCCACAAACTCGGGTTTTAGGATGATGCGGTGTTCCAGACAGGGAAAGGCCATTCGCTGGATATCCTCGGCACTAACTGAATCACGCCCCTGAATCGCGGCATGAACGCGGCTGGATAGAATCAGGGCCTGTGTCGCGCGCGGACCGGCCCCCACTTTGATGCTGGCGTGATTGCGCGTGAACCGTGTGAGCGCCACCACGTATCGCACCATTTCCGGATGCACCTCAATCGCTTCCAATGCGTTCCGCAATTCCGCCAGCCGCTCCGCCGTCAATAAGGGCTGAATGACCCCGCTTTCCAGAAGGGTTTCCGGCGCGTCCTTGGTCAAGGTGCGTTCCGCAAGCTGCAGTTCTTCCGCTTCATTCGGACAATCCATGCGAATCTTCAGGAGGAAGCGATCCTTTTGCGCTTCCGGCAAGGGATAAACCCCCTCGGATTCAATGGGGTTTTGCGTCGCAAACACGGTGAAGTTGGAGGACAGCGGATAGGTCTGCCGATCAATGGTGACCTGATGCTCCTGCATGGCCTGCAATAGAGCCGACTGTGTTTTGGCGGGTGCGCGGTTGATTTCGTCCGCCAGGAGAAACGTGGTGAAGATGGGGCCCCGAATCAAGGTAAAATCGTTCAGTTTTGGATTGAACACATTCGCGCCGATGATGTCCGTCGGCGTCAGGTCGGATGTGAATTGGATGCGTTGAAAGGTGCAGCCGAGCAAATGGGCCAGGGTCCGCACCAGCAGTGTTTTTGCCACGCCAGGAACGCCTTCCACCAGCGCATGTTTCCCGGAAAAGATGGCAATCAACGCATGATTCACCACCGTTTGCTGACCGATGATCACTTTTGCCACTTCACGGCGCGTCTGTGCCAACACCGCCTGTATCTGCCGGACCTCTTCCTTCACGCTTGTTCCTTTCCTGAAACTGCGCCGCTTTTCCATCACCAAACTACTCTAACGCCCGGATAATTTCAATTGCAAAGGGTGGAACACAGAATGGTTTAAATTGGGGCTTGGGCAAACCCTCTTTAATTGGACCGATCGGACCGATCGGACTGATCCGACCGATCCTCAAAACCAGCATTTTCCAAAACCCTTTTCCCGCAATCCGAAAATGTTTTTTTACCTGACTTTGCCGCATTTGTATAATCGCAGGGTAGGTGTAAAGGAAACGTCATGGCGGATCAGGAATGCCTGAGAATATTGCGTCAAGGCCCGGAGGCATGGAATGCCTGGCGGGGGCCCAGCGGTTACGTGGCCGTGGACCTCTCCGGGGCCAATCTCGACCGGATGACGTTGTGCGGCGCGAATCTCGAAGGCGCGAATTTAAAAGGCGCGCGCCTGAATAATGCAACCCTGAGCCGGGCGGTATTGACGGGAGCAGACCTCAGCGAAGCGCGCCTGCATAGCGCCGATCTCACCGCAGCCAACCTGACCCGCGTGAAACTGGAATATGCCGACCTCCGTGAGGCTATTTTTTCAGGCGCAATTTTCGATGAAGCCGATTTCCGCGAGGCCCGCCTGGGCGGCGTATCGTTTGAAGGCGTCAGCCTGCGCGCCGCAAATCTGATCGGCGCACTTATGAGCAACATGTGTTTCCATGGCGCGGATTTGCGCAACGTGGAATTGCGCCGATCCAGCCTCCACAACGCTGATATGCGCGGCACGGACTTGCGGGAGGCCATTCTGGTGGATGCGAAGCTGGAGCGCGTAAATTTCACCGAAGCCAATCTCGAAGGCGCCAACCTCATAGGCGCGGATCTCACCGGGGCCTGTTTTAACAAAGCGATTCTTCGCGGTCTTGACCTCCACAAAACACGCCTGGAACAGGCCGATTTCGTGTCCGCCGATCTTCAGGACACGCTGCTTGAGGGAGTTTCCGCACAAGGCTGCTGCTTCCAAAATGCCCGGTTGGACAACGCACAGATGCATGGTGCGGATTTTCTGAAGGCCAATTTTGAAAACGCCTCGTTTCAAGGGGCCAACCTGAGCGGCGCGAACCTTGCATGCACCAACCTGCGGAATGCAAACCTCACAAATGCGGTCATGGAGAAAACAAATCTTGTTGCGGTGGATTTGACGGATGCAACGATCACCGGTGCCGTACTGTACGATGCCCTGCTCGTGGCGGCTGTGGTCCAGGGAGTCGCCGGGTGGGAATCCGCGAAAATGCAGGGGGCAAATCTTACCGGCGCGTTGCGCCCTCCCAATGAATTTCGGAATCACGCCCGCAAACAGGGTGCGGTGCTCGGAGGTCCCATAACCATCCTCCAACAGGGTGTGGGTGTCTGGAATGCCTGGCGCCGCGACAGCGGTGTGAGCGAGTTAAATCTGCAAAAAGCGGATCTCTCTTGGGCTGATCTGCTTAACGCCGATTTTCACGGCGTGGACCTTCGTGGCTGCGATCTCTCCGGAACCAACCTTCACGGCGCCGATTTCCGGAATGCCAAATTGTGCCACGCCAATTTGCAGGACACCAAGCTCTCCGGTGCATTGCTGGAAGGCGCGGACCTCCATGGCGCTGACCTTCACAATGCCGATCTCCGCGCCGCCGATCTGCGCTCGCTGAACCTTCAGAAAACTCGTTGCACCAAAACGCTCCTGACAAAGGCAAACCTTGGCGGCATGGATCTCTCCGGCGTGGATTTCCAGGAAGCGGACCTCAGTGAGGCTAATTTGCTCGGTGCACAGCTTACCGGAACCAATTTCCGCCGTGCCAATCTACGTCAGGTTTCTTTCGCGGGCATGGATTTGCACGCAATGAATTTCTCTGGCGCCGATCTTACCGGCGCGAATTTCCAGGGAGCCAACCTTCAGGAAGCTGATTTCACCGACGCCATCCTTGCTGGGGCCAATCTCCAAGGGGCCGACCTTACCAACACCCAGATGAAAGGGGCCGACATCCAAGACGCCCAACTTCCCGTCCGCCATACTCTCTCACGCTGGCTCCCCGGCAAACGCCGGTGATACACGGCTGACAAGAAGTCTAAAATACTATAAATAAAGAACTTATATTAACTTTGGAAAGTGAATGCCATCCAGCAGTTTTCTCAATGGATTGGAAAACGCACAAATATTGTGTATAATTTGTGTGTAAATGATGCATGGTTTGTGCGGAATAATGCAAAATAAGGAGTGTAGAATATGCAACGAATGACGGTTGAGTTTCCAGAGGAAGTGAGCGAGATGTTGGAAAACATAGCGAAAGGAACCTCTACCAGTAAGCGGGAGGTTATTCGCCGGTCTCTGGCCCTATACAATCATCTCTATCATTTGGGAGTGATGACCCCCGGTTCTCAAAAGCGACTTAAAATCATCGACAATACCGACAAAGTGGAACGGGAGATTCTTTTCACCTAATTTTCACCGCTTTCGTGTACAATGAGGTGTTGTGTGTTGAATTGGACAGGCAACCTTGAACAAAAGGGGAGTATCCACTCATGCCAAGTGATGAAATCAAACACGATGCAGGCATAACCTCTAGTGAAAAGGGTGTAGACCCTGAATCCAAGACTTTCTTTGGGGAAATAGACACCATTGATGATCTGGTTAAGGAAGTGCCCGAGGTAGGCATTCCGAAGCCACAATCCTTTCTCGAATGGTCTGGAGTGTTTCAGATGGCAGTGCTGTTGGGGGTGATTTGTTTGGCTGTGTTTGCGTTTATATTCATATGGTGGCACACATTGCCAACATTACAAAGTACTGCGCAATTGTTGTCCTCGACAACGCCTCAGGCCCAACCGCAGGATCCAGAAAAGATCCTCCAACTCTGGACAAAACTCCAGGAAGCCCATACACAAACTTGCACCAGTGTATTTCAGACGGTTGTATTAACTGGGCTGATCCCATTATTCACCCTGCTTGCGGGGTATGTCTTCGGGAAAAGTCACGCCGGTGGGAATCAGTCGAAGTAATGTTCCCACCCTGTGCAGTAGTGTATTACGAAATGAACTAGAATTGGACCTTTGTGATGTTGTTGCCTTTGGCGATTCTTACTGCCTGCTCTTTTCAGATACGCCTGACGGTCTTTTTTATTCGTGAGTTGTGCGGTGTTTATTCCGCCAAAGGACCGAGCGAAAAGTAGAATACCCGGTTCCTGATCTCCATGTGAGATAAATTATCACACGGAGACACGGAGACACAGAGAACACGGAGAAAGAGCATGACAGATATTTTGATTTGGGGGAATTCGACAAGCGGTTAGTCTATGATGTGCTGTGTGCCGTAGAAGACCTGACCGAGGGCGATGCCGCCGTCGTTGGGGGGGATGCGGTGATGCCAATGCGGTGTGAACCCGTTTTCGCGAAGTTGTTGTATGGTCCATTCCGTTAACAGGGTGTTCTGGAAGCATCCGCCGCTTAGTACTATGTCCTTTAGGCCGATGTGTTTGGCCACGTCAACAATTCCATGCGCCAGGGCGGCATGGAAACCGGCGGCGATATTGTCAATGGGGGTTCCGGACTGTTTCGCTGTAATAATGGCCCGGATCATTGGTTCCCAATCCGCGGTTATGCCCTTTTTAGAAGGGGTTAGTTTCATATTCGCTATTGGTGTGGAGACGGTGGATCTGTGTGCGGCATATTCCAGCGCCATGGCGGCCTGGCCCTCAAATCGGGTTCGGGGATGCAGTCCCACCAGTGCCGCCACAGCATCAAAGAGGCGTCCCGCACTGCTGGTTTCTGGCGAGTTTAGGTTTCGCGCCAGCATTCGTTTGATGGTCTTCCGCTCCGTTTCACTAAAAGCGGTTAATGGCGGAAGATCTTTTCGATCAAATGCGGCATCCCCGTCTATGGCATATAAAATCCCCAGTGCGGATCTCCGTGGTTCCTTCACGGCCGCATCTCCTCCTGGGAGATGAAATGTTCGCAGCCACGCCACGCGTTCATACTCGACGGGCGTGGCACGTAAAAATTCTCCGCCCCAAATCGTGCCGTCCGGACCAAATCCCGTCCCATCCCATGCCACGCCGAGCACAGGCCCTGTGAGCCCGTGTTCCGCCATGCACGCCAACACATGCGCGTAATGATGTTGCACTTCTGTTACAGGCACGCCTAGGCCGCGGGCATGTTTGGAAGCGAGATAATCCGGATGCAGGTCACACACCGCACGAATTGGTCTCGCATCGTACAATGTTTCCAATGCCTGCGCCGCCTCTAAAAATGCGTCGAAGGCGCGCGGCGTTTCCAGATCGCCGATATGCTGGCTTAGAAACGCATTGCTGTTTTTCGCAATGGCCACGGTGTTTTTCAGATGCGCCCCAAAGGCTGCCAGCGGTTCGGGAGTGGGGGGGAGCTTTACCGGAAGCGGCGCATATCCCCTCGACCTGCGCAACACCATTTCCCGCCCCGCCGCCACTTGCACAATCGAATCATCCACATGCCGTGCAATGGGCCGGTTGTGCACCAGGAATATTTCCGCGATACCGTGCAGCCGGTCCAGAGCGTCCCGTTCATTCGTGCAGATCGGTTCCTCGCTCAGGTTCCCGCTCGTGGCCACAATCGGAAATCCCAATGCCTCCAACAGCAAATGATGCAGCGGCGTATACGGCAGCATCACGCCAAGCCTCGGGCACTCCGGCGCCACCGCATCGCTGATTCCGCCGGCCTTCCGGTGCATCAACACAATCGGGCATTCCGGCGACTGTAGCAGCCGCTGTTCCAATTCCGATATCTCAACGTCCATGCGAACCTGTTCAAGTGTTGGGTACATTAGTGCGAATGGTTTTTCCTCGCGGTGCTTATGCGTGCGCAAGCGCCGGATGGCTTCTTCATTTCGCGCATCCACTACCAAATGAAACCCGCCCAGCCCCTTCACCGCCACGATGCGCCCTTCTCGAATGCTCTGCGCCGCGCCCAGCAGTGCCTCATCCCGCATTGCCTGTTCGCGGCCTTCCGCATCCCAGAGAGCCAATTGCGGCCCGCACGCCGGACACGCCGTGGGCTGTGCATGAAACCGCCGATCCCCCGGATCGTTATATTCCCGTTGACACTCCGGGCACATCGCGAATCCGCGCATCGTTGTATTCATCCGGTCATACGGAAGCCGGTGTAAAATCGTGAACCGGGGCCCGCAATTCGTGCAGTTCGTGAAGGGATACCGGTACCGCCGGTCCTTCGGATTGTGGATATCCTGCAAACAGTCCGCGCACGTGGCCACATCCGCCATGATCAACGCCGCGGGATCGCCCGCGCCTTCGCTGTGCCGGATTTCAAACAATGTTGAGTCAACGGGATTGATCCACTGTACCTCGATCTGATCAATGAGCGAAAGCGGCGGCTTTTCCTGCTCAAGGTCCAATAGAAAGGCATCCAATGAGGTTTTTTGACCTTCCGCCTCAAGAATGACCCCGTCCGGCACATTCATCACATGTCCCGTAAGCTGATGTTTCCGCGCTATCCGGTAGATAAACGGACGGAACCCGACGCCTTGGACTGCGCCTTGAACCCGCGCATGAACCCGCGCCTCACCCATATCATGCTCCGGCGACCGTCTTCCGAAGCCATTCGCACCATGCCTCCACGCCTTCCCCCGTGCGGCAGGAGATTTCCACTATGGGAACGCCCGGTTGCAATCCTTCGACAAATCCCCGGAACCGCGCTATATCGAAATCCACGTAGGGCAGCAAATCGATTTTGTTTAATACCACCAGATCCGCGCTCCTGAATAACTTCGGGTACTTGGCCGGCTTGTCATGCCCCTCTGTCACGCTCACCACCGCCACGCGCTTGCTTTCCCCTAAATCAAAACCCACCGGACATACTAGATTCCCCACATTCTCTATAATCATCAGGTCTAATTGCTGCAAGTCAAACCCATTCAATGCGCGCCCCACCAGATTCGCTTCCAGATGGCATCCGCCATCCGTGTTAATCTGCACCACCGGGGCATCACACGCCGCAATCCGCTCTGCGTCTAATGTAGTATCCGGATCGCCTTCAATCACCCCAATACGCGGAAATCCCTTCAATGCGTGTAACGCCGCTTCGATCAGCGAGGTCTTCCCAGAACCTGGCGCGCTCATCATATTGATACATGCCACCTTTACCTCCGCAAGCCGCGCCCGCACCCCCTGCGCCAGTTCATCATTTACCTTCATTACTTTTTGAACAATTTTAACTTCCATGGGATATTCCTCGCTCTTGCCGCGGGTTAATTATAAAATAGAATGCTTCTTGCCCTCTGCAACTTTTTTTACCGCTTTTTCCAATGCAGGCGTAATTTTTTCAAACGCACGATCCAACGTCCCCGCATCCAATTTCTTCCCGATTAACTGATTTTCCAGAAACGGATCGCCAGGGGGGAACATTGCATAGGTAAACGACCCCTGCGGGCCCTTTTTCTCATCATTATACGTGGAGCATGAAACCACAATGGCAGAAGTCTGGTTCCGCCATACTAACACCGGCGCGAGATATTCATTCGGCTTCCCCTCATTCCCCTTCATCGCTTCCCGCCGAAACCCCGCCCCGTGCCGCGTCACGCATGCATAAAAAAAATCATTTTTAAGCGCATCGATTTTGCTTGCCTTATCAAACCACAGCACCGAATACTCATACAGCTTGCCCTCTTTAAACCCGTAATTCGCCAGACACCACAATTTCAAAAACGGATCCCTGGTAAATTGTTCCTCCAGGCTGATATTTAACGCCTCAGGATCCACCCGCTTGTTCATTTCCGCCGGATCACTGTTGTATGCCCTTGGATGCCGCTGCAAAAATTCCCCCAGAGGCGTATCCATGTCCGCCCCCTTCAAAATCAAACCCAATCCCGACCACGTGTCCGCCATATTAAAAAGTGGAAAGGAACAACATACAATCAATAATCCATACCACATGGCTGAGTTTCCATTTGTCCAAAATTGGCTATCAGGGTAGCACGTGAACAACCCAAAAGAAAAAAAACTCTTTTTCTCCGTATAAATCCGCTTCCTTTGGCTCATCAGGGGGCTATTCTTAACCCTCCCGCCCCCTACTCCCTTGCTATTTTCCAGGATTCTGCCAGATCCGTAAAAACATGCCCTAAAAATTGTTATAGAAAAGGCTTGACATCCTTATGTCTCCCCGTGCTAGAATGTATACCTGTCGGTAGGTAAATAACTTTTAACTTGGGCTTTTAAACAAGGGTGGTTAGCCATGGCACAAAAGCAAGACGCAGAAAAAGACAAAGCAATGGCATTGGCGGAAGATGCTCGCGAAGCGGAATGGAAGTTTCCGAGCTTTACCGCAGAAATGTTCAAAGGCAATTTCCGTTGGGATCTGGTGCATCCGTTTCCGATGCAGCCGGCGGAGGACAAGAAAATCGGCGATGAGCTGATGGAGAAGACGAAGAAGGTGCTCGAAGAGTGCCTGGACCCGATCCAAGTAGACAAAACAGGTGAGTATCCCAAAGAGGCGTTACAAAAGCTCGCTGAGCTTGGCCTCTTTGGCATGAAAATTTCAAAAGACTACGATGGTCTTGGTCTGTCAGTCACGAACTATGCCCGCATGCTTGGTTTCGTTGGCAGTTATTGCCAGAGCACGGTGACGTGGCTTTCCGCGCACCAAAGCATCGGTGTCCCGCAGCCTCTAAAAGACTTTGGGACCGAAGCGCAGAAGAAAAAGTATCTGCCCCGTCTGGCCAAGGGGGAGATCTCCGCGTTCGCGCTTACTGAGCCCGATGTTGGCTCCGACCCCGCCCGCATGACCACGACTGCCACGCTCTCGGAGGACGGCCAAAACTATATTCTGAATGGCGATAAGCTGTGGACCACCAACGGCCCGGATGCGGACATCATCGTCGTGATGGCGAAGTCCGGCGCGCGCAAGATTGGGGATGTGGAGATTCCTGAAATCAGCGCATTCATCGTTGAAACCGATTGGCCGGGCGTCGAAGTGGTGTCCCGCTGCAAGTTTATGGGCCTGAAAGGCCTGTCGAACGGCTGGCTGCGGTTCACTGACTGCAAAGTGCCGAAGGAAAACCTGATCGGCAAGCCGGGCATGGGCCTGAAAATCGCCCTGACCACCCTCAACACCGGGCGCCTTGGCGTGCCGGCTGCGGGTGCGGGTGGCTGCAAGAGCTTCATTTTTGATGCTGCACGCTGGGCAAAAGAACGCGTGCAATGGGGTCAATCCATCGGCCTGCATCAAGCTATCTCGAAAAAACTGGCTGATTTCATTTCGTATACGTACGCCATGCAGGCCATGGTCTACCTGACCTGCTCCTTCGCGGATAAGAAAAACGCGGACATCCGCCTCGAAGCCGCTGCGGCCAAGTATTTCTGCACGGAACGCGTGTGGTACACCCTGGACGACCTGCTCCAGGTCTTCGGCGGGCGCGGCTATGAAATGGCCGAATCGCTGTACAATCGCGGCGAAAAACCCATCTGGGTCGAACGCGCGATGCGTGACATGCGCATTGGCCGTATCTTCGAAGGCTCGTCGGAAATCATGCACCTGATCATGGCGCGTGAAGCGATGGACACCCATTTCAAGCTGGTGATGCCCATCCTGATGCCGAAGAAGGGCCAGAAAGAAGGCCGCCTCTCTCTCATGATGAAGGCGATGAAATTCTACGCAGGCTGGTATCCCAAGACCTGGATGCCGCCCAGCATCAACTTCGATGTGAAACATCTGAGTGCGGCGAACCGCGACCACCTCAAATTTGCGGCTAAGACGTGCAAGAAACTCGCCCGCTCCCTTTTCCACACCATGGGCAAATGGCAGGCCAAGCTTGAATTTGAGCAAATCCTTCTGGGCAACTTCGTCGACGTTGGCACCGAACTCTTCGTCATGGCGGCCACCCTCTCCTTCACCGAGCAGATGATCGCCGCTAATCCCGGCGACCAGACGCCGCAGGAACTCTGCGATCTCTATTGCGCCAACGCGCGCGCCAAGATCGCGGCGAGCTTCCGCGCCGTCAAATGCAATCACAACAAAATGTACAAGAAGATTGCCAAAAACCTCATGGACGGCAAATACAACTGGCTGGCCACCGATGTCTACATGGATCTGCCTCCGTCGTACCGTGATTATGCCAAGAATCTCGTGCCGCCCAAGAAATAATCCGCTTTTCTTTGCTCTTTTCTTGTGAAAAGAAAGAAGAAAAGGAATTGAATGTTTATAGCAGCGGGAAGCGCCCAAACGGACGCTTCCCGCGATTGATTTTACCCGCACCCCATGAATTCGCCATAATGAATCCACTTTTTCCAGCTACGAAAGGAGAAGCGTGACCCGACTGCTGCAATGCCCCAACTGCGGCGCCAGTTTACTCGCTGCTGAACCCATCCCTGGGCAGATCATTGTCTGTTCCCAATGCCGACAGCCTATTGAAGCCTTGGGTGGTTCCGGCGACATTATTGATGTCCATGCCGAACCGCTCAACGAGGAACCGACCTCTCAATACACCGAACCTGAACCCTCGGAGTGGCGCCCGGCCCCGGTACCTCCCGAAGACACTCCTTTCACCCAAGCCGCCTACCACTACCAACGCCGATACCGCGATGACTCCGGATGCTGCTGCGGCCTCGGATGCGCACTTATCTTCCTATTCCTCATGATATTCCTCCGCGGTTGTGCAGCCCTCTTTTTCTAGCTGAGATCCCGCCCGCCCTCTCCCTTGACAATCCGGCTAACCCTTAAACCGCACCACAAATTTTCCACCACAAATTTTCTCTTGACAACCCAAAACCTTTCCGATACAGTGGGTTAATCGTATCATGCGAGTGGAAGACTGCCAGTAGCGCTGATGCAAAGTGTATCTGCCATGCAAGGTGTTCTTTACGCTATAAGTAACTAGGGAAGAGATGGTGGAAAACATGCGCGGCTGAGGCATTATTGCAGCGGAGCAGGGGCATGCTCCAGACGGCAGTGAGTGTGAGAATTGCCACTATGTGCGTTGTGACAGTGGATGGAGAAGGGTATGTCATGTCTGGACATGATGTATCGAGAGAGTGAGCCCATCCTTCATGAAGGGAGAAGGACTATGTCCAGAATTGTGCGCCTTGCCGGGGGAATCCACCTTACTATTTTTGCCGCGATACTCCTGGGAGGCTTCGGAGGAGGCCCATTGCTCTTCTATTCCCTTGCCAAAACCCTTCCTGGCGCAAATGAAACCCTTCTTCGGATCTCCACCCTCGGCAGCGGAGCCGTGAAATGTTCTCCGAACGGCGCCATTGGTCCCGAACCCATCCTCCATCAGTACCCCCGCAACACCGTTATTTGCCTCAATCCAGTACCCGCCCCCGGCTGGACTTTCCTCCGCTGGGACGGCGACCTCTCCTGTACCGAAAATCCCCTCTCCCTCCGCATCCGACGGCCAACACAAATCACCGCGCTCTTTATTCGTTCGGGTCAGCCCCAATAAAACGATCTCTGCGTCCGGCGCCAAATCCCCATTCTCTTTGTTTTCCTCCTCAACACCAAATGGAAACAAATAGCCCCATCCAACATCCTTTCCTCCAGCCTGATTTCATAGGTATTCGTCCCTGGTAAACCCCAGTTTACTGTTTATCGGTAATAGTTCGTTTTACTTTGCCACTCAGCGTCTTCGAAATAGTTAGAACACAATGGAATTCCTTGGGCACTTTGTATTTGGCCAGATGCCGGTAACAAAAGCTGCGCAAGGCGTCCACACAGAAGCGATCTTCGCCCCCTGGCCGCAACACGATATCCGCCAGGGGCAGTGTGCCATACTCCGGGTGTTTCACACCGTACACCAGCGATTCCTGTACCAACGGGTGCTGGTTGAGCACCGCTTCCACCTCCGCCGGGAAGATCTTCATGCCGTTGAAATTTATAACATTCTTCGAGCGCCCCAGGATGAAAAGGTTTCCCCGTGCATCCAGCCGCCCGATGTCTCCTGTATTAAACCAGCCGCCCCGGCAAACTTCCTTTGCGCTTTTCCACGGCGAAAAATAGGCGCAAAAGAACCCCGGCCCTTTCAGGAAAATCTCCCCAACCCCCACCGTATCCTGTTTGCGGATTTTAATGTGATAATCCGGAAGGATTTTTCCGACAGAACATTGTTTCGAGGCCGCCTGCGATTGGTTAATAAACGGCAGGCCCACTTCAATGATGCCGTACGCCTGACTGAGTTGGAACCCGAACTTTCCGTGAAACTCCTCCGCTATTTTCCGTGGCAACGTAATCGCCGTGGAGACCGCAATCCGCACCTTGGACAGCGCCTCCGGCGGAACCGCATCCAGCCGCGTGAGCAGGTGATAGTGCAATGGCGCGGCATAAATGAAGTTCGGCGGGAATTCATGAATCGCTGTGAGCAGGCTCGCAGGGAACGAATTCCCCGCCAGGATAATCGTTGCCCCGCGCCGCAAAAATAATAGAATCGATACTACAAAATGGAAACTCATCGAGAGCACCCACAAAATGGCATCCTCATGCCGGATGTGCAGTGCCTTGTCCGCCGCATCGGTCCGCTCAACAATCGCTTCATGGGAAATAACTACCCCCTTGCTGGCCCCGGTTGTCCCTGAGGAAAAACGGATGAACGCCGGGTTCATGCGGAAGAACTCATCCGGCGGATTCCCTGCCGAAGGCCGCTCCAGACACCAGAATTTCCGCTCCACGCCGCGCGCCGCCTTTAATCGCTTTGCCCCAGCCGCTTTATACGGCCCTAGCTCAAAAATCAAGAAATTGACCTTCATTTCCCGGAGCACCGTCTCGATTTCCTGCACGGATGCCGCAAAAGGAACCGGTACAATGACCGCCGACAACTGCAACACCGCCAGGCTCATAATTATGTATTCGATGCTGTCGTCGCACAACAGCGCCACGCGCTTACCCCGCTGGACCCCCAGTTTTTTCAGCACAGCGCCCGCTTCATCCACGCTCATCAGCAGATCGCCGTAGGTGATCCTGCGGCCGCCGTCCGCAATGGCAAGACTGGCCAGGTATTCCCGTGTCTCCAAGCGTATGCGTTCAACAATGTTGGTCATTTGGTTTCCATGGGGTAGTCGCGGTAAATCATGCGCAACGCGATAATATATTGTGTTCCATACACAATCGCACGGAACAAATCCCGCAAAGGAATTTTGATTTTGTTTCTTCGCAGCGGATTATTTCGCAATGCGAGTTGAGTTAAGCGGCTGAAATGCGCATAAAATAATTTCAGCGGGAGCCGTGTGGGCAAGATCGAATGCATGCAGTCGTAAAAACGATAGGGATCGCAAATAAATTCGTGCTTGTGTTCATGCCAGAACTGAGTTCCCGGCGACGGCGAGAGGACGGTAAATGTTACTTCGGCCGGGCAGACGTCCAGCACGACCTTTTCCAAACGCCGGAAGTCCTCTACGCTGAAATCGGGATGCACAATGAAAGACGCGTGCAAGGTGATGCCAATCTCCCGCAACATGGCAATGGCCTTTTGGTTGGTTTCCACCGGCACCCGCTTTTTATACTCATCCAGTTTTGATTCGTCCATTGATTCCAGCCCGACATACAGCGTATCCAACCCGGCCGTTTTCCAGAGCCGCAATACGTCCGCATGGCGCACAATAGTGTCGCTGCGCGCCCAACTCGTGTACTTTTTTTTGATGCCGCGTTCGATCAACAGTTCCGCGATTTTCCGGGTTCGCACTGGATTCAGAAACATTTCGTCATCGACAAAATAAATGTACTCTTCCTTGATCCCTGCGATTTCATCCACCACGTCTTCTGGTGTGCGCTGCAAATATTTTCCGTTCATCAGATGCGGAATGACGCAGAACGAGCACGAAAAAGCGCATCCGATGGAGGTCCGCAGGCTGGCCACCCGAGGGAACATCGTTTTCAGCCTAGGCGTGTCACTTGAAGACCATACGCAAAAATAGCGTGACCGGTCGACGAGATCCCTGCGTGGCCGTGGGATCTGCTCCGGTTTCGGATAGGCGGGTGGAGCGAGCTCCGCCTTATGCGAAAATTCCGGATCACTCGGCGAAAGGGCACAGTTGTCAATATGCAACGGTTCCCCCGCCTTTGCCCGGCGCACAACCTCACCCAGGGTGTTCCCGCCCTCACCCCGCACAATGATGTCGATGTCGCTGATGGCATAATCCGCCGGTAACAGGGTGGCATGGATTCCGCCGACTACGGTGATAATCGTTGGATGCATTTGCTTGGCCATACCGGCCAGGCGCTTCACCACGCCCACATTGGAACTATATCCGCCAAATCCAACAAGGTCCGGCCTCCACGTTTGTATCATGGCCGAGAAGGCATTCACCGGATCCTTTTCCAAACTCAGATCCAGGATTCGGATGTCATTATCGGCTGGAATCCCCCCTGCAACGATCTCCAGTTCCAGCGGCTCCAGATGCAAAAAACTCTGTTGCAGCCGCTTTGCAATTAACAGTTCCGGATAAGGTTTAACTAATATGATTCGCATAATTTCACCGCAGTTATTCCCGCTTGTTCACCCAAGGATATACACGTTCCGGCAACACGAACCGAACCCAAAGCTTCATGCGTTGCAGAAATACACCGTCCGCATGCCAGAAGATTGTTTATTTGCTTCGATTTGAGGCACCGCAACGGAATCTCATAATGCGCACCCGGTTCCAAATACCGATACTGGGGGCCCCGTTCGGCAGTCCACAATTCGATGGGCCATGCACTCTTGACCACGCCGTCCTCGAAGTGCCGTGCGCTCAGGACATCTTTTGCCGTCAGCGTGTATTCACCCTGTAAACGAAGGCCTTCACGCTCGGTTACCGAGGGTGAAAACTCGGCAATATAGGCATGGTTGAATTCAGGCAGCACGCGGCACAAGCGGTGCATCTGACGCTTCGCCTCGTTCTGTATTTCGCCGGTATCCGCGCCTGAGGGAACATTCATCCGGATAATGCATTCATTTTTCTTTTCAAGCGGCATGCATGTCGCGAATCTCACATGATATGGAACTTTAATGGCAAGCATTTCACGGCCGCCTTTAATCCCGGCCACGCGAAAACTGAATCCGGCGAGTTGACGCCCACTCGGAGGGCGAACCTGGTATTTTGCACCGCTTAGCATAATAATTGCGCCGTCACCGCTCGCATCGATCACCACCTTCGGTTCGATGCAGACCGGTGTGTTATTCACAGTGGCATAGAGGGCAAGTATGCGTTCCTTCTCTTTTGTTATAGCATAGAGTTGAGTTTCCAGGAGTACCTTGAGATTTTTTTTATTCATTTGGATGCGGGCATTAAACTCACAGAGCAGATCTTTTGGCCTGAAACGAAACCCATACACTTTTCCAAGGCGTACCGGCCCATTGACCGCATTGCGTTTCGTTAATACGCTGACAAGCGCCCGTGAAAGGCCGGCATTGAGGGTCTTGGAAGGCGCTGTGCCGTACAGCCCGCAGAGATAGCGGTGCATTCCGGCAATCACCGTGCCACCTATATAATCATTCTTTTCAATTAGAAGTGTCTTGGCGCCTCTTTCCGAGGCGGCGATGGCGGCGGCCAATCCGGAAACACCCGCGCCGGCCACCAGCACATCACATGGTATTGTTTCAGGCTGCATTTGCAATCGCCTTGAGTTCTGCAATGATCTGAAGCGCCTCGTCATTGCACAACATCCCGTCAAAATATGACAGCGTGACGTTGAGTTTGCCCTTGAATTGCGTGAAAAAAACACCGATCCCCGGCGGATTCGGCACACGGGGGAAATGCAAAATATTGTGCACTTCTCCCCGCATGAAATTGGGCAAATCATATGCACTGCCCACGAACGAAAAAGAAAAGGACGCGAAACTTTTGTTTGACATGCGCCGCAGGAAGAAATTCACCATGGGCAGTGGGGCAATGCGGAGCAGCAGGCTCGCTTTCGTTAGCGCTTCGGGCAGTTTGGCACTCACCTGGCCGTACATCTGCTGTTTGATATTCTCTAAGAGCACGGGAAAATCGCCTGCGGATTCAACCCCGGCACGGAAGAAAAAAAACGATACGTAATTGAAGAATATTTCCTTATTAACCGTATCCTGTGGACGGGTATCCACCGAAACCGGCACCAGGTACGCCGGGCCCTCCGTGTTCCGGGAATCAACTATCCGATGCATAACCTGGATAGTCTTTGCCAACAGAAAAGGCATAAGCATCAGGTATCCCGCCTGTTCATAGGCGATCTCTACAATTCTGGCGGATTGAACGGCATCAAACGAAGCAGACAAAAAACGGCAATCCCGGCTATGGGTTTGAAGCGGTAGGATGCGGGGCTTATCCTTCGAGAGCCCAAGGAAAAACCGATTTACCTGCTGGCCCGCCAGGAAATTTTCTTTCCAATGATCAAGATGTGAAGGTTCTTCCAAAACCACCTGCGGGAGGTCATTTTTTTCATAATATCGTTGAAACAGGGCGAGGAATGCCTCCGCGCCTCTGGCATCCATGAGCCGGTGGTCAAACGTCATGCACAAGAAGGCACGTTCAGGAGTGTCAAGAAGATAGAAAGCCAAATGGGTCCTTTTGTTTTCAAACGGCGTGTTCACCTGTGCAGTCATGGATAACGACGGATCATCTGTTTCTTCCAGATGCCGTGTGGTTACATGAATGGGCAGCATTTTCCCGGGGGCGGGTATTTTCCAATAGGGACACAAATTTAAGGCGCGTGAAGGAACTCCATTCACTACAGGAAACTTCTGCAAAAAACCAACCAATGCGGTTTGGAGTTCCTCCGCATCCGGGCGGCCGTTCAACTCAAGGACAATCTCAGAGGCATTACCGACGCCGCACTGCGATTTGCCGGCATAATCCAACGAATGGACTATCCAGTCAATGCCCGTGAGATACCGTTTCATTCGTTAACCTTGCTGATGCGTTGCGCCAATGCCCGGATGGTTTTGAAATCTTCCCGTTCCAGTCCGGATTCCATGAGCTTAATTTTGAATTCTTTCTCAATGAATACAAGCAGTTCCACAAAACCCAGCGAGTCCATGCCCAGCGTATGCAAGGGTGTTTCGGGTTTTACTTTAACGGCATCCGTGGACAAAATGGCGGCAACGCGCTGGACAAGTTTTTCCTCAATTTGTTTCGTATTAACCATGGGCGTGTTTTAGGGTGAACTCCATTTTCTCATTATGACATCCATATGAAATGCAACGTATCGTATTAAGAGGGGCTGACTGATGCCCGCCGCATAAAGGCGCATTATGCGGGTTGCTCTGAACCGGGGCGGCATAGTATCGCTGGTTTTTCAGCATAAGGGCAGCCGCCGCGCATGAGAAACCGATCCCCGACATCATGCTTCCGAAAAGGGGGGTGTAACTGGAAATCAGCGGCCCTGCCTTGGCGTCGTTCCGATACACAGCCTCATCTCCCGTCAGGCCGCTACACTCCAGCAGATACATATCCAAGCCTTGAACGCCATTATCGCCGTGTATCGAAATTTTTCCATATTTTCCCGAAGTTTCTTGCTTGTCCAGCAGAAAAAAAACGCTGCCCTCGCCAGGAACGGCTTTTGGCGATTCAGAAAAAAGAAACGGTTCAATTTTTCCATCCTCCGCAAGATGGATTTTTTGGCGGCATACATATTCCAGGATGTCATCACATTGTTCGGCACTGCCCACCAGAACATGCGTGCAACGGTCTTCCAGCATCCATGCTTCCGCAAGCAAAAGCGCCTGGTAAAATGATTGAGAGAATTGGGTGATGGTCAACGTGGGACCGCGGCTTTGCAGGCACAAGGCAATATACGACACCGCGGCATTATGAACGGAATGTGAAAAGACTGTTGGAGACACCTTTGCGTCCCCATATTGGAGGATGTCATCGAGAAACCTGAAGGTAGTCACATAGGGTCCGAGAGCAGACGCCAGAATAATCCCCAGAGAACTCTTTCCCGCAACGCTCAACCCGCTATCCGCAACCGCATCATGCGCCGCAAGGCAGGCCATCTTGCTGAAAGTGTCCGCCCGGCGCATCTCTTTCAGTATCACCCTGTCTTTAATAAAATCGTCCGATACGGAATACCTCGAAGCGGTGGGGGGCACCCAACCCTCTTCAAGAGCCTTTTCCAGCGCAGGCAATCCCCGGCCCCGGTTAAATACAATTCCTATTCCTGCAATATTCATAAATTGCGTTATTCCTTTTCGATAACAATCGCGGAATTGTTTCCACCGAAGGCAAGCGATGTGGATACGGCATAGTTTCCGTTGATGATAGTCTTTTCGCGGACCGGGGCAATGCCTATTTCGTCATCCTCGTTTTCAAAACCAATGCTCTGAGGAATCCAGCCTTCCCGCAAGCCCAACACCGTGAATACAGCTTCCAATCCGCCTGCGGCGCCCAGAGTGTGCCCGGTATATCCTTTCGTTGAAAGAAACTGCACCTTGGAACCAAACACCCGTGCCAAGACGTCGCCTTCGACTTTGTCATTATCCCGCGTGGCCGTGCCGTGGGCATTGATGAACGCCACTTGTCCCGGTGAAATCCCCGCTTCGTTCATGGCATGGGTCAGGGCAGCTTCCAGCCCGCTGCCGTCTGGCCTGGGCGCCGTAAGATGATACGCGTCCGCCGCCAATCCATAACCCGAAATGCAAAATTCCTTTTCCCGTCCGCGTTTTCGTAAAACGTTCTCTTTCTCGATGATTAGTATGCCCGCCCCTTCCCCCAAGTTGAGCCCCGACCGGTCTTTGTCGAAGGGCTTGCACAGAGAATCGCTTACTATTCCCAATGACCCAAAGCCGCAAAGAGGAACACGGTTGAGTTCATCCGCCCCCCCGCAGATCACAATATCGCACATATCCGCGCGCAACCACGAGATCCCCACCCCGATGGCATCGGTTCCCGAAGAACAGGCGTTTACCACCGTGCAGGCCGGACCGGACAAATGAAATTTCTGCTGAATGGCCCCCGCCAGATTTCCATTCAAGTACCGATCCACGGAATGCATGGGCGCGCTTCCCGTATTGCGATAGGCGCGGTAGAAATCCACATCATTCAATTGACTGGCAACGGTGGTTCCAAGGCACACCCCCACCCGATGCGCCAGCAGGGTGTTTTCCAACCCGCTTTCTCGAATCGCTTCATTCGCCGCGGCAACGGCAAGTTCGAACGTGCGCATGACAGTGCCATCGCCTGCTTGAAATCCTGGAACTTCAAAGACCGGGTATGGCAAGTCCGTTTTGAATAATGAAGGCGGGCCGCCTTTTCTGCATCCCGTGGAAAAATTGTCCAACGTTTCATGGACATTGTTTCCACAGCCAGAAACCACTCCCATTCCAGAAATGACCATGCTGCCGCGGCTCATGGCTATTGCTTTCTATTTTCCAAAACATACCGCGCAAGCGTGTCCAGCGAATAAAATATCTTCTTGCCTTCCTTCATGTCTTTTACTTCCAGACCGAAGTTCCGTTGCAGGAGAACGACAATTTCCACGGCATCCAGCGAATCAAGGCCGAGGCCTTGTCCAAAGAGAATTTCATCGTCCTTGATCTGCTCCGGTTCTATGTCCTCGAGATTCAGATTAGTCACCAGAAGCTCTTTCAACACTTTCCGAATTTCCGCCAGTTCCTGTTCATTATGTTCGTCCATCGCCACTCCTCTCTTTAGTTTCTCCAGACATCATGGAATAAAAAACACTGATAGGGATAGTGTTCAACATAGTTGCTCAGAATATTGGAAAATTCCTGTACATAGGGGCGCAACGACTCTTTTTTTCCTGCCGCGCCGCTATAACAAGGCTGCAACACGTTGTGCACATCGATAAGGTATTTTTTGTGTGAAAGCTTTGCCGGTAACAATACTACCACCGGGCATCCAACTGCCGCGGCAATGACAAACGCTCCATATGGGAAATAGGCCATAGCGCCAAGAAAGGACACGTCAATCGCGTCAAAATCGTACTTCCGATCACCCATAATGGATACTACGTCGCCTTGCTTCAGCGCGTTCATTATCTGAAATACTCCATCTAGATCAGCTTCCGGAGAAATGATGCGTATAAAATCGCTTTCCCTGCTTAGGCTTAGTGCGCGCGCAACCGCCTCATTATCCTCGGGCCGCATCACCAGGTGCACCGTCCGGTTCAAATTCCTCAAGGTAGTCAATGCCACTTGCCAATTACCGATATGGGCGGTTAATAAAATAAGCCCTTCCTTCCGGTTACGCAACAATTCCGCTAACTGTTCCTCCCCTTCCGCCTTGATATTAAATTGAACAAGTCCTGCAATGGCGGCATACCGATCGATAAGCTGTTTCCCCTGGCTGATGAATAAACGGTATACACGCCACCTGGAACGGATAAAACCACCCCCGGGAAACCGCCTTTGAATGTAGGCGTCCGCGCCGGCTACCGCAGGCCGGTCGAAAAGAAGGTAATAGAGACAAACGAAGTGCAGAAAGCCATAGGCGCCCCGCAGTCCAAAAATCCTGAGGAAAAACCCAAAAATCCAGAAACCCAGCGCGTTTCCACGGTGTCTTTCTTGAAATTCAGGCGATTTTTTATCCATTGGTCTGCCCCATCGACATTCGCTGAAACAACCGTGCAAAAATGAATACAATAACTCCCATGACAGAGGCCAATACGGGGGCCAGGATTAGAGAGCCGATCAGCCATTCCAACAGGCGATCCGGAAGTTCCAAGACAACCGTTCGCCATGTCACATCATCGAATCCTTGCCTGTACAACACAAAGTGTCCGACACCAATGCAGGCTAACGGCACAAAGGGCGGCATGCAGAGGTTCTGTACCGCAAGCGCCATTACCGCATTAAGATGCAAACGGGCCGTTACATATGCAATCGCCAGGATATGCATGAAAATCAGGGGAAGCGTTCCCATAAAGATTCCCACGCCGGCGGAAACGGCCAATCCCAAGGGGGTGGCGTTTTCACGTAGCAGTCGTTTCAACAAAGCAATGGGATGCATCAGTGAATTTATCGCATTTCCTGCCCGGCCCCGTTTGATTAATTTAGGATGTGGCCACGGTATGAGCCGCCGGCCAACCAGGCGCATGTGCATCAACGAGATGCGTACATTATCCAGAACCGGGCGGAAACTGCTTACCCGCAATTCCGCCGGGGGATAGAACACGCGAATAGGAACTTGTTTCAATGTTAATCCGGACCATACCGCGCGCGTGAGCACCTCTACCTCAAAATCATACCGCCGGCCCTCCAGCTTCATCTGCGCGAGATAGTTCACAGGATATGCACGAAATCCACTTTGGGAATCCTCCACCATCTGTCCGGTTTCAAGATGCAGCCAAAAATTGGAAAAAGCGCGTCCGAACCGGCTGCTCTTTGGAACGTTCGGCGCGTTAAAGTCCCGGACTCCCAGAATAATGGTTCCATCGTCTTCTTGGAGCAGCGGGAGAAAATGCTCGATATCATTGGGATCATGCTGGCCGTCGGCATCGAGGGTAAGCATATACACCGCATCCTTGCCATGGAGATAATTCAAGGCCGTGCACAATGCCGCCCCCTTGCCAAGATTCCGTTCATGTTTGAGAACGGTTATATCCGCCCCGGAAAACAATTTTTCAACGTCCGTGTCCGTTGATCCGTCATCCACCACCACGACATGTTCCAACCAATGCCGTGCCTGGCGGGCAACATCCACCACCGTATCCTTGTTGTTAAAGACCGGTATTACGGCCCAGATACGCGAAATATCGTTTGGCGTTTTCGGCATCACTTCCGTCTGTGCCCCCGAGTAGAATTTTTTGGAATGAGCATGTCCCAAAGCGAACCCGTGTATCCCAGCTTATGAAGAAATGCCAGGCTGTCATCCAGGGAATCCGGGGGAAACACACAATTGCGCACCCCGCTAAACGCCGCCGTAAGCGTGTCGGTAAGCCATGTTGGATCGATTCCGGGGGCGATGTAGTAAACTGGTTCGAGCAGATCTTGATCAGCAGATATAATTCCTTGAGTTTCCGCTAACGTGGCCAGCTTTGTTTGCGGCAGGATCCGGATGCCCATAAAAATGAAGGATACCGTTTTTTTCAACCCCTTAATGTTCTCAATCCCCTCCGCCACGGTTTCTTGAGTCTCGCCGGGGCATCCGAACATAAAATAATGGGCGGTCGCGATTTCATGGTCTAAAAACAGGTCATTGCACGAACGAACATCATTAAAAGAAAAGGATTTTCCCAAGCCCTTCAACGTGGCGTCCGTGGGTGCGTCTGCCCCGATCTCCGCAGCGGCAAGCCCGGTCTCTTTCATCAGGGCAATTGATTCCTTCGTCAGCCCGTCAGGCTTGAAGAAGGCGGTCCAGGGCACAACGAGTTTTCTATTCTTCATTTCATGCAGAACGGCCAAGTAGTTCCCCTGATTGTCGTTAAAAACAGAATCGGTGAAAAAAATATACTGGGCCTTGTGTTTTTCAAGTAACGTTTCTATGTCGTCGACAATATCCTTGGACGCCCGGGGCCGAATCGAGTGGCCTTCCAGCAACGGATACGAACAATACGCACATGCCTGTGTACAGCCCCGCTTTGTTTGGATCGACGCGACATGGCCGCTTTGCAGGTAGAATTCCATCAACCCGCTATCGTATAAAGCGGAAGGTATTTGATGGGCCGGCAGTCTTTCCGCCGAATGCAGAATTTTCTCTTCCGGGTATTTTCCTTGGACGGCGTTATCCAGAAAAACCAGCAATTGCTCTTCCCCTTCGCCTACTATCCCATAATCCGCGCCTGTTTTATTCAGGATGGCCTCCGGAATAATCGAAAAGCCCGATCCCCCTAAAATGATTTTCGCGCGGCTCGCCGTGCGCAGGTTCATTACGATATCGCTCACCGCATCAAGGTAGCGTTGTTCGTTTAACAGATTGACATTGTCTATGTTTCGGATGGATATTCCGATAACCTCCGGGGAAAAGCCGTTCACTTCCTGCTGCAGTGCATCGAACGATCTGCCGCTTGCCAGGAAGTCGTACTGTTTAACCTCATGACCCGCCTGATGCACACGGGCAGCCACCATGCTCAGGCCCAGGGGATAGACTGAGTATGGCGTGCTGGCGGTATTCGCCGATATCAGCAACACTCTCATGGCTTATTGTTTCTCCGGCGCCGCTGTGGATCAAGCCGGGGGCTGCGATAAGTGCCATCCAGCATTTCTTTCTCTACAACCTTATAATACATTTTCCCCATCTTTACTTCTTTGCTAAAGTCCGCATAAAAGGTATTCCAGGCATATTCAAACATTTCCTGCAACGAGTCTATGCTCATTTTGGCTGGTTTATAGACCACTTCCGCTCCCGTATACCGCTTCCAGTCATTATGCAAGATGCGTCCTTCTTCGGCCAACTGTTGCCGAATCGGCGTGTGCGGGAAAGGGGTCAAAATTGTAAACTCCGCCATGTCAAGCTCGACTTCGATAAGAAAATCCACCAGCCGTTTAATATAATCCTCATCATGATCATCCATGCCGAGAATTACCGTGCCTTCCACGCCGAGGCCGCGTTCTTTCAATCGCATAATGCGGCTCCGGATATGATCGGAAGTGTCAATAATCGCCTGGTATACATACCAGCACCCGGCTTTTACCGCCAAATCGAGTATTTCATCAATATCTTTTATGGGATGCGATACCCACTTCTTTTTCAGGGGTGCAATGGCTTTAAACAGGCCCTTTTCCCACTCATCATCCTGTGCAAGTGAATTATCCACAATGAATAAACGGTTATTCTCTATGCTTTCCATTTCCCTCACCACATTGTCGAACGGGCGGGGGCGGAAACGGCGCCCTCCCAGGTATGGCGTGCAACAGGGGAAACAATTGAAATGGCAGCCACGGGACGCGTGCACCAGATCCACCATCTGCAACCCGCGAAACGTGTACCGTTCGCGGTGGAGTATATCCCTGCGGGCGGTGCCGATGAGTCTTGTATCCGGAAAATCATGAAAGAAGTTGTAGGTCTTTTGCAAGCGTCCTTCGCGAAAATCCTTCAAGACATCTTCCATCCTCCCTTCTGTCTCACCCAGAAAAACACTGTCCGCATGTTCAAGAGTCTCCTCGTAATGGAGCATCGATGCAATCCCGCCGAAGAGGACCGTTTTTCCCATTGCGCGGCAGTGATCCGCAATTTCCCACGCCCGCGGAATTTGACAACTCAGCATAACCGACATACAAATCAGATCTGCATCATCCGCGATCTGTAAATCGTCAACATTTTCGTCGCAAAACGCGATCTCCACATCACTGGGAAGCGTAGCGGCAAAGCACACAGGACCATGCGGGGGAAGATTGAATTCCGGTTGATTCTTCAGTTTCGGCCACTTCGGGTAAATAAGTTGTATCTTCACGCATATTCTCCTGTTAAAACGCGGCATTCCGTTGCTTCTGAAGTACTGCTGATAACCAGCATGGCCTCCACCTCTTCGTTCTTTATCAATAAACCGGCGTGCGCCCACAGTGTTTCCCGGGGAGTCTTGGCCGCTAACATATACGTCATCGGGCCTTGCAAACCGAGGTGGATGGCTGCTTCAGCCAAAGGACTCGATGGAAGTGTATATATGAAGAACTTCGCGCGGCCAAGCGTTCTGCCGCCCGCTAAATAATCCTCGAAATAGGCAAGATTCGAAATCAGGGCGCCATCCGGATTCGTCCCTAGTATTCCTATATTTTGTTTCTTTCCCTTCGCGTAGGCAATGCCGGCATCATAAAGGGCCAGCGCCGCGGAAAGAGTGACATGTCTGGACGCTTCATCAAACCGCGCAAAATTTTCAATGGGATAGGCCAGAATATGGTCGTGCAGTAATTGAGCGGTCAACGTCTTGAACTCCGTAAACGGCCACGTGAGACCTTTTAGGGCGCAACCGCAGTGATCCCCTTTGATCCAACCGCATGCTTCCTTTCCGGGTCTATCCTGTTGGTTTGTTCGCATAAAATGTTTTTACTCTTTTATGGTTTTATCACCAAGCTTGCATTGACTCCGCCAAATCCGGCGTTGTTAATCAAGACCACTTGTTTGTCCAGGGAGCGTTTTTCACATGACACCCACCCAGCGGCCTCCGGATCAATATCAGTTAATCCTACAGTGGAGGGAATGATTCTTTTTTTTAAAACCTCAAGTGCAATTACTGTTTCAATCAAGCCAGCGGCGCCCATCGTGTGCCCAAGAGCCCCTTTTATGGAATAGATCGGCACCATGCGGTCCGCGAAAACAGCGTTATACGCCTTCATCTCCATGGAATCGTTATAGACGGTTCCCGTACCGTGACTGGATATGGCGCCGACTTCTCCGCTGGGCAAACCTGCCTTTTTCAAGGCTTTTTGTATAGACAAACGCAGCCCGACGCCCTCCCGCGAGGGGCCGGTCATATGGTTGGCGTCTTCCGATACGGCCCAGCCCGCCACTTCGCCCATAATGGAATGACCTTCCTTTTCAGCCCTTTCCCGTTTCATGAGCAGCACAAAACCAGCACCCTCTCCCAGACTCAATCCCGCCCTGTTTTTGTCGAAGGGTTTAGCGGTATCCGGATCGAGTGCCATTAAGGAAGAGAACCCGGAAAATACAAATTCCGTCACCGCGTCCACCGCAACGACTAAAACACAATCACGGTTTCCGCTGTCAATGAGTCCGGCTGCAAAACCGATGGCCGTGCTGGAAGAGGCGCAGGCATTAGAAATGACCATGCCATCGTCTTCAAGACCGGCAAACCCCTTCACCTTGTCCAGCAGTAGTGCGGGACGGCTTAATTCGGCATTGCCAGTGCCTTCCAATACACTCCTTTCGAGGAGATCGATTTCCCCTACAGTGGTGGCAAGGATTACAAGCGCATCCGGTGGTATCTTGGCGGCATGTTTTCGGAAAAGCGGTTCTAACAGTTGCACTGCGAGAGAGGCATCCTGCTTGTATTGAAGCCCTTCAACGATGCCCGCCTTTGAACTGTGAAAGGATTGCGTGGAAAACCGTGTTACCTTCCGGATGGCGCGTGTGTTGGACAGGAGCCCGTCCCAGCATGCCCCAATGCCTTCGCCATAAGCGGTCGTCATATCGCAGGCCACTATGACCGGGTTCATTCGAGACATGAAAACTCTCCCGCCTTCCACCGGGCGCGCATTCTTTCCAGAAGATCCGGAGAAGCAATCAAGGGTTCTCCCGTACGTCCGTCAATGAATAACTGCACGGTATACCCCGTGGTGATTAAGGTTCCGTCATGCGCTCGTATTTCGTATTCCGTCAGGAACTTGGCGCCTTCACACCAGGGAATCAGCGTGCGGACGGTAAATTCTTCTTCAAGCCGGAGGGGCCGGTGGTAATCAATATGGATCTGAACTATCGGCGCTTGCACGTTGGCTTCGAAAAAATCCTGGTAGGACAATCCGCACTGGCGGGCCATCGCTTGCCACGCCTCTTCGAAAAAAACAGGATAGCGGCCATGCCAGGCGATCCCCATCACATCCACTTCACTTAACGCCACCCGCCGTTTCACCAGGATGGATATGGGGGCGGGCGCCCCTTCTATGCGCTCAAAATATCCGCCGGTTCTTCGTCTTAACATGTTCTCTCCTCGGATGCGCTAAAACGATACGCGCAGGTGGATTTCAGCAATCTTTTTGTCCTTCCGTTGGATTACCGCCTTGGCCCGGCCTTCGTCCTCTCCTTGAGGTATCATGCGCACGGTAAAAAAAGCTTCTTCATTGGCGGTAATGGGAGCAAAAAATTTGGCGGAAGCCACTTCCTTCAACTTGGGCGTTTTCTGCATGGCGGTCTCGATCATGCATAGTATCGCCTGGATCTTGCACACACCTGGTAAAACGGGTTTTCCCGGGAAATGCCCGCGAAAACCGATGAATTCTTCGGGAAAACTGAACGAGGCCGTAATCCCATCCTCCGGATGGCTTTTCAAATCGTGCATGTAATTTTTTATTTCCCTGGTCAGTTTACTCATGTTCAAGTATCTCCTTTAACCGTATAACCAGGTAATAGTTGTATCCATAATGCCGGAGAACTACTCCTCCCGGAAACACCTTCCCATGGTCGCTTGTATATTCATAATAGCGTACAGACCAGATTTTTCGGCCATCCTTACAAAACCGTTTCTCCGTTAAATACTGGTCCGGACCTGCGAAGATATATTCCATCACGCCGCCATCCGCGTGTGCGCGAAAAATGACCTTGCGCTTTTTCAACACAATATGTGCCGTTTCGGGGGGCACTAGGTCCAGGTAAATCCTTGCTATATCCTCGCATACACCCTTGGCGAAATTTTCATGTTTTTGAAGCTCGGGGAAGACATAGGTCTCCCCAATAGCGCCATTCGTATAATTCAATTCAAACAGCTTTACGCCAACATGGTTCATGCCAATCACGGTAAAACGATTGTTCACTATATCGATGCGCGCAGGCCCCAAGCAAGAAACTTTCAAGAAGCGATAGGCAAATACCGTGGAGTTTATCGTTTCAAAGGATGCCGGGAGCCGATCTATAAACTGGGCGCGCACCTGGGCCGGATCCACACCCTTTAGTGGCATATAATGGGTCTTTTGAAACGGCACGGTGTGGCAGCCCGAAGTAATGAAGGCTGTTAACAACAATGTTATGCATGTGCGCATCATACCATCTGGTCCTTTTCATTGACCCAGCATCTGTATAGCGGGGGAATCACGATCAAACTGGAGAGATATCCTGCAAATACTCCGGTTGTGAGCGTCATGCCAATGGAAAACATCACCGGATGATGCGCAAACAGAAGGGCGCCTGTCCCGATCAGCGTGGTGGCTGCGGCAAAAGTCACCGCCAAATACGTTCCGGTTTCATATCGATTTTTGCAGTAATACACGATAAACACGCCGTAATCCGTGACAATGCCCACCACCACCATCGTGGCGAGGATACTCGGCATGGACAATTTCAAGCCGGACAGGGGAATTGCCCCTGCAATCATGACAATGCATGTTACAAGCGGGACCATGGCCAGAATGGTCATTTTCAGGTCTCTCAGCAAGATAAAGGTAAACGCCACGGTTAAGAGCACGGACAGTATGGCAATATACACAATTTCCGAACCGAGGGCATTGGAAATTTCGCTGGAAAAATGCTTGCGCGATACGACAAAGGTTCCCGGATGCCCGCTGCACACCGCCGACAATGCCGCGATGTAATCAGCCTGATCGGGGAAATACGACAGTATGTTGTACCCGCCTTGTTTTTTAACGACGAACTGGTCTTTCAGCCGGTCGAAAAAGTCCAATCCCACTGGTTCCACCGTCAGATCTTGCGTCTGATGCAATTGCTCGAAAAAAGGCTGAAAAGCATCTTCCGAGAAATCAAAGGCCCGGCCATGCTCCAACAGCAGCTTTTTAAATTCCTCTTCTTTTTCCGGGGACCAAAAATTCCGCCAGCGCAAGAGATTGTCTTTCCGGGTGTTCATGCCCGGCCATAGGGCCGCAAGGCTGCTGAAATTATCCGCTCCGATCGTTTGTTTGGCGGCCTCATATATCTCCGTATTGACCTGATATGCTTCCTCAAGGGTTCCGGCGGAAACTACCAGAATAGCAGGCAAGATCTTGCCCCCCCATGTTTCGTGGAACCGATCCTCCGCGGAAAACACTTCTGGGCCCGCTCCGTCAAAACGGGCGATATCATTGTCCATATGTAAATTTTTGGCTTGGATCATCATAGCCGCCAGGATCAATACCCACAATGCAATCACGAAATGGTCATACCTTTTTGATCTGATGGGAATCGCTGGCGGGGGCATAGTTTTACCCGGTTCAACGATTTTGGCCTTGCTCAGATAGTGGGGGAGAAGGAACAAGGTGAACACGAGGCACAGGGCTATACTGACACTGGACAAAAACGCAAGCTGCCGGTATCCGGGAATGCTGGATAGAAAAAACACGGCAAAGGTGCCTATGGTGGTCAGGCCACCCAAGAGCACCGGCGTGAACACCTTCTTGACGGATTCCAGGCCGCCGGCTTTTTTCCGGACCGCCACATACACAAAGATCCCGTAATCGTCGGCGATGCCGGCGATGACGCTGCACATCCCGACGACAAAGTACGACAGCGTATCAAAAACAAATCCCGTGATGCTGATGGAAACAAGTATGGCCCCGACAGGAATGAGGAAGATCCCCACCGCCACGGGATCACGGAAAACAAAAAGAAACAACAGCAAAAATGATGTCGTGGCTATGCATGTAATGAGCCAGATATCCCGTTTAACGGTATCCTCGTTGCCCACCGTGTGCATGTGCCCGGCAATGATATCGGCGGATACATACTCCGGAAGTTCTTTTATCCTTTCCTGTAAATAATTCACCAGATCCCGCGCGCCAAACCCCTCCGTGAGAATCACCGGCGTCTTGACTATGATCATCGTATGGCGGCTGTCTTTGCTGACGAGATGCCCCTCCTTCACCACCACGTCATAGCCGAGGGACATGGAAAGCTTCCCAATATTGTTTACGATGCCGGACGACACACCCAGCGGATCCGTCAGCAAATAGGGGATACTGAAGGAAATGCCCGGGGTCAAGGACTGGCGATAGATGAACCGCAACCGGTCTTGGACATCCTTTGGATTTATTTTCTTTGACATGGCATCGAGGGCTTCGGGGCCCAGAAGCTGCGGCAGATAGTGAAGAAAAGAGGCCATTTCCTGCGGCATGTTTTGTGGCGATATCCGGCTAATCACCTCCTTGACGAGGGGTGGTTCCAGCCTATCCGAAAACTGGCCGGCCGCGTGGAGCAAATCCTCCAGGGTGTGTGTTTCGTCTTTGAGCCCGAAGGAAATTACAAGCTTGTCTGAAAAGCCTGACTCGCGCAGAAAGCGCATGTCCCGCATAATATCGCGATCCACCGGCAGCATCGTTTCGATGGTGTTGTCATAGGGAAGGCGAAAAAGATTTGCCACGGAAAGAAGAATCAGGATTCCTATGGAAGCCGCGATAAACAGCTTGTGCCGCTCAAGAAGGCTGTTTATTGAATCGAAAAGGCTATTTAGCATCAGGCTTCACTTCCCATGCGGAGGGATCGATGGCTGTGTTCAGTTTTGCCGATGAGAAGGTGATCGTCGTCTTATCGCCGCCTTTTTCCTCAATATAGATTTCCCGCAAATAGCGTTCATCCGATTCAAACGCAACACGCACTGTCTTTATTACTTCCGCGGCCGGACTTGATGCGTTGGGCGAAAACTCCAATTGCGCCGGCTCTTCCGAAAGAACCTTCACCGCATACTCCTTCACCAGCGAAGAATATTCCCCCGAAAACCAGATTTTTATCTGGGCAATTACATCGGAAAAACCAGGCTTATCCGTCAAGGATATGTGCTGGACCTGTTTCGTCTCCTCGTCCCATTGTTTGAGAGAATCCTCCTTGATAACCATGCAATACCTGACCGGCGCATCCACGCGCCATGAAAACAAGAGTGGTTTTTGAATGAAGATCTTCCCTTTGGACAGCAACGGACGCTTGAAGGCCGCAAGTATTTTTTCCTGGGTAAAATCCGCTTCTATGGTCTTGACTTCGGACATTTTCTGTTCTATGCGAAGTAAAATGGCCTTGGGATCGGAGGCGCCGCATACTACCGGAAAGGTTATGCCCAGAAAAATAACCCATGCCTTCCATGAACCCGTCCTGGTCATGATTCCATGTCCTTTTGCCAGATCTTCACTTCGCCCTGTGCAAGCATTTCATCGCCTCGGAACACCTGCCCCAATACAATGCCAAAATCGCCATAACGGGCGACTTTATTTACGGTTATCGTCAGAAGATCCCCAATCCCCGCTACGCCGAGAATTTCAAGGTTCCGGGCGCCCAGAAGATAGCCATCTTGCGAAGCATCGCTCACGCCAAGCATTTTAAACCCATTCAGGGCTGCAATCGTCTGCGCTATCAGTTCCAGATACACTGCCTCGTCAAGCGTTCCATCCTCGCGCACAAACAGCATGTCATTCGATATGCTCACCGATGCCTGACCCATCCGTTCACTCACTTTTTCCAGCTTGTCAATCACGCGCATGGATAGTTTTTGTGGAATGATGTGATCCGCGGACACGGGCAAATGAACAATGTCATTTTGCTTGTTGGCGTTGTGCCAGCACCAGGGATCGGAGGCCAGGTAGTCTCCGGTGAGTTGATAGGCTGCTCCACGGCACCCGTAACACTCGCTTAACTTTTCGCAGGTTCTGCAGGGGCCTTTTATGTACTTTCGGTAATTCCTCAGATCCTGGATTACCTCGCTCTCCCGGATGATATCCGCTAGCTTTCGCTCGCGGATATTCCCCACGGGGATATTTGTCCCCACACAGGGGAAGACATATCCTTGGGCGTTCACCAGGCAGGAATACTGATGCCGTTGACATTTTATGCCCACCAGCGGCGGTTGCGGCTCCCAGTGAATATCGTATTTGACACGATCCAGTTCGGACAGCGCGTAAAACAGTTTTTCCAGACGTCCGATATCCACATACAACCACTCATTCGCGCGCGCCCGTCCCTGTGGTGTAATCATTTCAAAATAGGGAATGATGTTTTGATCGCGAAGCCATTCCCACATCGCAGGGACATCGTCTATGTTTTGCTGGCAAATGATGCTGCTCACCGCTAGAAGAGGTTGCTCTCCTGGATACCCGGCATGCAATAGATTCTTAAAAGCCTCCTGAATATTCTTGTACGCGCCTTTTTTTCCGGAAAGCGCATCCTGAATGTGTTCGGCACGGCTGTTCATTTTCACCACCACGAACACCTGCATGTCGAACAACTGCTGCGCAATATCTGGACTTATACGGTAACCATTCGTGAACATTTCAACATAGAGGTCCTCCGTGCGAAGAAAATGGAGCGTCTCCATGATATGGGGATACACCATCGGCTCGCCGCCCAGGATGATGATCTTTCTGGCCCCCAGCGCTTTTGCCTGGAGTAAAACGTCATGAATTTCTTCACGGGTGAGTCCATTCTCAAAACTTGTTTTGTCGGCGTAATAGCAATACTGACAGCGCAAATTGCAGCGCTGGCTGAACTCTATTTCCATGGAAAGGAGACGATTCTCCCGAACCGTCTCCGCAATCTCCTGTTCGGAAAACTCAAAAGGTTGTATGGGTAAAAAGCACGAACTCATAAATACCTCCCGAAAAAAATATATACAAAAACACCCTCATGTGTCCAAGTTGAGGACTTTTTTAAGGCCTTTTGGCTAAACCCAGGCCTGTTCTGGTTAAGCTTCTGTTTTTATGTCATGCATTTCATTTTTCCATCACGGCTGTTTCATCAATGATAATCTGGCGCATGTGGTTTTTTAAGGTATATGGATTCATATGCCCATATTCTTCCCAAGCGATGGGCGTGAGCTGCCGTATCCGGATACACCCCGGCCGTAATAACAACGAGCCTATTGGCGGAATGTTTTCACTCCCCGTGATGCACAACGGCACGATAGGGATCTTGGTCTCCAGGGCAACACGGAATATCGCACTGTGAAACTGCCCCACCAACTGATCGCGGGAGCGCGTTCCTTCGGGGAAGGCGACAATCGAAACGCCGTCCCGCAGCAATTGAGAGGTCTTGGCCGCAAATTCCTCAAAAGGCGTCTCCCACAAACTGATGTAGCCCGCCAATTTTGCGACAATCCCTAATATCGGGATGCGAAACGGCCAGACATTGACTACTTGAACCACCTCCAGGGGCAGCAAGGCCATGTAAAACGCATCGGAGACCGAACGGTGGTTGCACACAAATATGAAGGGACCTTTGGCATCCCGTTTAACAATGCCTTCATGCTTGATCTGCACTAATGAGAACGACAAAACGTACAGGTGAATTACAACCCACCCCCACCAACTGATTACCCGGCGGAGGCGTTTCATCACATAGCGCCGCGGAAAGACAAGTGCGCAAAGCACCATAAAAAGTGTCAGGGCGGGAATCGCGGCCAGCGAAAATGCAAAAAAAGCCGCATAAAATGCCAGGTTAAGATATGCAATCTTCAAGAATCGCATTATTTGCGGTTCTCTTGTTTCAGGATCTGAATGAAGTTATATATGTCCTCCAATGTACGTATTGCGCGGACACGTTCATCATCCCGCATGGTCACCCCGAATTTCTTCTGCAATGCGACCACCAGGTCAACAATATCCAGGCTGTCCAGGCCCAGATCAGTAAATATCTTCGCCTCCGGAACGAGCTTTTCGCCCGGAATTTCAAAGGATTCCATGAATACGCCGTTTACCAGATTTACAATGTCTTGTTCAGCCATCACTGCCATCTCCCGCTATACGTGTCGTAATAAATATCCACGGTTTATTCTTAAAATGCCTCGGAATGGCTTAGTCTGCTCTTCTGCACACCAGAGCAGAATTAATCCCGCCAAACGCAAAACAATTTTTCAAAATCACGTCGATTTTTTTATCCATGGGCTGTGTAACATGAAAAATGCCCTGGCAGGCCGCATCCGGTTCATCCAAATTAAGGGTTGGATAGATCACATTCTTCCGCATCATGATTAATGAAGCGATCAATTCAATAGCGCCGGAGGCGCCCAACGTATGGCCCATATACCCTTTCAGGCTGCTAATGGGAACGTGATCGCCAAAAACTTCCCGGACCGCCGCCGCTTCCTCTTTATCGCCTTGGATGGTGGCCGTGGCGTGGGCGTTGATGTAGTCCACCTGATCAGGCGTTATACCCGCGCTTTTAAGCGCCTCCTGCATGCAAAATACGATGGCCTCCCGGTTGGACTCGCTGACATGGCTTCCGTTTCCGCACGTGTTGTATCCAATAATCTCCGCGTATATGTGGGCCTTCCGTGCCTTGGCCGATTCGTATTCCTCCAGCACCACCATCCCGCCGCCTTCGCCACACACCAGGCCGTCCCGCTTGGCGTCAAAGGGCCGCGGTGTTTTTTTGGGCGTTTGGTTATATCCTGTGGAAGTGGCAAAAAGAATGTCGAACGATCCCACCACCGTTGGATGAAGCCCTTCCGCACCGCCACACAGCATGATGTCCTGCTCACCCATACGAACTAAATCATAGCCCGCGCCGATGGCTTGTATCGCGGACGCACATGCGGCGCAGGTGGCCATCACTCTCCCGGTAATTCCCAGATACTGGGCCACGTTCATCGCCGCGGTATGAGAAATGCATTGGAAAAATTTAGTGGAGGTCATTTGTGACAGATCGTTATTGGGAATAAGGGTCTCAAATGCCTCCGCAATACTTTCCGCGCTGCCCATGGTCGATCCGATCACACAGCCTAGGCGCCCGCCGGATAAATGCCGGCGGTCTATTCCTGAATCCAGGAGCGCCTGATCCGTTGCTTGTACCGAAAAGATGCTCAGCCGCCCCATAGACCGCCGGTTATGACGCGGAATCAGCTTCTCATCCTGCATCTGCACGGGCGCGGCCACTAGACACCGCAAGCCTTTGTAGCGCTGCCAATCCGGTATATATTCTGTTGCGCATTCGCGGCGCTCGATGCCGGAAATCATCGCAGAGACAGTATTGCCCAGCGGAGAAACCGCCCCTATTCCTGTAATGGCTACTCTTCTCAATGTGCTAATCTTTCTTCAATGAACTGGCCGTACTTTTCTTTTCCAACCAGGCTTCTGGTCACGATAAACGATGAAATCATTGCACCGACAATACCCGGCATAACCGCGCTTTGACCGGCAACGTAAATATTGGAGAGCGGCAATTTGCCGAATAAATTAAACTGGCCGATTTTCTGTTTTATTCCATACGCGCAACCCTCGGGGGAATGCAGATAATCCCGAAAGGTAAGCATGGACGCCGCATCGATTATCTTGAAAGAATTTTTGTACTCCGGATAATACTCCGTAAAACGTTGATGAATCAGGTTCATCCTGCGTTCTTTGTAGTCCCGGTATCCCTTTGGCCGTTTCCCTACGGAAGAGTCCCGCCAGGGCGCTACATGCTCGCGGAATGAGGGTTCGAATGCGGTAACAACGTTGTAGACTTTTCCGTCCGCGGATTCCTTGTTTCGCAACATCACCAACGCTTGCGGGCCGTCATATTCCGGGGAAAGCAGCGTATTCAGGTTGGGAAGCGGATAGAGAGAGACTATCGAAGGTCCGAAATCATCGTCAGGCTTGCAGTCTTCCACCACGCCATGCGCCGAAAAGAATCCCAAGGACGGTTCAAACGCGTCAACCCGATCTCGAAAGGCTTTGGAGAAATGCTCCCGGGGCAGTATCTTGAGCACTTCCTGAGGATGAATGGTGAAAATGCAGAATTTCGCGGCGACTTCCTCGCCATCGCTTAAAAGGAACGTACGCACCTGTTGGTCCCGAATCTCGATACAGTGTTCAATGGAAGTATTGCAGCGTATCTCGATGTCATATGCCTTAAAGCGTTCTTGAAATGCCTGAATAAAGGCATCCCCGCCGTCTTTTACGCGCGCGAGGGTTTCATACAACCCCACGGCCACCCGGGCGTGATTGGCAAAAGAAATCTCGCTGGGTTTCACGCCATAGCACATGCAGTAACCGCAACAAAAACCCTTCAACAGCTCATTCCCCGTCAGTTGATCCAATACCTCCTGCAGGCTGACGAAGTCCTCATCCATTGTATCCGCCAGCATCATGGTTTTGCGCAGGTTCATGGCGGTTGTGTTCGCGCAAACACGCCTGATCAGATCAAAATAGCGATCGATGGCCGCATGTTCACGTGGAAACCGTTTCTTAAGAACCGGAATTAGATTGTCTATGCCCACGGGAATGTCAAATGCTTCTTGTTCGGATTCAAAGACAAAGCGGCTCGCTCCTGGTCCACTGAACACAAGGGGATGAATCCGATCATGGATGCCCAGGACCGTAAGCATGTCGTTCAAAATGCCGTTTTTATAGAAACCGCCCGTAAAATGGAACCCTGTGTCAAAAGGGATCCCGTTGCGCCGGAAACGGAACAATGCCCCGCCAATGTTTTTGCCCTTTTCAAGCAAAAGAACCTTGTTCCCGGTCATCCCCAGTAAAAGGGACAGAGAGAGTCCGCTGATGCCGCCTCCAACCACGATATGATCATAGTGTTTAATTGAGTGCATATCGCTAAATCGCCAATCCCCCGTTGATGCCAATGACCTGCCCGTGGATATACATGTGCTCTTCACAACAGAGGAAGTTTACAACGGAAGCCACATCGTCCGGCATGCCGAACCGTGCGAGCGGAATCAAGGGAAGAATCTGTTCTTTGGGCAATTCACTGGTCATGTCGGTTTCTATTAGGCCCGGCGCCACCACATTCACCAGTATATTGCGTTTCCCCACTTCCCGCGCCAAGGCCTTCACCGCCCCGATAAGCCCGGCCTTGGAGGCCGAATAATTTACCTGCCCGGACTGTCCGATTTGGCCTGATGTAGATGATATCACCACAATGCGTCCCCGCTTTTGACGCAGCATCGGAAAAAGCACGGCATGCATCACGTTGTAAAACCCGTCAAGATTCGTTGAGAGCACGCTATCCCATTCCTCGCGCGTCATCCAAACCAGCAGATTATCCCGGCTTATCCCGGAATTAAACACCACCACGTCCGGCGGGGTCTGTTCGCAGAGGCTGCCGAGTGCATTCTGGGTTTCCTCGTAATTTGCAACGTCAAAGGGAATAATTGTGCACGATTTTCCAAGACCTTCTATCTCGGCTTTTACTGCTGACGCCGCCTCATGATTCTTGTGATAGGTCAACCAGATGGAAAACCCGGATCGCGCCAGACGCACGGCAATTGCTTTGCCAATGCCGCGGCTCCCTCCAATCACCAAGGCAATTTTTTCACTCGTCGTATTCATGGCTGTGTGTAGTTCATCCCGGCCATAATAGTTCATTTCTCAAGGAAATAACCGGCAGGCTTCTTAAGAACCTCCGACAATTTTTCCAACGTCTCCAGGGAAGGAAAAGAAATCCCGTTTTCATAGCGGGAGATGCTCTTCTGTTTGGCATTTATCTGTTCCGCAAGACTGGTTTGGGTAAGGTCCAGTTCTATTCGGGCCAGCTTTATCTTTTTCCCAAACTTTTTAGCATCCATCCCTCCGCTTCCTCCACGTAATACCTTCCTAATGTGATTATCCCTTTCCGGGTATATTATATGGCAAAAAATACATAATCCCATCAAGAGGCCGAGGAAATAGTATATACCCTGTGAAATAGAAGCGCAAAATACCTCTTTGCACACCTCACCTTCTCCTGCCATAACGCAGTATTGTGATGCCCATTCACCGCTCGTCAATAAAAACGCGCTTCTTGCGCAAGTGCTGAATATCTTGGAGCCGCTCGATTTCTTCCATGCTGACCACCTTCACGACCGGCGTCACTTTTAACGCCGCCTGCAAGTGTTGCCGGACAAGGTCCGCCCCGGTGTTGGCCTCTCCCTGTAATGCCACCATGACCGTCAACTCGTCTGACAAGGCCGCCACCGAGCGAACCACCATTACATACTCCCGGACCTGCGGCAGACTGTCCAGAACACGCTGCACCGCCGCCGGGTAGACCGATGTCCCCTTGATTTTCATTAAATGGCGCTTCCGCCCGACAATCGGTCCCAACCGCGGCGTCCACCGCCCACAGGCACAACGTTCGCGCTGAATAAACGAACAGTCCCCTGTCGCGAACCGCACAATCGGCATGGCCTGAACCCCGATGGTGGTTCCCACCAGTTCGCCAATCTCCCCTTCCGGAACCGGATGCCCCTTTTCGTCCACAATCTCCGCATAAATCAGTTCCGGGTGAAGATGGCCCCCGCCTGCGGCATCGCATTCGCAAAAGGATATTGCCAGTTCCGTGATTCCATAGGTGGAATAGACACGCGCCCCCCACAACTGCTCGATTTGTTGACCAAGGGGATTCAACGAGAAATTGGGTTCACGGATGGGCTCTCCGATGCAGATCAGTCTATTAACGGGACTGGAAGCCAGGTCCAAGCCGTTTTCTTGTGCATATAGGCCGATTTTCCGAAGATAGGACGGCACGGATACAATGGCTGTCGGCCGTACCCGTTCCAGAAAGTCGAGAAGCATGCCATAGGGGCCGGAACCAACCCGGATCGTTGTGGCCCCGATACGCGTCAAGCCTTCATAGTAGGCAAGCCCCGCCATGAAACAACGATCCATGGTTACAGCAAGAATCACCGTGTCGTGCTCCGTTAACCCTGCACATCGAAAAGACAGGTATTCATTTACACCCAGCCGCTCTATATCCCCATAGGTCATGGGATACAGCGTGGGATGCCCCGTCGTGCCGCTCGTCGTGGAAATATCCACCACCCGCTGTTCCTCCACGCACCAGAAATCGCGAATACTCCCCGACACATCCTGTTTGGTGGTCAGGGGGAACTGCCGGAAGGCATCCAGATCGGAAAAGTCCTCGGGCCGGGCGTGAAGTTCCTTGAAAACACGCTGGTAGTAGCGGGAATTTGACCCAACATAGGACAATGTTTCCGCTATGCCCCGCCGCCCAATCTCCGCCAAGGCTTCTTTTTCCAATGTGCGTTCATCTATCATGATACATCCCCTGCTTGTGCAATAGGTTTTGCCGGATTATTCCGGCCACGGTATGCACACTGTCGCAAATGTCCTTTCTGATTGTCAATAGGCGGCACTTTCGAAATACCCAAAACAGGAAGGGTCTTCGTTTTTCGTGTTCCATGGGCCGGCAAGGTCTCCCTGTGAGTTGAATTGACTTCTGGAATCCGGTAATAATGTTTCTGAGAGGAGAAGGGGAGGGTAGTATTCAGTTGAGGTGGATATGGTTCAATGCAAACCGAAAGGAATATGGGTATGAGAAAAAGCGGAGTTCTCCTGAAAGTGGCCGGGGTAGTGGCGATTTCTCTTCTGCTGACGGGATGTCCCATGCTGCTTTTAAGCGTCTCTATTGTTGGGGATTGGCAGGAAAAATATTCCCTGCCCGGTTTTGATGTCATCTGGACCTTCGAGAGCGATGGCACATTCGTCAAAGAAACAAAAATTCCCGCCCTGCCCTCCCTCAAGGTCGAAGGAGACTGGTCGCTGGACATCTTTGACAGCAAATTGACTATCACTATCGATGACGATGACACCGAGTACGACGTCGATTATGACAGTGACGACGAAGAATTAACCCTGGAAGACAGCCACGGCGTTGAGATCGTTCTTGTCCGGGACTGACGTCTTTTTCTAAAATACCAAGCTTTTTCAGCCTCTTATCCGGTGCGATCATTTCCGGAAGAATAAGGCGTCCAACAAGGACTGGAAGCATCCCCACGGCCCCGGCGCGCGTATTTACGAAGATGAAGGACGGTACGACGCATCTGGTCCACAAGACCGAGCATGCAGTGGACATGGACAGCGGGGCGCTGTTGGCTTGGCACTGCACCCCGCCGACCAAGGCGACACGAAGACTATCGAAACCACCTTGGGCGAAGCCAGAGAGAATCTCGATGAAGTCGCTCAAGAACACGATGCCCAGCGCCCGCTGGGAAGCAAAGTCAGCAAAAGGAGCCATATACAATGCACGATCAAGATCTCGACAAGGTGCGCGACCCGGCAAAACATGAAGAGGTCAACAGACAAGCTTCTGATGAAGACCTGATTGATAGCTGGGTAAGCAGGAAATTAAGGAACAAGCCAACTTGGCAAATGGACAAGACAATTCGCGAACGCGGACTCATGGACCGATGCCTCGAAAAGTTGGCCAAAATCATGAAAGCTGGGGGGAAGTGATCATGGAAAAGCTTAGAAATGCAATCAGGCTGTACAAGCGTGGACGAGCGGGAGAAGCCCAAAGCATGCTTTTCACTGCATTTCTGGAGGCGGTTGCGGGCAACAACCGGGCCATGCCAGTCACACGAGAGTTGCTTCAGGAAGAGGGACTCTCCTTCCAAGAGTTCCACCAATTGCTGAACGATGCCAAGGTTCCATTGGCACCCGAAACGGAGGCCTATTTGCTCAACGAAGCTGCCGTTGAGATGGCAAGACAAGGTAGATTTGAAGCGGGCCTAACGGTTCTGAAGCGAGCCGCCGGCCTGAATCCCGACAACGCGGATGTTTGGTACAATCTAGGGTCCTTTTCGTTTGAAGCACAACGCTACGCTGACGCATTGAAGGCCTATACTAAAGTGTTGTCGATCGAGCCGAACAATCAAACCGTCAAAAATCTAATAGCTCAAGTAAGAATGGTATTGGAGTCTTCTTCGGGAACATAAGCGCGAGAGGGGTGTGCAAAAAGCAAGAAGTGAAAGGGGCATCGCCGCTCTGTTCTGCCGCCGTACTATGTGTTGTCCTGGCGTTTGAATGGCGAACGTCCCCCAATGGCAGCCTTTGATGCACCCTGCTAGGGAACTCGTAAGGAACTCACTCTTGCGCTCATTCTGGCACTGTTCTGGAGTCCCAAACGATAGAATGTGGCCCCAGGCCGCCATACTACCCTCGTCCCTTGCCTCCACTCCCTTTATTTGTTCTCTTTATTCGTTCCCCTTGACAGCGTTTGGCACGAAGACTATACTCTGCGCAGAGAATATGCAGTATGCAAAGGGCCGCCATCACTTCTCAAGTGTTTGGGGAAACGGGAAACTGAGTAAAGAAAGGGTCAAGCAATGAAATTCCTCGCAGTAATCCCAAAAGTAATGATCATAGCCGGTCTGATGCTGTTTTGTGCCGCATGTGCGCCAATTATGTATCTCCCAAGCGTTTCGCATCCTTCCCGCGCATTTCCCCCAGAGGGGAAACGGGAGATGCAGAACGAGGGAACGGGCGCGCACAGGATTGCACTAGTGGTGGACACCACGTCTAATAGAACGGCGGGGTATCCGGTGGAAGACTATCCGGCAAGCGCAGCCGAGGTGGTCAATCAAGCCTTTATGAGCACAAATCTGTGTGCGGAAGTTAAAAATTACACGTCGCTTGGACAGGCGTATGAACAAAATAAACTGAGACTGGCGGCAGGAAAACCAGGATTTGACTATTACATCATAATGAAACTGACCAAAACGTATTTCAGAGCAGGCGCTCACCCGGCCATGGCTGGCCCCCAGTTCATTCTCTTTCCCCTGCTTGAGCCATTCGTATTTTTCCCCATCCATTTCCGGTTTGCAGTTGGAGAAATAAATTGGCAGTTTGTGGCCCAAGACAAACAAGGGCTGCTGTTAACAGAAAAGAGCGAACGCTGGCGCAAGAAACGAACCTTCGTTAAAAACTGTTACTACAGCAATCGGTGTATGAGCTGGGCCATGGATACCTTGCTGGATCGTCTGGCGCTTTATATGTATGAAGAGTCCGAAATATTCCTTAAACAAACAATGGCGCTTAACAGTAATCCGGGGAGCTCTTCAGTTGCGCCAAATGAGATAACCCCGCCAACACCCCCGGATACGAATACGCCGTTGACTCAACCGGAAACGAATGCGCCGTTGACTCAACCGGAAACGACCCCTGTTTCACCGCCGCCCGATCCGAATAGTCCTTGGATATCCTTCAGATCCAACCCCTCCGGAGCGCGAATTGATTTTAGTTACACTCCGCAGTCCGAGGATTCGAATGGATTTGCCCCTTGGGCGAAGGATCCCGCCATGGATGGCGTGAACATTCCGTATACGCCATTCCGGGTGAATTTCAATATAGCCGCGGTCAGAGGCTCCATTGGCAACCAATGGTGTTTTCGTGCTGTGTGGCCTGATACGAACCAGCGTAGCCGGGTCGTTTTTCTGGGAGAATTGGAAATGAACAGGGATTTTGTTTTCAGCCCAAAATAATGAGGGACATCTGAACTAAGGAGGAGCAAAACAATGAAGGGAAAACGGTACTTTTGGGTGGCAATGGCGGCTTTCGTCATAGTGGCAAGCGTATTTGGAAATGGGTGTGCGACGAATCGGGGCATTCTTGATATACAGGTTGCCGAATCCCCAAATCCCGCACCTGCACAAGCCGGGGCGAATGTGCAGGAGCACCCCAGTCTTCCATACGGCTCATCAGTGGAAAATCTGCCCTCCGGAAATGTCATAGCGATTGTGCGCGTCACGGACAACCGGAAATTCGAGTTGGCGCCCCGCAACCCTTCCGTCCCCTCCCTCAGGGGAAGGGAGGTTGAGGATAAAATGATAACCTCCCGGGCAATTGCCAGAAAACGCAATAGCTACGGAATGGCCATGGGCGACATTCTCCTTCCTGAAGGCCGCACGGTGGAAAATGTGGTTCGCGAAGCCCTTACCAAAGCCTTTCGAGAAGCGGGATACTCCGTGTTGGACAGTACGTCGGCGCCGAATGCCAGTGCCATGCCGGTCGAAGCGGATATTGAACAATTCTGGTCGTGGTTCACCCCGGGATTTGCGACCATTTCAGTGGAGTTTGAGGCACGGGTCAAGATCAAAGGCAATATCCAGCCGTTTACCAACGGAGAAACGGTGCGGGGGTATGTCAAGCATCATGCCGCGGCGGCAGGCACAAGGCAATGGCAAAACGCCTTTGATACGGGTGTCGCTGCGTTTATTGACGAAGTGAAAAAGCGTCTCGCGGCAAAATAGCCCGGCTTCGTCCGGCTTCGCTTTCGCTCCGCTGTGACTACGCCGTGGCATTTTTCCACAGAGTGGAAAAATGGTGGGCGAGGCGGGAATCGAACCCGCATGCCCTTACGGGCAACGGATTTTAAGAAAATCGCTAAAAACAATAATAACTCGACAAACCAAAGACCAGTCTCCCCCAAACGACTTGTGCCGAAACAGGATACCACGCGGGCTCGCGGGAATCGAGCAAACACAGATAGTCTCGCGGCCATTTGCCGGAATCGAGATCATAGCCCATGTTTTGCAGGTCATGTGCCGCAACCCAAGAAACACGACGATGGGTAGCGGGTGGGGAGCGGGACCGGAGAGTCTGGGGTGCGGTCTTCGGTGATGCAAAACCCGCAGTGCAAGCGCACAACACGCCCGGCGGCGGCGTTCGGCAAGTCCAACCCGGGCAGTGCATTCCAACAAACCCCGCAAGAACGGCAAGGCTCACGCAACGCCCGGGACGCCATCAGGTGCCCGCGCGGATGAACTATTTCTTCCGCTTGCGGGGCTGAATCAGCGCCCACCACTCTCGGAGCCTGTCTTTGCCAACGCCGAGCTCCTTTGCCACGGCGTCGTCGGACGCGCCTCCCGCCCTCAGGCGGATCGCCTTCTGCCGCAATCGAAACTCGCGCGTGTTCGCCCGGTTGCGGCAGCGCGTGCTGCAGTAGCTGCTCTGGTAGGCGTTGGATGTGAAGAGCTTTTGGCACTCCGGGCAGGAGAATATTCGGCGCTGCCCTTCGAGATCGAGCGCGGCCATGCAGGCGAGGCACGCGAGCAGCGACGGGAAGGAGTACGAGAGCTCGAACTTGCCGTCTTCCGAGGGCCGCAATCGAACCGAAGTCTCGCCCAGCAGACCGTTCAGCTTGGCGCATCCACCCTGCGCATTTTCCCCGCCCAGGACGCTGGCAACCGCGTCGTAGAGCACCAGAACCGCCCGGAAGACTTCCGTCAGTGGCTCGCGGTAGCACGCCCAGAATCTGCCAGTCAGCGGCAGGGGGTACAACGGCTCGGCAAGATCGGTGGCGGGGATAAGGGAGAAGTAGTCGGATAGGTAGTCCGTGGCTTCCTCACCTTCGTAGTGCTCGACACCGGGGCCATAAGCGCCGTACTCGTGCACGTCGATCCACAGATGACGCCCCCGAACGCGCCCGCCGGGACCTTTGCCGCCGGTTTCCGCACGCGGCGCGGTCCTTCGCATTTCCCGCCAATCCCCGCCAAACCGCGAGTGGACAAGCACAGCGGACTCGCCGTCGGCGCGCGCCTTGTCTCTCCTGGACGCCGCCACGTCGGCCTCCTGTGTGATTTGGTGCAGGCCGTGTGGAAGCAGGCCGAGCATCCCGTAAGTGGAGAACCACTTGCACCACCGATTGATCACATCGGCGGAGGGGGGAACTGTTCCGTCCGATTCAACCATCCGGCGCAGAGCGCCCTCCGTCTCACGGGCGAGTTCAAGCAGCGGCATGTACGGAGGCTGCGCCGCTGAACCATCGGCGCGCCATTGCCGGTATTCGTCCCACGGGCTGTAGCGCACGGGGGCGGCACCGGAGGCCGGACGGATCGCTGCGGCCTCGTCATCGAAGACGCATTCCCGGAATCGATACCAGCACCAGTCTATGCCCGTTGTGAAGGTCTCCATCGTCGAAAGTCCTTTCCTCAGAAACTCGGTCCGCACGAAGGCTTGACAAGCCGTAAGCGCATCAGGTATACTTGCAATTACAAAGCGCACCAGCGCACCGTGCAATTTCATTGTAGAACATCTGGTGCGTTAGTGCAAGCGGTTTCGGCATCCACCGCAAGGAAAGGAGGAAGCAGCAACGGATGCACGTCGAGTGGTCAACACTGGCCACGCGGCGGATTCGCTCTTTGAAAATTGAATCGTGCCCAACGCCCCCGGGCAGATCGGGGGCGGGCCAAACCCACGGCGGGTTTGGCCGACCACCCTTTCTGCCGAGGCGCGCCCCCATCGGGCCGCCTCGCGATTCGGTCTTCGGCGATGGCGTCGAAGGCCACCCATCAGCCCGGGCCAAACGGCCCGGAAACTCCGTCCCATACGGGACAAAGGAGGACGACTTGATAGATAGTACTTTCGACATGGAAGACCTGCGGCAGGCGATGATAGAGGCCGAGCAGCAGGAACGTGCTGCGCTGGATGCGCAGGCGGGCGGCGGCGCGCCGGAGCAAGGCGCGACCGAGAATAAGTCCCCACATAGTGCGTCGGAACTGCCGACGATCTCGGCGAAGCTGCCGCTGCGCGAGCAGACCGCGCAGGTGCTCGACGCGATGGCCGCCCAGAAGGTGGAGGCGGTCGCGGTCCACAACGGCAGGCTTGTCCGGATCCACAGGAGCCGGAGGATGGGCGCGCGCATCGAGGCGCACACCAAGGCCAGCCTACGCGGCGTGGTGGCGAGGTGCTGCCGTATCATCGCCGTAAAGGGCGACAGCGTGCACGAGATCATTCCGGGTGACGCGCTCGTGGAGGATATGCTCAGCCTCCCCGAGTATCCGGAGACGATCAAGCGGCTCGACCGCGTGATCGAGACGCCGACCTTCGTCGAGGGCGGACGGCTGCTGGTCGAACCGGGCTACGACGGGGCCACCGGGATCTACCTCTGGCCGCAGAAGGCGCTGCGGCGGATCGCGGTCGCGGAGGAGCCCACCGATGACGATGTGGCGGCCGCGCTGGCCGCGCTCGACGACGTGATCTGCGACTTCCCGTTCGTTGACCGTGCCTCGAAGGCGAACTACATCGCCTTCTGGCTGACCGTGGCGATCAGGCCGATGATCGAGGGCTGCGTGCCCGCGCTGGTCATCGATGCGCCGCAGCAGGGAACGGGCAAGGGCCTTCTTTCCAGCATCTTGTCCGTGACCGCAACGGGCCGCGAGGTCCCGGTGCAGGCGTCGAACGGCAGCGACGAGGAGATGCGGAAGCTGATCACGTCGTGCCTCCGGGCCAGCGCGCCCATCATCGCACTGGACAACGTCCAGTTCACGGTCCACCAGCCCTCGCTGGCGGCGTACCTTACTAGCGCTGTGTGGCAGGACCGGATACTGCGGCACAGCCGGGTGGAGATCTACGACAGCAGCGCACCGGTCGTCATCAACGGGAACAATGTTTCCATCGGGGGCGACCTTTCGAGGCGATGCGTCTTCTGCCGGTTGGACCCGGAATCGAGCCGCCCCTGGGAGCGCGACGACTTCCGGCACAAGCGGCTGATGCCCCACGTGAAGCGGCGGCGTCCCGAGATCGTCCAGGGCCTGCTCACGCTCGCCCGGCGCGGCATCGACCGTGGCCTGGACTACGGCGGACCGGTGCTGGGGTCCTACGAGAGCTGGTGCCAGCTGGCGGGAGCGATTCTCGCGAGCGCGGGCATCGAAGGCTTCCTGGAGAACCGCCGCGCGGTGTACGAGCGCGCGGACGAGCAGGCGAGCGAGTTCTATTCCTTCTTATTGAGATGGCGGGAGGAACTCGGCTCTGAGCCGGTTGCCCTGCGCGAAGTGGTCGCGCGCCTTGACCCCGACGACCTTCCCGGCTCCGTGCTGTCGGGGATGTCGGGCCATGGCAGCATCGTAAAGCGCCTGGCCAAGCTGCTGAGCCGCTTCGAGCGGCGGCGGTTTGGCCCGGAAAACATCTATGTGGTTTCCGTTACGGGCAGCGCGAATACGAAACGGTGGCAGGTTTGTTGCGACCCGTCTAAGTCGTAACCTGCCACCGCAATCCGAGCCGACCGGGGTCCTGCCAGACCCCGGTCGGTTTCTAACTTCACGGAGGATATTATGAGCAAATTGCTGGAGCTTATGCAAGAGGACGGCCTCGCGCTGCGGCGCGCGGCCAGCACGAACGGCGGCGAGTGGCACGGCCAATGCCCGTTCTGCCGCCGCGAGACCGGCGACGGCGGCGACGACCGCTTCGTGGTGACGCCGGGCAAAGGGGACTGCGGCGCGTTCTGGTGCCGGAGGAATCCGCACCACGGCGGCGACGGCATCGCCTACCTGCGGAACCATCGCGGAATGGGCTTCCGCGAGGCGTGCGCGGCGCTGGGCGTGGCGCGCCAGCGCAACGGGAACGGCCAGCGCCGCCACGGGGACGGATGGACGCCCAGGCCAGCGGCGACGCCGCCCGGGGCGTGGCGCGAGCGGGCGCGCAACCTTGTCGAGGAAGCGCAGGAGAACATGTTCGAGACCGATCTGGGCGAAGCCGCGCTGGCTAAGCTGGCGGACACGAGATTCCTGACGCCCGAAACGGTCGAAAATGCGCGGCTGGGCCTGCTTCCTGAAACCCGGCGGCCGCCGAAGATGGAATGGGAGATTCCGGTCCGCGACGGGGAAAGGCCCGATATATGGATACCGCCGGGCCTGGTGATCCCCGGTGTGCACGGCGGCGACGTCGTGTCACTGACCATTCGGCGCAGGCCGGAGGACGATCCGCGCTACGTGCGGATCACCGGGTCGAGCAGCCGGTGCATGTGGGCGGGGCCGGAGGGCGGCGACGCCCGCGCCGTGGTGGTCGTCGAGTCGGCCCTCGACGCGATACTGCTTCACCAGGAGTTGCCCGATGACATCGCGGCGGCGGCGCTGGGTTCGGTTTCCGCCCGGCCCGACGCGGACACCGCGCGGCGCTTGAAGGAGCTGCCGCTTGTGCTAGTCGCCCTGGACGGCGACGAATCGGGGGCGTCGAATGCCATCGGCTGGTGGGAGACGAACCTTCAGAATGCCGCCCGCCTGGCCTACCCCAAGGGCCGCTTCGCCGCGAAGGACCCGACAGAACTGGCGCGGGCCGCTGGCGGCACGGGAATCCTGCGCGATTGGGTGGAGGCGGGCATCGGGATCGCCGAGTCCCGGCGCGCGGAGAAGCGCGGCCCGGATGGCGGCGGCCAACGCGGCGAGCGGCGCGCGCCCCCGCAAGCAGCGAAGGCGGCCCGAACCGCGCCGGAGCCGGTGCAGCGGGAATGCGAGATCGAGGCCGGGCCGCCGCTCGACATGCGCGTCACCGTCGTCCGCGATGCGGCGGCGGCGGAGAAGGCCCTCGCCCGCATCGGCGATTTCGGCGGCGTGGCCGGACTGGACACGGAGACGACGCCGCTGCCCCGTTTCGCCAACGAGAAAGAGGCCGCGCTCGACCCGTACAAGTCGCGCGCGCGTACGTTGCAGGTGTGCACGGGAGACGACGTCTTCGTGTTCGACCTGAATCATGTGGACATCCGGGCGCTGGCCCCGGTGGCGGCGCGCCCGTGGGCCGGGCACAACAGCGTGTTCGACATCAAGGTGCTCAAGCGCGCGGGCGTCGAATCAGCCACGCCGGACTGCACGATGCTGCTGGCGAACTCCATAGACAACGACGGCCTGCCCAGCCTGCAAGATCTCGCATCAAAGCGCCTCGGTGTCGAACTGGACAAGGACGCGCGGACGGGGGACTGGTCCGGCGATCTCTCTGCCGCCCAGGTGGAATACGCCGCCCGCGACGCCTGGGCCGCGTCCAGGCTTCGCGAGCGGCTGGCCGAGCAGGCCGAGCGCCGGGACCGGACGCGGCTCTACAATCTGATGAAAGACGCGCAGCCCGTGGTCGCCGGGATGGAACTTGCTGGCATAGGCTTCGACAGCGACGCGCATGCCAAACTCGTAGGTGCATGGGAGGGCGAACTCGAAGCGGCCATGGCCGACGTGCGCGACGCCTTCGGGGAAGGCTTCAACCCGAACAGCCCGGCCCAGGTCAATGCGTGGATCAGGGCCAACCTCGACCCCGAGACCCTGGCGGCGTGGCCACGGACACCTTCCGGCCTGCTGTCCACCACGGCGGAGGACGTCGCCATCGGCGCGGACCACCCGGCGCTGGGGCGCGTCGTCGCGGCGCGCGCGCTGTCGCACGCGCTTTCCGCCTTCGGGGAGCCGCTGGCGGCCCTAGTTAATCCGGCAACCGGACGGCTGCACCCGCACCTCATGATCGCCGCCCAGTCCACCGGGCGCTTCTCCTATGCGGGTCCGAACATGGCGGGCATCCCCCGCGACCCGCGCATGCGCGCGGTCTTCGTCCCCGGCCCGGGGCGGGCGATGGTGGCCGCCGACTTCTCGACCGTCCAGATCAGGATAGCCGCGCTGGTCAGCCGGGATCCGCGCCTGACGGATGCGACGAACCGCGGGCAGGACCTGCATCGGCTCACGGCGTCGCTCATCATGGGCAAGCGCCCGGAGGAGGTCTCCGCCGAGGCACGTAACCTCTCGAAGCCCTTGAACTTCGGGCTTCTGTTCTGTATGAGCACTAGTACACTATTTCGCTATGCCAAATCCAAGTTCCATGTCTGCATGTCGGTTGGGGACGCGGACAGGTTCCGCGAGGCGTACTTCCGGGCCTACCCCGGCATCCGGGCCTGGCACGACCGCGTGCGCGGCGACCTCGAAGACTGCGGCAAGGTCAGCACGCCGTGCGGGCGCTGGTGCGCCCTGGACGCGTCGCTGCCTGCCGCCGCCGCCCACATTATACAGGGGGCGGAAGCGGAGGTGATGCTCGCGAGCCTGGGGCGGCTGCCGGACGCGCTGCGCGGCATCGACGCGACCCCCGTGGCGTGCATCCACGACGAGATCGTGCTCGACGTGGCCGACGCCGACGTGGCCGACGCCAAGGCCGCCGTCCGCGACGCCATGGAAGGCGGCATGCGCGACGTGTTCCCGAACGCGCCGGTCCTGGGCCTGGTCGAGGCCCACCACGGCCCGAACTGGCACGCGGCGAAATAGGCCGCCCATCCGGACAGCGCCCGCTGCCGGAACGCCCTCGCGGGTGTTTCGGCGGCGGGCTTTTCCTTTTCCCGGCGGAGTGGGTTTGGTGGGTTTCGGGGGTTTGTTTCCCGTTGTTCCATCTTTCTTGCAGAGGGGTCTGCGGACGGGCCGATGGCCGCGAACGCGGCAGAGGGCCACCCACCGGTTGGCGGCCCGGAGTGGGTTTGTGGGTTTCTGGGGTTTGCCACGGCAAAGGGCACGGAAACAGCAGAAGCCCTGTGTCCGAGGCTGCGCGGGCCGCCGCGCGCGGCTGGCCGGACGTGCGCCGGATTCGCGGATGTCCCGCCGAGCCGTGCGGCCGCCGGGCGAAGTTTCCGTGGAACTCCGCCTCCACCCTCTTCGCCGAAAGGCGGCCTTTGGCAGGGGAAACCCAACAAAACCACAAAACCACTCTCCGAGCGTCGGCTTTGGTCCCCGCTATCGGAGGGAGCCCCTGGAAGGGCCATCTGCAAGGAAGCAAAACTGGAGGGAAACTCACCAAACTCACCAAACCCACTGCGCAAGGCAAAGCGGTCCCGGATGCGCCGGGCCACGGCGAAGCATGCAGACCGGCCAGTGGGTTTGTGGCTTTGGTGGGTTTGCGGACGCCAGCGGCGCGCTGCGCGCGCGGCGGGGGCGGTAGGGACAAAGTCGATCTCCCGGAAGATCGTATGGCCATACAACTCCGCGAAAACGGTCCTAGTCTCATTACGAATCATGACAAAACGGTTGTGTCTATGAGCTTTTCGCTTCACCGTTTTCCGCCAATGTACTCATAAGCACCCATGTCGTAGCCAGCACCTTGCGGGCGTGCCGTTCCTTCGATGTCCGTGGCGGGCGCGCCGGTCGCAGTCCCGGTGCTGATGCACGGGGAACTAGATTGCAGCCGAACGTTCGATGGGGCGCTCACAAACTTAGGATCGCTACTGATATTCCCCGCCCCTGTGTGACCGCCTTGTACGCACGAATACGTGACCACGGGCGTGGATCCACTGTTGGCGAATTCCGCCCAGTTGGCGGCCATATCAGCCCAGAAGATGCAGTTCTTGATTGTCGGCGAGGAATTCCAATTGCGCATTGCTCCACCTTGGTCTATGGCTGAGTTCCCTGTAAAAGTACAGTTGGTCAAGATCGGTGCGGAAGATTCGCCGTTGTACATCGCACCGCCCTTGCTGCCGGTGGTTGTCGCCGAGTTCGACGTAAAGATGCAGTTGGTCAAAACCGGTGATGAACCAGTGTTGTGCATGCCGCCACCATCCCCTTCGGCCGAGTTACCCGTGAAGATGCAGTTGGCGACTGTCGGCGATGAATTCAAGTTCTGCATTCCTCCGCCATTCCCCATGGCTGCGTTTTCTGTAAAGATGCAGTTAGCCACTAGAGGTGAGGCACTGGAATTGAACATCCCGGCACCGGTCGTATCCGGCGAACTACCTGATGCATATCCGCGTGTGATGGTGAATCCATCCAGCGTACCGTCGTTCACACCGATTATGCATCGCCGTAGGTTTTCGCCGTCTATGATTGTGACGTTGGCAATCGAGTTACGTTCGCTAAATGTTGTCTCGCTTCCCGCGAACCCTCCGTAGACGTGGACGTTCTGCCTCATCGTTAGGACCGGATTCTCTGAGGCGGTATAGTTACGCGCGGCTACCCACAAGTCTGCCCCGCCCAAGGCAAGGGCCGCGTCCGCAGCAGACTGGATGTCCGCATAGGCTGTCGCCCAAGTGAGGCCATTCGGGGTCGGGGATACACTATCAGCATCTACCCGCAAGATATTCTTGCTGAATGCTGCGTTTACCGTGATATTGGATGTGACGTTTGTGTCGGTGCGCGGGTTTTGTGTTTGACTGTCGCTCCATCGCAGAAAGCGGTATCCCGTGTCGGGGACCGCTGTAACCGCCGTGCCGGAGCTACCGTGGGTCACCGTCTGCGGCGTGGCCCCCGAAATCGTACCGTGCGACCCCGTCATATAGGTCAGCGTGTAGGTGTTGATGGCGAAGTTCGCCGTGACGCTGATGTCGGCGGTCACGTTGGAGTCGGTGCGCGGGTTCTCCGTGGAAGCGTCGCTCCACTGGGTGAAGTGGTAGCCTGTGCCTGGGATTGCCGACACCGCCGTACCGGAACCACCGTGGTTCACCGTCTGCGGCGTAGCCCCCGAGATTGTCCCATTCTCACCGGCTGCGTAGGTCAGCGTGTAGGTGTTAATGGCGAAGTTCGCCGTGACGCTGATGTCGGCGGTCACGTTGGAGTCGGTGCGTGGGTTCTCCGTCGAGTCGTCGCTCCATTTAACGAAGTGGTACCCGGTGTCGGGGACCGCCGTAACCGCCGTGCCACTATCGCCGTGGTTCACCGTCTGCGGCGTGGTGCTCGAAATCGATCCATGTGAGCCCGCTGCATAAGTAAGCGTGTGAGTGATGGATTCATAAGCCCCTATGTCGTAGCCAGCGCCTTGCGGGCGTGCCGTTCCTTCGATGTCCGTGGCAGGCGCATCAGTCGTGGTACCGGCGTTCCTGCACGGAGAGTTGGCTTGCAGGCGCAAGTTATCAGGTGCGTTCACGAAGAGCGGGTCGGCGTTAATGTTTCCCGTTCCCGTGCGACCGCCCTTTATGTTACTGTAAGTAATGGCGTACGAGCTCCCAAAGATTTCCTGGACTGGGTTGTCCCACACAATGCTGTTAGTGATGACCACTGTGGCACCGTTACTGTGAATACCCCCGTTGGTTGCCGCGCTGTTACCCACAAACGTGCAATTTGTAATGGTGGTTACGGCACTACCCTCGTTGGACATCGCCCCGCCGTAACCGGGCGTAGTGTTGGAGGCGAAAATGCAATTGGTTATCGTGGGCAAGCCACCCACATTGGCTATGGCACCGCCCATATTGGTCCCAGAATTTCCACTAAAGGTACACCTTTCTATCGCAGGGGCCGCCCCAGTGAAGTTATAGATTCCCCCGCCATAACCGCCAGAATTCCCTGTGAAAACACACTCTTGAATCGTGGGTGAGCAAGACGACCCGTTAAAGATTGCACCACCGAGTCGCTGTAACGTGGTAGCAGCATTCCCCGTGAAAGTACAACCGGTCACCGACGGTGAGGACAGCGATGCGTTAAACATTCCGCCACCGTTGCCTTCCGCCACATTTCCTGTGAAAGTACAATTGCTGATCAGTGGCGAGGAAGCCGTGTTATACATTCCGCCACCGTGGTACTCAACCGCCGAGTTCCACGCAAAGGTGCAATTAGCTACAGTTGGCGAGCAACCCGAGTTGTACATTCCGCCGCCGTTGTTTGCAGATCCTCTGATGATGTTAAACCCGTCGATGGTCGCATAGTTAACGCCGCTGACACAGCCACGTGTATCTTCTCCGTCAATGGTTGTAATGTTCGTGATCCAGTCGCGTTGATCCCGCGCAGTCTCAGTGCCTACGAAGCCCCCATATACCGAAACGTTGGCTTTCATCGCAAGGACACGACCGGTCGTGACCGTGTAGGTGCCTGCGGCGACCCACACTTCACCGCCTGCGGCGGTAGCCGCATCTACGGCAGACTGAATGTCTTTGTACGCAGTCTCCCAGGTGAGACCGTCTGGAGTCGGTGCCGTGCTGGCAATGTTTACCCGCAGGATGTTCTGAGCAAACTCCGCCGTTACCGCAAGGTTTGCTATGACGTTGCTATCTGTGCGCGTAGCGGTGAGTACGCCATCGCTCCACCGCACGAAGTGGTAGCCTGTATCCGGGACCGCCGTCACCGCCGTGCCCGACCCGCCATGGTCCACCGTCTGTGGAGAATTCCCCGAGACCGAGCCACCTGAGCCCGCCGTGTACGTCAGCGTGTACGTGTTGAGGGCGAAAATCGCAGTGACGCTGATGTTTGCAGTTACGTAGGTGTCCGTGCGCGGGTTCTGCGTCGAACCGTCGTTCCACTGAACAAAGTGGTGGTATGCGTCCGGGACCGCCGTCACCGCCGTGCCCGACCCGCCATGGTCCACCGTTTGCGGCGAGTTCCCCGAGATCGAGCCGTTCGCCCCCGCCGTGTACGTCAGCGTGTAGGTGTTGACGGAGAATTCCGCCAATAACGCGATATCGCCAGTCACGCCCGTGTCCGTTCGGGCGGCGGTGAGCACGCCGTCGCTCCACCGCACGAAATGGTAGCCTGTATCCGGGACCGCCGTCACTGCGGAACCAGACCCACCGTAGTCTACCGTCTGCGGGGATGTGCCGGAGATCGTGCCTCCCGCACCTGCCATATATGTCAGCGTGTAGGAATCGATCGCGAAGCTCGCCGTGACGCTGATGTTTGTGGCCACGCTGGTGTCCGTGCGCGGGTTGTCGGTCGAGCCGTCGCTCCACCGCACAAAGTGGTGGTGTGCGTCCGGGACCGCGGTTACCGGCGTGCCCGACCCGCCGTGGGACACCGTCTGCGGCGACGTCCCCGAGATCGAGCCGTTCACGCCTGATGTATAGGTCAGCGTGTACGTGTTGACGGCAAAGCTCGCCGTAACGCTGATATCGGCGGTTATGTTGGTATCCGTGCGCGTAGCGGTGAGTATGCCGTCACTCCACCGGTCGAAGTGATAGCCGGTGCCCGGGACCGCCGTCACCGCCGTGCCCGACCCGCCCTCGTTCACAGTCTGGGTGGATGCCCCGGAAATGGACCCGCCTGTGCCTGCTGTGTACATCAGCGTGTGGACGATGGATTCATAGGCCCCCATGTCGTAGCCAGCGCCTTGCGGGCGCGCCGTGCCGTCGATGTCCGTGGCGGGCGCGCCGGTCGCGGTGCCGGTGTTTATACACGGGGAACCAGATTGCAGGCGGACGTTGTTGGTTAGGCTCACAAAGAGCGGATTGGTACTGATGTTTCCTGTCCCCGTGTACCCGCCCTGGACGCAGGAATACGTCACGTTTGGTGTAGAGGCGTCATTATAGATTTCTGGCCCGCTCGATGCAGTATTACCCCAGAGGATACAGTTCTTGAGCACCGGCGAAGATTGCCAGTTACGTACCCCGCCACCTTGATTGGCCACGTTTAGGACAAAAGTGCAATTGGTCACCACCGGCGAGGAGTTGTCGTTGTGTATCCCCGCACCCCCAGCGGACGAGTTTGACATGAAGATACAGTTGGTCACTGTTGGCGCAGAAGATGCCCAATTGCCCATGCCACCGCCCCCGCCGCCACCGGCGTGCGGAGTAACCGTATTTAGCACAAAGATGCAGTTGATAACTGTTGGTGAGGAAGAATTGTTGCTCATCCCGCTGCCATCGCGCGCAGCCGCATTCGAGGTGAACGTACAGTTAGCCACCGTCGGCGAGGAAGATGCGTTGTACAATCCGGCACCACCACCAGCTGAATTCGCAGTAAAGGTGCAGTCGGTGAACGTAGGTGAGCAAGATGTCCCATTGTTATACACGCCCCCGCCCTTGCCTCCGGTACTGGTGACAGTGTTCCCAGTGAACGTGCAGTTGGTCAAAGCTGGCGAGGAAAAGTTGGTGTTATACATTCCGCCGCCAGCCGTAGCGGCTGTGTTCAATGTAAAAGTGCAGTTGGCTAGCACCGGCGAGGAGGACTCGTTGTATATTCCAGCACCTTTATCCTCTGGCGCATTTCCTGTCGCTTTACCTCGCGTGATCGTGAATCCGTCTATTACAGCCTCGTTCGCTCCAACAACACACCGGCGCGTATTCGCACCATCGATCACAGTCTCGTTTGTCTCCCAGTCGCGTTCTTCCCGCTCAGTTTCAGCGCCAGCGAAACCACCGTAGATGGCTACGTTTGATTTCAGCATGACCGCTGGGTTTGTCGTTGACATGTATGTTCCCGCAGCCACCCAGACCTCGCCGCCTCCTGCTGCGGATGCTGCGTCCACGGCATCTTGAATAGAACTAAAGGCGTTTCCCCACGAAGAGCCATCGCCTGAACCAGCGGTTGTTACATACCAGACTTCCCCTTCGTCCTCGCCTTCGTCCTCGCCCTCGCCCTCGCCC
>JAKQOG010000140.1 GCA_029565395.1 Candidatus Hydrogenedentota bacterium | reverse complement strand
GCTTCGATTTCAGAGACCAGGTTGCTGACACCTTCAGCGCGATTAGCTTCACGCTCGATCTTGCGCGCGAATTGTTCCACGAGGGCACAGGCGGCCTTGTACCGTTCGACAAAGGTTTTCCATTCGGGATCCCGCTGATACACGAGCCGTTCCAGAAAGGTTAGTTTCTGTTCCATGGGCCTGGTTTCCAGCCGGGCTGCGGCTTCCGCATCTAGCAGGAGATAGGAAAGCGCTAACTGAGTGTGCACTTCCGGGGGCTGCAAGGCCACGCAATCTTCCGGGCGCCTGGGATATTCCGCATGCAGCATCAGTGCGCGCACTTGATAGTTGGGCACTGCGGGAAGCGGTTCTGGAAATGCGGCATAGTCATACGTCAGGCCGGTGGCGATGAGATACCCTTGAACGGCCAGAGGAATATTGTTGTCGTCCAGCGCCGTATCGGCCTGTGCGAAAAACTCGTCTTGCATGCGGCGGCGGATGCGCAACAATTCATACGCTTGGGCCGCGGAGGTGTATTTTCCCAGCCGCACCGCATTGTCGGCGAGCGCCAACAACAGTTCCGAGGGCAACTGTGCGGGGCCTTTCTTCTGGAGTTGCGCCTTTACGTGTGACCGGATTTCCACATTTTTGACAAGCCCCAGAGCCTCACGGAAACGAGGGGTATCCACGTCTTCCGGAAACAAATAGGCATATTTTGGGGAATCGATATTTTCCGTGGAATCATCCCTGATGGGGGAATATGGAAAGAAGAGAAAACGGAAATTGACGACATCGCCTTCTGCAACGACATTGGCCAGGCATGCGTCAATAGTGGCTTGGGGCACGGGGGCTTTGGTATCGGATTTGCGCTTGCTCATGACTGCACCGTCTCCGCCAACATCCGTGCGATGGTATGCGTGCGTTCTTCCCAGTTGATTTCAGGTTTTGTTACATCGTAATAAGGGAGCCGTTCATGGATTTCATGATAAAGGCGTTGGCGATATTGCCGGAGGATACGGCTGGCATGACGCTCATGGTACGGATCCCAATTGCTGGCTTCCACGCATTCCGGGTCACGGCCTGCCTCCAGCATCAATTCTTCCATATAGGTGGATAAGAAATGCCGCAAGGCGCTGTCAAAACTTCTGCGCAACGCGTCCGCCTTATCTGGATTCGTTTCCGCCGTTTGCCGCCATTCTTCTTCCAGGCCGATAACATTCTTTCGGTCAGCCACATAGCGTTCCCGTTTGTCATTATCCCGGAGGATATAAAAGGCCGCATTGAGCTGAGCCATGTCCAATAGAAATTTGTCCCGTTTGTCCTCGGTTAATTTCGTCCGATGGATCTCGATCACGAGGTCCTTCATCCGGCGCTTGTACTCCTTGCGGACTTCGCCCGGCTTGCAGTCCTCGGTCAATTCGAGTATCTCGAAATAATTAACATATCCGGTTTCGGTCATGGATTTTGCTCCAAATGGATCTCTATCATAACGAATCCGCCCCCCATCCGCGCAAGAAACTAAAATTGGAATCCTGAAATCTGGACTATGGAAATAACGTTCCATTTTCTTTAAAATCTCCCTGTGGTTATGCTTTTACAACAAGGGACAACAGGTAACACAAAACGATGTTTGCATTTCTGAGAGGGACGGTGGCCGCCAAAACCGTGGACTATGTGGCGTTGGATGTGGGCGGGGTCGGGTTTGAGGTATCCGTGCCAGAAAGCGTGTTCCGGAGGCTTGTGCCCAACCAGGAAGTCACCCTGCTCACATATTGTCACATCCGGGAGGACATGTTTAAGATTTTCGGTTTTTTGCGCGAGGATGAGCGGGCGTTATTCACCACGTTTCTCAGCATAAACGGCGTGGGGCCCAAGGCGGCCTTGTCCATCCTTTCGGTGTTGTCCGTGGCGGAATGCGGGCGCGCCATACTGGAAAATGACGTCAAGGCGTTTACGCGCGTGCCGGGTCTGGGCAAGAAACTGGCGCAACGGGTAGTATTGGAGATGAAGACGAAACTTGGGCAAACGCCGGAGTTGAGTGCGATTCTCGGTGAAACGGAAGCCGCGGAAACCTCCATGGAAGGTGATGATGTATATGAAGCGCTGATCTCCCTGGGATGCACACCGGCGGAGGCGAAGAAAGCGGCGGCCACGGCACGCAAGGAATTGGGCACAGACGTGCGGCCCGAAGAATTGGTGAGGGCGGCCTTACGCTCTTTGGCAAGGGTGAAGTAAATGCCAATCGATGAGAATATAATTCCCACCCCGATGGAAGACGACAGCGCGTACGACGAACAGATCCGTCCACAACGGCTCTCGGATTTTCCAGGTCAGGAACCACTAAAAGACAAACTGCTCATTGCGATTCAAGCGGCCCGACAGCGAAAGGAGCCGCTGGATCACCTCTTGTTGAGCGGCCCCCCCGGTTTGGGGAAAACCACACTGGCACGCATCCTGGCCAATGAAATGGGCGTGGACATCAAACAGACCGCCGGGCCGGTGATTGAACGGCAGGCGGATCTCTCGGCAATCCTCACCAGCCTGGAAGAATTCGATATTCTGTTCATTGATGAAATCCACCGTCTGAACCATCCCGTGGAAGAAACACTGTATTCCGCCATGGAAGATTTTGAAGTGGACATCATGCTCGGCAAGGGGCCGACGGCACGATCGATGAAAATCGCACTAAAACCTTTCACGCTAATCGGCGCCACCACGCGATCCGGATTGCTCACTCCCCCCTTGCGCGCCCGATTTGGCGACACATGCCGCTTTGAGTTTTATTCGCCTCAGGAACTCGAACAAATCCTCCTGCGCTCCGCACGCATTTTGAATGTCCCCGTGGAACGCGATGGCGCGCTTGAGATCGCCGCACGATCGCGCGGAACGGCGCGCGTGGCAAACCGCTTGTTGCGGCGGGTGCGCGATTTCGCCCAAGTGAAAGGCGGCGGGGTGATCACCCGCGAAGTCGCTGATGCCGCGCTCCGTTTGCTGCGCATTGATGAACTGGGGCTGGACGACATGGACCGTCTCATTATCACAACAGTGATCGAAAAATTCGCAGGAGGTCCCGTGGGATTGTCCTCATTGTCGGTGGCGGTTGGCGAGGAACGGCAAACCCTGGAAGAGGTGCATGAACCGTATCTCATCCAGATTGGATTTTTGAAACGCACACCGCAGGGCAGGATGGCCACCCCGCTGGCTTATAAGCATTTTGGGTTGGCTTTGCCGGAGGGGCATCGGCAACATGAGTTGTTTTGAAATATGCACGGTGGTTTTACACCACATCCAGAAGTGAGGAGTTCCATACATGCAAACCGTTGCGGTAGTCATACCATGCTTGAATGAGGCGGACAATCTAAAGCTGCTGTTGCCTCAAATCTGGACCGTGCTCCGGGAAATGGCCCTTCCCGCAGAGGTGTACGTTATAGATGGGGGTTCCACCGACGACACGACAGCCGTGGCGCAACAGCAGGGCGCCCACGTGATCCGGCAACGGGGCACGGGATATGGCGGAGCCATAAAAACCGCGTTCGAGGACATTACCTCCACGTATATCATCACCCTGGACGCCGATCTCTCTCACCATCCCGCAATACTCAAGTATCTCTATGAGATGCGGGAGCGCGCGGAGATTGTGATTGCCTCACGATATGTGAAACAGGGGTACGGCGCGATGCCGTGGTCACGCAAAATACTGAGCGGCATTCTGAATCGCGTATTTAGGCGTATTCTGGATATACCCGTGCACGATCTGTCGAGCGGATTCCGGCTGTATCGCCGCAAAGCAGTTGCCGCCTTAAATCTGGAATTCAACAGTTACGCCGTGCTCCAGGAAATTCTGGTAAAGGCTTTTTGCCAAGGATACCAGGTGAAGGAAATCCCATTTCACTATCTTCCCCGCCGGCACGGAAAAACCCACGCCCGCCTCATCCGTTTTGGCATCGACTATCTCAAGGTGCTGTTCAAAATGTGGAGATTGCGCAATAGCATCGCCAGCGCCGATTACGACAGCCGGGCCTTCAATGGCTTCATCCCCCTGCAACGATACTGGCAACGGAGACGATATCACATCATTCTGGACTACTTGGGTGATGCTTTGCGGGTGCTGGATGCCGGATGCGGTTCCACCCAGATTCTGGACGGTGCGCCACAAATTGTCGGGATGGACATTTTAATCCGAAAGTTGCGGTTTATGCGGCGGCCCGGACGAAAACTGGTCCAGGCCAGCACCTTCAACCTGCCATTCAAGGACCATGCATTTCAAACGGTAATATCCTCAGAAGTGATCGAACACGTAGCCGAAAGCGAAGCCCTGTTTGATGAACTGGCGCGATGCGTGGAACCCGGCGGTGTATTGATCCTGGGAACGCCCGACTATAGCCGTTGGCAATGGCCGTTGATTGAATGGTTCTACGGGCATTTGAAACCGTCCGGTTATGCGGAAGAACACATCACCCACTACACGTTTGACCGGTTGAAACAACATCTGGACCGGTTGGGATTCGTCATAGAAGACAATACATACATTCTGGGAGGCGAATTAATCATAAAGGCGCGCAAACCCCTTGATGCCTCCTGAGAAAAAACCAGTTTATTGCCCTACCGGCCGCAAGGCCCAGTGATTCCAAACAATACTGGCAGGAACCTCGCCGTCTTGTACGTGCCCAGTAATAATGAGCAACTTGGGGCTGTCCGTGGTCTTGAGAACTTTTGAGTACTTTTCCTGAGGCGATGCCGCCGAAAAGGTAAGAAAATGATTGTCAATAAGCGTTCTCTTCCCTTCCGGCGTTTCGGTCATTAAAATAATCTCCACATCCGATCCTTCGACGTTTGCCGCGGATATTTCCAATTGGTATTCGGTATTCGGCTTTACATCCAAAAAAATGCCAAAACGCCACTCTGACGGCTTTGAGAAATCATTGGCGGTCCAGGTCTGTTTTATGGAAAATCCGCCCTCATTCCTGGGTATCCCTTCAATATAGGAAAAATCAACGTTAGGCGGTTGAAATCCTGCGGGCGCAGGTTCGCCTTCGGGCCAGTCTTTAAAATCCCCATTTGGCAAAACAGACGGTGGCAGCGGCGCTTGAATAGGCTCGATGGAAACAACCTTCATGCTCCCTGCCTTGTCTGGCGTTTTATCTGGCTGAGGGACGAGTTCCACGGAACCTTCGGAGGTTTTATTGGCGCTAGAATCTTTCGAACCGCCACATCCCAGAATCACCAGGGAAAACAGCATTGAAAATAGTATATAACGCACACTATGGCTCCTTTGTCTGGTTGGACCTGGCGTTCATTCTAGGGGAGCACTCCGGCACAATCAACTCCACGGGCATAAAACCCGCTTCACCCTCATAAAACAACGCCAGCATTAATAAGACTGTGCGGCAATGACTCGATATGAACACGGCTTTCCTGTAATCATACAGGGGCCATGCTCTTCCGGTGCGTCGAAGGGGATGCAGCGTATCGTGGATTTCGTATCGTGCTGAAGAATATTTTCCACCTCCGGATTTCTGTGATCCAGGAATACGCGGAAGAAACCGCCCTTTTCAATACGTTGCTTATACTCATCGTAGCTGTCCACGGTATACGTAGCGTCATCCATCCGCTTCCTGGCGGTCTCATAAAGATTCCGTTGAATATCGTCCAGAAGTTGCTTCATACATTCTAATAATCCATCGACAGGCAGTGTCTTTTTCTCGCCCGTATCGCGGCGCACGGCCACCACGGCGTTCTGCTGCACGTCGCGCGGCCCGATTTCCAAGCGTACTGGGATCCCCTTGAGTTCCCATTCGTTGAATTTGAATCCGGGCTTGTACTGATCACGATCATCGATCTTGAAGAAAAGCGGATCCCACTCCTGCGTAATTTCTCGGGCCTTGTTCACCACGAGTGAACGCTCTTCTTCATTGCGGTAGATAGGAACAATAACCACAGGCAGCGGCGCGAGCCTCGGCGGGGTTACCAAACCCTTGTCATCGCTGTGCGTCATAATCATGCCGCCGACCAGGCGGGTGGATACACCCCAGCTTGTGGCATAAACGTATTTCAGTTCCTTGTCACTGTCCTGAAACTTCACATCGAATGCTTTGGCAAAATTCTCACCCAGATGGTGCGAGGTGCCCGCTTGAAGAGCCTTGCCGTCCTGCATCATGGCTTCAATGCAATATGTATGCAGTGCGCCTGCAAATTTTTCGGATTCGGTTTTCTTGCCTACATGCACCGGCATCGCCATATACTCTTCCGCGAAACGCCGATACACCTGAATCATCTTGAAGGCCTCCTCTTCCGCATCCTCGAACGTCGCATGCGCTGTGTGCCCTTCCTGCCAGAGGAATTCCGTGGTGCGGAGAAACAACCGCGTGCGCATTTCCCAACGGCACACGTTGGCCCACTGATTGATCAGAATAGGCAAATCGCGATAGGAATTGATCCAATTTTTGTACGTGGACCAAATAATAGTTTCGGAGGTTGGGCGGATAAACAACGGCTCTTCCAGTTTTTTCCCGCCGCCATGTGTGACCACCGCGCATTCCGGGGCAAAGCCTTCCACGTGCTCCGCCTCCTTTTTCATGAAGCTCTCCGGAATAAACATTGGGAAATAAGCATTCACATGGCCTGTCTCCTTGAACATCTGGTCCAGATTGCGCTGAATACGCTCCCAGATGCCATACCCATTAGGCCGAATCACCATGCAGCCTTTTACCGGCGAATAATCAGCCAACTCCGCCTTTAACACTACGTCTATGTACCACTGGGAATAATCTTCCGACCGTTTTGTGATGCCTTTCGACATAATTCCTCCAGAGACTGTTGTCATGCCATGAAATGAAAATGAATTCTACCACACAACCGGTTTCCTGCTCCATCAGGACATTTTCTCATGCATATCCGGACATTCGCCGGCACACGTTGACTTGGCATGCCTACACTATGAAAAAAGTGGCGCAGAAAGAATCTGCGCCAGCTTCATATTCCTTTGTTTGATTACGTGTCTTCTTTCGTTTCGCGCTATGCTTCGATGGTTCGGTTATCGCTCAGGTTGAACCAACTAATGCCAAGTTTGCGGAGGGCATACCCTGTTTCTTTGAGTTGGTCGCCGTAAGCCACCATCTGATGAAATCCACGCATCTCCTGGGCAAGGACATTGTGATCTCCTTCGATGGCAATATCCACCTGTGACCGGCAAATGTCCATGTAGGGTGTTTCCAGGGTTTTTCCCCTGAATCCGATCCAGCGTTTGTTGCCAAAATCGGGATCGATCACCGTCACTACCTTTCCGGGAGTCATTTCCACCTTGGGCGCGGCGCCATAATCCGATTCAAAATGGGTCATGATCCGGACTTTTTCCAAATGCTTTCCGTCCATCTTGCGCGGTGCGGTACAATGCGCCACCGTCATTATCCCATGATGCGGATAGGTAGGGTCCTGCAAAAATACTGGTGTCGACGCGATATTCTGAAGCAACACGCCTGAGGGGATAACGACGAAGTCGGACTCGCAAAACGCCATGGCACCGGCATCATTTAATAATGACAGCACCATGCAGGCTGTGGTTTCCGACATGGGCATGATGGTGCTCATGCAGTTGTTGATGGTGATGGCGTGGGTGCCATGCTCAGCCATGACCTCCTCGAAAACCTGAGTGAGCAGAAATGCACGGTCCAGGAACCCCCGATCCGTTTCCAGTTTCACGCCGGAATCTTTCAAGTATTCCTCCGCCTCCGCTTCCGCTTGTTTAACGCGGGCCGGATTAGAGCGCGCCGCAAGAATGCGCTTTCCAAGTTCTTCGTACGGATAATTAACCAGATCCATTTTCCAGTGGTCTTTGGCAAGTTGGGGAGCCTGCTGTCCCCCTGCGCCCCATCCACTCGCCCCGCCGATACACACTACCTTTGCGCCTATCGTATTCTTCAGGGCGAAAAATGAACGCAACCGCCACAGGACATCCGCATATTCATCCACCACAACATCTTCAGGCGAAAGCCCAGGCTGCCCATATTCATCCACCGTCTTGCGCAACAAGCGTGGATGAGTGATTTCATACCATAGATACACTGGGCCGGATTTGTGGCGGACAAATACAAGGTTGTACCGATTGGGTGAAATCAATGGCTCCAATTCACCCGCCGCCCCATAAATCAGCATGACATCCGCATCGCCGTCACGCAAAGGGGTGGCTTCCGCCGGATTGGTTACCTTGGCCAGGGGGCGAATAGTAACAGGAAACTCCGCATGGCTGGCCAAAGTGCTTAATTCACCCTCAATCCGTTGGATCTCCTGGGTAACATCGGCCTCCGTCTTCAACCCGCCCCAAGGCCGCCAACTTGTTGCTTTCTGGGGAGTGCAAATCTGATACGAGAGCACAGGTTGCACAATTAACGGCTTTTTGGCCAAGGCAGGTTTTACGCGTGGGGCCTCCATCAGATGATCCTTGGCGGATGTGGCACACCCCGCCAGTGCCGCAGTTCCCAGGGCGGTACCACCCATGGCTGCCAGAAATGAGCGCCGTCCTACGGGATCGAGAGTGCAACCACAACATCCAGAATGCTTATGCATAACCACTATACCTCCGCGTTTTAGGGTTGTTCATAAAAAGCAGCCACCGCCCGTGCGGATACTGATCAAGCACTAAACTCTCACAATGCTGTTGCGCCTTCCTCAATCTTTTCGCCTTCTTCTTCCGGAATCCGCAATTCAAGCCTCTCGCCCGATTTAATCATCAGCATTTGCGTACCATCACTAACGGTCAATGTTTTGTGACGCGGACTGAACTCCACCGCTTTCCACGGCCCGTAAATCTGTTCACTCAGCGTCAACCGCCGCGAGGTTTCCTGTCCATCCGGCAAACGCAAAATAATTGAAAAAACAGGGACACGATCTTCCGCATTAATCACGCCTCGCAATTCAAGTATAACGTGTTCCATTCTTTCTGCTGGGGTGGGCGTCTCTATGCTATCTCCTTCTTCGTTCTCTGGTTCATCCGAAATCAAATCCGGAGTGGATTCCCCCGGCAGAGCAGTGCTTTCCGGCTCCACTGGTTCAATCGGAGCCAGAGTAAATATCTTAACCAACGGCGCGGAGCCTCCGGAGGGAAAAACAAGCACCCGGTAGGTAGCGGGTTCCAATCTGTACGCCAACAAGACTTGTTGACCTGCTTTCACTTGAATCAATTGGAAGTCCTGTTGATGGCCGACCGAGGACCATGGCATGTTGTTACGCTTGAAACGAACAGGGACGCCCATATCTTTCCAGGAATCGCTGCCGATGCGGCGTTCCAATAGAAATGCCGTCATATTCGGCACATTCCTCGGTTCGCTTCCCAACCAGAAAGAGCGTCCGGCCCAACCTTGATTCCTTATGGGAATCGTCACATCATAAGAGGCAGGGCTTTCCAGGGCAGTGCTTATCTCAGGTTCGGCCAAATAGGGTTTGGGAGCGAAAATTCCCCCGCCATCCGTAAGAATACTCACCACCGCGCAAAAACACGCGGCGCCAGCCGCCACGGGCACAAAACGCAATCGTTTGAACGGAAAGAGACCTACGCCCGCAGATACGCCCATGACCAGCATGGCCACAATAAACAACATCATCCCCGGCCTCAGATACCAATCAGGATCCATTCGCATGGCATTTCCCACTGGTCCGAGGCTATGCCATATGGTTTGTAAATAAAAGGCGCCCAAAGAACAGGCCGTGAACCATAATCCGGTGATACAAAGGCCCCGATACTCCCTGTGTGGAATCACGGCGAACATGGCGAGTAATGCAGCCGTTACGAATAAACCAATAGCCATCTCCTTCGCTACTACCATGTTCCCATTCTCTTGGGCATTGGAAATGGGCACAGCGATGTTGAGAATCATCAGACTCATCGATAGCCAGGCTATCCACGAATCCAAACCGATGCCGCTGGGCACGTTTGCCTGGGCAATCCGCCTCAGGAAAGTGCCCTCAGCCCTAGGCACATCAGAACCCGTATTTGCCGTTAGAGCGCGGCGGGCAAGATCCCGCGCTTGGGCATTGTCGGATTGACTGCGTAAAAGCGCCATTTCTTGACTTTGAAACGAGGATGGATCTACTTCACCTGCATCCAGGCGGGAACGTGCCAACTCCAGACAAGCTTTGGCGGAGCGAATGTCATTCTCGGAATCCTGGGCAATTTGTTCCAGACGCGCACGATAAAAAGCCACTGCAGTGCGTGCACGTTCCCGTTCCGCCTCCGCATCTTCCCAACACTCTCCTAATGAGACGCCCGATAGTGTGCCGTCCTGTTCCATGCGCTTCCGTTCAGCAATCTTCCGTTCAGCGAATTCACGGTTATGCAATGCATCCCGAAGCCGATCGATGTACTGATCCACCAACGGAACACTAGTTTTCTCATCTAAAGGGAAAGTTACTTCTATTCCGTCTACTGGAACATCTTCCAACTTAACATCAATATATCCGCCGGCCATGGCAGGATCCGTTGTGGCCAGCCAACCCCGCAGATTTTGCCGGCGAAGTTCGAGCCGTTCCCGGCGATGACGGAGGGGTGTCACGCTTTTTATAAAGGTGTCGTAGTCCATCTCCCCCGTACGCACGGCCAAGGTTGCGCGCGCGGTTTGCTCCACTACCCCCGATAGTTGCTCGGAAACTTCATATAACCGCTGACGGAGCTGCTCATCCAGTGTACTGCGCGCATTGCGCACCATGGCACGGTAGCTCATGAGCGTGGCTTTATCCAAGCCTTCCACGATCGCCATTCGTTTTTTACGAACCGATTGAAGATGCCGCTCCACCTTTTGTTCAAAACTGCACAATACCCGCAATGGCTCAAGCACGTCCAATGGAATGCTGGGAGTCTGATCCGGCCCCTCCCCCAAGGGGACATCCTCTGTTTCTAGCACGGCCTCTTCTATGACCGGCGATTCCTGACCCTCGGCCGCCTCATCAGATTCCTGCACCAGAGAAGGTTTACGTAAAAATTCCGGGTGATCCTTAAGAAAAATATCATATACCCCGCCGGCCGTGGCAGGGATTTCATCCCGCTGGGGGATGCGAATTTTTTGCCGGCAGGCTACACACTTGCCCGGGCGTCCGAACATGCTCTCGGACACCTTCATCTTCTGGCCGCAAAGGCAGTAAATGCGCACCTTCACCGCTTCGCCATGAGGCATACGTCACTTCCCTCTGCTTTTATGCTAACACCATAGCTTCATTCTTAAGAAAAAAGCAAGTCCATTCGTTCTTTGCTGGCAAAAAACTGTCAGACTGCTCTTTTCCTGGCAATTTTCCATACCTCCGCCACAAACGGATCTCTTGGCAAGTACTTGCCAGTCAATCACTTCCCAAACGCAACACTACTTGGTATCATTTTTGCGCTCCACAAACAGAGCATCCACCCAGGATGCGGATACGCAAGGCCCTGGCAACGCCCTCGTGCTGCGGATTCAAGCAGGATGAGGGCGATTGCTTTGGGAATCTTCCAGCATTTCCTGGCGTTTATCTCCGCTTGTGCCTCAGAGGATTCCCACTTGCTTACACAAGAGAATCACCGCGCTGCTAATGATTATTCCCCTTCCGTAGACAGAGAAGGGGAAACAGATATTTTACCGGCAATGAATTCATAGCCGTCTTCTGATATTTCGGCCTGACCAAAGCACTCCCAATACCCTTCAGGCTTCAATACACCAATACCGGCCACCGAATAGTAGAGCTCACCCTGTTGCGCGCCGGCGCTTTCCCAGGACGCGGTCCATGAAGAGCCCTGCTGCTGGGCTTTGCCGCGAATTTCAACCGTTTCTCCCACACGCGCAACAAAATACAGGGTCTCTTCCTGAAGCAAGGCATTGGCTGAACCTACGGGGCGCGATCCCAGGGGGCCATTAACACCTAATACATAAAAACCGTCCATGGATTCACTGGCCGTGGGATTGGCCAATGCCGCCCGGCTCTCTGCGGCTGAGAATTCAACCGCATCCAAATCATCCAAGAGTTGATTGAAAATGGCACTGTCTTTTCCTTTCCACAGCGTCCCTTGAATGTTTATTGCGGTTTGTTGCGAATTCACCAACCAATTGGCAAGCGTATCCACGTTAAAGACCATCCATAGAACCAGCAAAATGCCTAACACGGTCAACAAGCCCAGAACAACCCGCCTTCTTTCCACCGGCTTGGCCTGAGCAGTCAGTTCCGCATCCGCTGCCAAACGGATAGTGCGCTGGTCGCGAAGATTGTTCCCGCAGGTCTTGCAGATCAACGTGCTTTCCGGATTGACTGTGCCACATTGTGCACAGACGGCATCGGCATACAACCGGTCGCCTGGCCCTTGAGATCCAAACAAATCATTACTCATGAGTCCCAACCTGGCCTTTCCATCATACATACAAAGAATTAATATGAAGATTTTCGCATATTACATTTCATTTGTCCAGTGTAATCTTGCCCCCTTTCCGTTTTCGGAAAATTTCACTGGAGTTTCTTTCGGCGGGTTCCGTATCATGTAGGCTTGATGCATAAGCCTTTCAGGAGATTGCCATTGTGATTGTCGCTATAGAAAATGGCCGCCGGCAATTGGGGCCAGGAGTCGTGTTTTACTGTGAACGTCTAGAAGTGCCCGAAGGCGCCCACATAGCGTTGTGGGGTCCCAGTGGTTGCGGGAAAAGCACTTTGCTGAATATCCTTTCCGGTCTATTGCGGGCCGATTCCGGAGCAGTGATTGTGGATGGCATGGATCTACAGACATTAAACGAAGGTCAACTGGACCGTTTTCGAGGGGAACACCTCGGTTTTGTTTTCCAGACCTTCAATCTGCTTGCTCCCTTCACGGCATTGCAGAACGTAATGCTAGGCATGCGTTTCAGCGATACCATCCCGGCCAAGGAATGGAAACCCCGGGCCACCGCATTGTTGGAGCGCGTAGGGCTCAAGCACCGTCTTCACAGCAAACCCAATACGATGAGTGTGGGGGAACAGCAGCGCGTGGCGATTGCCCGCGCCCTGGCGAATCGTCAAAAACTAATCGTAGCCGACGAACCCACCGGAAGCCTGGATCCCAAAACCTCCAAGACCGTCATGGACTTGTTGCTCGAAATGTGCCAGGAACAAAAAGTGACCTTGCTCCTGGTCACGCATGACCGGGCCATTGCAGATCGTTTGCCCATGCAGTTTGATTGTTCGGGGCTGGTGAAGGAGGAAACCGCATGAGTCTGTGGCACATTGCGTGGAGTTATCTTTGGAACCGGAAACTGACGACCGTGCTGACCATTGTATCGGTGGCGCTGGCTGTGGCTTTGATCTCTTCCGTGCTCACGCTCCGCGAGGAAACACGCAAGCGGTTCGAGGAGGAAGGCCAAGCCTTTGATCTGGTGGTGGGGGCGAAGGGAAGTCCGCTCCAACTGGTTTTAAGCAGTGTCTATTTCATGGATACGCCCACCGGAAATATCCCCTATACTGAATTCGAACATCTTAAGAATGACGCCGAATACGTGAAAGCAGCTTTTCCTATTAATATGGGTGACAGTTATCAAGGCTTTCGCATCATTGGCACGATACCCGAATTGTTCGGACACAAATGGGTCAGCCCGGTGAGCGGGGAGGAGCGCGCCCCGTTCCAATTGGCGCAAGGCCGCTATTTTGAAACATCGTTTCAGGCAGTTCTTGGCGCTTTGGTGGCGCGCCAAACCGGCTTGAAACCAGGCGATACCTTTGTCAGCACGCACGGCTTTATCGCGGGATTGCCCGAAGGACTTGGCGGCCATTCCCATGCAAACATGCCCTATACCGTCGTGGGCATTATGAAACCATCCAGTTCCCCTTATGACCGCGCCATATTCTGTTCCCTCGAATCGGTATGGCAGGCCCACCAACATGGCCCCGGGGAACATCATGAAGAACACGGACAGGAACATGCGGAAGAAAATGAGGGGGAGCACGCGCACCACCACGAGGGGGCGGCAGAGGAAGAAGAAGCCGCGTATCAGGAATGGAGCGCCCGTCCCGAATCCATGGTAACCGCCGTGTTGCTCCAGTTGCAAAGCCCTGCCTTGCGCTTTCAATACCGCGAGATCATCCGCGAGCAAACCAGCGTGATGGCGGCAATCCCCATTAATGAAATCGCCACGTTTTACGACCAATTCCTGGGTACGGCGAAACTGATTTTGCTGGCCGTCGGCTATCTTGTCGTCGTGATTTCCGCCTTGTCTATTTTGATTGGACTCTACCTGTCCATTTTGCAGCGAAAACGCGACATGGCCATTATGCGGGCGCTCGGTGCGTCCTCCTATGAAATCTTTGGTTCCGTGTTAATTGAGGCCTTCTGGGTCACCGTCCTGGGAATTGCCGCCGGCTGGCTAGCGGGGGGGCTGGTGAGCTTCGGGCTGGGCCAATATCTCGCTTGGCGATTCGGCCTGGCCATCACCGCATTTGGCATCACCAATGAGCACATTGCCGCATTTTCCGCCGTGGCCCTTGTGGGATTGCTCGCGGGAATTCTGCCGGCCTGGCAGGCGTATCATAGCGATGTGGCCCATGACCTCGCGGACCGCTGATCGCGCGGTCAACAAATGTGAAGCGCCCCCCGGAAATATGGCATAATTATTTCATTATGAAGTGTTCATGCCGCATTCCCGCACCCGAAATCTCCGGGATGCACATCACAAAGGACTTCTATAAAAGATGCGCCGTCGAACGAAACAAGAATTTGTAGTGATTATAGGGGTTGTTCTGCTGCTGGTGGCAGTAGTTCTCGTTAATGGATATTTCCAGCGGAGCAGTTTGACGGACAAGATGGAAGCCATCCGGAAAAAGGTTGAAGAAGGTCGAAAAACGGAGGGATTGGATCTGCTGCCATGGCCCCTCCTTCAAAAAACCACCGGCACCATGAGCAAAGGCCCCTCGTTTGATGAACGCCTCCTGAAATACGATCAGCAACATGTGGATATCGTCGGATTCATGGTGCCCCTGGAACAATTCCGCAACATGACGGAGTTCCTCGTGCTCCCAGTTCCCATCGAGTGCTATTTCTGCCAATCCCCCCCCATGCGGGACGTCGTTGTCGTTCAAATGGAAAAAGGAAAGGGCACCAACCTTTACCGAGAACCTGTACTGATCAATGGCATCTTAAATCTCAAGCAAGGCCCCAACACAAAATTCTTTTATATCATTACGGAAGCCAACATGGGACCCGGAAAACGCGGCGGCAAACTTACTATCAAGGACATCGCCCCGCAACACATGATCCCGGGCCATCAACCCACTCCGACACCCCAGGATGAACTTCAAAAGCCTCTGGCGGCGCCTGAACCGGTGGAAGAACAATAAGCACAGGCTGGATGAAGCGAAGCGAAAGCCATCCATTCTCTAAACGCTTTTTAACGCCTGCAACCAGTTCTCCAGGCCTTTTTTCATGCCGGGAACCGGGTTGTCCGGCTCCAGTTCATATTCCATAACGATGGGACCATCAAACTGAATGGCTTTGATGACTTGGGCTACTTTCACCAAATCCAATTCACCTTCCCCCAGGACTTGCTCCTCTCCCCCCAACTGCCAATCTTTAAGATGCAATGAATGCACACGTTCGCCCAATTGTTCAATCACTTCGTGCGGGGCTTCTCCGGAACGGATCGCATGGCCAGTATCCACACAGGCGCCGATAAAGGGATGCCGCCCCTGGACCGCCTTCAGCGTGTCCCGCACTCCATCGTAGCGAGCGCCGGGCCCATGATTGTGAATGCCGATCTTAATCTGAAATTCCTCGCAGAGTTCATCCAGGCTGTCGAAGGCATCGGGCGTGGGATCGGCCGTGAGGATTTCCACGCCAAGAGTTTTTGCAAATTCGAATTTCTTCCGGTTGGCGGCAGCGTCTGCCGTGAAACCTTCCACACCGAAACACGGAACCTGCACACCCGCTTCAACCAGCCGTTTTTTAAGGGAGAGGAAATTCGCGGTGGAGGCATCAGGGGGGAAATGAACACTGCAATATTCCATGAGGGGCAACCCCAGGCTTTTCAAACATTGGATGGATCCCTCAAAATCAAACGCCCGGAAACTATAGCTTTGCGCGCCAAGTCTCATATATCCTCCTCGTACAATAGTTGCGATGTGAATTTTCGGGTCATTATAACGTACTGCTTCAGCCTGCGTACAGAGCCGCGGGCAGGAACAAGTGAGGCGGCGGCGCCGCTTCTGATATGATGCTGTATACGAATGGAGGAAGAGCCTGAAATGTTCAAACTAGCGGCGTTTACCGATGAGATCTCTCAGGATCTAGCGCATGCATGCGGGATATGCGCGGATTTTGATGCGGGGGGTGCGGAAATTCGCGGTGTGTGGGACACCAATGTCTCCGATCTGAGCGATGATGAGGTAGATGAAGTGTATCGCATTATCCAGGATCATGGCATGACTGTATGCAGCATCGCTTCCCCCTTCGGCAAATGTGAATTGGAGGATGCGGAAGCCTGGAACACACACTTGGATATCTTGAGGCGGTGCGCAGATATTGCACATGCATTGGATTGTTCGCTGGTGCGTGGATTCGTATTCTGGGGGCATGGGCGTTTGGAAAAGCCCTGGGACGCCATCTTTCGAGTTTTTGAAGAAGTACCTGCAATTCTTGAAGCAAATGAGATCGTGCTGGGGGTGGAAAACGAAGCGGCGTGTTATGTGGGAACCGCAGCACATCTCCGCTATTTCCTGGATCAGATGAACTGTGACCGGATGAAATCGCTGTGGGATCCCGCGAATCATGTGCAGGATCCGGAAGGTACAAGGGTGCCCATCGTGCCGGATGCGTATGGCTTGGTAAAACCGGATTTGGTGCATGTGCATATGAAGGATGCGTCGCCGGCGCCGGATGGCAGCGTGCCGAATGTATTTTTAGGGGAGGGCATTTGCCAGTGGAGGGAGCAATTGCGTGCGTTGAAGGAGGATGGGTATGAGGGGTATGTATCGTTGGAGACGCATGTGGATCCCGATGATTTTCCGGCCGGAATGATGACACGATATGGAAAGTATCTCACCGGCGAAGGCCGTGAGGGGGCTAGCAAGGTATGTCTTGCATGGGCGCGCGACGCCATGCAGGCACTGGGGTGAATTGTATATGGAGTTTTGCATTGAAACCTCTGGATTGAGCAAGGTCTATGAGGCCGTACGCGCGGTGGACGGAATTGATCTCCGCGTGGAGCGCGGGAGCTTCTACGGGTTTCTCGGTCCCAACGGAGCGGGAAAATCCACGACCATTAAAATTCTTACGGGAATCACTGCCCCCACGAGCGGGCGGGCGCGTATTTTGGGCCTTGACCTGACGCGGAACCCGCTGCAAATCAAGCGGCGGATCGGAGTAGTGCCGGAGGAACTGTGCCTGTTCGAGAATCTCACCGCTCGGGAGTATCTCACGTTCGTCGGGCGGATGTACCGTTTGCCGCGGCACGTGGCATGGCGGCGCAGCGAGGAGTTGCTGGATCTGCTGGACCTGTCGAACACCGGCAAAACGCTCACGCTGGAATTTTCGCACGGCATGAAGAAAAAACTGTCGCTGGCGGCCTCGCTGATCCATGATCCGGAACTGCTTTTTCTGGATGAGCCGTTCGAGGGGATTGATGCGCTGGCTTCGCGCACCATCCGGGCAGTCTTGGAGCGGTTGGTGGAACGCGGCGCGACAATCTTCCTCACGTCGCATATCCTGGAAATCGTGGAACGGCTGTGTTCGCATGTCGGCATCATCCACAAGGGGCGGCTGGTGAAACAGGGCCGGCTGAATGAACTGGCGTCGGGCGGATCACTGGAGGATTTGTTCGTGTCGGCGGTGGGTCAGCCGCAAGAAGCCGCCGTGGGTTTGTCATGGTTGGGGGGGCGCATCTGATGCTGGGCCAATGCTGGGCGATTCTCCTGCTCAAAGTTACAGTGCTCCGGCACACGTGGTCCACGGGGAAAATTGTCTCCACGATTGTCATGACCATTTTAATGATCCTCGGCGTGATTGCGGCCGTCGCCAGTGCATTGGGGGGATATTATGCAGGGCGTGTATGGCTAGGGCCCCAAGAGCCGCTTATTGCCCTGGTGGTGCTGGATGGCGTCGTGACAGTGTTTTTGTTCATTTGGTTTTGGAGCCTGCTGATTGAAATCCAGCGCGCGGATGTCATTGATTTCAAAAAGATGATGTTCTTCCCGATTTCCCTGCGGCTGATTTTCTTCCTGAATTTTCTCACATCGCTGCTGAGTCCCGCGCTTGCATTGTTCATTCCGGGATTGCTCGGATTGCTGTTGGGGGTGAGCGCGGTTCAGGGGGTGTACATCTTGTGGGGCGTGCCGCTGGCGCTGGTATTTTTTCTCATGCTGACCGCGTGGGCGTATTATGCGCGGGGCATCATGTCGATCCTGATGGAAAACAAACGGCGGCGGCGGCTTATTCTCATGATTCTGCCATTGTGTTTCGCCATTCTCCCACAGGCGCCCAACCTAATCGTGCATTCCCTGCGGAATAACAAGGAAGCCAGCGATGCGATGAAGCGGATCACGATGGACCAGGCCGAGCGCTGGCTGCATTACGGCAACATCGCCGTGCCAATGGGATGGATGCCCTATGGCGTATGGAGCCTGCAGAATGATAATCCTCAGGCGGCAGGATTGTGTTTCATCGGCATGGGAGGCCTCGCGATGCTGGGGCTAGGCCTCGGCTACCGGTCCACTGTGCGTCATTACCGGGGCGAGACCAATGTGCGCCGGGTAAGGAAGATCGTAAAACAACAACCGGCATCGAAACCGCTTACCGCGCGATGGATGCCATTTCTGGATGAAGACACGGCCGCCATGACGTGGGCCGCATACTTAAACTACGCACGGCACCCCAATATCCGCATGCTGCTCATCATGCCGCCCATCATGGCCATCATCATTTTAATCACGCTGAAAACCGGTGTGATGAAGGATCAAGCAGGTGGCGATACCACCTGGCTTCCGGCTGCGTTGCTGGTGTGGCCTTTCTTCAATTTTTCCATGATATTCTTCAACTTCTTCGGCATTGATCACGCGGGATTCCGGGGATTGCTCCTCCTCCCTACGCCGCGCCATAAATACATCCTCGCCAAAAATATGGCCTTATTCCCCTTCGTCGCGGGGATGGGACTTTTCTTCGTGCTGGGCGGCGGATGGATCCTGCATACACCGCCGCGCGTTATCCATATCTCCATCGTGCAGGTCTTGGAGTTTTTCCTGATTTACTGTCTGATCGGCAATTTCATCTCGCTCTATTTCCCATACCGGCTGGGCCGCGATACCATGCGCGCTCAGGGAAACCGGCCCATTCTCCTGCTCATGGGGCTGTGCTCCGCCGCATTTGTTGGACTCCTCATGCTCCCGGCGATGTTCTGCCTTATGCTCGACGATTTCGTTGCAAGCGTCTGGGACTACCGCGGACTCCCCATCGGGCTTGCCGTTTCTATCGGACTGTTGGCCCTCACGGCGCTTGCCTACGCCATGGCACTGGTCCACGCCGGGGACCTGCTGCTGTATCGGGAACAGCGGATTCTCGCCGCGCTGGTCAAAGATCGGGAATAGATCCACAGATTGCACAGATTGACTCAGATTAATTTTGACAGTAGGAGGAGAGGTTATAGCTGTAACAGGAGGCAAAAGACACGGCTTCGTTCCACGAGGTGCTGAGCTTCACCGCGGCCACTTGCTGTCATCTTTCTTTGTCACGCGAGGCGCGTGTGTTCGGCGGACAAGTGAGAAATACCCCTTTTTCTTAAAGCACACCGGGCATGGGGCAAATTATCAACATTTCATGACCAAACGGTGCCTGCTCATGTGCCCAGATGAGAAAATAGACTTTTTAGCGAATGCTTCTATGGGATTTGTATACCCATCTTGTGCAGGATTGTGATAGAATAGGTTTCAACATTTGCAGAATATGGGCTATGGGGCTTCAACAAAGAAAACATAAAATTCGTGTGGGAATGCCGGAAATGGTGGCTTTGCTCCTGCTGGGAATAACCATAATCTCCGGCATCGGATGGTGGAGCACAAATAATACGGCAGGCTGGCGGTTGGCCCCGGCTACGCTCCTGGCTTCCAATTATCCTAAGAATGTCCGTTTCACCGACTTGATCAATGCGCCCGTCGAATTGAAATACGGGTATACCGTCAAGGGAAAAACCTATCAGGGAAAGACATCTTTGGGCTGGTTTCAGAAAACGTCCCTTCATTTTTTACCCGAATCTGCGTCAAAGTTGCCGCCCCCCACGGGATATGTAGGCATAGACGATATGCCGCGCGAGATACAGGAACTTCTGGAATCGCACGGAATCGTGAGTCTGGACAAGATTCCCAAGCCCTTTCTGGAATCGCTGCACGCCAAAGGGTATACCACCGTAAACGACATGCCAACAGAGTTCAAGGACGCCTTGAAAAAAGAAGACTACACCACGGTAGCCAAAATGCTGGATACTGCTTTGGACACCACACCACCCCCAGCACCGTCTCCTCCTGAAACCACTCCCGACGCCATCGCGGAGAATCTGCCCGAAACCATGCCTCCTTCGGAAAAAGGAGACCTGTATGTTCTTTATGATCCCGACAATCCTCACATGAGCAAACTAGACCTGTTTCCGGCACTCCATGTGATCCCCTCGATAGCCCCATTCTTTCTCGGCGCCCTCATTTCCGTAATCTATTGCGCCTGGGGATATCCCTGGCTGAAACAGTTGCGTTCCTCATAACAAATCACCGCCGATTTCCATAAAAACCACCCGGTGGAGGAGCAACAAAATCAGGATTTGACTTCCTTCGGGGGATATTTAATCTCAAGATGCAATTCCCGGAGTTGCTTGGGTGTGACTTCATTGGGCGCCCCCATCAGCAGATCTTGCGCCCTCTGATTGAGCGGGAACGAAATGACCTCCCGGATGTTGGGCTCGTCCGCGAGCAGCATGACGATGCGGTCGAGACCCGGGGCGATGCCACCGTGAGGCGGGGCTCCGTAATGGAAAGCTTTCCATAAGGCGGGGAATTTCGATTTCACCACGTTCTCATCATACCCCGCAATGGCAAAAGCCTTGAGCATAATATCGGGCCGGTGATTCCGGATGGCGCCTGAAGACAACTCGATGCCGTTGCATACGATGTCATATTGATACGCCAGAATATCCAGCGGATCCTTTGTTTCCAATGCCTGCAAACCGCCTTGGGGCATTGAGAACGGGTTGTGCGAGAAATCGATCTTCTTTTCCTCTTCATTCCACTCAAACATGGGAAAATCCACGATCCAGCAAAAAGCCACAAGATCCTTGTCAATACGCCCAAGCTGGTTGCCGAGATATCCGCGGACCTTGCCCATCAGCGCATTGGTTTCCGCACGCTTGCCCGCGCCGAAAAACAGGGCATCGCCATCCTGGGCGCCCATGCGCTCACGCAGGTTCTTTTTCTCGTCTTCACTAAGGAATTTAACAATGGGCCCTTTCATCTCCCCGTCGCGCAGTGCGATCCAGGCCAGCCCTTTGGCTCCTTCCGATTTTGCGAAGGCTTCCGCATCATCGAAAAACTTGCGGGGTTGAGAGGCCGCGCCCTTGGCATGGATGACTTTGACCGCCCCTCCGCCCTGGGATTGACTGGCAAACAGTTTCAGTTCGCATTGGGCAAAGAGATCGGTGCAATCCACCATTTCCAGGCCAAAACGCAGATCCGGTTTGTCGGAACCGTATTTTTCCATCGCGTCGCGAAACGTAATGCGTGGAAATTTCTCCGCCTGGATTTTCTTCTTGGAGAGTTCTTTAAAGAGCCGGACCATCAGCATTTCCAGCTCCGCAAAGAGGTCGTCCTGAATGATATAGGACATTTCGATATCGATTTGATAAAACTCGCCGGGGCTGCGGTCCGCGCGGGAATCTTCATCCCGGAAGCAGGCGGCTATCTGGAAATATTTGTCGAATCCGGAGATCATCAACAACTGTTTGAATTGTTGCGGGGCCTGGGGCAGGGCATAAAACTGGCCGGGATACAGGCGGCTGGGCACGAGATAGTCCCGGGCGCCTTCTGGCGAAGAACTGGTGAGGATCGGGGTATGGAATTCGGTGAAGCCCCGCTCCATCAGGTGTTGGCGCACCAGCGCGGTGGTTTTAGACCGAAGCATGATATTGTTGTGGAGGCGTTCCCGCCGCAGATCGATAAAGCGGTATTCGAGCCGGGTTTCTTCCGGACATTCCAGTTCCTGGTTCACGGGAAAGGGAAGCACCTCGCACTGTGACTCTACAAGGAATTCCGTGGCCACCAGTTCAATTTCGCCCGTGGCCATGTTGGGATTTATGGTCTCCGGAGTGCGCGCCACCACCTGCCCGGTGACAGTAACGACGTTTTCATTGCGCACGCGCTCCGCATCGCTGAAAAAGGGCTGATCGGGATTAATCACCACTTGGGTAATGCCGTAATGGTCACGGACATCAATAAAGATCACTCCGCCGTGATCCCGTTTCCGATTTGCCCAGCCAGAAAGACGGACGATGGCCCCGGCATCATGTTTGCGCAACTGGCCGCAGGTATGTGTTCTGTACGGATGCATGAGATCCTCTTCTACCCTGGTTTAATGATTTTTTGCCCAAAAAGCAGGAATTTCAGAGGCGTTATGGTAGCTTCTAAACACAACAATGTCAAATTCTTGCGGAGACTGCGGGCGAGTTTTTACCTAATGAAATGTAATATTGCACTTTTTAGTGGGAGCAGGTACAATGAAGTAAGAAGTGCAGATAAGGAGCGCCTAATATGAGGAAAATGATAATTGTATCTGCCATCCTGGTGGTGGCGGTGTGCCTTGCCATTGTACTGACCACACATGATGCCTGGGCACAGGCCAAGAAAGATGGGAAAAATCTTTCCAAAGAGAAAGAAATCGCCAGCCGTGAAGGCGTGTCAGGCTCCTTGGGCAAAAAGGAGTGGGAAAAGGACAAACTGCCGACCAAATTGAAGATTGCGTTTGGCTTTGGGTCGTTATTTGCCGGGATCGCGGTGTTCAAGTGGTTGTAATGGGAAGCTGGAATAGCTTCCAGATTTATTTGCAGGGAGCAGCCCAGGGAGACGGTTTGTGAAACCACCGGTGATGGTATTGGATGATGAAACCAGTATTCTTGAGCTTCTGGGACAATATTTAAAGGAAGAAGGGTATCCGTGCACGCTGTGCACTTCGGCGGTGGAAGCGCTCGACTTTCTTAGATCCAAGGAATTTGGCCTGCTTATTACGGATTTGCGCATGCCGGATATCGGCGGCATAGAGGTGGTGCAGCGCGCCAAGGCTAATGATCCGGATCTTGCCGTTATTGTGGTCACCGCGCATCTTGAGGTCACAAATGCAATTGATGCGCTGCGCGCCGGCGCGGATGATTATCTTCTCAAGCCGTTCAATTTAAGCGAGATTTCAGTATCAGTTGAGCGGGCGTTGGACCGCCGCCGGCTGGTCATGGAAAATCGGCGATACCAGCAAGAGTTGGAATCGCGGGTTCGGGAAGCCACGGCGGTGTTGGAACGGGTGAATGCGGAACTCCTATCCACGAAGGAATATCTGGAGAATCTTCTGAATAGCAGCGTGGACGCCATCATAACAGTTGGCCCGAACCGGACGATTACGTATGCGAATCGCGGCGCTACCGACATGCTGGGATATTCAAACGAGGAATTTGTGGGAATCCTTCCGGAACAGTTTTTCAGCGGTGGCGGCGATGAAATCCGGCATATACGGCGAATCTTGCAGCGGGAGAAAATGCTTCAAAACTATGAAACAGAGTTGAAGCACAAGAACGGCTCCCTGATTCCGATTAATATGTCCATCTCATATGTAAGCGGTCCGGATGGGGCGGTGGTGTCCACACTGGCGATTTGCAAAGATATCACGATGCAAAAGCAATTGGAACGAGAGCTGAAAGAGATGTCGATCAAGGATAGCCTTACCGGTCTGTACAACCAGCGGTATTTTTATGATCGGCTGGAATCGGAAATCGAGCGCGCCAACCGTCAGGGGCATGCGCTTTCGTTGTTGCTGTTTGATATCGATCAATTCAAAACCTACAATGATTGTCATGGCCATCTGGAAGGCGACAAGGTGTTGCGCACCGCGGGGCAGGTGGTGGAGGAAAGCACCCGTGAACATGTCGATACGGGATTCCGGTATGGGGGGGACGAGTTCACGGTGATTCTTCCCGAAGCAAATGAGACTCAGGCCTATAATATCGCGGAACGTATTCGTTCCATGTTCGAGGCAAAGCGTTTTGATCATCTCACGGTAAGCATAGGCTTGATGACATACAAGCCGGGCAGCTCGGTGCGTTCGTTTATCCGGTATGCGGACGCCATGATGTACGATGCCAAGCGGTCCGGCGGCAACCGTGTTTATGTATATAAACCAGAAGAACACATGCATGATGAGTTGCAGGATCAGCCCTGATAAGGAGCGTACGGGTGAAGTTTGGCATTTGCAATGAAATCTTCAAGGAATGGCAGGATATTGCGCGGACCATTCACTATGTTAAAGACACGGGCTACGATGGTTTGGAAATCGCACCGTTTACATTGGCGCCCTATGTGACGGATATTCCGGCGTCAACGCGGCAAGAAATTGTTCGAGAGGCTGCCGCAGCGGACCTGGAGATATTGGGGATCCACTGGGTGTTCGTTGGGCCACAAGGAGTGCATTTAACACATCCTGATCCTGAAGTGCGGAAGTTCACGGGGCAGTATTTGATTGATCTGGTGCATTTCTGTGGAGATGTGGGGGGGAAGATCATTGTGTTTGGTTCGCCCAAGCAACGGAATGTAGGGCGCGATGTGACATACAACCAGGCGTTCGGGTATGCACGGGAATTGTTTGAACAGGCCATGCCGGCGTGTGAACAACGGGGCGTGACGATCTGCATGGAGCAACTCACGCATCTTGAAACGAATTTTTGCCAGACCGTGGAGGAGACGGTGGAGTTAATCGAGGCGGTGGGCCATCCGAATTTCCAATTGTTATTGGATACCAAAGCAATGGCGTTCCAGCCCAAAAAACGTCCGGAATTAATACGGGAATATGGGAAGTATTTGAAGCATTATCACGCAAACGATGAAAATCTGAACGGTCCGGGTTGGGGAAAGGTGGATTTCGAGCCTATTTTTAGTGCGTTGCGGAGCATTGATTATCAGGGGTATGTTTCGGTGGAGGTTTTCAATTTCGAACCCGGTCCGGAGGCCATTGCCACTAAAAGCCTGGACTATATGCGGCGGTTTGTATAGATTTCGCCCAGGGTTTCGCCTTTCCACAGTGCTCATGCTATGATCCTCTTTCATTCGCGAAGATTTTTTATGCATTTTTAAGGAACGCAGTTTATGTCTATTCCAAACGAGCCGGACCCGTTCGCCTTATTTAAACTATGGTATTCCGAGGCGGAGACCTGTGCGGGCATTGAAGATCATACTGCTTTGGCTCTGGCGACGGCGGACGCTTCAGGAGTGCCCGATGTGCGCATGGTGCTGTTGAAGGCGTACGATGAACGGGGGTTTGTTTTTTATACAAATATGACAAGCCCCAAGGCACAGCAGCTTGAGGCAAATCCAAACGCCGTGATGTGTTTTTATTGGATGCCGCTGGGGAAGCAGGTGCGGATTCATGGCATGGTGGAACGCACAACGGAAATGGAATCGGATGAATACCATGCGACGCGTCCCCGGGATAGCCAGATTGGCGCGTGGGCGTCGAAGCAGTCACAGCCCATGGAAGGGCGGTTTGAACTGGAAATGCGGATCGCAAAATACGTGGCCAGGTTTGGACTTGGCAAAGTGCCGCGCCCGCCCTTCTGGTCAGGATTCCGGCTCAAACCCGAACGCGTCGAATTCTGGCTCAAACAGCCCTACCGCTTGCATGATCGCGTGTTGTATACCCGCACCCCGGATGGCGGATGGTCGCGTCAGCGGCTCTTCCCTTAAGTGCGGGAGGGCTTCTTGGTGAACAAGACGCTTATACTTTCGCGATCATGAATGCGGCGGATGGCTTCACCAAAGAGCGGCGCCACGGAAACAATTTCCACCTTGTCCGTAAAAGGTTCCGGCTGCGTTTCCACGGTATCGGTGATCAGCATCTTGCGTATGGGGCTTGCTTCTATTTTTTTCATGGAACCTGGCGAGAACAGGCCGTGAGTCACGGCGGCGATAACGTCTTTTGCGCCGCGTTGCAGCAACGCACGCGCCACCTCGATCAGGGTGCCGCCGGAAATGGTAAAGTCATCCACGACAAAGGCGGATTTTCCCTTCACATCACCAATAATCTCCAGGACTTCGGCCTTTTCATCGTGGGCCACGCGTTCTTTGTCGCCGATAGCGAGCGGCGCGCCCAGATAGTTAGCGTAATTGCGCGCTTTTTTGGCAAAACCGGTATCCGGCGACACGACAACCAGATCCCGCAATTTCATTTTCCGCACGGCATCGCATAAAACCGGCATGGCATAGAGATCATCGACCGGCACGCGGAAGAACCCCTGGATTTGGGGCGCATGGAGGTCCATGGTAATGACTCGGTCGGCCCCGGCGACTTCCATGGCATCGGCACAAACACGGGCGCGGATGGATACGCGGGGTTCGTCCTTTTTATCGCCTTTCGCGTAGGAAAAATAGGGCATGACAACGGTGACCGACGCCGCGCTGGCGCGTTTCAGAGCATCCACGCCGAAGAGGAGTTCCATGAAATTATCGTTGGCTGGATAGGCGGTGGATTGAACGAAATAAACGTGCCGTCCCCGGACATTTTCCTGTATACGCACGAAGAGATTTCCTTCCGAAAAGCGGAGGGTTTCGCTTTTTGCATGGGGAATTTTCAGATATCGGCATATTTTTTCCGTCAGTTTGGGACTGCCTGAACCGCCAAATACCAACATTTTTTCCGAAGCCATCCATACTCCTTTCTTAGATACTGCCTGCAAGAAGCGCCATGTCGAAGAATTGCCCGCCGGAGGTTTGGTGTATATGCACGGCAATTATGTTTTTCCCATCCACCAGCGCTTCTTTTAGCGCCGAGGTGACATCAAACGCTTCGTACCGATCATTCCAACGATCATGCGCACAGATTTTTTTGCCATTTAAGAAAATTTCAACGTCTTCATCATGATGCATCACCACGGCCGCACTTTCCATCGCGGCATTGGCTCGCGTAAATTCCTGGCGAAGCCAGAGATCACTGCTTTTCCACGGCGTTTTGATTTTCTCCATCCACTCGCCGCCCTTAAATCCGAAAGGAGCGGCTCCCTCTTTCCATGCACTGTCATTGAATGCAGTTTGAGCCCAGTGCTCGCCGGGGTTTTCCTCCGTATATCGCCATGGCCTGGCCAGTGCGCCGTCCAGGGAAGAGCCTAACAAAATATTCCACGTGATTTTTTTTGAGGATTGGGTGGAGGCGAGGGGAGGATTTTTCTCATAAGCGGCTTCCCGGCCCAGAATCGATTTCAATGTGTCCAGATCGAATTTTGGAGTTCGGTCGAACATGAAAATGCCGTTTTGTTCCTGTTCGACATTGGTAAGCTGGGTGTAGCAATAGCCGAAGACATGGGGATTGTCGAGCAGGGCATCGGCCAAACCTTTGATCCGTGCATAAAACTCATCAAGCGTCTTTGGAGCGTTTCCATATCCCCAGCCGCCTTTCACAATGCTCCAGCCGATGCCGCCGTACTCGCTAACCATAAATGGCAATTGGGTGGATTGAGCAGTGCCGTATTGCGGAGGAAGAGAACTCAGACCGGCAGAGGAGAACATAGTTTTGTAACGGGTGCGGAAGGACTCAGGATTTTGGTCATAATCGTGGGCATCGAGGACTTCCGGGTCGGGAATAGTGTGGGCATAACCGCTGCTTTCAATAACAGGGCGCGAAGGATCAATCGAGCGCGTAACCCGCACAACGGCTGCCTGCAAGGTTCCGGTAAGGGGTTCTGTTTCATTAAAGGGGCACCAGCCGATAATGGAGGGATGATTCCGGTCACGTTCCATGATTTGGACCCACTCGTTCAGAATAGGGGCATTCACAGCGGGATTGGAATAATTTGCACCGTAGCTGGGATACTCGCCCCAGACCAGATATCCCAGCTTATCGGCCCAATACAGAAAACGCGGCTCGAAGACCTTTTGGTGGAGACGAGCGCCGTTGAAACCTGCGGCCTGAGAGAGTTCAATATCTTTCCGGAGTGCTTCATCGGAGGGGGCGGTCCATACTCCGTCCGGATAAAATCCCTGATCCAACACCAGGCGCTGGAAGACGGGAGTGCCATTGATCAGGATAGCCGCGCCGTCAATGGTAACGCGGCGCATGCCAAAATAGCTCTTAATGAAATCTACGACATCATTTCCCCGCCGAAGGGTTACTTGAAGATCGTAGAGATACGGATCCTGGATCGACCACAAACGTGGCTTCTGAATAGCTAAAACAAGCGAATTATTCCGCCATTCCGCGGGCACTTCCGCTTTGGCCACGCTTTTGCCGTCCACCATGGCTTCCGCCATCACGGTGAGACCCTCTGTGGGGCCTTCAATGCCAACATTGAGGGAAACACGTTCCCGCGCGGGATCGGTATCGACGAAAAATTCACGAATAAAACTAGCGCCTACGCCTTCCAACCAGACAGTCTGCCAAATGCCGGTGGTCTGGGTGTAGAAGATGCCTTCGCTTTTCCCGCTGATGGATTGTTTGCCCAATGGTTGCAGGCCGCTGCCGGTGTCATCGAAAGCATGTACAATAAAAATGTTTTCGCCCGGTTTGAGCAGATTCGTAATGTCGAATGAAAAGTCCACATTACCCCCAATATGCTGGCCTGCGGACTGCCCGTTGACCCAAACATCCGTGCGCCAGTCACAGGCGCCGATATGGAGGCGGGTGCGTGGGCTTTTCCATGCAGCGGGAAGAATAACGGAGCGCCGGTACCAGACATTTTTCACGAAAGGCCGCCGTTGGATGCCGGACAGTTTGCTTTCGCGGCAAAACGGCACGATAATTTTTTCGGGATAAGGCTCGGCACTGAGGTATTTCGCGGATTCGTCCTCATTAGTTTCAGCAAACTCCCATGTGCCGTTTAGATTGAGCCATTCGGTTCGTTCCGCTTGGGGCATGGGATGTTCGGGACGGGGAATTCCGGCATCCTGCGCATATGCGCAAATGGAAATGAAACATATCGCTAATAGACAAAAACCAGTCTGGCGATTCATACTTGTCGGCCTCCTTGGGTTGTTGCGTATGCTAACTATTTGGTTACCAGGATCTTATCACGGAACCCGCACCGGCTTGCCGGATTCGGCGGATTTCCACGCGGCTTCCGTGACCTCGATGGTGCGCAGACCGCAGATGGGAGGTGTCTGCGGAACGTCTTTACCCAGAATACAATCAATGAAATTGGAGTCGGGATTTTTCGTGTACTTGGGCAATTTGATCTTGATCAGCCGGCCTACGGCATCCTGATGGATCAAGCCCAAACCTTGCCGAAGGTAAAACGCACCTTTACTGCCGACAATGGAGTGATCTTCATACCATGCAGGGGCATTTCCGATGACGGACATGCTGCCTAATGCGCCATTTTCGAATTTCATCGCGAGTGAGGAATTGATGTCTACTTCGGTGTTGAAATCATCCATACGGGCATAGACTTCCTTCACCTTCATGCCCGTTACCCACATCACGATATCAATCAGATGGCTTCCGGAGTCGTTAATCTGTCCGCCGCATGACAGGGCATGTTCCTGGCGCCAGGTGTTTTTGGTGGCGCGGAGCCATTCCTGGGATTGAATGGCCTGCACGAACTGAATTTCCCCGAGGGCGCCCCTGGCGATTTGTTCCTGCATATAGCGGAACATCGGATCGAAGTGCCGCTGATAGGAGATCATGAAAACCCGCTTCTTTTTCTCGGCGAGTTTCATGAGGATTTTGGCATGTTGAATAGTGCACGTCATAGGCTTTTCCGACAACACATGCAGGCCTTTATTCAGAGAATCACGGATTTGATCGAAATGAAAGCAATGGGGACTCTGCACCACCACCCCATCCAACGCTTCGTTTTTAAGCATATCGCGATAATCGCTGTAGGCAGGTAATTTTTCCGATCCAGGACACTGTGCGTAAAAACGCCGCAGGGATTCTTTGCTTGGATCGTTCAGGGCGGTAACCATCGCCTTCTTCGTGGCCATCAGACGCTGGTAATGCCCGATGGAAATCCCTCCCGCCGCAATAAATCCAATCCGTAGTTTCTTTGCCATGGTGTGTTCTCCTTTTCCGCAATAACGCCCGGCCAAGATGATACTACGATTATCCCCGGCGAGGCAATGTACGCAAAGCGCACAATGCTCCATCGTTATTGGGGCCGGCGACTATGGCGAGGCGCCATTTCATCCTCCCCCTTGCCTTGGCCCCCACAATTACCATTCTCACCTGCCACTGCCCGGCAAGGATTGGAAAGCCGGCTCCCCCATACTTCCAGTCATTTCCGGCGGAAGCGGCCTGCCTCAAGTACAGGTACCCGGCACCCTATATCCAATACCCAGCCCTCCCCCCTTCATTTCGCCTGCATACGGAGGGCGCCGTCCAAGCGGATTACTTCGCCGTTGAGCATTTCATTTTCGACAATGTGCCGGGCCAACGTGCCAAATTCCTGCCGTGTGCCCAACCGTGAAGGGAAGGGGACTTGCGCCGCGAGCGACTGCCGCACTTCCTGGGGCAGGGCCGCCAGCATGGGCGTATCGAAGGTGCCGGGGGCGATGGTGACAACGCGAATGCCAAGGCGGCTCAAGTCCCGCGCGAGGGGCAGGGTCATACTGACGATGCCCCCTTTGGACGCGGCGTATGCCACCTGACCGGTTTGTCCGTCAAAGGCCGCCACGGAGGCGGTGTTCACAAATACGCCGCGTTCTCCGGAGGGTTCGGGTTCCAATTTGCTCATGGCTTCGGCGCACAGCCGGATGACATTGAAAGTGCCGGACAAGTTTACTTCAAGCACGCGTTGAAACAAGTCGAGCGGATGGGGGCCGGTTTTGGAAAGCACCCGTTGGGCAGCGGCGATCCCGGCGCAATTCACCGCGCCATGCAGTCCGCCGAAGGTATCCAACGCCATTTGAATTGCGGCGCGGACGCTTTCTTCACTGGTAACATCGCATTCCGCAAATCGTGCAGCTTCACCCAGCGTTGTTGCGACACGCTGTCCATTTTCGACACTCATATCCGCCACAATGACATTGGCGTGTGCCTCAACAAACATCTCCGCAGCCCCCTCGCCCAATCCTGAACCGCCTCCCGTAATAATGAATGTTTTCCCGTTAAGTTTCATGGCCAGCCCTTCCTAATTTTAAAAACTGCACATATTTGTTTGAAAGTCTTGGAAAAACTAACGGCCGTTCTGAGTGCAAACTACCCCTCATATACTTCCACGGCCGATGAACCCGTCCCTGACGGATTACGGGGGCTATTCTCCCATGCTTGAAGGAAACGGATCAATAAACCGGATCACGCCTTTGAAGCAGTGGCAGGGCTTATACTTTCAGACTCCGGTGAGAAGTTTGCCGCACATTGATCCCAGTCAATGTTCTCCAAAGCCGTCTTCAGTTGTTCAAACTCATGCGTTATGGATTGCAGCATGCCTGGAAGCCCCTCCTGCGATCCCTGACGTCCCTGCATTTCCATACGCAACGCGGCTTGGCGCAAACGCTCCCCCCCCACTGAGGCGGACGCGCCCGTAATGGAATGCGCAATCCGGGTGATTTCCTCCAAATTCTTTTGCTCCACCGCCAGCTTCAGCTCTTCCACCCGGTTGGGCATGTGCTGCAAGAGCACCGTGGCAATCCGCCGGAACATCGGGACTTTTCCGCCGGTCACCCAAAGCGCCTGGTGCAAACTGAGTACGGGAGCCGGTTCCTGAAGTTCCTCGGCAGGTGTGGGTTTGGATGCGGGTTCTTTCGGTTCGGTCTTTGTTTTGCCGGAAAGATCTTCCGGGAGCCACCGGCGCAACACCCGCAATATCGCCGCCGGATCGATCGGCTTGCTTATATAATCATCCATACCCGCGGCCAGACAGCGCTCGCGGTCTCCCTTCATGGCATGGGCGGTCATGGCGATGATAGGCGTATGGAGGTTGGGCTCCTGCCATTTCCGGATTTCCGCCGTGGCAGTGTAGCCATCCATGCGAGGCATTTGGCAATCCATGAACACAATGTCGAACTGGCCGTTTTTCATGCATTCCATGGCTTCCATGCCATCATTGGCGACGGTAATAATGCAATCAAAACTTCGGAGAATCTCCAGGGCCACTTGTTGATTCACCGGATTGTCTTCCGCCACCAGCACGCGCGCACCTAGAGCATACTGCAACTCCGCTTCCGCCGGACGTGTTGTTTCCCGGCTTTCCGCCACGGTGTGCCGTGTGACCAATCCCATTTCCTCGCCGCTGAGGTGGGCGGACCATATGGTCGCGAGCACGTCCATCAATTCGCTTTGGCGAATCGGACGAGTTAAATAAGCGGAGAATCCCAACTCCGACATGCGTTGAGCATCGCCGCGCTGACCGAGCGAGGTAAGCAACACCAGCAGGGTCTCCGCCCGAATGTAGGATTCGCTGGTAAGCAGACGTGCCAATGATTCCCCGCCAACGCCTGGCATCTGATCATCAATCAGCGCAATCTGATAGGGTTCTTCGTTGTCATGCGCATTGCGCAAATGCTGTATTGCGTCTTTGCTGGAACCCACCGCATCGGCGCGCATGCCCCAGGATGTCACCTGCTCCATTAATACTTTGCGGTTTACGCTGCTGTGGTCAATGATCAACACGCGCACTCCCGACAAGGTGGCGCGCGGCTGGGTGGCCAATGCGGCTTCCTGTTTGTCCAACGGCAATACTAACGTAAAGAAGAATCGGGAGCCTACGCCTTCCTTGCTCTGGACGCCAATGTTTCCCCCCATTAATTCCACCAATTGCTTCGAAATGGCCAGTCCGAGACCCGTACCGCCATATTCCCGCGAAAGAGTCGGTGTAATCTGGGAATACTTCTTGAAAATCTCGGTGAGCTGCCCTGCGGGCATTCCGATGCCCGTATCTTCCACCGTCACCCGGATCGCAGCGGATTCATCGGTAAGGCCTGTGCATTCCACGTTAAGCAATACATGCCCGCGCTGGGTGAACTTAATGGCATTGGAAACCAGATTGGTAATAACCTGGCGGATGCGTCCGGCATCACCGACCACGCGCCGGGGTGCATTGGGCGCGTACCGCAAAATGAGGGAGATGCTCTTTTCCTCCGAGCGCGGGGAGAGCAGTTCCACCACGTCCTCGCAGGCCACCTGCAAATCAAACGGAATGGGCTCGATATCGAGTTGGCCCGCCTCCACCTTCGAATAGTCGAGAATATCGCCGATAATTTTCAACAAGGTGCGTCCGGAACGGCGGATAGTGTCGGCATAATTGTGCTGCACCCCTGTCAATGGCGTGCTCAACAGCAATTCGGTCATGCCGATAATCCCGTTCATGGGCGTGCGGATCTCATGACTCATATTGGCCAGGAAATCGGTCTTGAACCGGCTGGCCGCTTCAGCCTCTTCCATGGCCTTTTGCAGCTTGACCTCCACCCGCTTGCGTTCCTGAATCTCTTGTTGAAGGCTCGCTGCCGTGCGCTTGTGTTCAATAATTTCCTGCTGGAGCTCCTTGGTGCGCATGTTCACCCGCTCCTCCAGCTTATCATGGGCGTCCTGCAATGCGCGGTCCCGTTGCTCAATTTGCGTGAGCATTTCATTGAACTCATCCACCAGCTTCCCGATTTCATCGGACGTGTCTTTGGTGGCGCGTACGGAATAATCTTTGTCGTCCTTGACGATTTTGGCCAGCAAGGCAAGATGGGTGATGGGGCGGGAAATCAATTGCTGAAGCCGCATGGCCAGCAGGAACGACAGAAATGCGCTCACGAGTACCACCAATAACACCCCGAGACTGTATACGGCAATTCGTTGCTTCATAAAAGAAACATCGGCCATCAAGAACAGGGTTCCCACATGTTCATTTTGCCCGAGCACCGGGTCGATAGCCTCGATTGGGTGGAAAACGCGCAATACCCCCCTGGAAAATTCCATGTGTGCGTCATACGGCGGTTTTTTGGGAAATTCCACCCGTTTCCGGTCGCGGAAGTACCGGGCGAAAACATTGTTTTGATTGTCATACAGACACGCCGCCACTATGCTCGGGTTCTGATTTAACATGAATAGATCTTCTTCGGCGGCCCCCTGATTGCCTTGGCGCAATGACCCCGCCAGTTGATCCGCAGCGTACCGCGCGCTCAACGTAACCCGGTCTTTCAATGTTTGCCGGAAAACGGTGACGTCAAAAGCAAATAGCAGAAAGCACGCCAAAAGAAGGGCGGAGAGCGTCGGCACCATAATGATGACGAACAATTTCTGTGTAATGGAGAGCTTGTCAAAAAACCGCACTTACTCTTTGGCCCTCCTTCTTTGGCCAATACTGCCTGATGATACTCCCCCGGGCGGGAAAATCACCGCGCTACCACCCACCCAGGGACATATTTCACGCTGCTATGCGTAATCTTGAATACATTTCAACGCTACATATAGCCACCAAAATTCTGTAATTTGCCATGTCGAAGCAATTATACCACCAAACCCGCGAAAATTAAACCCGAATATTCCGCAGATTTTCCACTCTAACGTAGTTTAAACACCAAACTGGCGCAAATGATGCTCGAAATGCATGATATGGATGCGATCCCAGCCGTCCACCCCAATGTCGCCAAATGCCGGATGCAGACCAGTTTTGAGTTCATCGGCTTGAACGAGAGCTAGATATTCTTCCAACAGAATCCGCAAAGTGTTCAGATCCCCCGGTTCCCGCGCCACGATTCCCTGGGCTGACAGGGCTTTGGGCAGTTGAAGGTTCTTGGGAATGGGGAAGAGCCCCGTGAGAAAGGCGGGTCCCACAATCCGGCGTGTGAACCAGTTTCCAAAAAATGGAACTTGTTTGGATCGGCCCATGGAATGTTTTACCACCCAAATTAAATGTTCGATCAAAGTGTCACGGCGCAGTTGCCCCCATTTCGGCACAGTATCCAGAGTAATATTGTTCAGCCGTTGAATAATTTCGTTGACAGTGTCGTTATCAAGATGGCGCATGCTAGAAACCTTTTTTTTGGCACTCTACTCTCTTTATTTTATACGATATCGAAGATGCAAACACGTTATTGTTAAGGAACAAGAAAAAGGAAGAGAGTTTATTATGTCGCAACTCCCGTTGTTTGAGCATTATCCGCTGCTTTTAAAAAACCTGCCGCATGTTTCACTTGCACAATTGCCCACACCCGTAGCGCGCGTGGAACACCCCCTTACTGGCCACGACGTGGAGATTTATATTAAACGTGATGACCTCAGTGCCGCTGTGTATGGGGGGAACAAAGTGCGCAAGCTTGAATTCTTACTGGGGCGCGCCCTTTCGGGAGGCGCCAAAGCAGTGATGACGTTTGGCGCGGCGGGATCGAATCATGCGCTCGCCACTGCTATCTATGCGCGCCAAACCGGTCTGAAGAGCATCTCCATGCTTCTTCCCCAGCCAAACGCCCAGAGTATTCGCCGGAATTTGTTGATGGGATTTCATGTGGGCGCGGAATTACACCATTACGAGACCCAACCCCAACTCAACCTTGGTGTAGTGTATCAGATGCAGCGTCACCTGATTCGCGACGGCCGTTTGCCGCACGTGATCCCGCCGGGCGGTTCTTCGCCCATAGGTACAGTGGGATTTGTCAACGCGGCCCTTGAACTGAAACGGCAAGTGGAAGAAGGCGTGTTGCCCGAACCCGATTGCCTGTATGCGGCATCGGGAACCATGGGCACTGTGATTGGATTGCTACTGGGTCTTGCCGCGTCTGGGTTGCGCACGCGCGTCGTAGCCGTCAGAGTCACCCCGCCGCCTTATACCACCGCCGAAAAAGCACGCGCCTTGTATGAGATGGCCAATGGGCTGTTGCATGATGCGGATTCACAGTTTCCGATTATTCCGTTCCCTGAAAACCGGTTTGAACTTCGGGATGAATTTTTTTCACCGGGATATGGCGTATTTACGGAAACCATAGTGGAGGCGATTCGGCGCGCGAAATCATCCGCCGGCATTAAAATCGAAGGCACCTATACCGGCAAGGCATTTGCTGCATTATTAGCGGACGCTGAATCGGGCGCATTACGGGGGAAAACAGCGCTCTTTTGGCATACATACAATTCACATGACTTTACGAAGGAAATCGCTCAAGTGGATTACCGTGCCCTGCCCAAAGAGTTCCACCGTTATTTTGAGGAAGAGGTACAAGCACTGGATCCCAGCGAACGGATTTGAACGGGTGTTTCAGTTGCTTTTTAGTTCTTGGAAAGGCACACTAGCACTGTTTTTTGTGTTGTATAACTTTTCGACGGGGTTAATGCCATGAAACATGCTGTTTTTGTTATTCTGACCGTGTTACTTGTGGGTTCTGTCCCTGCCGGGGCACAGAAGGCGACACACCCTCTCAATACAGTGCCATTTACGGATGTTAAAGTGCTAGGCGGATTCTGGGAGCCTTGGATCACACTCACGAGGGAGAAAATCCTTCCACATAATCTGGCATATTGTGAATCGGAAGGAAAAATAGACAATTTCCGCATCGCTGCGGGAAAAAAGGAGGGGGCATTCCGTGGCGCGCCCTGGGAGGACTCGGATGTTTATAAAGTCATCGAAGGAGCGGCATATTGTTTGATGCATCAACGAGATGAGAACATCGAACGGCAGATCGATGAAATCATCGAGCTAATCTCAGGCTCGCAACAACCCGACGGGTATATTGACACGTATTTTACGCTTAAGGAGCCGGGGAAACGCTGGACTGATGACGCAAAGCATGAGACCTATTGCGCGGGACATCTCATTGAAGGGGCCATTGCGTATTTTAATGCCACGGGAAAACGGACGCTGCTTGATGTCGCCATCCGCATGGCGGATCATATGCTGGAGGTATTCGCCGCGGATAAGCACATGGACTCGCCGCAACACGAAGAAATCGAGTTGGCCCTCGTAAAACTGTGGCGGCTTACCGAGAACGGACGGTATCTCGACTTGGCCAAATTGTTTTTAGATCGGCGCGGATACAACAAGGATGGCAAACCAGTCGGTGGACGCTGGGGTGAAGTGTGTCAGGATCACAAACCTGTTCGCGAGCAGGACGTGATTGTGGGCCATGCGGTGCGGGCGATGTATTTATACAGCGCGGTGACCGATATCGCGGGACTCGCCGGTGATGCGGGCTATCTCACGGCATTGGATCGGCTCTGGCAGGATGTTACTCAGCGAAAAATGTATGTTACGGGCGGCATCGGGGATTCTTCACGCCGGAATGAAGGATTCAGCCTGCCCTATTTTCTTCCAAATGACACGGCCTACGCGGAAACGTGCGCGTCGGTTGGCATGGCCTTTTGGAACCAACGCATGGCCTTGCTCCACGCTGATGCAAAATACGCCGATATCGTGGAACGCGAAATCTATAACGGCATCCTGGCCAGTCAGGCGATGGACGGTCAGCACATTTTCTATTGCAACCGCCTGGAAGGAAGTGAGCGGCGCCCCTCATGGCAGGGATGTGCCTGTTGCCCGACCAATATCGTACGTTTTCTCCCCGCGATTGCCGGTTATGCCTACGCGTATAACGGCGCCGATGTGTATGTGAATCAGTATCTGCCGAGCGAGGTCAAGATATCCTTGGCGGGAGACACGCTCGTTCTACGCCAGGAAACCGACTATCCCTGGGAAGGCAAGATAACATTAGTTCTTTCACCGCAAACTCCCAAAGTGTTTTCTGTGTATTTACGCATTCCAGCCTGGTGTCAGGGCGCTCAAACCCCAGAAGATTTATATCAACTGGTTGGAAAACCGGAAAGCGGCGCAGTGGCACTGGCGGTTAATGGCGCGTCTGTGTCTAATCTGTCCATAGAAAAGGGTTATGCCTGCCTGCGCCGGGAATGGAAAAGCGGTGACACAGTGACGCTTGATCTGCCGATGTCTGTTCGAAGGGTCAAAGCTCATCCGAAGGTGGAAGCGGATGTGAGCCGGATTGCCTTGCAGCGCGGGCCGGTAGTGTATTGTGTGGAAAATGCCGACAACCCGAATGCGGTCCGTTCCATTTCATTGCCGCCCGATGCTCCTCTTGAAGCGGAGCACCACCCGGAACTGCTTGGGGGTGTAACAATTATCAAGGGGAAGGGACTTCAACGCATATCGGACAACACTGAACCACAGCCGTATGAATTCACGGCGATTCCCTATTATGCATGGAATAATCGGACGCCGGGTTTCATGCGGGTCTGGCTTCCAGAAGATCCTGCACTTGCCACGCCGCGCCCCAAAGTCACGATTGCCAGTGAAAGCATTGCCTCCGGGTCGGTGACAAATCAGGATACCGCGGAGGCTCTGAATGATCAGATAGAACCCAAAACTTCCGGAGATACCGGCATTCCGAGGCTTACATGGTGGAATCATCTCGGGACTGCGGAATGGGCTCAATATGACTTTGCTTCGCCCAAAATGGTCAAAGGCGTGGAAGTGTATTGGTTTGATGACACCGGGATTGGCCAATGCCGCATTCCTCAATCCTGGCGAGTGCTCTATAAGGAAAACAACACTTGGAAACCGGTTGACGGTGCTACACCGTCCAAATGCCAGAAAGATACATATAATCCAATGCAATTCGCCCCTATAACCACTACCGGGTTACGAATTGAGGTGCAATTGCAGGAAAAGTTTTCCGGTGGCATTTTAGAATGGCGAGTATTGGACTAGGCCTTTAGCATCACAAACCGTTTGCCCGTGTAAAAAACAGGTGTAGGAAGCAAATACGTAGTGAGCAAAAATCACACATCGTCACGACAGCCCGTATTGGCGATTCTCATGATACTTTTCCTGGTCGCAGCCATAGGGTGGGGCGTCTATCAGCACCGGCCTCTCAATCCTATTCCCAAAAATGCGCCACAGGATCTTTTTTCCGCAGAACGTGCCATGGACCATGTGCGTGTCATTGCGCAGAAACCCCACCCGACGGGGACGGCGGAGAATGCGGCAGTCCGCACCTATATTCAACAAACCCTATTGCAGATGGGAATCTCTTTTGAAGTTCAGGAAACCTTTCACCAGTGGAAAGAAGGTTTTGCTTCCACGGTTCAGAATGTACTGGCGCGCATTCCTGGTTCGGAAAACACGGGGGCCATTGCACTGGTGGCGCATTACGACAGCGTGGCGTTTGGCCCCGGCGCGAGTGATGATGGCGCCGGGGTGGCCACGTTGCTGGAAACGGCGCGGGCTTTAACGTCTTTGCCTGTACTGCGGAATGATGTTATTTTCATTTTCACCGATGGAGAAGAGGGCCGCATGCATGGCGGCACCGGGCTTTCGGGCGCATGGGCTTTTGTGCAGCAGCATCCCTGGGCTAAAGAAGTGTCGGTGGCAATCAATTTCGACAGCAGGGGCAACAAAGGAGTCTCTTATTTATATGAAACCAGTTCTCAGAATGGTTGGCTGATCGCGCAATTGGCAAAATCCGGCGCTCATCCTGTGGCCACTTCGCTGATGTACGATATCTACACCAGCATGCCTGTCGGGAGTGATTTCACTGCTTTCAAAGACCAAAACATCCCCGGGTATAACTGTGCCTATATCGATGGGCTCCGGATCTATCACACCGCGCTGGATACCCCGCAAAACGTCTCGTCTGCCAGTTTGCAGCATCACGGCGATTATGCATTGAACCTGACACGTCACTTAGGCAACCTTACCCTCCACAACCTGAAACAACCTGATGCTGTCTATTTCAATGCCTTCGGGTACCATTTGCTCTATTACCCAATGTTTTGGGCGCGTCCCATCGCCCTCGGTGCAGGTTTTATTATGCTGGCCGTCCTTCTATTGGGCGTGATGCGCAAGCGATTGACTATTTCAGGAATGGCCCTGGGGCTGCTGGCCTTTCTGGCATTCGCCGTGCTCATGACCGCAGTGAGCGCGTTAGTGGTTGTTTATGGCTATAAAACGCGTGGGCCCTACATCCTCTATACAGAAAATACACTTACAATAGCCCTGTTGGCACTGGCCATTTGCACCGCCACCTCGCACCTCGGCTGGATTACACGGCGCTTATCAGTAGTGGATCTTGCCATGGGCGCGCTAATTCCCTGGATGGGGTTAATGCTGGCCACCACTTTGTATTCTCCGGGGTCGAGCTATCTTTTCACCTGGCCCACTCTCCTCTGCGGTTTGGGCATTTCAGCGATGTTTCTTTCACGGACCTCGCAACATATAGCGATATGGCAAGCCATTGTGCTAGCCCTTACAGCAATCCCCGGTATCTTTCTCCTTACAGCCCTCATGACAGGTTTCCAGGCTACGCTCACAGTAATTTTTTCGCCGTTGAATGTGCTTATGTGCTGCCTGCTTATCGGGCTGCTCGTACCACATCTGTATCTGATAGTCTCCACCTGGACATGGCCTCTCCCTTTGGCAACCGGCGTGGTGGCCCTCATTGGTTTTTGGCTGGCCACTGTAACATCGGGATTCAGTGCGGAATATCCCAAAATTGATTCGCTTACCTACGGGCTCGACGCAGATCGCGGACTCGCATATTGGATGAGCTGCGACCAGGAACCAGACGAATGGACCGGCTCCTTTTTCCCGAAAGATACACCAAAACAGTTCATACGTGAGTTTTTCCCGGATAATCCCGCTCAATACCTGAAAGCGCCTGCGGCCGTGGCCACGCTGCAGCCGCCGGTGGTCACTCTGCTAAGCGATGATATTGACAAGGAGGTCCGTACATTGCATCTTCGGGTTTTTTCGCCACGTCTGGCGCAGGTGCTCGAACTGTATGCAGGAGAAGATGTAGACATGCTGGAGGCGTCGGTGGACCGGCATCCGCTCAAATCCGTGGAGGGGCGCTGGTCGCTCGTATATAACGCCTTTCCGCGCAACGGCATTGAATTAACGCTGAGAGTCTCCACGAACTCCCCGTTCTCCATAAAAGCGGTTGATCACAGTTACGGATTTCCAGAACTGGCCGGTTTCACCATCAATAAGCGGCCTCCGCATATTATCTGCAAGCCGAACACGATTGACTTCAATAAGGAACGATTAAGAACCGACGAAACCCTCGTCTGTAAAACATACAGGTTTTAGCTATGGCGAATGTACATAAAGATTTTCATGGCGCGTTGAGCTTTGGGCTGTTGTTTCTAGAAGAACACTACGGCCCCGATGGATGTGCAGAATTTCTGCGGGAATTAGCGGACACTGTTTACAAACCACTGGCGGATAAGCTCAGGCACGAGGGGCTGTCCGCATTGCGAGAGCATTGGGAGACGGTCTTTTCATTGGAAGGGGGGGGCGCTTCCTGTTCGTATGAAGGGGATGCGCTGGTGCTAACCGTAAATCAATGCCCGGCCATTCATCATATGAAGCAACACGGATATGCCGTAGCCCCTCATTTCTGCGAACACACGCGCATTGTGAACGAGGCAGTCTGCCGGGCCGCGGGATATTCCGCCAGCGTGGAATTTGATCAAGCTGCGGGCCGGTGCGTGCAACGTTTTTGGAGGGCGGCGTCATGATCTCCTGCACGGAATTCATTTGGGTATATAACGAGTTGTTCAAATATCTGGAGCGCCGGGGCGGTGAAGGGAAAGTGATTGAATTTTGGAAAGGCATCTCAGATCAGTTTCTCGGCAATCTTCGCGAATATGTCCGCGAGGAAGGGTTGAAGGGAATGTACCGGTATTGGTCGCATACGCTTGGAGAAGAAGGCGGGCGTCACGTGATGACGTTGTATGACGATATGTTTGTCATTGACATGCACGAATGCCCTTCCGCAAAATTGATCTATCAGGGCGGTGTCGTCGAACCATATGAAAAATACTGTGAGCACTGCCGTTGGCTTTATCCTCCGCTCCTGGATGAATTGGGTTTTGATGCGGATATGGACATTATTGACTGCAAAAAAGGCAGGTGCAGGCTGACCGTTCGCAAAAAACCTGAATAACAACCTTTTCCATGTCAACAAGGCTCAAGGAGAACAGGGCATGCGGATAATCATCGTGGGGTGCGGGTCAATGGGAAAACGCCGGGCACGGTGTCTGCGCAAACTTGGGCTTGATCAAATCAAAGGCGTTGATCCGCGCCCGGATCGCCGTGTGGAAATTGAACAGCAATCCAAGGTTCAAACCTTCGCTACTTTTGAAGAAGCGTTACGTGAAGGGGCCGGCTTCGTGTTGTTGTGTGTTGCGCCGCACCTGCATGCCGGATATTTAATGCAATGTATCCAAGCGGGACATCCGGTGTTTTGCGAAGCCCCGTTGACGCTGACTCTGGAGGAAGCCGAGGCAGTCATTGAGGCCGCGGAACACCATCATGTTTTCATTGCTCCCAGTTGTACCTATCTGCACAACCGCATTCATTTAACCATTAAGGAATGGTTGGATAGCGAACGATTTGGGCGCCCCTTGGCCGCTTTTTCACATGTGGGGCAGCATGTGGCCGACTGGCACCCTTATGAGGACTATCGTTCATTCTATGCGTCAAAACGATCCGAGGGAGGCATGTGCCTGGATATGCTGCCGCATGATCTTCATCTTTTCCGCTGGTATTTTGGAGAAGTAAAGGCGCTTACCTGCATGGCGCGGCGGCGCAGTACCGGCATCGAAACCGATCCGGCCGCGTGTGATGTGTACGACGTGCTGCTTGATACGGACGCCGGCGTTTCACTCATGCTGCATCAGGATATGTTCCAACGGCCCGGTGGCGTTTATCGCAAAATCATGTGTGAACGCGGCGCCATCGAATGGAACTGGCGCGAACTGCGTATTTGTGAATACACCGGCCCGGAGTTTCCACAATCGCCCGCTTGGCAAAATGTTCTGCCTGAATATTATGATTTTGAAGATATGTATGTCGCGGAACTTGCTCATGTTTTTCAATCGTATGAAGGCAAGGCGCCGTATCTCATGCCCCCTCGTCAAGAGCGGCGGATACTCGAGATAGTGCTTGCCTGTGAAGAGAGTTCCTTTTCCGGTACAACCATGATTTGGAAATCCTGACGGAAAGCCGCAAATTATTGAATTTCCCTTTTTATTGCTTTTTGGGCTATACTCTCGTCGGTTCTGTGGACAAATCTACTATTTTCTACAACAGGGACAGGGAGATTTTTTATGAAACGGGCGTTCTTGTGCCATCAGATCATTATGGGCTTGCTTTCCATTTCTATGCTGTTCCCGTTGACAGCCTCCGCGGATGTGTATGAAAGCTCAGGTATTCTTGGCGATTTGACGGTTTCTGAAGGAGAAACGATTACAATCAATACCGGAGCCACGCCGCCCACATTTTTTGTGGAGGCTTTTCCCATCGGTGCATTATTCAGTGGCCGTGTGGATAATGGCCTGGCAGTATTCGATTTCAATGATGTTTATATCCCTTCTGGGGTTCCGGTAACTGTGATCGGCAATCGTCCGCTGGTGGTAGCGGCGAAAGGCGATATGTTTATCGGTTCTAGCTTTAATGTTTCCTCCGGAATAGCAGGTGGTGGCGCTGGCGGTGCGGGGGGGGCCGGTTCTGCTGGCGGCGTAGGCGGCGTGGGCGGTGGGGGGGGAACTGGCGGCGCAGGCGGTGCGGGCGGAAAAGGCGGTGATGTAAATCCTGCATCCAATCCTGGCGAAGCGGGCCTGCCAGGCTCTGGCGGAAATAATGGACAGTCAGGAAATGCAGGAAGCAATGGCATCAACAATACGGCTGTATCTGGGGGACAGGGGGCAGCCGGATTCGGAAACCCGGATGAATTTGGCGGAGCTGGTGGTGCGGGCGGCTCTGGGGGAGGCGGTGGTACTGGTTCCACCGCTGTTGGCAGCGGGGGCAATGCTGGGACAAAAGTCGGTTCCGGTGGCACCTTGGTGCACATAACGTGGCCTGTTGAAGCCGATTATGGTTTAGCGGGCGGGTCTCCCGGCCTTCTTTCCTCAGGCAATTATCCCGGAGACGGTGGAGCCCCGGGCAGTAGTAATGCAGCAACGGGCGGGAGCGGTGGAAGCGGTTCTTCCGGGCAAGATGGCACGTTTTCCGTTGATGCCAATTCATTATTAGCGGCGGTCGTGGCCGGG
>JAKQOG010000135.1 GCA_029565395.1 Candidatus Hydrogenedentota bacterium | reverse complement strand
GGTCAAACCGAAGGTCAAACCGAGGGTCAAACCGAAGGGGTGAGTGAAGGTTCAACGGAAGAAGGGCAAGCGGAAGGCCAAACGGAGGGAGAAGGGGAAATCGGAGACCCCGGTCTAATTGAAGACGGCGGATTCGAAGCGGGAACCCCCAACCCCTTCTGGGAAACTGAGGAAGGCATTTCCCCTATCTGCTCTTATGCCCTGTGCGGAGAAGAACCTATTAACGGCTATTGGAGCGCCTTTTTCGGAGGCGCGGATGTTGGTTCGGTTGCTTCCTGGGTCCAACAGCCTTTCCTCATCCCTGCGGATACCGAAAAAGTCTTCCTGAGTTTCAGGCTAGACTCGCTTTCTGGAAGCGGAACAGCCTATCTCAGAATAATGGTTGATGGCGCCCCGGTTACGGAATCTATTTTCGGAAGTCATATGCCTGAAGAATACACAAGCCTTCGCGAAATGGACTTTCTACCCTTCGCCAATGGAATTCCGCATATGCTCCGATTCGAGGGTGGAAACACCGCCAACGCCGAGGAAGGCGAAGGCATCCTGCTGCGGCTGGATAATGTGGCCATAGGATTCCATTCGCTGTTTGCAGGCGCTGACAACAATCACAATTACGCAATCAATCTCTCCGAACTGCTGCGCATGATCCAATTTTTCAACTCTGACGGGTTCCACTGTGACGCTTCCACCGAAGACGGGTATGCCCCGGGCGATGGCGATAGGAGTTGCCTTTCCAATTCCTCGGATTACAATCCAGAGGACTGGCACATCAGCCTGTCGGAACTTCTGCGGATTATCCAGTTCTATAATTCCGGCGGCTATCATGTATGCCCCGATGGCGAAGACGGTTTCTGTCCGGGTTTCTAAACACCTGTGGAGGGAAAGCCCCTGATTTCAGAGGCTCTCCCCAACAAATTAGCAATTGCTTACAATTTTCGTGCGCGGCGGGCGATGATCGTTCCAGCAAACCCCGCCAAGGTCAACAAGCCCAGAAAACCTGCCGCAGGCACTCTCGCCACATCTCCTTGAAGATACGTCAGGCCCTGCGACATCACCGTAATGCGATCCGTCACGTCGTTATAAATAACGCTGGTATAGGCGTGATTGCCGATGGGATCGAGGGTCTGCTGAATCCCTCCCGTGGCCGGATCAACCAACTGTACCCCGCCTTCCAACCCCCACCCGAAGGCGCCGCCAATGACCAGCAATCCCGCCTGGGTGATGCCGGAAACCCCGCCGTTGAAATAGGCGCCGGGGCTTCCAATGAGGGTTCCATCCGAAGTCCAATTGAGGGTGGTATGGGTAGTGTACGCTTGAATGAGTCCAGCCACACTAAAAGAACGCAATTCAAGACTGGCTGCATCCATGACATACACAATCCCGTTGGCCTTATCCACGGTCATGGCCGCGGAATATCCAGGTTTATACACCACGGTATCCCCTTTTACCGGCGGTTTCCGGACCACCGGCACAGGCCCCGACTTCCCTCCAGAGATGTCATGAATCACCAAAAGGCTGTTCATCCAGTCGCCTGCGCCCGCATCGATCAGCACAAGCGATTCGGTAAGAAACGTGGCGGCAAAATGCGGGATCGTGACAGCCACCGCATCGGGCGTGTAATCCTGCACAGCGCGCGCGTCAATCCGGTAGATTTTATCCAAATAGGGATCGGTCCCATAGCCGCCCGCGCCCAACAGCACCGTATGCCCATCGGGCGAGAGAATCGCAAAGGCCGGATCGCCCTCATATCCACTCGCATAGTGCTCAAACTTGTCCCGGTTAGGACGCTCCTGGACAAAGATCCCGCCGCCATTCCAGATCAGGAGGCGCCCATCAGTCAAGGCGGTCCCTACAACGTTATACCGGGCGGTCGTGGGAAAATTACTGTACACGGAAAAATCATCGGCTCCGGCAATTCCGGAACACACACACACTATCAACGTCCAAAAACATACTGACTTCATACGTATCCCCTTCATGGTTATCGTATTCCTTGTTAAGTACCATTTACCAGGGGAAAAGCAGGCAGGAAAAGAATCGGAAGGAAATCCATCCTGCGGCAACCTTTCCGCGAAATTGCAACAGCGAAACACACGATGCCAGGCAGGTCTTCTGGCTTCCGGATCCTCCTACTCCCCGCGCCTTCCCACCCTTTCTGGGCAGTGGTTCGATTCGCGGGTTTCGTCCCCGGTCACAGCAGCGCGACTGCGACGGACTTTCACCGTCTTCCCTTGGCCTGAGACCGTTACAGGCGTCCGATGGCTTGCTTCCTCCTTTCCGCCCGGTTGGGACACCGTAGAAGCAAAAGTATAGCGCGCCACATCTAAAGATGCAACGATCCCGGCAAGGATTCTTTCAATGCGCCGTGCGGGAGGAATCCCCTCCCCACATACATGTAAGGGGTTTCCCCTACACACTTGTAGGTAGAATCCGTTGCAGACAGTCTTTCTATTTTGAGCTATCATTTCATCTTGGTATTATTCCGCTTCTGCATCCGGTTTTTAGCGGGAAGCAATGCGAAAACCCTGGTCTCGAATCAGACGGCAATATTTGTTCGGATACTTTCAGGATTTTCCTGCTAAAGGCAATGACCGATTGCCAGAAATAGAACTTGCGTTGTGGCTCAAAACAGAACTGATAGTGAAAGGGAAAAAACATGGGAACCAAAATGACGCGAAGAGATTTATTGAAAGCCTCCGGTGTGACCGCTGGTGGGTTAGTCTTGGGGGCGAGTACGGCCCCTGAGGGTTGTGATCCTGAGATCTCTGACCCAAAAACGCGGAATACCTATTTCGCCAAACTCAAACCGTACTATCCCGGAACCGAAACATTGGGTGAGCAGGAGATGCGGATTACATTCTTGGGAACCACCTGCCTTCCCCGCTTGACCCAAGCCTGTAACAGCGTCTTTGTGGAACTAGGCAACGGCGAAAGCTTTGTGTTTGACTGCGGTACCGGCGTGATTCCCAAGTACTATGCCATGAACATCGGTCTGAGAAAGATGGACAAGATCTTTCTGACCCACCTGCATGCCGATCACTTTAGCGATTTGATCTTCATCTACGGTTTTGGACCTTCTGACGACCGCAGAACACCCCTGTATGTCTGGGGACCTTCAAAATCCAACGTGGTGGACCCCATTGACCAAGTCACCATTTACGAAGATGGCACTGCCGCCTTCTGTAAATCGATCCAAGACGCGATGCGCTGGCACAATGAAAGCCAGAGTTTCCTGCCGAGCAGTGTAGTAGGCTATACACCCCCTGCCTGGGCCCCACAGGACAAAGTTGACGCGTATGATCTCGTGGGATTTGATGTGCCCTGGAATGAAACTTCGGTGGTGTACCAGGATGATGAAAAAGGAGTGACAATCACCGCTTTCCCCGCCGTGCATTGCCGTCAAGGAAGCGTCAGCTACAAGCTGGAATGGAATGGCCTGTCCATGATTTTCGCCGGGGACACAAAGCCCAACTACTATATGGTGGATGCAGCCAGTCCCGGGGTCGATGTACTGATCCATGAGATCGTCGTTCCGGTAGACGTCTGGGCGGAAAGAGCTACCGGCGTATCGCCCAGTGATACTGAACATTTTGCCATCGCAAGAAGGGGCGCACAGATGGTTCAGGATAGCTCCCATACCCCACAACGAGCCTTTGGCTATATTCTCAGCCAGCTTGAAGTGCCGCCCCGGCTCGCCGTAGGCACCCATTTCCAGGCTGCGGACGATACCATTGAAGCAGCGATGGCGGACATCCGGGCGCATTACCCCCAAGGTGACTTAATAATCGCCACGGACTTGATGGTGATAAATGTTACCAAGGACCTCGTCGAAGCGCGGCGGGCAGTAGTATCCGACTTCACTTGGCAACCGCCCGTGCAGTTTGACCGCACGCTGGGCCAGGCAAAATACAGCAACGAAGATGGTTCCGGCAATCCGACCATGCAGCTTGATCCCAATGCGCGGCTCATCGATCCTGCACTCTGGGAAGCGTAATAACCAAAAAAACACCTGTTTCAACGTCCAGATCAAAAACGTTGAGACAGGGATAATTTATGAGATTGAAGCCACCACGAGAAAAATCGTGGTGGCTTTGTTGTTGATGAAGTTTTCTAAATACATAAAGACCGAAAAAATTCCATCGGGAAATAGCAACCAGTGAGAACTCCCTGTTGTGGCCGTCTTACGCGGCAAAAGCGGGAATTACCCGCCACAGACCAGATGCTCCTGTAAGTATAGTATCGGCAGACGGGACCTGTTCATGCGCCTGCACCATGATCATCCAGAGCGGCCGCTGCCCGGGGACTTATGAATCGGCGGCATGCCGCAACTTCACAGATTGCCGATACAAGTACTTTATGGGCCTCTTGTTTTGTAACATAGCCCAACGATCCTGCTGCAAAGGCACTTTCCACATGCCGACCATCCTCATGTATTGAGTAGACCAGCACTGGCACCGCGCGCTTGGAAAGGTCGGCAACAAGCGCCAAACCATCCTCATCCCCCAGCGAAATGTCTACCAGCGCTATATCGGGCTGGCATTGTTCCACACAAACCAGCGCCTCAGCGCGTCCGCCTGCCTCTGCACAAACCTTTATGCCTTCCGGTTCCAGCAGCAACTCCAGTCCCTGGCAAACTGCTGGGTGATCATCTACCACCAGGACACGAATGGTTTCTGCTTCTTTTTCTTGATTATTTTCCATAGTTCAGCTAATAGGCTATCAGCTTGACAGAGATTTGTCTGCCACGAATTTCCCCTACATCTATACAGGGGAAAATCCGTACCCCCGTGTAAGGGAATTTCCCCGCAAGAAACACCTGCGAACCTCAATGCGTCTGATCATGGTGGTGGCTTATGGCATTCCGTCGAAGTTCACGCATCCCTTCCAAGCCTAACTTTATCAATATGCGGGCATAATAGGATTCGACCGTGCGAGGGCTAACTTTCATAGTGGTGGCAATCGCACGGGTTGACTCTCCCTCACCCAAGAGCCGGTAAACCTGTTGCTCTTGACTGCTCAACCCACTTATGGAAGCCTGCTTGTCAGCAACTTGATCCGCCAAGGCAATGGCCGCCTTGGGACTGACAAACCGGCGGCCGGCAGCCACCTCCCCTATTGCCTCCACCAACACCTTGTGAACCTCCCGTTTCGTAACATAGCCAAGCGCCCCGGCAGCAAAGGCACGTTCCACATGCCATCCATCCTCGTACATCGAATAAACCATACACGGCACATGGCGATCACAAAGGCACCCCAACAGGGACATTCCATCCTCATCACCCAGCGAAAGATCAACCAGCACCACATCGGGCTGAAACTCATCCAAGTGTTCTAGCGCCTCAGCACACCCACTCGCCTCTCCACAAACCATGATACCCTCGGGCTCCAGCAACAAAGCCAACCCTTGGCGGACCGCGGGATGATCATCGATAATCAGGACATGAATGGCCTCAGAGCTTCTCATTCTGCTAACACTCATCGTTTTCCTCTTTAGTGTTCTGCAACTATTCGTCATATGGGGCAAATCCACGGCCCGGCACCCGGCAAAATATGCGTGTGCCTCCCTTGGGCAAGGGAGCCATGGTGAATTCCCCCTCCAGAAAGCGCGCCCGATAAGCCATGGTACGGAGGCCCATGCCACCCTCGGAAGTCTTGCCGGGCAGACCCTCGCCGTTATCCTCCACTTCCAGAATCAGTCCGTCTTTGCTCCCCCGTAACGCTACGGTGATCCGGCTGGCATGTGCATGACGCACCGCATTGCTTACGGCCTCCTGCGCAATCCGGTAAAGATGGTGTGCCGTGGTGGAATCGGCAACACTCACATCGCCTGCGGTTTCGAACTGGCAAGCAAGCCCGGAGGCATCCCGGGTCCGCTTGATAAGTATTTTCAATGCCTCCGCAAGCGCCTCAGGGTCAGCATCTAAAGGGCACAACCCTTGGGCGACAGCGCGGGCCTCCTCTATAGTTTCATCAAGCAGCGAAGAAAGTGCGGAAAGTTCTTCCACTACCGGCGTCTCGCCCCGGTTCAACCGGCGCGTCAATGCTTCTGAACGCAAAAGCGCACCTGTAAGTTGCTGGCAAACACCATCATGAATTTCATGCCCCAGACGGCGGCGCTCTTCATCTCCGGCACGGGCCACCTCCCGTTCCAATCGCTTCCTTTCCGACATTTCCCACTCCAAATCTTGGTACGCGGCACGCCGGTCCGAAGCCTCTTTCTCCAGCTTCGACAAAGATTGCAGAAGGAACCAGTAAAAACGCTCCAGCAAAATCATTAAGGCAATCAATACCCCCATCAGCCCGGCGCTCTGGGTCAACATGACGGTCAACGGCACAGGCGCTGCATTCGCGGGCATCACAATCACGCCCCTAATAAAAGGGGCATCATGCAGAAATGGAACACACAGAAGGATCACCGCACTGAACACTGTCGCATACCGCCCCGCCGGCACGCCAAAGAGCACTAAAGTCAGCAACGGAAGGAAAACCGGCAAGGCCCGCAAAAAAGGACCTTGCGGAAAGGTCATATTGCCAACGAAAATCATTATGTATGCGACAACCAGCATGGCCCCAGCCCGGACCCTGAAGTCAATCCGGCGAAGCATGGTGCTCAATATTACAACTACATATGCTCCCGCCATTGTGCCTTGCACAAGTCCCGTCGATGGCGGCGCCTCTCCTCCTAACATCAAGATAACGCCTGGAAAATACGAGATGATACTGGCGATCAACAGGGCATCGGTCGCTTTACGGCGCCATTCTTCCAGCGCAATTTTAACCGCATCACCTTCCGGCGCCGCTCCACCATGCATCGCCAACAACTCTCCACTTCCCCAATGTTTGCACTCGACTACAATACCTTTGCTCACTCTTCACCCGGCCATCCTGCGTATCCATCAGATAATACAAGTCTAACAGGTTTGACTATTAACCTCCAAGTGGAGTGATCCAGGCGATTCCAGGCACTTGCCTGAAACGAAACGCACCACGTATCCAATTGACCTTTCCATTGCCCCGCCTATAAGATTACCCCATGAATACGGATGGAAATACTGCCATGAAGGTTATTCTTGTTCTGGGAATTCTGACGTTCTTATTCCTGCTCCTCACCTCATATGCACTAAAGAGGACGCTTAAACCCAATGAACTCGAACGCGTCGTGATCCGGCAGAAATACTCGCCCTTTGATTCCCAGCGCGCCTTCAAAGATTTGTCCACCATCGTCGCCTTCGGCCCCCGTCCGGCGGGCGCCCCGGAATCGGCCAAACTGCGCGAATTCCTAAAACACGAATTGACCATGAAAGGGATTCGCTGTTTTGAACACGCCTTCGAGGCAGATACACCGGCGGGCAAGAAGTCCATGGTGAATCTAGTGGCCGTCATCGAAGGCACACGTTCTGAAACCATCCTGATTGGCAATCATTACGATACCAAGCTTTTTAAGGACTTCCCATTTATAGGAGCGAATGACGGCGGCTCCACCTCGGCGTGGATGCTCGAAATGGCGCGTTCGCTCGGGCCGCGACGCGACGGACGCACCCTCTGGCTGGCATGGTTTGATGGCGAGGAAGCCGTCGCAAAATGGTCGGACACGGATGGCCTATATGGGAGCAAGGCATTGGTAAAACACCTTCAGGAAAACAGGGAAATCGCCAATCTCCGGGCCATGATCAACGTGGATATGATTGGCGATACCTATTTGGGCATCCAAAAGGATAAAAATGCCGCGCAATGGCTTCAGGATATTTTCTGGGATACCGCGCGCCGCCTGGGCTATCAACAGCATTTCGGACGCCTCGCAGGCAACATCCAGGACGACGATTTTCCATTCCGTCAAGCGGGTATTCCTTCCCTGCTCCTGATTGATTTCAGTTATGGCGGTTCTATCCTTGAACACCAGCAAAACTGGCATACGGCCAATGACACGCTGGAGAACGTGTCCGCGGCCAGTTTGCAGGCGGTGGCCGACGTCTTTTATCATGCTTTACCGGCAATAGACGGCTATTTGGATCAACATCCCCGGAACCAGGATTAATATGAGCGTACTGGCAGACGAAGACACCATATTGCAGGGCGGATACTCGGTAGAGGACCTCCAGCGAATCGTAGGAGCGCTCTACCGCGTGCACCGGCTGGTGGCGGTGTTGACAGACCTGGAACAACTCCTGAGCAGCATCTCGGAAGAAAGCCGCCACGTCGCACGCGCCGAGGCATCCTCGCTCATGCTATTCGATCCCGAAACCGAAGAATTGTACTTCCGCGTGGCATTAGGCGAAAGCGGCGACCAGGAAGCCCTGAAACGCGGCATCCGCCTGAAACTGGGCCAAGGCATCGCCGGCATGACGGCCCAGAGCCGATCGTCGATTATGGTCGCTGACGTCACGAAAGATCCCCGATTCTTTCCGGGGGTGGATTCCGCCATCCAATTCCAAACCCGAAACCTGCTGGCCGTTCCCATGATTGACCGCGACACGCTCATCGGCGTGCTCGAAGTGGTAAACAAAATCGGCGAGGAAACCTTCTCTCCCCTCGACCTGCGCGTAATGGAAATGTTCTCTTCCATCGCCGCCAGCGTCGTCTCCAACGCCCGACTCATCGAAGAACACATCCGAAACGAGCGATTCGCGGCCATCGGCCAAGCCATTACCACCCTCTCACACCATACGAAAAATATCGTGACCGGCCTCAGCAGCAGCGCGGATCTGATCGACATGGGCCTGCAAAACGGCAATATCGACATACTCAAACGAACCTGGCCGGTGTTCAAACGAAGCACAAAGCGGGTCTCAAATTTTGTACAGGACATGCTTACCTTTTCAAAAACACGCGCTCCAATTCGAGAGCAGTGTACGGCGGCTTTTTTGATTGGAGAAGCCCAGGAAACCTTCACCGAACTCTTCGCGCGGAAAAACATCACCCTCAATGTGGACACCAAACAGGCCGCAAAACCTGTCTGGGTGGATCCGGAAGCCCTGTACCGCTGCCTGATCAATCTGCTTATCAACGCCGCCGAAGCCGTGCCCGAAGACAATGGGTGCATCTCCATCACTGCCCGGACCCTGGAGAACGACACGCTGGAGATCCTGGTGGATGACAATGGCCCCGGGGTGCCTGAAGCGCACTGGGAACGCATTTTCGACCCATTTTTCTCAACCAAAGGCTCCCAAGGAACTGGCCTGGGACTGGCCGTAACCCGTAAAATCGCCCGGGAACACGGCGGCGACATTACAGTGGGCGAAGCGCCGAAGGGCGGCGCTTCCTTCCGCATGGCCATACCGGCAATGGCCGGACCAACAAAGGAAGTTTTAGGAGTATGAAGAATTGGCTTGATCGGGAAGCGGTGGGATGGATATTCTGGTTGACGTTGTTTATCGCCCTCATCTATCCGGGCTATCTTTGCACCCGTGCAATGACGTACAATACGGCAAGCAACATGACCCGGATAGGCGTGGGTGTATTTGCCGCCGCCATCATGTCGGGCGTGGTGTCCACGGGCGTGAATGAACTGCTGCACCGGCGGCGGGCAAAACAACATAATGAACGCCGGAAAATTGAACGGAAGGAAAAACGGAAGCGGAAATAACCGCGCCATGCGCTCATGCCCCAGGGGCTGAGCATGGCAATAACGCATCGAAAAGGCATTTACATCATGGCGGACATGTGGGAACTGGCGCACTACGTTGAAGAACATGCGGAAGACCACGAGCAGCGTTGGAAACTGGCGAAACAACTCTACGCGGCGTGGGAGTACCGTCTTGCGCTGGAGCATCTTCAAGTCCTGAAAAACGAATGGCAGCGCAAACTGAACGTGGTCCGGTATCTGGCGGCCACCTATTACCGGCTTGGACGCTATGATGAAGCCATTGCGGAATTGGAAGAGGCCATAAAAACGTGGCCCCAGGAAATCGGCATCCGGGAACAATACGCACGCGTGCTGGAGGTGGCTGGAAGACGCGAAGAAGCCATTCGCGCTTGGGAAGAGATCACGCGGCTGGATTCAAAACATCCCATTGCCGCCAACGCCGTGCAACGGCTCATTGAAAAGCGGGAACAACCGCCAGAACAAGATCTGCATCTGACCGACAGCGACAGCGGCATCGATCTGAGTCCGGGGCGCATCTGCCCGAACTGCGGGGCGCAAAACAGCGACGAATTCGACCGCTGCTGGCAATGTCACGCACAATTATTCCACGACCGCCGCACACCTAAATCCTCCTCCGCCATGGAGGAGCGGCATGCCCCCATGATTACGGCGGAAAACATCAGCATGGCATCGGGGATAATCGTTGTGGCGCTCCTGGCCCTGTCGTTGTATCTGTCTCTCAAATTACTGGCCTTTCGGGGCGGAAATGGCGTTTTTGTCAGCACCTTGGGAGAACTCTACAACACCGATCTTGCCATCAGCCGTGTCCTGACCGGCTTGGCCCTGCTCTTCATCTGGCCCGCGGCATTGGGGCTCACCCTCACCCTCGTCAAATCGGAACGGCCCGTACCCCCCCCGCTCATTATTCTTACCGGCTTGCTCATGGCGAGCTTTGGGTATGTCTGCAGTTGGCTTCCCGCTAACCTATTTAACCTCACCTTCATTCTGCCGCCTGTTTTCGGCCTCGTCATTATCATAGGCGCCTTTGGAATCGGTTTCCTGCGCGCGCTGAATGTCTGGGCGCTCCACCTGATTATCGTGCTGATTGCGGCGCTCGCCATTTTCGACCTTTCCGAATCCGTCCAACTGGGTTCCGTCTTTAATCCAGTATCGGAGATTCCCTCGATTATCGAATACTCAAAAGCGCAGAAAGCCAGCGCCACTCCTGGGAACTACCCCGTTCCGGGGGAAACCATTCCCATCGCCCATAAAATGCGATGGAAATCCACTGGGTCGCCTTGGCTCGACAAACGCGCCGGTGAGACCCAGTTCTCTGTGTATTGCGAAACAGAAAATCCCAACCTTAAGTTCGAGATCAATCAAGGGGAAACGAAACCGCTGGTCTTCGAATATGTAAAAGTGAAGCAGTGGACGTA
>JAKQOG010000133.1 GCA_029565395.1 Candidatus Hydrogenedentota bacterium | reverse complement strand
CTGTGCGCACGCCCATTCACATTTCCGGCAACCGATGCATTCCGTGGTGTCCACCAGCATTCCATAGGCATCCCCGGAGCCGGTGGGGGATTCCGCGGCGTTCGCAGCCCCTGCCGCGCTGCAAACGCCCGCAGCGCCCAGGATCTGCAAAAATTGTCTTCGGTTCATGATGCCTTTCCGGAGGTGCTTTTATTGAATTACATGCACTTCAAGCGTTCTCTCTACATCGTACCGGAGAATCGAACAGGGGGCATCAGGGAAAATAGACGATTTCGCGCCCATGGGAATACGGAAAAACTACGTAGAAGCACAGCAACAAGGGTGAAGACAGGGCGTTACTCGACTTTAAGGAGACCGTTATCAATCGCGAAACGGACTAGTTCAGCGCGGTTTGTCAAACCGAGTTTTCCCATGATGTTGTTTCGGTGGGTTTCAACGGTACGGTCCGAAATACAAAGTTTTTCGCCCACTTCGGCATTAGTATGACCATAAGCAAGGAGGGTGCAGACCTCCTTTTCCCGCTGAGTAAGCAAGTCTAGGCGGCTGCTTTTCTTGGGATTCGTCCGCCCAACATACGGGGAAACCACCAGGTTGGCGAGCGCGGGATCGATATAGGTGTCTCCCCGGAATGCCGCCCGGATAGCGTGTAGCACTTCCGTGCCCGTGGATTTCTTAAGGACATATCCCCGCGCGCCGATACGGAGCAATTCCTGAAGGTAATACTCGTCTTCGTGCATGGTCAGTACGACAATTGCGGGCGCGGGACGTTTTTTGAGCAGTTCTTCCGCGACGCGATTGCCAGAGAGTCCGGGGAGGTTAATATCAAGGAGCACCACATCCGCTTTACAGGTTTCCAGGGCATGGAGGGTTTCAGGCCCCGAACCGGTTTCCCCAACCACCTCGATGTCTTTTTCTTTTTCGAGGAGGATGCGCAGGCCGTTTCTGAACACGGCATGATCATCCGCTATGAATACCCGAATTGCCATTGGCACTCCCTAAGCTCAATTGTGAGGAAAACTCATCATTGCCTAACGGTATTTTGACACGAATCGTGACGCCTTGTCCAGAGCGCGCATCAACCGCCAAATCGCCCCCCACCAGGGCCACCCGCTCTTTCATCCCAATGATTCCCAGGGGCGGCGTTGGGCGCTGTTCCATCGCCTGGAGGTCAAATCCCTTGCCGTTGTCCTCGAGAATAAGGGTTATTTCATTTTCATGCCGCATCAGAATGACGCTGACTTGAGTGGCTTGGGCGTGGCGGATGATATTCGTCATGGCTTCCTGGGCAATGCGATAGAGGGTGACTTCAATTTGGCTTGGAAGACGCGCATGATCCGGGGGAAGGATGCACTGGTAATCGATGGAAAAGTTTACACGTTTAGAAATCTCATTGATATAGCGTTCCAAGGCCTGGCCCAGACCGTAATCATCGAGAAGGGAAGGGCGCACATTCCAGGCAAGCCGGCGCACGTCGTCAATCATGCTCCGGATCCCGCGTTTAATGTTGTCACACTCCGGATGTCTGGCCATGCAATTACTACAGGAAGACTCCATGGCAAGGAGTGTAGTGGAAAGAGATTGCCCAATTTGATCATGGAGTTCACGGGCAACGCTTTTCCGCTCATCCTCCTGGGCCTGAACGATTTTACCAATAAGCGACTGCCGAGCGGCTTCCTTTTCCTGCACGGCGTCCCGGTAAATCTCAAGGCCTTCGGCCATTTGGTTGAACACAGCCGCAAGGTGTCCGATTTCATCCCTGGAATACACATCAGCACGTGACGCGAAATCCCCCTGCCGAAGCCGTTGGGTGGCTTGAAAAAGATTATGAATTGGTTTTACCAGGGCATGGGCGAGAAAAAATGCCAGGGAAATACCGATTACCGAGCAGAGGACAACGCTCCATAACAAAGAGCGGGTAATGGCCGTGATTTCACGGACAATGACGCGATCACCGATGCCGAGCCGGACGTTTCCAAGGGATCCATCGCCAATAGGCGCGGTAACCTCGAGAATCATGCCTTTTTGACGGGTATAGGCACGGAGGTGTCCGAGGGACAACCGCATATTCGCAGGCACTTCCAAGAGATCCGAGGATATTTCCTGTGGGGGGAGGGCGGCATGGCAGGTGGCACACAGATCTCCTTTGTTTTGAAGGAGATCCGATGGTGCTTCCGATGGAAAAGTGAATCCGTGAGAGAGAATCTTTCCCGAAGTGTCCTGTACGACAATATAGCGGACATCCGGGAATTCGCCCATGACCTGATTGACTTGAATATGCATTTCGTCTTCGTTATTTGCCCGGACAAGGGGGTCAAGACGGGTGGCGAGCGCCATGGCAATAGAAAGGGCCGTTTCACCGTGAACTTGATAGTGGGTGCGAAACAAACCCACCTTGATTTGGTAGAAGACGACAGTGCTGAAAAGCAGCGTGACCAGCAGCCCTATCCCTATGATTTTAATGAAGATAGGCACGGAAAGAATCCACCATAAAGCACTAGACAGCCATTTTCGAACACGGGACATGGTTTTACCCTTGTGTGGAAATGCCATATCGGGCTCAGGCTCCATTTCTTGGCACAATCAACCCTCTATTCTTATTTAAGAACCCGCTGTTCTGACGAAATATTTCTTACACCACGCTCATTCACATGATACTCTGCGCTTTAGCTACTGGGCGCCGCTCAACGGATAAGAATAAACAAATCCGAATCGGGTGTAGGGATAGTAGATAAATTGAACCTTTCCTACAATTTTGCTTATCGGATCGCACTGCCGGTTGACATGGCTGTCGTCACTATTGTTCCGGTTGTCACCAAGCAGAAATACCTGGTTCGCAGGAACAGTTACGGGATCCGTGATTTCATACTTCATGGGTTCGGCGATATAGGGCTCAGAGACATACTTTCCATTCAGGAACAGCGCGCCGCCCTGGACGGTTACACGGTCCCCCGGAAGGCCGGCAATTCGCTTAACCAGGTATTCACCGGATTGAGCATCAATAATCACAACAATATCGCCGCGCTGATAAGGGGAATGGTTCAAGGTGAGAATATAGTCTCCACGCAGAAGAGCAGGTTCCATCGAGGAAGAGGGCACGAGAAAAAAGCGCATATCACGCCAGGCAAAGAGATACAAAAGGCCATACAATAGGATCAGTAACGTCAACAGGCCGACCTTATGGCTGTGAAAAAATGTCCAAAGCAGCGATGCGTTTTGTGGGGAAGACGGTTGGGCGTGGGGGAGGGATTCACTCATAAACGGTGGCGTTATCCGATCATTTTTTCTTTTCTGATGGTTTCTTTTTGAGTTCGCCGGCCTGGATGCGATCAAGCAGTTGTTTGGCGACTTCACTATCCGGACGGAGTTTAAGTGCCTCGTTCAAACAAGCGATTGCCTTTTTTTCGTTGCGCGCCTCTATCCAGGCGCGCGCTTCGTTCAACCAGGTGTAAAACGTTTCCACCTCGCCGCGCGCCAGGCTTCGCGCCCGGGTCCAGGCATGGGCGGCTTTTTTCCAGCACACATTCTTGTTGAAACGTTCTCCTGCGAAGAAATTCACCGCGTAGTCCACTGCCAGTTCATAATCGCCGGGACTGAGCTCGGAAGCATTCCTGGAACACTTCATGGCATATCGATATATTTTTTTGGGTTTCCAGTGGTAAATCTCCTGCACTTGCGGCCAGTGAATCAGATAAATTTGAGCGGTGTTGTACAGGTAATCCGGATTCTTGGGATCCAGGCGGAGGGCTTCTTTGAGATACTGAAAGCCCATACGGTAATCGCCCGTGTGAATGAAATGGAGACCAAGGTTGTTGTTAGGATTGCTGTATTTGACATCCAGGCTGAAGGCGGTATTCCATTCTTTTAACGCGGCGGTGTATTCGCCAAACCAATCATAGAGTAACTCGCCATAGTAATTATGCAGGCGGGCGTTGCTCGTGTAATAGTTCAACCCAAATTCATAGGCCTGACGCACAAGCTGCATTTTGGCGTTCACGGATGCACGCGTTACCGCGTCCATTTCCTTCGTCGAATCATTTTTTGCTGTGGCGGCTTCCTGTCTGGCAAGGGCGGTTTGGGCTTTGTCAAAATCACGGATGGCCTGTTCAAGCGCTTGTTCATCGGATACGAGTGGCGCCAACGGCTGAAGTTCAGGGGGAAGCTCCTGGGCGGCGGCAGCAAACGCCACACCGATAAAAAAAACGGCTAACCGCTTCCACCACCACGCCGTTACAGAATATTTCGTCATCATTGGCCGCCTGCCGATTCAACCACGACGATACCCGAGGGCGTGACCCGGTATTTTTTTGCGTCTTCCTCCAAATCATAGCCGATGACCGTGTGATCGGGCAGATTCACGCGTTTTTCAACGATAGCGCGGCGTATGCGGGAGTGACGGCCCACACTCGCGCTTTCCATCAATATCGATTCCTCCACATAGGAATAGCTGTGGATGCGCACATCGAGGGACAACACGGAACGGTTTACCATGCCGCCGCTTATGATGCATCCGGGACTGACGACAGAGTCCGTCGCCACCCCAAAGCGTTTCCCGATATCCGCGAAAACGAATTTGGCCGGCGGCGCCATGGGAAGGTTGGTGCGCAAGGGCCATTCGCCGTCATACAAATTGAATTGCGGATCGACGGCCACAAGATCCATGTTGGCTTCCCAATAACTGTCAATCGTCCCGACGTCGCGCCAGTATTTCGTGGGTTTTCGGTTTTCATCTTCAAAAAAATGCGCGTACACCCGGTGGGTTTCCACCAAACGCGGAATAATGTCCTTTCCAAAGTCATGCGATGTTTTGGCGCATTCGGAATCTTCCACCACCGTTTTTTTGAGGACGTCCACATTGAATACATAGATGCCCATGGAAACAAGGGCCATGGCGGGATTGTTGGGCAAGGGCTTGGGGTTGACTGGTTTTTCTTCAAATCCAATAACCCGGCAGTCCTGATCAATTTGGAGGACGCCAAAGCGGCTCGCCTCCCGAACAGGCGCTTCAATGGCGGCGATGGTAAGATCCGCGCCCGACTGCTGGTGGAAGCGCACCATTTTCTGGTAGTCCATTTTATAAATATGGTCGCCTGACAAGATAAGCACCAATTCGGGGTCTTCCTGGGAGATGGAATACAGATTTTGGTAAATGGCGTCGGCGGTGCCCAGATACCAACTGTCGTTCACCCGCAATTGCGGGGGAATAATGTCGATGAACTCGCCCAACTCATGATGCATGATATTCCAGGCGTTCCGGATATGCCGGGCAAGGGAGTTGGATTTGTATTGAACGAGCACTTGGATGCGCCGACAATGGGAATTGACACAGTTGGAAAGAGTGAAGTCAATGATGCGGTACATTCCGCCAAAGGGAACGGCGGGTTTGGCGCGGTTCCGGGTCAATGGATGCAGACGTTCCCCGGCACCTCCGGCCAGGACGACGGTCAGAACGTTCTTCATACGGCTTCTCCTCCCTCTTCAGGGATACTGCTTGTCCGCAGGCACCTATGTACCCTTCCGCATCATCTTCAAGCCATGTCCGATACTCATTATACCATCAGATTAGCGGTTTGATGAAAGCCTCTTCAACTTGGAGCATGGAGAAACCCGGTTATCACGAGAAAGTTCAGGGAACACCCTCTTTCTCCTCTTCGGCCGGAGATAAAAAACCGCCCCTTTCACATGGGGCGGCCGGGGTGTTTGCACAAGCGTCAGCCTTGCATATTGAGGATGGCGGCTCCATGGGGATTCACGGCAGAGGCGGGCCCGTCCTGGCCTTCCCGGGCCAGCGTGTCAAAAAGTTCTTTCCACATATCACGGACCTGGGTCATCAGCACAATGCATTCCTCAATGGGTTGCGTGCTTTTTTTGATGTTGGCCACCACCAGAAGATGCTGGAAATATTCGTAAATTCGGTCTAGATTCGTGGCAATTTCCCCCATATTCATGTTCAACGCCCCCCGTAGTTCAGCGACAATGTCCTGGGCACGGATAAGATTATTGTGTACGTTTTCCGTGCCACCTTTTTCCATCTGACGCTTGGCTTCCTCGGCCCGCTTGATAGCGCCGTTAAACAACATGACGATGAGTTTGCCCTGGGAGGCAGTCTCTATATTGACTTGCGTGTAGGCGCCGACTCTTACCGCGGAAGCTGACATAGTGTTTTCTCCTCAGTAAATGCTAAAAGTAATAGCTGCTCAAGGAAGACAACGCGCTGCTTTGGCTTTGCATGGACGACATCATTTGTTCCATAGCCGAGAATTGTCTCCTAAGCCGCGTTTCATACTGGCTTACTTGGTCTTCAATGCGGTCGATCTGATCATTCAGCGACCGGATCTGGACGTCAATAGTGCCGCTGGACTTGGCGCGTTCGTTCAGGAATCCGGTTGTTTTCGTGGCCTCATCCAGATAATCGAACATCAAATCGGCAACCCCGGAGCCACTGCTATTGGTCAGCAACAGACTGACATTGGTGCGGTTTTCCCGGAGCGCTTCCCGGAGTTTATCTTCGTCCAGTTCAAGGAGTTGCACGGCGGCGGGATCAAAATCCTTGCCGGTACTGATCCCAATACTGAGCAGGCTGTCATAATCGCCATTCAGCCCGGAAACCTGCGCAAAGATATTCTGACGCAGGAAGTTCTCTATGCTTTGGATGCCGCTATCGCCTTTAAGAGCGCCCTCTTCACCAGTGAGTTCGCGGATCTTAGTTATGGAGTTGTTGAATTCCTCGATAAAGGTTTGTATGCCTTCAACGATTTTGTCGTCATCGGAGGCCACGGTCACCGTGCTGGTTCCCGTGCTGAGCAGATTCAGGGTCACCCCTGTAATGGCATCGGATACCTCGTTGGTGTTCCGGGTCTGTACGGCGCCGCCATTCACAGTGAATTGTGCGTCCGTGCCGGCAGTCTGCGTGGCAGCGCTCAAATTCGTGATAGAAAGGAAATTACTGGTGTCCGACGCGGATCCAAAGGAGATCGTCCGGCTGCCCAGGGTTTTGGAAAGCACCACAACGGAGTCGGTGGAGGCGTCGTAGCTTGCGGTGACCCCGGCGTCTGACATGTTGATCCGTTCGATAACATCCATAAGGGTGTCGGTCGAGGCGTCCACGCTGATCTGGATGCCATTAATGGTGAAAACACCGGAAGTGGCCGTTCCTCCAACGAAGTTTTCAGTATTGAGGGTGCCGTAGCCATCAATGGAACCCAGATGGACTGTGCTGGTCACGGTGGTGGAACCGGTAGGACCGGTATATTGGGTGGCGCCTTTTATGGAAATCGCCGTCAGGAAATTACTCTCATCACCGCTCGCGCCAAAGTTAATAACATCGGTGTCGCCAGCCGCCGTATTGGTGAAAAGGACCTTGTCATTAACGGCGTCATAGGTGGCCGTGACCCCCGCCGCACTGGAATTGATATCCGCCAGAATGCTATTCAAGGAGTCCGTGGTTGGATCAACATTGAACGCAACGCCATTGATGGTGAACGTGCCAGCTTCAATATTGGTGGTGATGCCGCTGGAATTCAGGGCGGCATTGGGATCAATATTCCCGCCCATCACGCTGCTGCTCGTCGCAACGGTCGCGCTTGCCAATTGCGTGACATTAATGACAAAGGAACCTACTACCGGGGTCGAGGAAGATATGGAGGAGGTAAGCACCGTGTCTTCGCTCGTGGAGGATTTATAGGCGTTGAATACATTGTTCAGGCGGAAATCCTGGATGCGGTTCCGCAATGTAAATAACTGGGTGCGCAATTCCTTGAGCGCGGTCTGTTGACTTTGCAGGGTGGTGATTCGAGTTTGGATACGGGTTTCTGGTTCTCGTTTAATGGCCACAAGCTGACTAATGAGGGTTGCGGTATCTAATCCGGAAATGAGTCCGCCTGCACTCCATCCACTAGACATAGGGTTAATCTCCTTATCCATTGCCCAGCCAGCCGACCCGGCAAGGTATCACGCACTTCTTCTATCGGCATGTTGAATTGAGATCTTTAGCGCAATCCAAATTTTCCTGTTTTTCTTGCGGGCGCTTTTGTCTTACGCTCTTTTACCTCCTTGCATTAGCTCATTTTTCTCACTTCAACAGAAAAAATCGAAAGCCAACAACACCTATAGTATACCGCATCCTATGCCAGAAACCAGTCATGGCTTTTCAGGGTCAACTCAGCTACAATTTGTCTTCCCACAAATATAAGGAAAGGAATATCTGAAAAATGGCCTCCTACGGCGGCAAAGGTATGGAAAAAGAAGAGCATTGGATTAGAAGCATCACCACCACCGCCGGGGATATGGAGCGGGAATCAAAGTCACGCTTGTATAACCTCTTGGAAGCACTGGGAATCATGGTATTTATTCTGGTGCTGCTATGGCCGGTCGCCTATCTATTTGGGGTCTTGGGAAAAAATAACACGGTAAATACCCTCGCCAACATACTCATTTTCGCTGGGGCTTTGTATCTCCTGTTCGTTTCGCCTTTTGTCCACAAAGACACCTTAAATTCCTGGGGGCTGGGCAATCCATGGACTTTGTGGCGCATGTTGCGGGAGGGTTCTTCCCAGCAACGCGGCATTTTGATGGTTGTGATAGTGGTTCTTTTCATCGGTTTAAATTATGCGAACCTTTCGCAGTGGCGGGAGGTCGAAGAATTCTTCAAGTTTAACAAATTAGCTTCATTTTTCGGGTTTCCCGATGCGCACATCGAACAGCTCAACACGAGCTTTCCCGGTATTTTCTTTGTCCTGGTGTTCGGGAGCCTGCTCTCCTTTCTAATCATCACCTTTGGCATCCGGTATGATAATTTTGGGTCCGCTTTCAAAACGGCCATGATCGTTGCTCTGCCTCTGCTGGCGGTAACCTTTCTCGCTGCTTTCCTCCACCGCGGCCTGGGCGCCTTCGAAAAATTCCGTATCGACATCTGGGCGATTGGCGTATTGGGCTACGTTTTCTGGGGATTTGTCCAACAACTGCTGTTCAGTTCGTATTTCGGCACTCGATTCCGCAAAGCGTTTGCACCCTCGCGCAGCCCCAACAATGTTGTACCACCCTCAAAACGCCCGAAAATGATGCTTGCCTTTGGAGTCTGTTTCTCTGTCATTTCTGTTGCCCTGGTTTTCATAGGGATAAGCTGCCTCTATGGCGCCTCCCGCCTTTCCTTGACCATTCTTGGCTGGTTGGCGGTCTTTACCTTTCCCATGGGCCTCGCGTACGGCTATTTCTTCTGCCGTGACAAAAAACGCCTCCTGGTGGCCACCCTCTGCGCCACTTGCTTTGGCCTTATCCATATTGATTCCTATGGCCTTGTCGCCGTCACATGGGGACTTGGAATTATCCTCGTTTATGTGTTCATGGAAGAAAAAAACCGGAATCTGGTCGCCCTGGGATTTATACATGGCCTTTTAGGCAGTTCATTTGGACAACTCTTTTCCCACAAAGAATCCGGTATCCTCGAGGTGGATTATGGTGTCGGCCCCTGGCATGTGGACGATCCGGCCGCTACCGGCTTGATCTTTCCCTTGCTGTGCATCGCCGGATACGTGGCCCTCATGGCGTGGGCCATCAACCACCTCGAAGAAGATCCCAAATAAAGCTTTCAGCCCTCAGCGATTAGCTATTAATCGCATTTTTATCGCTATCGGCACCGCTATCGGAATCCCATGCCGCGTTTTCAAGGTGCATCCCGTAACACTCCCCCTCTTCACCATCTCACGCCTCACGCCTCACGCCTCACGCCTAATGCCTCACGCCTAATGCATCAATTTTGCATTGGTCATCTTCAACCGGTTGCTTAGGGAATGGATGATGTTCAGGAGAATACGGATAGCCACCCGCTTGTTCATCAAATACTCAAACGTCGACTCGGATAAAAGAAACAGGTGACTGTCTTCGAGGGCGACGGCGGTTGCGCTGCGGGGTTCCTTATTCACCAGCGCCATCTCGCCAAACATATCACCCGTGGTCATGGTGGCAATGCATTGCTGGCCTTCGAGGATGCCAATTTTCCCGCCCAGCACCACATACATCTGGCTGCCGACCGTACCCTTGAAAAAGAGCGTTTCCCCTTTGGCGCATTTCATCGTCATGCCCTTGGAAAAAATCTTGACGACTTCTTCCGGCGTCAACCCGTGAAACAACTCCACCTTCTCGATGTACCGCTCCACCTTTTCAATGTCCATGGCGTTTCTCTCCCAAAGAAGTTGATTCCTTTTGCACTATGTTAACAGAAAATCGCCGGAAAGAAACGCTCCACGGGCGTTTTTCCGGCGGGATTAAGCACGCGTTATCGCAACAGGGGCATACACCGCGCCGCGGCTAGAGCACATAGATGAACCGGCTGCAATTGTTACAGGTGTGGATGTGCTCGGTATCCTGCCGCACTTTTTGCGCAAACTGGGACGGCAGTTTCATAAAACATCCCTGGCACGTGTCGCCTTCTATCGGAACCAGCGCCGGCGGCCGCGCTTTCATGAGCCGGTCATAATGCTTGAGGAGACGCGGCTCAATTAATCCCCGGATATTGTCTATCCGTTGTTTCAACTGTTTTTTGCCGCTTTTGGCCGTGTCATACATCTCCTGGCAGAGTTGCAACCGCGCAAGCAAAATCAAGTCGGCATGGGCGTCTTTCGTCTTCAAAAGGTCGGGGGCGGTTTTCATTTGCTTGCCATAGGATTCTTCGGGAGACACGAACGATTCCGAGATCTGTTCCAGGACCGCGAACATGTCTTTTTCCGCCGGCGCGCGCAACATGGCTTTGACGTTTTCCTCGCTGCGCAGGAGTTTGGCGATAGTCGCGACAAAATTCAGATAGGTGGTTTGCTGGGTGGGGGGGTAACAGACCAGAAAAATCAGGTGAACGGGTTTCTTATCCACCGACATGAAGTCGATGCCGGCTTTGTGGCGCCCCACGGCGCACATAAGGCTTTTCAATCCTGAAACGCGTGCATGGGGAACGGCGATTCCATTGCCAATACCCGTGCTGTCCACGGTTTCACGGGCCATCACCTGATCCAGGGCGGTGCCCACATCCTGCAACTTCTTTTTTTCAAATAGGAGATGGGTCAATTCTTTTATCGCATCGGCTTTAGTGATGGACGCGAGCTCGGAGACGATACAATTCTCCGCAATGTATTTGGTCAACAACATATTTTCGTTTTCCTCGAACGACACTTACCGGCGCCTTTTCTTCCACGTTGGAAACCAGCGCATGGCTGTGAAAACATCTTATCATGAGAAGAACCCGAAAACCAACTATCGGCGGCCAAACACACATACTGCGCCGCCATGGGCTTCCTCCCATGCTGCACTATGTCCCCAGGATTTATTCTTCCTCGCCGCCTTCGTACCAAAGCGAGGTGACGATGATGGGCTCCTGGCTGCGCCCATCGTGGTGCCGGTCCGCGCCAAAGGACTGCGATACATGAATCGGCGTCACCTTGGTGCGGCGAAGCCATTCATTGATGTGCTGGTCCATTTGGTGCAAGCCTTCGATGCTTACCTTGCCAATGAACGTCTGTACTTTCACAATACTCCCCTTTCCCATAGTTAATATTTTCCCCCTCCGCCAAAAAACCACTTCATGTCTGTACTTCCTTTCTAAGCGCGGCCCGCATTACTTCCTCGGGCGCGCGTACTCCCGTCCATGATTCAAATTGCAGCACGGCCTGGTGCAATAGCATCTCCATGCCTAGCACCACCTTGCATCCCGCCATCTCCGCCGCTTCTATCAACCGCGTCTTCACCGGGCGGTACACCATGTCAAATACTACCTGTTCCGGCCTCAAATATTCGACCGGGATACTGCTCTCGTCCGTTTCATGGCCAAACATGCCGAGGGGTGTTCCCTGCACAACCACTTCGTGAGCAGCCATGGCTTTCGGAACTTCCGTTGCCAAATCGCCCGCCGTAATCGGCGTGGGGGAGGTTTCCCGGAGATCCCGGACCAGACTCTCCACCCGGGAACGTGTACGGCCCAGAATGGTAATCCCCGCAGGACGCGCTTTTTCCGCCATTGCAAACGCCACTGCCCGGACCGCGCCGCCTGCCCCGGCAAACAACACGCGTTTACCTTCCAGGGACACGCCCGCTTCGTCAAAGGCCCGCAGGGTGCCCACGCCATCGGTAATGCTGCCCAGCAGCCGGCCCTGTTCATTCGTGATGGTGTTGACACAGCCCACATGCTGCGCCAGGGGATCGATTTCATCCAGATACGGCATGACCGCCACCTTATGTGGAATGGTCACACTCATTCCCCGAAAGCTGGGGAGTGCCCTCATCCCCGTGAGAGCCCCTGCTACGTCCTCTACGCGAAACGCCACGTAAATGTAGTTCAACTTCAGTGCTTCGAACGCGGCATTATGCAACGCGGGGGAAAACGAATGAGCCACCGGATTGCCGATCACGGCGCACAGTTGCGTCGCAGTATTGATCTTCACGGAATTACCACCCGTTGCATTATGCGCGATTTCATGCCGCAGTATACCTAACTCACTCTTTTTTAGCAAGCTACACCGTAGACCTAGACATGCTTAAGGCCA
>JAKQOG010000112.1 GCA_029565395.1 Candidatus Hydrogenedentota bacterium | reverse complement strand
TGATACCCTTTAAACGAAGGCAACGCGCCGCGAAGATGAATAATCTCCTCCGCGACGGTGTCCAGCTCCTTGGTGGTTACGCCCGGCTTTACCAGGCCCGCCAGCGTGACGAGCACATCAGCCACTATCTGATTCGCCTGCCGCAGCAGTTCGATTTCTCGCTCGCTGCGGATGGCAATCATGGCAGGGGCGCCATTACGGTCACATAGGTCCAGTATTCAATTGTAACACAGCATCCAGCCGTTGCGCCAACTTTCCCATTTTCACGAAGGTTGATGCGCGGATAAACGCTGAACATAATAACGATCAATACCCCCTTCGCGCCCGGATCCGGCCGCCTTTGCCGCTGAAACCATCATAGTGCCGCATAATCAAATGCTGCTCCATCTGCTTCACCGTATCCAGCGCCACACCGACCAGAATCAACAGGCTTGTGCCGCCAAAGAACTGGACAATCGTCCAGTCTGGCACATTCATAAACATATATACAATTTCCGGCATCAGGGCGATCACCGTCAGAAAAACCGAGCCGGACAACGTAATGCGCGTCATAATATGGTTCAAATAATCCGCCGTGGCCTTCCCTGGCCGCACCCCCACAATCACCCCCCCGTATTTCTTCATGTTATCGGCCATTTCCGCCGGATTGAACGTAATGGCGGTATAGAAAAACGCAAAGAAAATAATCATGCCGCCATACAACACCATGTAGCCCCAGTTCCCTGGAATAAACAACTCTTCTATAATCGGGGCAAGCCATTCGGACCGTACCGAACTGCCCAAGGTGCCCGGAAGCGAAAGAATAGAACTGGCGAAAATGATCGGGATGACACCCGCCTGATTGACACGCAACGGCAAATAGGTCCGCTGCCCGCCCGACACACGGCGGCCCTTCACCTGCCGCGGATACTGCACCGGGATCCGCCGCTGCCCGGTGGTCACGGCAATCGCGCCCGCCACCACGATGACCATCAAAAACACCAGGAACAATCCCTTGAACATATTAAGCTGCTTGCTGATGAACACCAGGCTGAAAAGACTAAACATGGCCTGCGGCATGCGCGACACAATACTCGCAAAAATCAGCAGGGATATGCCATTGCCCACCCCACGCTCACTAATCTGCTCGCCTACCCACATAATAAACGCCGTGCCGGTCGTAAAGCTCATGATGCATATGAACAGAAACCAAATGCCCGGATTCGGCACAATCTCCGTGCCCAGACCTTGAAGATAAAGGCCTATTCCCACCGATTGAATCACACACAGCACGATCGTGCCATAGCGTGTATATTCAGTAATCTTCTTTTGCCCTTCCGCACCCTGCTTCTGAAGATCTTCCAGCGATTTGACCACCGGAATCAACAAGGAAAGAATAATGGACGCCGTAATATACGGCATAATCCCCAGGGCAAACACTGTTGCCCGGCTGAACGCGCCGCCGCTGAACATGTCGTAAAACCCCAGCAAGCCGCCGCCCCCCTGGCTCATCTTTTGCGCCAACGCAGCGCCATCCACGCCGGGCGCGGGCACGTGACAGCCCAGCCGGTAAATGGCCAGCATGATGAGCGTGAAGATAATCCGATTCTTCAGCTCGGGAATCTTGAAGGCGTTTCGGAAGGCTTCAAAAGGTTCAGACACCGAATTACTCCTTCGCCGATTGCGCGGCGTATCCAACCAGCTCGACCGATCCTCCCGCTGCCTCGATCTTCGCGCGGGCGCCAGGCGTCACCGCCTGTACCTTTACCGTCAGTTTCTTCGCCAGTTCGCCCCGTCCCAACACTTTTACACCGCCTTTGCACTCATAGGCCAAGCCGGCTTGAATAATTTCTTCCGCGCTGATTACTGCGCCTTCAGGAAACACCTTCCCTAAAGTATCCACATTCACCGCCGCCACCGGAAACCGATCAAGACTCTTGAATCCGCGTTTGGGCAGGCGCCGGTGAAGCGGCATCTGGCCGCCTTCAAACCCAAAATGACGCGAATACCCCGATCGGGCTTTGGCCCCTTTGTGACCCCGGCAAGCCGTTTTCCCATGACCCGACCCAGGACCACGCCCCACCCGTTTGCGGTTCTTACGCGCGCCAGGTGCGTTTTTCAGCGTATTTAGTTCCATGTTCCTTGCTTATCCTCGTCCATTACAGAATTTCAGCCACTTCGCGTCCGCGCATGGCCGCAAATTCTTCCACCGTCTTCAATTGCCGCAAACCCGCCAGCGTCGCCCACACCACATTCGTGGCCGAATTCGACCCCAGCGATTTCGTCAAAATATTCTTATACCCCGCCGCGTCCACCACCGCCCGCACAGGTCCGCCCGCCACAATTCCCGTGCCTAAAGACGCAGGCTTCAACAGCACCTTCGCCGCATCCGCCCGGCCCAGCACTTCGTGCGGAATGGTCGTGTTGACCACCGGCACCTCGATCATATGACGCTTGGCCCGCTCTATCGCCTTGCGTATGGCATCGGGCACTTCCGACGCCTTGCCCATGGCCGCGCCAACGTGACCCGCGCCGTCACCCACCACCACAATGGCGCTAAAACTAAAACGGCGTCCGCCTTTCACAACCTTGGCCACGCGGTAAATCTTCACCACGTGCTCAATATACGGACTTTCCTGCTCATCGCGGACACGCTTCTCGCCCCGCGATTCCCGCTTTCCGGATTGAACTCCACTCGTAGTCAAGGTGCTCTCCTAAAATTTCAGTCCTGCTTCCCGCGCGGCTTCAGCCAGAGCCTTTACCCGCCCATGATACAGGCGGCCGCCCCGGTCGAAACACACACACTCTATCGACTTTTCCTTCGCCTTCTCGCCCAGCGACTTGCCCACCGCCTTCGCCCCCGCCACATTGCCGCCGTCTATTTTCAAAGCCACCGACGATTCCGACAGCAACGTATTACCTGTCGTATCATCAATAACCTGGGCATAAATATGATGCAACGTGCGGTTCACCCGCAACCGGGGCCGTTCCGGCGTTCCAGATACTTTTTTGCGCACCCGGAACTTCCGGCGCTCCAGCAACACTGTCGTCTTTTTCGTCTTAGCCATCCTCTACCTTTCCTCCGGCCTTACGCGCCCGCCTTCGTTACTTTGCGGCGCACATGCTCGGTCGCATAACGCACGCCCTTGCCCTTATACGGCTCAGGCGGACGGATGCTGCGGATGTTGGCGGCCACTTGACCCACCAACTGCTTGTCTATCCCATTAATGCGTATCGTCTGCGTGCCATCCACCGTGAACTCAATGCCCGCCGGCGGCTCCACAGAAACCGGATGGCTGTAACCCAGCGCCAAATTCAGGTTCTTGCCCTGCTTCGACGCGCGGTACCCCACCCCTTCTATTTGAAGCACTTTCTCATAGCCTTGCGTAACACCAACAACCATATTCTGAAGCAATGCACGCGACAAACCATGCAGCGCCCGATGCTCTTTCTTATCGCTGGGCCGGGTCACGGTTATTTCCCCGCCTTCCTGCGCCAAGGTCATATCCGGGTGAAAATCCCGCTCAAGAACGCCCTTGGGACCGGTCACCTTCACATGCGAACCCTTCAGTTCACACTTGACGCCGGCCGGAATCTGTACCGGCAATTTTCCAATTCGAGACACAGTCACTATCCTTTCTGCATAAGGCCGGTTCGAGCCTTACCACACTTCACACAAAATCTCTCCGCCAATGCCCGCTTTCCGCGCCTGCTTCCCGGTCATCAGGCCCTGCGACGTGCTCAGCACCGATATGCCCAGACCACTCCGCACCGGCTTGATCCCGCTGCTGTCCACATAGACCCGCAAACTCGGACGGCTCACACGGCGCAAGCCTCGCATCACCGGAGTCCGGTCAGGCAAATACTTCAACGTCACCCGGATCATCGCCGGCAAGGTGTCTTCCACCACCACGAAGTCCTTGAGGTATCCTTCCTGCTTCAGAACCTGGCAGATTTCCGCCTTGAGTTTGGACGCAGGAATTTCCGCCGTGGTTTGACCCGCCCGGATCGCGTTGCGCATACGGGTCAGAAGGTCGGCTATGGGATCGGTCATCGACATGGATTTCAGCTTCCTCTCTTCTTACCAACTCGACTTTTTTACACCAGGCAGTTTGCCTTCGAGCGCCAACGTACGAAAGCAAATGCGGCAAATCTGATACTTCCGCATGTATGCGCGCGGCCGTCCGCATCGACGGCACCGGTGATACGCACGCACCTTGAATTTCGGCGCACGCTGCGACTTCAATATAAGCGATTTCTTGGCCACAATTCTCTCCTCAAACGCTAGTTGGCGAAGGGCATGCCCAGTTTCCGCAACAATTCCCGGCTTTCTTCCGCGGTTTTCGCATTCTTGATCACGAACGTAATATTCATCCCGCGCACCCGGGTTACTTTATCTATATTTATCTCAGGGAATATCGTCTGCTCCTTGAGACCAAGCGTAAAATTGCCAAATGCATCAAAACTCTTCGACGGAATGCCCCGGAAATCTCGAATACGCGGTATCGCCACATTGAACAAACGATCCACAAACTCATACATCTGATCCCCGCGCAACGTCACCACGCACGCAATGCTCGCGCCCGCGCGCAATTTGAAATTCGATATCGACTTGCGCGCCTTCCGGATACTCGGCTTCTGCCCTGTGATCTGGCCAAGCTCCGCCACCGCATTCTCCATCATCCGCGGATCGCCAATGGCATCGCCCACGCCCATGTTAATCACGATCTTTTCCAGCTTGGGCGTTTGCATGACGTTCTTATACCCAAACTGCTCTATCAGCTCCGGCACAACCGTCTTCTGGTACCGTTCTTTCAATCTCGCCGCCACGTTCAGCTACTCCTTTAAGGCGATCAGTCCAAGTGCTCGCCGTTGATCTCCCACACGCGCACGCGCTTGCCGTCTTCCAAGCGCTTCATCTTTATCTTCGAGGGCGCCTTCGCATCCTCGCACCACGGCATTACATTCGACAGGCTAATGGGCGCTTCCCGCTCCACGATGCCTCCCGATTGATTCCGGCGCGATGGGCGCGTGTGCCGCTTCACCAGGTTCACGCCTTCCACTAAAATCCGTTTCTTCTTCGGATACATCTCCAGCACGCGGCCCCGCTGGCCTTTGTGCTCCCCGCGTATCACGAGGACCGTGTCTTTTTTGCGTATGTGCATGGGACGCTCCTTTACACCACTTCCGGCGCCAGTGAAATAATCCGCATAAACCCCTTCTCCCGGAGTTCACGGGGCACCGGTCCGAATATGCGCGTGCCGCGCGGTTCCAATTGCGGCGTTATCAATACCGCCGCATTGCTGTCGAAACGAATCACCGTGCCGTCTGCACGCTGTGTGTCATGTTTCATCCGAACCACCACCGCCTTCACCACATCCCCCTTTTTCACCGGCGCATTCGGAATGGCATCCTTCACGCTCGCCGTGATGATGTCGCCCAGCCCCGCATAACGGCGCTTGGAACTGCCCATCACCTGAATCACGCGGATCTGCCGCGCGCCGGAGTTGTCGGCGACGTTCAACCTCGAATAAATCTGGATCATAACCGTAATCCTTTATCGCGTCACTCAGCGCGCTTGATAACTTCCACCAGGCGCCAGCACTTCGTCTTGCTCAAGGGGCGCGTCTCGCGAATCCGCACTATGTCGCCCACCTTGGCCTCGCCGCGCTCATCATGCGCCTTGAATTTCTTCGTCCGCTTCAATGTCTTCGAATACAGCGAATGCGTCTTCGCGCCTTCCACCGATATCGTTATCGTTTTCTGCATCGCGTTGCTCGTCACCACGCCAACGCGCTCCTTGCGGCGGCCACGGGTGTCTTCGCTCGATTTCTCTAGTGCGTCCATCGTTACTTCGTCCCTTTAGCGGAGGCCTGCTCCCGTTGCTTCATTATGGTTTTTATCCGCGCTATATCGCGGCGCGCCATCCGGGCGGACCGGACATTGTCCACCACGCCGGTTGCAAGCTGCATGCGGAATGCAAACAAGTCATTCTTGCGCTCGCGCTCCCGCCGGAGCAGTTCCTCATTCGTCAGGTCTCTCAGTTCTTTCGCCTTCACAGGTTCGTCTCCTACACGGTGCCCGGTTATGTCCGCTTCACAAATTGGGTCTTGATCGGCAGCTTGTGCCCCGCAAGACGCGTCGCCGCTTTGGCCAACTCTTCCGTCACGCCTTCCACTTCAAACATCACCCGGCCTGGCTTCACCACGCATACATATTCTTCCGGGGCGCCTTTGCCCTTGCCCATACGCGTTTCCGCCGGCTTCTTCGTTATCGGCTTGTCCGGAAACACCCGGATAAACACCTTCCCGCCGCGCTTGAGATGGCGCGTAATCGCAACACGCGCCGCCTCTATCTGACGCGCCGTTATCCAGCCGTCCTCCATCGCCTTCAATCCAAATTCGCCAAACGCACACGCCGTCGCGCCCTTGGACACTCCCGTACGGCGCCCGCGCTGCTGCTTTCTGTACTTCATTCGTTTCGGCATCAACATGGTTCGTTTACTCCGTCCCTATTTGCGCCCGCGGCGGCCGCCACGGCCCGCGCGTTCGGGGTGCTCCCCGGATTCAGGTTCCACACTTTCCATGCGTGGCGCATCCGAAGGACGCCGCCCGTGCGGTGCGCGTTCTCCGCCTACCGTCGTTACCCGTTCTCCCGGAAGCATGTCGCCATGATAGATCCAACACTTCACACCAATGCAGCCATACGTCGTATGACTCGTCGCCACCCCGTAATCCACATTCGCCCGAAGCGTGTGCAACGGCACACTGCCTTCGCGCGCCTGCTCCGAACGGGCGATTTCCGCCCCGTTCAAACGCCCCGCCACGCGAAGACGGACGCCTTTCGCGCCCAGCCGCATCGTGTTCTGCAACGCTTTTTTCATCGCCCGGCGGAACGATATGCGCCGCTGCAACTGCTGAGCGATGCCCTCCGCCACCAGCGTCGAGCTCAATTCCGGGCTCAACACCTCATGAATGTTAATCATCAACTCATGTCCCGTAAGCTGCTCCAATTCATAGCGCAGCTTGTCCACCTCCGCGCCCCGCTGACCTATCACCAGGCCCGGACGCGCCGTATAAATATGCACCTTGGTCTTGCGGCCCGCGCGCTCAATATCCACCTTCGCCACGCCCGTATGATACAGGCGCTTCTTGATGTAGTCGCGCAACTTCAGGTCTTCATGCAACAGGGCGGCATAGTCCTTGCCGGCGTACCAAACGGACGACCAGTTCTCGATAACACCGAGCCGGAACCCAAACGGATGTACCTTTTGACCCACAGTGTGCTCCTCTATTCTTCTACGCTTTCCAAAACCAGTGACACGTGACAACTGCGCTTGCGTATGCGCATCGCACGGCCCCGCGGGGCATGAATAAACCGCCGCAATGTCCGCGCATCGCCTACCTGTATCGAACGCACCACCATCTCATCGGTGTCGATGCGCTCATGCTTTTCCGCCGCCAGGCTGTCCGCATTGGCCGCCGCGGAATCCAACAATTTACGCAGGGGCAGCGAACATCCTTTCACCGTAAATCGTAAAATCTCCCGCGCCTCCGCCACTTTCTTGCCCCGGATAAGATTTGCCACCAGCCGCACCTTGCGCGGCGAGATCGACAAATTCCGTACTCGTGCTACTGCTTGAGCCATGATTCCGTCTCCTATGCCCCGCTCTTCGTGCCCGGGTGCCCGCGGAACGTGCGCGTCGGAGCAAACTCACCCAGCTTATGGCCCACCATGTTCTCCGTCACAAACAGGGGAAGAAACGCCTTCCCATTGTGCACGGCCACGGTCAACCCTACCATCTCCGGAATAATGGTGGAACGGCGCGACCACGTCTTGATCACTCGCCGGTCTCCCGAACTCTGCGCCTTCTCGACCTTCTCCATCAGCGGAGCGTCCACAAAGTAGCCTTTCTTTAATGAGCGTGACACGTTCTTGCTCTCCTAATCGTCCGTTATCCTTTTCTGCGCCGAATAATAAACTTGTTGCTGCGATGCTTCTTCTGCCGGGTTTTATAGCCTTTCGTCGGCTTGCCCCACGGCGACACCGGATGGCGCCCGCCGGAAGTGCGGCCTTCTCCACCGCCATGAGGGTGATCTATCGGATTCATCGCCACCCCGCGCACCTTCGGGCGGCGGCCAAGCCAACGGGTCCGGCCCGCTTTGCCAAGACTCACGTTAATGTGATCTTCATTGCCTACCGCGCCTATCGTGGCCCGGCAGTCCATATGCAAACGCCGCATCTCTCCCGATGGAAGACGCAGCACCACAAATTCGCCTTCTTTCGCCAACAACTGACACCCGCCGCCCGCCGCCCGCACCAACTGCCCCCCTTTGCCCGGCGTCAGTTCAATATTATGCACCACGGTACCCAGCGGGATCTTGCCCAACGGCAAGCAATTGCCCACTTCAAATTCCGCTTCCGAACCACTAAAAATCGTCTGCCCCACCTGCAGGCCGTTCGGGGCGATTATATACCGCTTCTCCCCGTCTACATACGTCACCAGCGCTATGCGCGAAGTGCGGTTCGGATCATACTCAATCGCGCTTACCTTGCCGGGTATGCCAATTTTATCCCGGCGGTAGTCAATCCGGCGATACATGCGCTTATGACCGCCGCCCCGCCGCCGCATCGTCACTTGGCCCTGATTATTCCGGCCCGCCCGCACCAAATTAGGCTCCAACAGCGACTTCTCCGGCGTTTTCTTCGTGATCTCCGAAAAATCGGACACACTCATCGCGCGCCGTGATGCGGTATAGGGTTTAAATTTCTTTAAAGGCATTCACCCAGTCTCCGTTAGATCAACTCGATCTTATCGCCAGGACGTAATGTCACAATGGCCTTTTTCCAATCCGGCTTGCGGCCCGCGCCGCGTTGCGTAAACTGGCGCCGCATCTTCCCTTCGTAATTCATGGTATTCACCCGAATTACCCGAATGTTCGGAAACAGCGCTTCTATTGCCTCTCGTATCTGTATCTTGTTGGCCTTCGGGTTCACTCGGAACGTGTACTGATTGCCCTTGCCCAACTGAATCTGCGACTCTTCCGTTATCACCGGCCGCTTAACAATATGATGCGGATCTAAATTCATGACAACCGATCCTCCAATTGCTTCAGCGCCTCTTCCTGAACTATCACCCGAACCGCGCCCAACACGTCCAGCGCATTCAGATCCGCCGCCGTACGCACCGTCACCCGCTGCAAGTTCCGGCTCGAAAGCATCAAATTCTGGTCCACGCCGCTCGTGACCAACAGGGTCTTCCGGCCTTCCGGCGATGCCTTGCTCATCAACGCCGCAAAAGGCTTTGTCTTTGGCGCATCAAACCGAAGCCCTTGCACCACGCTCACGCGTTCCGTCCGGGCCCGTTCACTTAACACGCAGCATAAAGCCTGTCGGCGAAAACGAACCGGAATCATCTGACGATAATTCCGCGGCCGAGGACCAAACACCGTCCCGCCTCCGCGCATCTGCGGTTCCCGGATACTGCCCTGCCGGGCACGGCCCGTGCCCTTTTGACGGAACGGCTTCGCTCCACCGCCCCGAATCTCGTTCCGTTCCTTCGTCTTATGGGTGCCTTGGCGCTTCGCATTTTGCAGCGCAACCACCACGTTATGAACAAGCGCCTCATTCGAAGCCGCGCCGAAAACCGCGTCACTGGCTTCCACTACGCCTTGATCCGCGCCTTCCATATTTATCAATTTCAAGGAAGCCATGATTATTTGGTCCCTTTCACTTTCACGCTGTGCTCTACCACCACCAGACCGCCACGCGCCCCAGGCACCGAACCACGGATAACCAGCAGATTCTTCTCGGGATCCACATCCACCACCTCCAGATTCTGCGTCGTCACCCGCGCGTTGCCCATCCGGCCAGGCATCCGTTTGCCGCGAATCACCTTCGACGGATACGCGCTCTGCCCAATCGAACCCGGTGCACGGTGAAAATTCGATCCATGCGTCCCAGGTCCACCCGAAAAGGCATGGCGCTTTTGGACACCCTGAAATCCTTTGCCCTTCGAGGTGCCCGACACATCCACGCGGTCGCCCGCCTTAAACATGTCCAGCCGGATTTCATCACCCGGCTTCAATTCCTCCGCGCTGTCCACGCGAAATTCACGCAACACACGCTTCGGCGGCACGCCGGACTTCTTAAAATGTCCGTTCAAAGGCTTCGTGCAGCGCTTCTCTTTCACATCTTCGAAGCCAACCTGCACCGCCTCATAGCCATCGTTGTCTTTTGTCTTGCGCTGGACAACAGTGCACGGGCCCGCCTGGAGGAGGGTCACTTCGACCCACCGTCCATCGTTCAAGAAAACCCGGGTTATGCCCAGCTTTCGCCCCAATAGTCCAACCATCGTTCGGCCATCCTTACGCTGTAGTAAGTTTCCTAGCGTTTGCCCCAAACCCGGTCCGGGCGGGGCCAGCGCGATCATTGCTTAATTTCCACGTCCACTCCGGCCGGAAGCACCAGCTTCATCAGCGCGTCCACCGTCGCCGCACTCGGATTGAGTATGTCTATCAACCGTTTGTGCGTACGGCACTCAAATTGCTCACGCGACTTCTTGTCAATGTGCGGGCTCCGAAGTACCGTGTACTTTGACATGTCCATGGGCAACGGGATCGGGCCTCGCACGCCCGCCCCGGTGCGCTGGGCCGCCGACACGATTTCCCGCGTCGACTGATCCAGCAGCCGATGGTCATATGCCCGCAGTTTGATACGAATCTTGTGGCTCGCAGCCATCCGTGTTCTCCAACGTTACTGTATTTGTTTATCCTTCGGGATATTACTCAATTATTTTCGTTACGACGCCCGCGCCAACCGTCCGGCCGCCTTCGCGCACCGCAAACCGCAACTCTTCCGTCATCGCGATCGGCGTGATCAACTCGCCCGTGATCGTGATATTGTCGCCCGGCATCACCATCTCCACCCCCGCCGGC
>JAKQOG010000104.1 GCA_029565395.1 Candidatus Hydrogenedentota bacterium | reverse complement strand
TGGAAGGTGAAGGTGGAGGCGAGGGGGAAGGCGAGGGCGCTATCGAAGGCGAAGGCCAAGTGGAAGGCGAAGGCAGTGACGAAGGCCAAGTGGAAGGCGAATGTGAGATATTTTCGCAGCAAGCGAAATTAAGCGCCAGCGACGCGGCGGCAGATGACTTTTTTGGTAGCTCTGTTGCTGTATCGGTTGATACCGCCATAGTGGGTGCCTACGGGGATGATAGCAATGGAAATGAGTCTGGTTCGGCATACATCTTTATACGTACGGGGGATCTGTGGACTCAGCAGGCGACATTAACACCTTCGGATGCCGCAGAAAACGATTGGTTTGGATTTCGGGTGGCACTTGATGGCAACACTGCAGTAATAGGTGCTTACCAAGACGATGATGAGGGTGATTCTTCAGGCTCGGTCTATGTATTTGTGCGTTCAGATGGGCTATGGACTCAACAAGCGAAACTAACCGCTGCAGATGCAGAGGCGCAGGACCATTTCGGCGGTAGAGTGTCCATTTCGGGTGACACAATTGTGGTTGGGGCATTTTCTAGTGATGATGTGTACTCTAACTCAGGTTCAGCGTATGTCTTTACACGTACTGGGGATATTTGGACACAGCAGGCAAAATTGACCGCCGCCGACGCAGCGGAGTATGACCACTTCGGCTGGTCTATCTCCATTTCGGGTGACACAATTGTTGTTGGGGCATATAATAATGGTGACGCTGGTTCTGAAACTGGATCGGCCTATGTCTTTACACGTACTGGGGATGTTTGGACACAGCAGGCGAAATTGACTGCCACAGACGCTGAAGCGGAGGACAATTTTGGCATTTCTGTCTCTATATCGGGTGACATAGTGGTGGTTGGGGCACATGGCGATGATAATGAAGGAGCATCCAATACGGGTTCGGCGTATGTTTTCAAACGTGTTGGTGAATTATGGACCCAGCAAGCAAAATTGACTGCCTCCGACCTGTCGGTAGAAGACTGGTTTGGTTACTCGACATCAATTTCAGGTGACATGATTGCAGTGTCAGCACATTTTAATGACGATGCAGGATTAAATTCCGGTTCCGCCTTTATCTTTAGATATTTGGATGGTCTATGGATCGAGCAGGCCAAATTAATCGGCGCCGATACTGTAACAAACGATCAGTTTGGTTCTGAAGTTTCGGTCTCGGGCAGCACAATTCTCATTGGGGCGCCCTATGATGATGATGGAGGATCTGATTCCGGCTCGGCTTATGTCTTTGAGTTTGACAATATATGCGAAGGTGAAGGCGAGGGTGAAGGCGAAGGTGAAGGCGAGGGTGAAGGCGAAGGCGAAGGAGTCGTGGAAGGCGAAGGAGCTGCCGAAGAAGGAGAAGCCGAAGGTCAAGCCGAAGGCATGACCGAAGGTTCCGCCGAAGGCGGAAGTGAAGGTGCTATCGAAGGTGAAGGCGAAGGCGCAGCGGAAGGCGAGGGCGAAGGCGAAGGGCAAGTGGTCGACAGCACGCCGCCTGAGATCACGTTGGTGGGCGCGGCCGAAATGACCCTGCAATGTGGCGAAAGCTTCACTGATCCGGGCGCTACTGCATCGGACAATGTGGATGGCGACTTGACGGGCAGCATCCATGTCGAGGGTACGGTAAACGTCAATGTCAATGGCGTGTACACCTTAACCTATACCGTTTCGGACGCGGCTGGAAATCCAGCAACGCCAGTCATTCGGACGGTCACGGTGACGGGATGCGTGCCGGATGTCCATACGGCGGATCAGAATGGCGATCATCTGATTGGCTTGTCGGAATTGCTCCGGGTGATCCAGTTCTTCAATTCTGGTGGATTCCACTGTCAGGCGGGCACGGAAGACGGGTACGCCCCCGCGCCCGGCGATCAGACCTGCACGCCCCATGCCGGCGACTATAATCCGCGGGATTGGCAGATTGGCCTGAGTGAGTTGTTGCGCATTATTCAGTTCTTCAACTCCACCGGCTATCATGCCTGTCCTGGGCTTGCCACCGAAGACGGGTATTGCCCTGGACCCGCGAAAAAGTAGATAATTCGATCCATCAATAGTTCCCCTGGCCGGGCTTCTGCTGAAAGCCCGGCCAGTTCGATTCCGGCCCAATGAGGCGCCGCCAAGAACTCATGTTGCGAATACATGTTCCTTTTCCCATAATCATCCATAATGAATCGTTCTTCAAATAGGACAAATGATCTTTTTGTTGGAAGGAGCCGCTAATGCAGACCATTACGCGCGAGATAACGGAACCGGTATTGCTTTGTGATGAACACGGACGATTAAATCCGGAGGCCAAGGGCTGGTCGCGGCATCCCTTGCACATAGGCAATCTGCGGGGAAGGATGTTGCGGAAGAAGAAATGGGATTATTGGTGCGTTATCGGGGAGCGATGCGCGTTTTCCGCTACCATCGCCCATGTGGATTACGGCGGCGGCGGCGCGGCCTATCTGCTGGATTTTGACAGTAAGCGTTTTGCACAGCATACCGCTTTCCGGTTTTTCCCGAAGGAGCCGGTGATGCCGGAAACGGTCGGTGGAACCATTACGTTTGAACATAAGGGGTTGCGCCTGAACTTTGAATCCACGGAAGACAGGGTGAACATGCGGGTCTATTCCAAGGCGCTTCAGGGCAAGCCGCTTTCCGCGGAACTGGTTGTGCACCGGCCGCCGGTGCATGAGACCCTCAACGTCCTCGTACCCTGGAATGACACCACCTTTCAGTTTACGTCGAAGCAGAATTGCCTTCCCACGGAAGGGGAAGTGGCATGGGGCGAAGATCGGTATGTGTTCCGGAAGGAGACCGCCTTTGCGGTGCTGGATTACGGGCGGGGCATCTGGCCGTATCGCACGGCCTGGAACTGGGGAGCGTTTTCCGCGCGCGTGGGAGAGGATGTGGTGGGCATCAACATGGGCGCGAAATGGACGGATGGCACCGGTATGAATGAAAACGGGATCACGGTGAACGGGGTGCACCATAAAATTTTCGAAGATCTGATCTTTGACTACGATACATCGAATTTTATGAAGCCGTGGACCATCCGCACGGCATCCTCGGATAGGGTGGATCTTGCGCTTGAGCCGTTTTACGATAATGTTTCCGGGGCCAACCTGGTTATTCTAAAATCGAAATGCCACCAGATGTTCGGAAGGTTCTCCGGCGCATTGAAGGTGGCGGGAAAAACCTATCCGATACGTGATGTGATCGGCTGGGCGGAAGAAAACATCGCCCGTTGGTAGAAATTCTGAGGCAGACGGGAACGGCACTTGGTTTAGCCCGCAAAATAACGCCAGCCGCTTAAGATCCGCGAAAAACAAGGGACGGGCCTCTCTCGTCACGCAAAACGGATGACTCATTTGCATCAATCCCATATTGTGATTTCCTGATCTTGTTATTGCGGCGAGCTTCGCCCTCCTGGCTTGAACCGCCGCTGCGTTGCGTCAGGAATGTTTGTGGTGTATTGTGTAATCCTTGCAAAAACAAGGACACATGACGTGGAGGAAGCACCATGAAAACGAGCGTGAATGGATGGATGGTCGGCGGTTTTGGCGGCGAGGTGCCGGTGGCCCAGGCCGCAAAGACCGCGAAAGAATTGGGCTATGATGCGATCGAGTTGTGCTTTGGTGCGGGAGAACTCGTTCCGGAGGCCAGCGCCTCTGATCTGACCAAACTCCGGAAGGAAATCGAGTGTATCGGCATCGAAATTGCCTCACTCGCAACCGGAAACTATTGGGGCAAATCGCTGTCCAGTCCGGACAAAGCGGAACGCGCGGAGGCGGTGGCTTTCACGGAAGCATATATCAATGCGGCCAACTGCTTTGGCGTGGACGCGATACTGGTGCTGGCGGGGTCGGTGGATGTAGCCTGGGATCCGGCCCGGCCCGTGGTTCCTTTGAAAAAAGCCTGCGAGATGTCCCAAAAGTCCATCCGCTCGCTGATTCCCCTGGCGGAGAAAAAAGGCGTGGTCATCGCGCTGGAAAACGTATGGAGCAAGTTTTTAACCGGCCCGTTTGAACTGGCTGCCTTTGTGGACTCGTTCAACTCGCCGCAGGTCATGGTGTATTTTGACGCAGGGAATTGCCTTATCAATGGCTATTCCGAACAGTGGCTGGAGGTGCTGGGGAAACGGATTAAGCGGGTGCACGTGAAGAATTTCACCCGCCGGGACGGCGGCGGCACGCTGGCGGATTTCACGGACAGCCTGCTGAAAGGCGATGTCAACTGGCCGGCGGTGTTCCAAGGCTTGAAGGCCATCGGATACAATGGGTGCCTGACAGCGGAAGTCATCGTCGGGGAGAAAGGCATGCCCAACGTCGAACAATCGGGCCGGGTGTGCGTGGAAATGAAACAGCTCATCGAGCAATACGGATAAACACGCTGCCCGGAACATTGAAGCCCTTAACAACAAGCCCATAACAGACACTGGCATTTTTCCTGTCCTTTCGAGTATGCTCTTGCCTTGATGTGCTGAAGAGAGAGCGAGGGAAGAGGTATTCAATGCCGTTGAGTTTTGATCCGCAGGCGGCCCTGCGCTATGCCCAAGGCATTTCCCGGCCACGATTGGTGGGAACTGCCGGGGAAACCGCAGTCCGCGAAGAACTGGCCGCTCAATTGGAATCCTTCGGCTGCCGGGTGGAGCGGGAACGCTTTTATTTCTGGAACGCGGCGAATTATGCCCTTTATCTCCAGGTGCTCTTGGCTATGATCCTCGTTGCCCTTTCCCTGATTCATGCCTTGTCGTACCATGTAGCCTCGCTGGGTTTGCTGCTGCTGCTGGCAGGATTTCCGGTTATCACAAAGGCCTGCGAATGGCTGGCGTTGTTCCCCAACACGCATCCGGACTCGATATTCACCAAAGTGCTGCAATTGGCCGGTCTTGTGCATTCCGCGCAAAATCTTGTGGCCGTTCCAAACGATCAGCCCGCGTCCGCCGCCGGCAAACGCCTTTATTTCATTGCCCACTACGACAGCAAAAGCCAACCCTTGCCGATTACAGTGCGGGCCATCTTATTCATGGTCTTGTTAACCGCCATTGCAGGATTTATCCTCTTCACCCTGCTCGCGTCCGTGTACAGCTTTCTTACACCCGCCTTGTTTCCAATCGGACTTATCGTGATCGGGGCGGGCGCGCCGCAAATCCTGAACTTCCCGGGGAATAAATCCCCGGGGGCCATTGACAATGCATCGGCGGTTGGGGTCGTGCTGCATCTCGCGGAAATACTCCAGAAATGTCCGGAAATGCGATCGGGGCTGCACATAACCTATCTGCTGACCAGCGCCGAAGAAATGTATTTGCTGGGCGCTTCCGCACACGCTATACATCATGCAGCGGAATTCAAACAGGCCACGGCGGAGGGGAAACTCCTCTTCTTGAATTTTGACGGCATCGGCATCAAAGGTCGGCTCGCCTATGACGGGCGCGGCGGAAAAACGCCGAGAGGAATCTTGGCGCGCCTGACTGAAGAGGCCGCCCAAGCGATTGGAATCAGGATTACGCCATTCCGTCTCGTAGGCGCACTCTTCGATCACATTCCCTTCGCTCGGCGCAATCTGGACGCCGTGACTCTGCTCTCCATCGGAAAAGCAAGCCGCACAATTCATACCCGGCGCGATACTGTCAGCCAGCTTCATCCCTGCGGGTTCGAAAAGACGGGCAACCTTACTCTGGAAATTCTCCGCCGTTGGTCAAATGCGGGGAAATAGCGCCTGGAGCCCCGGATTGTTCCACGCCTCCTTTTCCCTTCCGGTTGTTTGTGCCGTTGCGTTTTTCAGTATGATACCCGCTGAGGGAGATGCAAACTAGTATGGAGTATGTGATCTTTTCCAAGGACCGAGAAATTCTGCGCAGGCTCGCGGAACAGAAGCTTGCGGCGGCGCACAGCCCGGAGAATCTGGAACGGCGCCGGTTGTGGTACGCCCACGACGCAGGCCGCGGCGAGCGGCCCATGGTGTTGACGGAAGCATGGGTGGCCTTCGAGCAGTTGCCAGAATCCCGGCTGGAATGCCGGGAAGAATGGGCCCGTGAAGCGGAGCAGATCCTCCGCTGGGAATTGTTCCAATTCCATCATCTCCAGGATGACCATGTACTAGAGCCCGTTTTTGACTGCAAGTGGCAGGTATTCATCAGCAACTACGGTGTCGAACCCCAAATTACCTGGGCCGATACGGCGGGGGGAAATGTAACCAGCCGGTGTTGGAAACCGCCCATTGCGGATCTGGATCGGGATTTTGAACTGTTGAAGCCCCGCACCTATTCGGTGGACCGTGAGGGCTCCTTGGCATCGAAGGCAGTCCTCGAAGAAGTCTTTTCTGGGATTCTGACGGTTCGCATGCGGGGGGCATTCTGGTGGACCACAGGTCTGACGCAGATTCTGATTGATCTGATCGGACTCGACACGATGATGATGTTCATGTGCACCCATCCGGAAGGCATTCACCGGCTGATGGCATTTTTGCGGGATGACCATTTGGCCTTTATTGACTGGCTGGAACGGGAACGCCTATTTACCTTGAATAACCTGAATGATTGTATTGGCTCCGGCAGCATGGGCTATTCCCGCGAACTGCCGCAGCCGGATTGGAAAGAAGGCGATCCGGTCCGCACAAAAGATCTCTGGGTATTGAGCGAATCCCAGGAAACAGTTTCCATATCCCCCGCTATGTTCGAGGAGTTCGTGTTTTACTATCAGCAGCCCATTGCGGAGCGTTTTGGCCGGCTCTATTACGGTTGCTGCGAACCACTGCATATTAAATGGCCAGTGATTCGAAAATTCAGCAATCTCCGGCGGGTATCCGTTTCGCCATGGTGTGATCAGACATTTATGGCGGAGGTATGCGGACGGGATATCGCATTTTCGAGGAAATCCAACCCAACATTAGTCAGTACGCCGTATTTTGACGAGTCATCCATCCGGGCGGATCTTCGGGAAACCATTGCCATAGCCCGGAACTGCAATCTGGAACTTATCATGAAAGACGTACATACCCTCGCAGGGGATCCATACCGGCTGAGGCGTTGGGTCCAACTTGCACACGAGGTGATTAATGAGGTTTACTAAGGGAAGAAACAAAGGCATTAAAACAAATAAGGAGGTTGTCATGGGATTTTCATTACCAACCCTGCCTTTCGCGCAAAGCGCTTTAGAACCGTTTATCAGCGCGGAAACCCTGCAATTTCATTATGGCAAGCATCATCAGACCTATGTAAACAATCTGAACAAACTCATCGAGGGAACACCCTTCGCGGATAAAACCCTGGAGGAAATTATCCAGGCGGCGGAAGGACCCTTGTTTAACAATGCCGCCCAGGTCTGGAACCATACATTTTATTGGCAGGGTCTCAAACCGGCCGCGGCGGCCCCGCAGGGGCTCCTGCTGACTATGATTCAACGTGATTTTGGCACGCTGGACGCCATGAAAGACGCCTTGGCGAATGCCGCCACAACCCAATTCGGATCCGGCTGGGCCTGGCTTGTTCTGAACCAGGGAAAATTGGCCGTCACAAAGACGGGGAACGCCGATTTGCCGATGAAGCATGCCCAAACCGCCCTCTGGACAATTGACGTATGGGAACATGCCTATTATGTGGATTACCGCAATGACCGCCCGAAATATGTCCAGCAAGTGCTGAATAATCTGGTCAATTGGGATTTTGTTGCGGAAAATCTGACGAAAAGTTCCTGAACACCCCGGAGTGATCTATGGAGTCCGGGTTAGATCCAGGAAACCTTTGATGTATTGAATCCACCCGTGTTCGGGATTGATATTCATCGTCACGTCTCCGCTAATGCGATCCACAACATCGTCCCCTGAAGAGTCTATGCAGGCGGCGCTAACATCCACGACATACGTGGCGTCATCGTCACTGTAAATAACATTGAGCAGCAGGCTCCCATTGGCCAGCATATAGCCCGAAAGGGGTATGGTTGAGGCAGGGGGCATATCCGCCCCGCGAAAGGTTTCCTGCACGGAATCGCAGGCCCAATCAAAGGTGGCGGAGCCTTCCACCTGATAATTGCGGGGAAAGGATTCACCCGCCTGATGCGTGAGGGTAATGTCCAGGAAACAATGTACGGGATAGCCGGAGGACACCACGGTTCCTTCCCAGGTCCCTGAATAAGAGCCGCTGGCATCGAAGGGCGGCTTGGGAATCGGGATATAGATGCATCCCCCCGCTCCGAACATCAATAAACAAGGCAGAAGCCAATACATGCACCCAAGAAGATGCCTCTTCCACTTATTACCGGCCATACACACCGTCCATTTCCAGCCGTTATCGCCAAGGACATACACAAACAATGCCGCGGAACACAGAATGACGTGTTCCGCGGCGGAATTTCAACCATGCCGTATCAGGCGGGATTTTTCACAAACACGCTCAATTTGGAGGACTGCCACGTGCCGTCCATTTCATTCATAAGCCGCACTTCGCGGACAATCGAAGAGACTTTGTCGCCGATAGGTTTCACATCGGCGGGCAGGAACGACATCAGGTTGTTCAACGGCGCTACAATATCGGTCCACAGGCCCGTATTGAGCAGGAGACTGCTGTAACGGGGCACGGCGGGATCCAGGGGCGGATTCAAAGCGGCGAACAAGCCGGTGGCGCCGTTTGCCTGAATCAGGTCGATCAAGGCTTTCATCTTGTCGATATTGTTCGAGAACAGCGCCATATCACCGGGAAACGCAAAGGATATGGGGAGGGGGATCTCGGCCTGGACCGGTTTGATGTCAATATCTTTATACTTCTCGGCCTCCCCTGAAGGGATGAGCATGCTCAGGAGGCTTTGGGTCTGCTCGGGCTTGGATAAACCCACCATCAGGAAAAGAGAGGGGAAATCATCCTTGGCGCCGGCAAGGCCCAAGGTGATTTCCTGACCCAGCATGTTGATCACCTGGCTGCCAATCGTAATGCCTTGCGCCACGCCCGGATCTTTTGTGAATTTTGGCACTTCTTTCAGATATACATCGGTGATCTGCTTTTTCCATTCGGGGGTTAGGCAAAGATTCACCATGGCCAAGGTGCTGTCGGGGAGCATCTGGGCATATTTCATGGGGACAGCCTGGCCGCTGAAGGTCAACAGACCGGGATGCGTGTATGTGTCCATTCGGGTGTTAACCTCGAATTTGTCCTCGGTCCAGGCAAAGGTAGTAACAATGGGATCTTCTCCATTGGGGGAGGCCAGGAGGGATTTCAGCGTGGCGGCCTGCGCGGCAATGAAGGGAGAAAACTCGCCGCCCAGATCGATAACAGGCAACGCCTTTTCCAGCAAGGGAAGAAGCCGTTCGCTATAAATTAGCAGCGAGCCTTCGTCCGGGGCGGTCGCAGGGCAATCTCCCGTGCCGTAAGGCAAGGCCACGGGTGTGGCGGCGCCTTCAGCGATGCTCTTGAGCAAGTCGAGACTCCCCAAGGCCAGTTTGTTGTCCGCAATAAAGTAACCATAGTCATCAATGGCATTGATGGTCACATTGCCCACGGTGACCGGTTCAAGATTTTTACCATAAAAATCAGGGTTTAGTCCGGTGAGTTCTTTGAGGGTGGCTTCCACTTTGACCGGATCGCTGACGCCCAACACAATCACGGCAGAAGGGGGATCGACGTCTTTAAGGTCCACTTTCGGCATGGCCGCCGGTTTATCTTGAGGGGCGTCGCCTTTGGCTTTTTCAGCCGCTGCAATGCCGCTCTCGACAGACTTGGTGAAATCCGCGAAAATACCCCAGGGAGCATCCAAATTAAGGCCTTTGGCCGCGGCAACTTCGCCCAAGGTTTTGGCATCCGCCGCACCGACGGTTTTTGCGGCATTCACGATAAACTCGTTCAGCTTTGCTTCGATGTCGAAATCAGGCGGGGCAATACGTTTTGCCAAAGGGATCGCCTTGGCCAGGGTGCCGTTCAATGGGGGCAGCCCCAAGGCGAGTTGGGCCTTGGCAGGGGTCATTTTAAGCACATCAAGAACCACCGGCTTGAATGCAGGTTCAGGCCGGGGCTCTTTCTTAATGACCGGGGCAGCCACCGGGGGAGGCGTTGGCGCCGTCTCCGGCGTGACGGGTGTTGTCTCTTTGGCCTCGGGCTTCACAGGGGCAGGCGTGGGGGTGGGCGCTTTGGGAGTCAACACCCCTGAACTCCACAGCCCTGCGGCCACTACAGCGATGATCACGGCTATCGCTACGACATAGACTCCGATTTTTCCCGATCCGGACATGGTTTATCTCCTTGGCTTACCGCCTGGTTGTCTGAGCGCGTGGCATTTTGAAAGAAACTGTAAGAATATCACATGCTCTTTCAAAAGAAAACTCGCTACGTGCTCTTTTCTGACCTTTCCATCCTCAAAGAAGTTTCGGAGGCGGTGTGGGGGCTGTTTCGTTTAGTCCAGTGTCGTTTTCGTAGTGATCACAATTTTACCGGCGCCGGCATGCGTGGTTTCGATGGCCTGGATACGGGTGGGGCCGGTGGCGAGGAGGTACCCGAGACGGTCACGGGAGGGAATGTCGGTTACATGGCCCAAAATGTCTCCTGGGCGTACTCGGACGACAACCTTTTGGACGCCAGGGACCGCTTCCGCAGCCTCTATGCCTGAAATGCTTTCTACAACGCCAGAATGGCTGGTAAGCCAACATACCGCCGCGGCCATATCGCGCCTGGGAGCGCTTCGGGGCCAATCGAAGGCAGCGGCCCGGCGGACATCGGTTTCCAGATCGATTCCCTGGGCGAATTGCATTAATTGAACAAGGACCGGATCGGGCATTTCGGAAGCGTGTATTCCAACAAGCGCGATGGCATCCGCGGATACCACCCATTCCATTTCCACATAATAGCCGCCCTGCGGGAGGGCGGCGCCGGCGCGTTTTGACAATTCCACCAGATGGCTGTAGCGAGCCGCCGCCAATCCGGCCGGCACGCAAATTTCCATGGGTACGCCGAAAACATCCGCCGAAAGGCGCTCGCTCAGGATTTCTACGGGGTAGAACGCACGCTGCACCTTGCAACCCAAAAGGCGGCATCTGTCCCCTTGTACATCAGCCTGCACCAGCACTCCTGCGTCTGCTTGGGGAAGGTGTTTTTGTGCTTTAGCCCAGGCCAAAGGCAGGTCATCAGGATTTTCCACACGCATGCGCCAGAGCGGCCCCGCGCTTATCCATGCGGGCCAGCCCAAGTCCACAGCGGTTTGCTCCGCCGCTTCGATCGTCTGGACGCGTTTGCAGGGGACCGTAAGCCCCAAGGTGTTCACGCTATCGAATTGGATATGCTCCACGAGACACCGCGATTCCCATTCGTCATGAGCAGATGCCGATACCGGTTGCTCACTCTGCAATTGTCTTACTACGCACGTCTTTTCCATGCGTCAAACTATGGTAGTATATACGCTTCATGGCGTGCACAGGAATAAAGGCATAAAAGAGCAAGGAGAACATTCCATGGCGGGGAGACATTCCAGAGGCATAATGATGTGTGCTGGGTTGGTTGCAGTGGGCCTTTTAGGATGTGGCGGTCCGGCGCCGGAACCGGCCCCGGGATCGGCAACGCCTGAAAGTGAAGCGGTTCATCCCCCCCCCGCCGGTTCTGTTCAAGACACCGCGATGCCGGTGGACGGAGACTGGATTGTATCGCGCCTGCCGGTGGAAATGGCCACGTTGAACCCGCTGCTCTCTTCACATGATGCGTATGCGAAGACCATCACGGACCTGATTTATGAAGGCTTGCTCAAGCGCGACAATGAAACGTGGGAAATGAAACCCAATCTGGCGGAATCGTATGAAATTTCGGGGGATAAACTCCTTTTCACATTCAAGCTGCGCAACGACGTGAAATTTTCCGATGGCACGCCGTTCACTTCGGCGGACGTGAAATTCACCTTTGATATTTTGATGGATCCCAAGTCGGATTCCATGCCGTTGCGCAATTACTTCGAGAATATTGAACGGTGTGAGGCGCCCGATGATTACACCATCCGGTTTGTCTGTAAACAGCCCTATTTTAAAACCCTAATCTCACTGGGTGAGGATCTAAAAGTGCTGCCGAAGCACATTTTCAGCAACGGGGACTTCAATAAGCATCCCAACAACCGGCATCCGATTGGAACAGGGCCTTTTGTGTTTGAATCCTGGGATACCAATCAGCAGGTGGTGATTGCACGTAATGAGCAGTATTGGGGAATCAAACCGCATGTGCTCAAGCGGCAATACAAAGTCATCACCGATGACAATGCCGCGCTTCAGGTATTGCAGCGGGGCGGCTTGGATATCATGGGCATGACGCCGGATCAGTGGGTCAGTGCGGCGGTGAATGCGCCGGAGTTTGAGGCCAAATTCAACAAGCTGACCTACTACATCCCCAGCCACGGGTATATCGGCTGGAATATGCGGCGTCCGTTGTTCAGCGACAAAAACGTGCGCCAGGCCATGACCATGCTGCTGGACCGCCAGACCATTCTCGCCACTATTTTCCATGGGCTTGGCGTCGAAGTGACGAATGACTTCTTCTTTAGCTCGCTTGAGTATAACAAGGATCTTGTACCGTGGCCTTTTGATCCGCCGCGCGCCCGGAAACAATTGGAAGACGCCGGGTGGGTGGATTCCGATGGCGACGGCATTCGTGAGAAAGACGGCCAGAAATTCGAGTTCGAATTCATGGTGCCGTCCGGTTCACCAGAGACGGAAGCCCTCGCCACCGTGTTTAAGGAAGAACTGCAAAAAGCCGGGGTCAAAATGAATATCCGCCTGCTCGAATGGGCCACCTTCGCGGAGACGGTGCAGAAACTGAATTTTGACGCGATGATCATGGGCTGGCAATTGGACCCCGAACAGGACCCCTATCAACTCTGGCATTCCAGCCAGGCGGAAAAAGGCTCGAATTATCCGGGATTCAAGAATACGGAAGTGGACACCATCATCGCGGAGGCGCGCAAAGAATTTGACGTGCAAAAACGCGCAGCGCTCTATCACCGCATGAGCGCCATCATCTACGATGAACAACCGTACACGTTCCTCTTTTGTCTGAAGGCGCGCGCGGCCATTGACAAACGATTTCGCAACGTCAACGCCTACCGTCTCGGATTGGACGGCCGGGAATGGTGGGTGCCCGCGGACCAGCAGAAGTACCACTGAGAGAGGCATTAGGCTGTAGGCATTAGACTTTAGTCTGTAGTCTATAGTCTGTAGCAAGAAGAATGCAGCATGTGGAGGGGATGATTTTAATGATCGGAAAAAAGTTTGGTCAGACTTTTCACTCGCTCCCCAGGTCGTCATCCCCACGGCGTGTCCTCCGTAGCGCCACGCGTGACGAAGGGGGAAAGCGGGGATCCAGTTCCGCTATGAAACGCACTTGCCGGGAGGGCGAAGCTCCGGCTGAGGTAAACAAAATATATCTCCTCTCCTTCCCAAGGTATACTTGGGAACGCACTTGCGATCAAAGCGGTGCTTTGAAATCGGACATACTTTCTTCTCCGAATTGCCACTACGGGAAATTGATGATGGAAAGAATTTGTCTGCTTTTGTTTGTTGGGGCGGTGCTATTCGTCGCAGGGGCCTTTAGTCAGCCATCCGAGGATAAATCCTTGCCCGTGGCACGGCTGCAAGATGATTTTGAGTCTGGATTGGCTGCCTGGCAAACCATGGGGGATGCCCAATTCTCCGTTGACACGGCGAATCCACATGCGGGTTTGCAAAGCGCGCATATTGTTGTTGGCCCTGAGACGGCATTGGCCTATCAGCAGATTTATCGCAGCTTCAAGCCCGTGAATGCGGGTGACGAGTTTAGTGCAAGGGCCTGGGTGAAAAAAGGAGCACTCTCCGGCGGCAGCGGAGCCTATTTGGCGTTGGAGTTTGTCGATCAGGCCGGACAGCGAATCGGTATTGCGCACAGCAGCGCCGCGCCGGTTCCCGGCAGTGGCGGGTGGGAGATGATATCCGTGGACGGACGCACGCCCCAAGGCACGGATGCCGTCACGCTGCACCTGGTGCTCCACGCGCATGGCTCGGCATGGTTTGACGATGTTGAGGTGGTTCAGACGGCGCGGCAGGAACCGTTTCCCGATCTGGGCGCTGTGGAACGTGTTGTGACGCTCCATCCGGAGTCTATTGTGCAGCCGCATTTCGGCGGGGTTGGTTTTCATATGTTCTATCATATATTTCCAACGCCGCAGGACTCTATGGATACCGTGATCGCCAAGCGTTGGCGCGAATTGAATCCCTCGTTTGCACGGCTCAACCACCAGGTGAATTGGGACCGCGCCATGCTCGATCAAATTGCCGGGCATTTGCAGCGGCTGCGCGATGATACGCGGACCGAAGTCTATATGACCACGTGGAATCCGAAAGATACGCAACCGGGCGAGGAACGGCTGGCCTATGCCCGTGAAACTACGAACGACCTCGAATATTGGATCAAGGAAAAGGGCGCCACGAACATCAAAACGTATTGTATGACCAACGAACTTTCCTTGGGCGAGTGGGGCTCGCTCGCAAAGGATCTGCCCAAGTTCAAATCGTACCATGAAGCGTTCCGCCAAGTGTTCAAAGAGCGCGGATTGGATATTAAACTACTGGCCACGGATGCGTCGCCGTTCTCCTTCTGGAGTTCCATCGAATGGGCCGCGCAAAACATGGACGAGATCACGGACATCTACGGCGGGCATCATTACATCAGCGAGTTTAAACCGGACGACCCCCATTTCTACCGTTGGTTCCTGACCAAGCTGCACTGGGGCGCGGGCATGGCCCGAAGCAAGGGCAAGGAGTTCATTCTCGGTGAGTTTGGCTCACAGCAGGACGGGCGCACCGTCGACGGCATCAAACGCGACGTCTGCATCTATTGGGATACGCCTCTCGAATCCATGGTCGGGATACAATTGGCTGAATGCGTCATTGCCGCGATGAATGCCGGCATCTATGCCATGGGCTATTGGACCTTCATCGATCTGCCCGACGAATACAATCCCCATTACATTAACAAATGGGGCCTTTCCAAGCGCAGCGGCAATGACAGTTCCACCCGCGCCCATTATTACGCCTATGGACTGCTCACCAAGTTCTTCCGCGGACCATCGAGTGTGATGGCGGTCGAAACAAACGATCCCCGCGTGCGCGCCGCCGCCGTGAGACACCAGGAAGGCACAATGTCCATCGCGCTGGTGAACCGGTATCCCGAAGAAATTCCCGTCCGTATCGCACTGAATTCGCCGGGGGCCACCCGCGCATTCAGAATATATACCTACGACCCCGCGCATGTGCCGTTTCATCCCTTCGGCGATCTTCAGGGACCTTCCGAGATCACCGAAGTTAAAGAGGGCGCCCTTGCTGGCCATCTCGGCCCCAACACCCTCACCGTATATACGACTGCCTATGACGATACCCCGCCCAATGCCATACAAGGATTAACCATCACTAAAACCGAAAACGGCGCCAATCTCGCCTGGCAACCGAATACCGAACCGGATTTCTGCTACTGCCGTGTGTACCGCACGCCAAACGAACAAACGCCTCCCGGCCCTGCCCATCAAATCGCTTCTACCATCGCCACCCATTACCTCGATACCACACCCCCTGGAAATCCCTGTCACTATTGGGTCATCGCCGTCGACCGCTCCGGCAACGCCAGCACCCCCGCGGGCGCAGAATGATTCTGGGAGGGATGGGAATTAGGGAATGATGAACCACAAAAAGCACAAGGAACACGGCGCGGCGTGGGAATGAACACCGATGAAATTAGGCTAGCGGGTGGGGGAGAAGAAGAAATAGGGCCTATAAAACTTGAGGTGGGAGGTGTGCCGTTTCCTCGCCGCAGGGGATCTTCTCATATCCTTCTTTCGGCCCTTCGGGACTGATTATCGGGAGAAAACGTTAACCCAGGGCATCGCTGCGCT
>JAKQOG010000103.1 GCA_029565395.1 Candidatus Hydrogenedentota bacterium | reverse complement strand
AGCGCAGCGATGCCCTGGGTTAACGTTTTCTCCCGATAATCAGTCCCGAAGGGCCGAAAGAAGGATATGAGAAGATCCCCTGCGGCGAGGAAACGGCACTGGGACCCGGCTTCGTCACGCGTGGCGCGTGACTTCGCCGTGGCAAGGGGCTGGGACCCGGCTTCGTCACGCGTGGCGCGTGACTTCGCCGTGGCAGGCCCGATAGCGATATCGATAGCGATACCGATACCGATAGCGATACCGTTGGGGTTGAAGGAGTTGGGGATTATTCCAGTGAGGCGCCGATGGCGGCGGCAGGTGCGGCGGCGGCACGGAAGAGGGTTCGGGCCGCAGTTGATTTTTTCACCCAGGAGGAGAGTGCGGGTGCGGCGGCGTAGTAGCCTTTGGTTAGGAGCCGTCCTGGGGTGTTTGTCATTAGCGCGCGATCTCGGAAGGTTCGCAAGTGATCTGTTGTTGAGGAAAATGCTCCATAGATGAGCTTTGCCGGACATGGGCAACAGGCGGGTGCAGTGAAGGGGGCCTCACAGGATCCGTCTTCGGTTAAATGACAGGCGATTTTCGGGAAGAAGTGTTTGAACGAGGCATAGTTGTCCATATTGCTGGCGGGTGTATCGCATGAATGTACATTTCCATTGCTTAACATGCCGCACACGCGGTAGTTATTCCCGGTCATTAACAAGGGTGAACCGGAGGAGCCGCCCTGGGTGATGCCTTCATCGTAATGCACTTCAATCTGCTGTTGAACTTTGGGACAACAGGTGAAATCCAGGCAGGCCGTCACATCTATGTCCGTAACATGCGCCTTGGATATGCGCATATCTTTGCCCCGGGGGTGATGCATAACGTGGACGGGCACATTCAATGCCACGTCGCTGGTGTCCCACCCGAGCCATGCGCGGCCATAGGGCCCCACCGGCGCGCTGTCCAATTGAAGAAACGCGCCATCCAATACGGGGTCCTTCACCAGCACGGCGGCGCCCGTGCTATGCAGCAGTTCATCCAAGTCCGGAACGGTTCCATCGTCACACGCGGCGGTGCGGTAATCCCAAATCACGTCGATGTCTTCTGCGGCGGTGTCTTCTTCCACACAATGGTTCGCGGTGATCATCAGTGGTTCAAGCGTTTCCGTAACGGGATTGTTCAGCAACGCGCCGGTGCATTGGATCTGGCTGAACCCTTCCGCAATGATCAGCATGGCCACGCCGGCAGATACTTCCGCCGGTGTCACATCGGTTTCACAGGCGATACGCTCCGGGCATACCGTGGCCTTGGTTTCCGGCGTTTCCAGGGGAACAAAAAAGTGAGACACCGCCACCAATTGAATTTCCGGCAGCAGGTTTTGCGGCGAACATGCCAACATCACGGCGGTATCGCCGGGAATGGTGGGCAGCCAGTGGATGGCATTTGAACCATCCGTGCGTGGATAGGGGCCAAAGGCACGATGGCTGACAGGGTCTATCACATATAATTGCTGGCCAACCTGCAATCGGCTTACATCCACTTGCAGGCGCACGGCATAGGCGTCGACTGAAGTCACCGATGCCAGGAAATTCCAATATCCGCGGTCATAAAAACCTTGCCCGAACACTTCTCCGGCCTCCGCCCCGATCGCCGTTCCGCAGGCCACCTGCAACCCCGGTGATTCCGTTTCCGCTTGGAGTTCTTCATTTCTCCCCATAAAACTGGTCAGCACCCGTTCCGGAAGGTCCTGTTCGAGATAGCGCGCGATATCCGCTTCCGGAATGGGAAACAATGCCGCCTTTGATACAGCGCTTTTCGGCGGAGGCACATAAATGTAATCGGCATACTCGGCCAGCGCCATGGCGGAAAGCAGGCACGCCGTCAACCCGATGAAGAGCGATTTTTTCATCCTATTTTCCCTTTACAACGTTACCAGCCCTTTGCGCCAGACGTAGGTAAACAAGGTTATGCCGCGGGAATAATTCTTCCGGCCTTCTTTGATGCCCTGCGACTGGAGGTATTTGTCGTATACGCGCCAACTGATTTGGCTGAACCAGGTAATGCGGTATTTTTTATATGCGTCGTTGGCTTTCTTCAGATCTTCGCGGGCTGTTTCGGGCAAGGCTTCAATTGCGGTTTTGTATTCATCTTTTTTTAGTTGCCTGGCCAAATCCATATAGGCATCCAAGGCGCAGGCATAGCGTGCAAAGGGATCGCCGGCGCGGAGTCCGGCCACAAATCCGATAAGCGTGGCCTCGTCTTCCTTGCAGAATCCGGCGATATGCCCCAATTCGTGTGCGGCCACGTGTACAAACGCGGCATCCGGCAGGCCTCCGTCCACTTGCGCTTCCAACGTATAGGGCGAACACATACCGGAGGTGCCATTAAACAAAAGAAATCCTTTTGGAGTGGCTTTTACACGGGAGGGCATGGTGATGGCGCGTCCGTCCCAGGCGGCGACCACCTCTTTCATCGTGGAGGCGATGGCGGCCACGGTGCGATTTACATCGCGGGCTTCCGGCGGCGGGAGATCCCGCTTAATTACAGCGAGCAAGAGCGCGCGAAGCTGGGCGGCTTCGGTGTCCTGAATTTCTTGCGTGGGCAGGTCCAGGCGTTTTTCCACCGGCACCCGTTGATATCCCGCGCCCCAAAACACCACAAACCACACTATCAGGACCGGCGCGGCGGCAATGGCCCATTTGGGTCCCCAGAGGAGTCCCGCCCAATGGGAGCGCTTCTTCCATCGGCGGAGGTAAATCCAGTTGCCAATCCACAGTATTGGGAAACCGGCGATCAAGGCGATGGTCAGCATCAAAGCGATGGAGAACGGCGCCCACTGCGTGAGCGGTGTCATGACGCCCACCATCACCCGGTACCAACCGCGGGTAAAGAATTTTTCAACCATGTCCTGCGCCGGCGTAAAAAGAAACCAAACACCTGCAACCGCATAGAGAAAAAGAATAAATACCCAGAATCGCCAGCGTACGGAATGTGCCGGTTTGGATGGCGCCGATTCGGCTAATGGTTCGGTCATAGAATCCTCCCGACTGATTTTGAGAGGTATTCTAATGTATTTCCCTGGGGAAAAGCCCTTTTTAAAATCCAGGGGCGGATTCCGGCTTTGACCCAAGACCTATCGGACCGATAAAATAGGGAAAATTCGGGATGGACGTGCAGTTTACCTATATGGAAGGATAGGACATGGTTGATGTTCGTGGATTTCGCGGAGTTCGGTTTGTGCCGGAAAAGACGGGGTCCCCGGACCATGTCCTGACGCCGCCGTATGACGTGATATCGCCGGAGCAGCGGGCGCGTCTGGCGGCGGAAGGCCCCTATAACATGGTGCACTTGATGTTGCCGGAAGCGCGGGGCCAATTAAATAAATATGAATCGGCGGCGGATTATTTTGACACGTGGCTGGCTGAAGGAATACTCATGCAGGATGCCGAGCCGTCGTTTTATCTCGTGCGGCAGAAGTTCAGGGGCATTGAGGGCGTGAATTACACCCGCCGGGGATTCTTCGCCACGGTCCGGTTGCCGGAAGAGGGTGAACAGATTGTCCTGGGGCATGAGCGCACTTTTCCGAAGCCGGTGGAAGACCGCTTGAAGCTGATGGAGGCCGTTCATGCGAATTTGGAGCCGGTGTTTGGGCTATATAAGGATCCGTCGCACGAGTTGACGCCGTTTCTGGACCAGATGAATGAGCGTCCGGCGGATCTGACTGCGAAAACCATGGAGGGGGTGAATGTGGAGGTCTGGCGGGTGGCGGCGGCGCCGGCGGTTTCGGAATTTTTCGAGGATCAGATTCTGTACATCGCGGATGGCCATCATCGTTTCCGCACGGCAGGCCTCTACCGGGATGCGCAGCGGGAAAAGAATCCGGATAAAGGTTCACAGCCGTACGACTATGTGATGATGGGGCTGGTGCCCATGGATGATCCGGGGCTCAAGATTTATCCGACGCACCGGCTCATGGCGAAGCCGGAAGGTTTTGATCCGGCCGCGTTTCTTCGCTCGCTGAAAAAGTGGTTTGACGTGGAGAAGGAAGACGGCGACCTGGCGCTTACGGTGAAACGCAAGCGTGCCCGGAATGCGCTGGGCGTGGCCATTCACGGTTATGGCAATTATGTGCTGACGCTCAAGGATGTGGACCGGCTTGAACTTCTGGGTGACGACCATGGTCCCGCGTGGCGGGATTTGGATGTTGCCGTATTGCACCGGGGCATTCTGGAGCAAGTGTTGGGTATTCCGGAAGGAACCGTGCTTACCTATGACCATGATGCGAAGAGCACGATGGAGGCGGTTCAGAAAGGGGAGGTTGATCTTGCGTTTATCCTCCGTTCGACGCGCGCGGACCAGGTGTGCGCCTGCGCGGATGCGCGGGAAGCCATGCCGCAGAAATCCACATATTTCTACCCGAAACTGCCCAGCGGCGGGGTGATGAACCGGTTTTGATTTTGACCGATTCACCCTAAAGTCAAACGGGTGAATATGATATAATGCAGGCAGGAAGATAATATGGCTGTTGCAGCGGATAATATAGGTGGAAATGCTGTTTTGACAGAGGTCGTACACCGTATTGTGGATGCTCTGGCGCCAGATCGGATTTATCTTTTTGGATCAATGGCAAGGGGAGAAAGCCATTATGACAGCGACTACGATTTGCTTGTTGTGGTAGATGAATGTGCAATTCCTGCCTACAAGCTCAGTCAAAAAGCGCATAGCGCGCTATGGGGCTTGAAGATCGCTGTGGATGTATTGGTGTGGCCCAAGGAATCCTTTGAACAACGAATTACACTCCAATCTTCTTTGCCGGCCACGGTCATGCGTGAGGGAAAACTTCTTTATGCAGCATGATCCGGTAAAGGTTACTGATACAATGGCTTGGATCAACAAGGTAAAGAATGATTTGCGGTGTGCTCAAATCGATGTAGACGCCGAGCCACCGAACGATTATCTGTTTTTTCATGGATGTTCCGGTATCCAGGAATTCCAGAAACGCCTTCATTGGATGAAACCTCCGAAGGTATAAAACTTGCCAAAACAGTTTATCAAGCGATTTGTGACCGATTGCCTATTGAAATACAGCATTGACTTCACACTGTAATTCTTATCCACCGCGGATGGAGAAGGTTTGTTCGAGCCAGGCGTTGCCGTCTTTGGCGCGGATGCGGAGTTGGTGTTCGCCGGAGGGGATGAGGGCGTTGTCTGCATAGTCTTCGCGGCCGAGCATGTAGGGCGGTCCGGGGAGTTGGGTTACGAGTTTATCGTCCAGATACATTTCGACCTCGCTCATGGGGATTCCTTCGATCCAGACGCGGATGCGTTCGTAGCCGTGATACTTGCCTTCCGGATGTTCGGGGAAAGAGATATAGATGCCTTTGCTGCGTTGAGGCCGGAGACGGGCGTCTTCTTCCCACCATTGCCGCACGCCTTCGCTGCTGGCAAGCAATCGCATGCAGCGCCGGTCATTGGGCTTGCCGAGCACGCGCCCATCGGCCTGATAGATGTACAGGCCGGGCACGCCGAGATCGTAGAGTTGCTTGACGCGCCAGAGGAAAGGACCGGGCATGGGAAGTCCCCAGGTCAATGCATCCACTTCGGGCAGGAGCATGCAGGCTGTTCCCTGAACCGCTTCCAGGTATGGGGTTATGTCAATATTCAGGTGAATGCCTTGAATGTTGCTGGGACAGAGATAGTCCACCCAGCCTTCTTTGGCCCACGCGCGGTAATCGAAGAATTCCGCGCGGCGCACGACAGTGCCAGGAAAACGCACGAGCACGGGCACAGGTTCGCCCCGCTTTTGCGCGTATTCTTTCGCAAGCGCGCTCATGGTCTGCATAAAGGTGTTGCCGGTCTCAATACTGTCTACTGTTTCGGGATACCGGCAAAAGTCGATGGAGAGGCCCGGCGCGCCGATGTCGAGGGACTCCCGATACAGGCGCAGAGCGTAATCGCGCACTTCGGGGACTTCAAAGCGCAATGCGGAGCCGCGCATCCAATCTGGGTGCGCCTTGGAGAAATCGCCTTGGAGGGGTGAACCGGGATAGCAGTTGCTGGCGCCGAAGTTGGCGTGCGCGCGCAGTCCCAACTCTTTGGCGTAGCGTATGGTGGCGTCGAGGGTGTTGGTGAATTGCTGCATCTTGCCCACGTTGTCCGTAAGGGGTTTGTTATCCCCCGCAACCGGGTCACCGATCGTCGAATAATAAAGAGGGTCCGTGTTGCGCGACTCATAGACCACCTTCATACCGAAACGTCCGATTTGCGTGTCCACGATGCCTATACGCGCTTCTTGGAAGGCCGTGAGTTGTTCACGATGCTGCAATACGTTTTGCACATTGTCGTAGAAGGCCCAGGAATAGGGTTCCCAATAGCCCGCGATGAGTTTGTCGGGCGTGCTGAACTGCGTATCGAGTTCTTGGGCGAGATCGGGAGGCAGCGGGACAAGTTTCACGTAATCGATGTGCGCGGCGGTGTTTCCTTTGTAGCCGTGAGGCTGTTTTAGCACGAGGTGTTGACGATCCATGGAAGCCCAGCGCCAGAGCACTTCTTCGCGGGGTAATCGCGAACTTAATGGGTCCGCGCGTTCATCACCGGACAAGCGGAGTTGAATACCGCCTTTTGCAGGGGAAGTACAGACGAACAAGGCATAGAATCCGTATAGGTCGAGCGGATAGGTAAGCTGCGGCAATGGAAGATCCGCGGGTGAAGTGCCGTAAAGGTCATTATTCAGCGTGGAACCTTCACCGGGGTCCAGATCAGTCCTATACGTCCATTTTTGATCATAGGTGGAAGTCGTAAGCAAGGTTTGTTGGAGTATTTTGGACCAATCTTCCAGATACACCACATCCGAATTATCACATGCGATGCGAACTTCCTGGGTGTTTAAATTTTTGCCGTCAGGTGTGTTTATCTTGATCTGAACATCGATTTCTACTTTCCCGTCCGTTTGGGCCTCCGGGTATGGATTAAAGACAACGGTGCGTTCCAGACCTTCCGCGCGGCGTTCGACGATGTGACCTTGTGCCCACTGGCTCCATTCTTCGTTTCGTACAAGGTTTAGGGCTGTTTCGCTCACGAGCGGCATGACTCTCGCGGGATGCCATTCACCTTTTCCAGAGGGCGACCATACAGCATATATATCCAGCGTTTCCGGCACATCCGCCGGTACAGCATACGTAATGTGGATATACCGTGTTGTTGGGTCCACGGTGAATCCAGGCGCTTGCTCCGCAAATGTTGTGAGTGTTACTCCAATTGAAAAGAAAAGGACTAAAAAATTTCTTAGAAATTTTTTGGAAGGAAGCCCGAAGGAAACCTTTTTTCTAAAAAAGGTTTTCTTCGGATAAGATCTAATCTTCTTCATATTTCATTCCTTATAGCACCACCAGATCAAGACCGGTGAGCCGTGCGAAGTGCCGGAGTTCGGGCACGATTTTACCGTGGACCGTGCCCCAATGCTGGACCAGACCGCGTTCGACAATTTTTTGAAAGAGCGGCAGGGCATCGGTGTCGGGGCGAACCAGCATATGCGCATACCCTTCCATGAGGCGCGGTCCGAAGAGGGCCTCGCCGGTCCAAGCGGTGGCTTTAAGCCGGTTGCCGTCCGGCGTCAGGTTGAAATGCGTCATGGGTCCGGGTTTTGCGCGATAGGAAATCCATGCGCCGCGTTTCTGGGTTTCGTCGAATTCCAGATCCGGGGTGACTTCAAACGTGGCGGGGTCGCCCACGCTGAGTTCGCCCATGCCCGGATGCCCCATCAGCACCAGATCCCGGTGTTTATCGATGGTATAGAATTCATTGAACATGGCCTGATGCCCGGCGAGGCGTCCCACGATAAGCGTGGACAAAATCCCCGGCACGTCCGCTTCCAGGCCGACCGTACAGCCGAGTTCTCCCAAACGCGGGTGATACAGATGCGGGCGCACGCCCAGAATCCGGTAGAAATCCTCGTGGAAATCCTCCAGGGCGATGCCGGACAGGCCGAGTTCTTCCGTCAGGCGCACCATGGCCAGGGCATGCTTGGCGGACATCAACAGCATCTCTTCGGGCGTGTTGGTGATTTTTGCGTGTTCCTTGAGCCACTGAACGTACTCGGCGGCTTCCGCATCCGATATGCTTTCTGCGATTTCCGCAAATTGCTGGACCGAAACATGGACCAATTCCACGCCGAATTGTTCGTAGAGCACTTTTTCATCGATCCATGCGCCCATTACCATCCGGCAGGGGGCGGGCAGCACGGCGATGCGTGTTGTTGTGAGGCTTTTTTTCACGGCGGCAGCCCGGAGAAACGCCTGAAGTTCCCGGAGACAGCCCTCGTCTTTTTCGTTGCCGAAAATTACCGCGTAGTCCCATTCGTGGTTCCGGAAAAGGCTGGATACCTGCTGCACGCTGACCGGGCCGCTGGATCGCAGCCAAACCTCGATTTTGTAGTACTCGAGAATGCTGCCGTAAGGGTCATAGGCCCAAAGGGCCAGGGGAACCTTGTTCGCCTCCCGGATAAAGTCGATTACGGGCGGGTCATTGGTCCAGATGATGGGGCAAAAGACAATGGCCTCCACCTTTTCTGAAGTAAAGCGGCGCGCTTCGTCAATAATCTGCTGGCTGGTATGCAGCAAACCGGAGGAAATCACCGTGAAGTCTTTTGCCAGTGCGGCAGTAGCGGCGGCCACATCGTTTTCAATTTGCTGAAGAAAACCCGCATAGGGGCCAGTGGCCGCGGTGCAGATGCCGGCCTCCCACCAGGAATCTCCGGCGAGGAATAAGACGCCGATTTTTGGTTTGCTGAGCATTTGATAAGAACCTGTCCCTTTTTTATGAGATGCAGAATTTACGCGTGTAATACTCCGGATTTCCTTTTTTTGTGTGTCTGTTATTGAGAACCACCCACCGTCTTCGGCGCCGGTTCAAAGAACAACACTGATTATATTTCAAAGCACCGCATTTGGAGCAAGTGCGTTCTCTCATCGGAACTGGATCCCCGCTTTCGAGGGGATAACAACCTTGGGAACGAGAAAAAAGACTGGGAAGACTGGGAAGACTGGGAAGACTGGGAAGACTGGGATGTCTGGGAAGACTGGGAAAACAGGACCCAACAGAAGTAATTAGACAAGGTGGAAGAAGAGGAAGCAGATATAATGGGGAACACGATAGCGATAGCGATAAGCGCGTGGATGTGTTCAGATGTTTTACTTCTTTCAGTGAATTGCCATTATAGGCGGTCGAGTGCTTGCCGTGAGAAAGTCATACACTTTGGCGTGATTATTCGGGATCATCAATTTTTTGGGGTTCCATGAATGTAGTGGTCGTGATTTTGGGCCATATCATCCGGCATCCCGGACACAATACCAATAAGGTCCTTCCAGCGTTCCGCCAGACTCGGCCGGGATATTTCTTCACAGGGCTCCACCTCCACTTCCATCCCTTCAGGCAAATTCGCAGCCTCATCCAACACGACCACGCCATTCTGTATGTGACCTTTGTAAGGCATTTTTTACCTCCAGTTCACCATTAAAGCATATCGGTTATTCGTATGCAATCTCAAGACTTCTATTTTGCGTTGAATTCCTATACAATCTTGCGGGCTAAACTGGGAGAAGCATTATGGCGCGCATAGAAGACATCCGGAAAGTTATGATCATTGGGTCCGGTCCGATTGTGATTGGGCAGGCGTGCGAGTTTGATTATTCGGGCACGCAGGCGTGCAAGGCGCTCCGCAGCCTGGGGTACAAAATCGTATTGGTTAATTCGAATCCGGCCACGATCATGACGGACCCGGGGATGGCGGACGTCACCTACATTGAACCTTTGCTGCTGGATAACATGGCGGAAATTATCGCCAAGGAGCGGCCCGACGCCTTGTTGCCGAACCTTGGCGGACAATCCGGCCTGAATTTATCCTCGGAATTATACAAATCCGGCGTGCTCGACAAGTACGGGGTGAGGGTCATCGGGGTGCAGGTGGACGCCATCGAGCGTGGTGAGGACCGGCAGGCGTTTAAAGACACGATGAACCGCCTGGGCATTGAAATGCCGAAGAGCGAACTCGCGTACAGCGTGGAGGAAGCGGAACGCATTGCGGACACGCTGGGGTATCCGGTGGTGATTCGCCCGGCCTATACGATGGGCGGCACGGGCGGCGGGTTGGTGTTCAACCTGGATGAACTTCGGGTAGTGGCGGCACGGGGCATATCGGCCAGTCTGGTGGGCCAGATTCTGGTGGAGGAATCCGTGCTGGGCTGGGAGGAACTGGAACTGGAGGTGGTGCGTGACGCGAAGAACCAGATGATCACCGTATGCTTCATTGAAAACGTGGACGCGATGGGCGTGCACACGGGCGATTCCTATTGTGTTGCGCCCATGCTGACCATTGACCCGAAATTGCAGCAAAAACTTCAGAAATACTCCTACGATATCGTGGAGGCCATCCAGGTCATCGGCGGAACCAATATTCAGTTCGCGCACGATCCGAAAACAGGCCGCGTGGTGGTGATTGAGATTAACCCGCGCACGTCGCGTTCCTCGGCGCTGGCATCGAAGGCGACGGGATTCCCCATCGCCATGGTGTCGTCGTTGCTGGCGGGCGGCCTGACGCTGGACGAAATTCCTTACTGGCGCGACGGCACGCTTGAAAAATACACGCCATCCGGCGAATACGTGGTGGTGAAGTTCTGCCGGTGGGCGTTCGAGAAGTTTAAGGGCGTGGAAGACAAGCTGGGCACGCAGATGCGGGCGGTCGGCGAGGTCATGAGCATCGGGAAGACGTACAAGGAGGGATTCCAGAAATCGATTCGCTCGCTGGAGAACGGCCGGTACGGGCTTGGCTTCGTCAAAGACTTCAACAAGAAACCGCTGGAAGAATTGATGCGGCTGCTGGCGGTTCCCACCAGCGAGCGGCAGTTTATTATGTATGAAGCGCTGCGGAAAGGCGCCTCGGTGGATGAATTGTTCCGGCGGACGCACATCAAGCACTGGTTCGTGGAACAGATGAAGGAACTGGTGGAATTGGAGGAAAAAATCCTGAAATTCAAAGGCAAGGGTCTTCCGGATGCATTGTTGACCCAAGCGAAAAAGGATGGATTTTCCGACAAATACCTTGGCCAGCTTCTTGGGTTGCCGGAAAGGGATCTGCGCCAGCAGCGGATTGACTTGGGCGTGAAGGAGGCCTGGGAAGCGGTGCCGGTAAGCGGCGTGGAGAATGCGGCATATTATTTTTCCACGTACAACGCCGAAGACTCCGTGCCGGTGAGCAAGGCAAAGAAGGTGATGGTGCTGGGCGGCGGTCCCAACCGCATCGGACAGGGCATCGAGTTTGATTATTGCTGCGTGCACGCGGCGTTTGCGTTGCGCGACATGGGCCTGGAATCCATTATGGTTAATTGCAACCCGGAGACCGTGTCCACGGACTACGACACCTCGAACAAGCTGTATTTCGAACCCTTGACCGTCGAGGATGTGCTGAGCATATACGAAAAAGAGAAACCGGAAGGCGTGGTGGTGCAGTTCGGCGGACAGACCCCCTTGAACATCGCGCGGGATCTGCATGAAGCAGGGGTGCCGATTCTGGGCACGTCGGTGGACACCATCGACCTTGCAGAAGATCGCGACCGGTTCCGCAAGGTAATGCAACAGCTTGGCATTCCGCAGCCGCAATCCGGCATGGCCAGTTCGGTTGAGGAAGCCATCGCCATTGCCAGTGAGATCGGTTATCCCCTGATGGTGCGTCCCTCGTATGTGTTGGGCGGACGCGGCATGGAAGCGGTCTATGACGAGGAAATGCTGCGGCATTATGTGGCGCGTGCGGTGGATGTCACGCCGGAGCGGCCCATCCTTATTGACAAGTTTCTTGAAAATGCCATTGAGTGCGAGGCGGACGCCATATCGGACGGCACCGACGCGTTTGTGCCGACGGTGATGGAACATATCGAACTGTGCGGGGTGCATTCGGGTGATTCGGCGTGCGTGATCCCGCCCATCAGCATTCCGGCGAAGCATATTGACACCATCGTGGAATACACGAAGAAGATCGCCGTCGCGTTGAATGTGGTGGGGCTGATGAATATTCAATACGCCATCTACAACGATGCGGTGTATATCCTTGAGGCGAATCCGCGTGCGTCGCGCACGGTACCGCTGGTGTCGAAGGTGTGCAACATCCCGATGGCGAAGGTTGCGATGAATCTCATGATGGGTAAAAAACTGTCCGAGTTTGGATTAAGAAACCGGCCCATCCCGCATTTTGGCGTGAAGGAAGCCGTGTTCCCGTTCAACATGTTCCCGGAAGTGGATCCCATTCTGGGGCCGGAAATGCGTTCGACGGGGGAAGTGCTGGGCATGGCCGATTCGTTCGGGCTGGCGTACTACCGGGCCCAGGAAGCCACCAAGCTCCGCCTGCCAAACGAAGGCACGGTGCTGATTACCGTCACGGATCGCGACAAGACGGGCGTGCTGCCTGCCGCGAAAGAATTGCAGGCGCTGGGATTCAAGATTCGCGCCACCAAGGGCACGTGCCAGTTTCTGAAGGAACACGGCATTGAGGCGGAACGCGTCAATAAGATGCATGAGGATCGCCCGCATTTGGTGGATGCGTTGAAGAACGGGGAGATTCAGTTGATCATCAACACGCCCGCAGGCAAGTTCAGCGTCAGCGACGACTCGTATATCCGCAAGGCGGCCATCAAGTACAAGATTCCGTATATTACGACGACGGCCGCCGCGCTGGCCGCCGCGCGCGGGATTGCCGCGTTCCGTAAAGGCACTTCGCCGATTAAATCGTTGCAGGAGTACCACGCGGATATACATTAACGCTGAGTGGGAAAAGCATTATTTGAGACGGCTGATCGCTTCCTTAGTGTAGCGCTCGGCATAGTCTGTGTTTTTCTCGCGGAGATCGGCAGGATATTGCTGCAATTGGGCGTTCAGGCGGGCGAGGCGGTCTGCAGAGGGCGGATGGGTGGAAAACAGCTTGATCATGGGTCCGCGCCCGGCCTGGCCTTCCTGGTTTGCCAGTTTTTGCATGAATGCGGCCATTGCTTCCGGGCGGTAGCCCGCGCGGAAAAGATAATCCATGCCCTTGGCATCCGCTTCATATTCATTTTGACGGCTGAAATACATCATGCCGGTCTGCCCGATAAAATCGCTGGCAATCCGGGCCAACTGCCCGGAATTCTCCCCCAACAGCAAACTGGAGATCAGTTGAACGCCATAGGCGCGGGTAAGTGCTTCGCCATGATGATACGAGGAAACATGCGCAATTTCATGCGCCATGACACTCGCCAGTTCCGCCTCGTTATCGCAGATTTTCATCAGGCCGGTATACACATACATGTACCCCCCGGGAAGTGCAAAGGCGTTGACCGTGTCCGGGGCGTCAATCACCTTAAATTGATAGGTAACATCGCGGCGTTCGGCCATGGCGGAGACGCGCTGGCCGACATTTTGCACATAGGCCTGAAGCGCGGGGTCGTTTAGGACTTTTTCCTTTTGTTCGACTTCCTTGGCGATCTTTGCGCCGATCTGAGACTCTTCTTCGCTGGATATTAGGTTAAAGGATCGTTCACCGCTGGTTGTCATACAGCCTGTGAGGATCAACAGACTCCCTATCACTGCACAACCTATTGTCCGCATAATAATCTCCTTTTGGGGTATCTGGTTACCGCACAAAAATTTCCAACTTTCATTGGCTCCCACTATAGATTTTCCAACTTGAAGATGGGATATTGGCGTGTTGTTATACACTTTTTTTCTTCCCGCCCTGTCCAATATGCTTAGGAAGATCCTTTTGTTCGGATTTAAGGCGCTTTTCGACTTTTTTGATGTCCTCTGCCGCTGGCAAGTCTTCCGGCGTAATTCCCCTTTTTCTCAATAACTTTCGCACATCAGCATTATTTTTAACATGTTCTTTGGTGATCATTGTCTCAGTAAAAAGATCCTCTTTCTTGATATTAAAATTCGTTATTTCCGTGGCAAAATCCTTAGCCTTAATAGTTATTGTGGGCAAGAAGTCCGCCAATGGCCTTGCGTGAGGAATGCCAAGTCGTTTTTTCATATCTTGTGTGGTAAGCCCGCCAAACAACACCATATCACCCTTGCTTCGAATTACTGCAAATGTGGCCTCATTACCAATACGTTCATAAATCAATCCTGATAGTTCTTTTTCTGAATGAGTTAACTTTTTTCTGGCACTCAATCGTTCTGCTTGAGCTAAACGTTCTTCAACTATTTCTTGCTTGCGTGTTTGAACAGCAAAATATGTCTGTGCAAACGCGATTTCAGTTTTAGCTGGATCCCCACTTTGTGCTATGAGATAACAGGCATAACGAGTTAGGGCGATATCATCAATGGATCGTTGCGCCCCAGATCCGACCGCAACCATTTTCCTGATATCAAGAAAATGGTCCTTAACTTCATGTCCGGAGTTCTGACAGGCTAATCGTGCCTTTTCAACAACCCGGATAAAATTCTCCCACTTGGCATATCCTAACAGGGTCTGTAAGTCACGAGCTAACCAAAATTCGGTTCCGAATTCAGGGTCTGTTCGGAGCATTCCCTCGAAACTAGCATGCAATCTCGTAATAATCTCTTTTTTCACGAAAGTACCCCTTCGCCTATATGTCTTTTTTATACCAGTTGTCTAATTTCGTTTCAGAATAACATTGAGAGCCTCCAGCAGTGCATCACATTCCGCGTTGGTTCCCACGGTGATGCGCAGTGCGTTTTGCAGGCCGCGCAGGTTGAAGTAGCGCACAAGAATATTCTGTGTGCGCAGGGTCTCAAAGATTTCTTTCGCCGGAGGCGCGCCATTCCACCGCGCCAGCAGGAAGTTGGACTGTGATTCCGGCACGTCAAAACCAAGCTGCTGTAATTCGGCGCGAAGACGCGCGCGCGTGGCACGGACTTTGGCCACGTTGGATTCCATGTAGTCGTAATCCTGTATCGCGGCCAATGCGGCGGCCTGGCTGCATGCATCTAGATTGTAAGAGTCCTTTGTTTTCATAAACTCGTTAATAATGGCGGGCTGCGCCACGGCCGTACCCAGCCGCATGCCGGCAAGGCTGAATGATTTTGAGAAGGTCCGCATGACGATGGCATTTTCGAAGCGTTTCGGGAAATCCATGCAATTATCGCCGCCGAAATCCACATAGGCTTCGTCGATCACCACGATGCCGTCAAACTCACGGCACAGGCGCTCGACCGCTTCGCGTGGCGCCGAGACGCCGCTGGGAGCGTTGGGCCGGGTCAACAGACACATCCGCGCTGGCGTGGAGAAGAAGGATTCCGGGAGTTGGAAATTATCGTCCAAGTCCACATATACGATGCGGCAGCCGTGCAATTGGCAGAGGACTTCATACAAGGAATACGTCGGATACGATGCCAGAACCGCATCGCCCGGATTTACAAACGTGCGGATGGCCAGAGCCAATAGTTCATCCATGCCATTGCCCGCGAGCACCCATTCCGGGCCGGGGTATCCGAAGCGTTCCGCATAGGCGCGGCGGAAATTTACCGACAGCGGATCGGGGTACTTCCGCAATGCGTCAGGGGAAAGCGCGCGTAGCGCCTCCATCACCTTCGGCGAAGGCGGATATGGATTCTCATTCGTGTTGAGCTTGATGATACCTGGGATTTTCGGTTGTTCTCCTGGCACATATCCCTCAACGTCTTTCAATAATTCCCGAGTGTACTTCATTTTCGCACCTCCACCGAGCGGGCGTGCGCCTGCAATTCCTCGGCGCGCGCCAGCGTGATGATGTCCTCCGCATCACGCTGGAGCCGTTCCTTTGAGTAATACAAAATGCTGCTCACTTTGCGGAAATCCTCGGCGGTCAATGGCGATGAAAACCGCGCGCGGCGGCGCGTGGGGAGAATATGATTCGGTCCCGCGTAATAGTCGCCCACCGCGACCGGCGTCATCGCGCCCAGCATGATCGCGCCCGCATTCGTAATCTTGTTTGCGATTTTTTGCGGGAACTCCGTTTGGATGCTCAGGTGTTCCGGTGCATACACATTCGTCAGCGAGATGGCTTCATCCATCTTCCGGACCACGATAATGACCCCGTACGCATCCAATGATTTTGTGATGATTTCCTTCCTGGCCAATTGGGCAATTTCCGAGGTCAGCCGCTGTTGCACCGCTTCCGCCAATTCCGACGATGTAGTCATGAGGACGCATGAGGCTTCCTCGTCGTGTTCCGCCTGCGCCAGCAATTCCGCCGCGACATATTCCGCCTTTGCGGTGGCATCGGCAATCACCACCACTTCCGAAGGGCCGGCTTCGCTGTCGATCTCGGCTACATTGCGCACCAGGGCCTTTGCGGCTGTTACAAAGGTATTGCCGGGTCCTGTGATTTTGCACACCGCCGGGATGGTTTTGGTGCCATAGGCGAGCGCGGCGACCGCCTGTGCGCCGCCCACGCGGAAAACGCGGGTGGCGCCGGCTAATTTCGCCGCCGCCAGCACGATGGGGTGTATGCCGCCCTGATAGGAGGGCGGCGACACCATAATGATGTCTTTTACTCCGGCCACTTGCGCGGGGGCAATGTTCATCAACACGGAGGAGGGATAGAACGCTTTGCCGCCCGGCACGTATACCCCGGCGCTTTCGATGGGGGTGATGCGTTGGCCCAGGACGGTGCCGTCCTCAAAATTTTCTTCCCAGGATTCACGGAGGTGTTTGGCATGGAACCGGCGCACATTTTCATAGGCTCGCTGTAAAATGGCCAGCAACGCGGGATCGACGTGTGCCTTTGCGGCGTCCAATTCTTCCGCGCTTACCTCAAATTGATCCGGACGCAGGGAAACGCCGTCAAACCGCTCTGTACATTCCGCCACCGCCGCGTCACCGCGCGTGCGCACTGCTTCAACAATACCGCGCACCGCATTGATTTTTTCCTGCACCTCCCCCTCCGCGGAAGCTTCGCTCCGCGCCCGGATATACGCCTCCGCGGCGCGGTACGATGCTTTGTCCGTGATTTCAAAACACTTCATTCACTTACTTCCTTTATTCAGTTGCGCACACGCTCAATCGTGGCGCCCAACGCCGCGAGGCGTTCCTCAATCTGTTCATAACCGCGATCAATATGGTACACGCGCGCAATGGCCGTTGCGCCCTGGTCCGCCATCAGGCCGGCAATTACCAGGGCCGCGCTCGCGCGCAAATCGGAGGCCATTACGGGCGCGCCGCTCAATCGGGGCACGCCGCGCACGATGGCGGTGTTCCCGTCCAGGGTGATATCCGCGCCCATGCGCACCAATTCCGCGGCTTGCATGAACCGGTTTTCAAAAACCGTTTCCTTGATATGGCTGACGCCTTCCGCGCGGCAGAGCATGGTCATAGTCTGGGCCTGCAAATCCGTGGGAAATCCCGGATAGGGCCGCGTTGTAACGTCCACGGCGCGGAGGCCATTGGGTGCGGCCGCCCGAATCCGGCTGCCGTGGGCTTCCACTTCCGCTCCTGCTTCGCGCAGCTTGTCCAGAAATCCCGGCAAATGATCCGGGTTGGCGTTAAGCACCGTCACGTCGCCATGCGTGGCCACGCCTGCTACCAGGAAGGTGCCTGCCTCGATGCGATCCGGAATGACCACATGCTCCGCGCCGCCCAGGGAGTCCACGCCGACCACCGTGATCATGTCCGTACCCGCGCCGGAAATCTGCGCGCCCATCGTATTCAGCAGATAGGCCAGATCCTCGATTTCCGGTTCGCGGGCCACATTGGTCAGGCGGGTGACGCCTTTCGCGCGGCACGCCGCCATCATGAGGTTTTCCGTGGCGCCCACGCTTGGGAAGTCGAGCGCATAATTAGCGCCGTTCAAGGGGCCTTTCGCCACCACATAACCATCTTCTATGCATATGGAAGCCCCCAGGGCTTCCAGTCCCTTGAGGTGAATATCCACCGGGCGCGTGCCGATGGCGCAACCTCCAGGCAACGAGACTTTGGCGCTGCCAAAACGCGCCAGGAGCGGCCCGAGTACAAAGAAGGAAGCGCGCATTTTTCGGACGAGATCATAGGGGGCATAGGGCTCGCTGATCCCGTCCGCCTGAAGCGTCATATAGCGGCCTGTAAACTCGATCTGCATGCCCATGGTCGATAGGAGCTTGTCCATGGTGAATACATCATGCAGACACGGCACATTGTGCAAGGTACAGGGCTCCTCCGCCATAATCACCGCCGCCATCAGCGGCAACGCGGCATTTTTGGCTCCCCGCACATGGACTGCGCCATTAAGCGGTTTGCCGCCGCGAATCAATATCTTGTCCACAAAACCTCCATTCGGCGTGCTCATTACGCACCACCGCTCATCCGTTCCGTGCCCCATCTGATTGGAACCGGTCAGATTCCGGCGTGGCGCTTGGCCCGCTTCCAACGGGAAGGGCCTGTTCCTTCTATTCTACACGAGCCTCAAAACGTTCCCAAATAACAATGGCCCAAAGCATCGCGCTTCGGGCCGGAATAAAATACATTGTACTTGGATTATTGCTGTGCAGGAGCCGCAGGCGCCGGGGTTTCCGCCGCCGGAGCGGGGGTTTCCGGTGCAGGCGCCGGAGTTTCCGCCGCCGGAGCGGGTGTTTCCGCCGCCGGGGCTGGGGCCGCTGGAGTTTCCGCAGCAGGTGCGGGTGTTTCCACGGTCAGAGCCGGCGCTGGCGCAGGGCTTTCCGCAGCCGGAGCAGGTGTTACCACGGTTGTTGTGGCAGCAGGCGCCGTACTGGCTGCTTCGCCTTCTTTTGCATTCTCATTAAACAACTGATCCAAGGCGGCACTATCGGTGACAGTTTCTTTTTCCACCAGGTCCGGGGCCTCACCCTTGGTTACTTTGCCCGACAACATGGACAACACCAAGGCCAGGATCATGAAAAGCGCCGCGCCGACATAGGTAAGCTTTTGCGGCAAGGTCCTCGCGGAGCGTGGCCCGAAGAGGGTTTCCGAACCTGGTCCCACGCCAAATGCTCCCGCGAAACCAACGCCTTTTCCCTTTTGCAGCAGCACCACCAAAATCAGCCCGATGCAGGCAATCAAATACACCGGGATGAGAATCCACCACAGCGTTGTCCAACTAAAAATCGCATCCAACATAATTGTTCTATTCCCTTTGCAGTTAACACACGGCCTTTATGATGCCCGCGAAGCTGTCTGCCTTCAACGAGGCTCCGCCCACGAGAAACCCGTCCACATTGGGTTTCGCAATCAGTTCCGCCGCATTGTCCGGCTTTACGCTGCCGCCATATTGAATACGCAGCCCTTCGGCCACGTTCTTGCCAAACTGCGCTTCCACGAGGCCACGCACGAACGCATGCGCTTCCTCGGCCTGTTCGGGAGTCGCGGTGACGCCCGTGCCAATCGCCCACACCGGTTCATATGCCACGGCCACATTCGCAAAATCCGTTTCGCTCAGGCCCTTGAGCCCTTCGTTGACCTGGCGGCGCAACACATCGTTCATACTCCCGCCCTGGCGCTCGTCCAGGGTTTCACCGATGCAAAACATCACTTTCAGCCCGGACTTCAGGGCAAAATGGAGTTTCTCATTTAGTAACGCGTCACTTTCTTTGAAATATTGGCGGCGTTCACTATGCCCGATGATGACCCAGGTGCAGCCGGCGTCTTTCAGCATTTGTGGAGAAATCTCTCCCGTAAAGGCGCCGCTTTCCTTTGTGTAGCAATTCTGCGCACCCAAGGCCACATTCGATCCGGCCAGAGCCTTCCCCACCGCCTGCAACACTGTAAATACCGGGCACACAACAATTTCCACACCGGCAGCATCCGCCACCAACGGTTTCAACGCGCCGGCCGTGGCCACGGCATCGTCCACCAGCTTGTTCATTTTCCAATTTGCGGCGATCAGCGGAGTTCTCAAAGCATCTACCTTCCATAAAGTATGGCATCAAGGCTTGAAAAGCCTCACAAAGAGGGATTATTCAGTCGTATAGGGTATCATATATCCCGCGACCCGCGCAAATGGACATGGGCTCTATAGACACCGGCGGATTCTTTCTTTGAATGAAGCACGGGTATCGTTCAGGATAAAGATCATATGGCTCCGGGACAGAAGCCGTCTTCGCCCTCTTCACAGGCATGATAGCCGCCGGAGTTAAAGAATTGGATCATGCGGAGAAGCTCGGAGAGGCTAATGGTCCAGTCTTGGGGGTTGTAGTCGCTGGAATGGGGTAAGCAACTGTTGTCACCTCCTGAACCTGGAGCATACCCGTCTTCAGTACCGGTTTGACAGTGGAATCCGCCGGAATTGAAGAATTGAATAATGCGGAGGAGTTCGGAGAGGCTGATATGGTAGTCGGCATCTTGGTCAGCACTATGAACATCCGTCATAGCACCTTCTCCTTCTTCCAATCCCTCACCTTCTTCCAATCCTTCTCCTTCTTCCAGGCCTTCGCCTTCTTCCAGACCTTCTCCTTCTTCCAGCCCTTCCCCTTCTTCCAGACCTTCCCCTTCTTCCAGGCCCTCGCCTTCTTCCAGACCTTCCCCTTCTTCCAGCCCTTCGCCTTCTAAAGAACCTTCGACAGTGCCTTCAGGAAGTCCTTCCTCGCTACCTTCACCCTCCTCCGGCGAACCTTCAGAGGGCACACCTTCTTCAGAACCTTCAATAACACCTTCCACCAATCCTTCTGCACCGCCTTCACTTAGGCCTTCGGTTATCCCTTCTTCCTGCCCTTCAACTTCGCCTTCCAGGGTTCCCTCTTCCTGCCCTTCGATCTCACCATCCAGCGTTCCTTCTTCTTGCCCTTCGGCCACGCCTTCGATATCGCCTTCGACTTGACCTTCGCCTTCGGCTTGTCCTTCGGTCTCGCCTTCCAGGAGCCCCTCTTCTTGTCCTTCGACAACACCCTCACCTTCGCCACACGGCCCAACCACTTCGACGGTGCGGAACACCGGGTCCGCGGGGTTATCGGCCGGATCATTGACCGTATAAATGAGTGTATATTCACCCATCGTGTAGATATCAACCGTTCCCGATATTTCGATAGAGGACGTCATATCGCCTGCGCACAGGTCGTCCGCGGTTGCACCCTCTTCCACATACTCATTTCCGCACACCACGGAGACATATGACGATCCGTTCAGGAAGATGACCGGCGGCGATCCATCTGCGTAAATGGAAACATCGCGTGGCCCCACGGAGTTCCCTGCCTGGTCGAATGCCTTCACATGGACGGTGTGTTCGCCTTCAGCGAGCACGGCCGCATCCGCGATGTATGGGCTGGCGGCGGTGGCATACGTCTCGTCATCCACCGCCACCTCATAGTGCCCGATTCCGGATAGCGCATCAGTGGTCTCGAACGTCACTTGAATCTCACCGTTCGTGCAGATGCCGGGGTCCGCCGTCGGCGTAAACGAAGCCGGCGGCGTGGAATCGAGCCCGATGTCGTCCTTGATCTCGGTGGCCGTTGCGTTCCCCGCATGATCCTTGAACTCGACCCAAACCGTCTTCGACCCTTCACCCGGCGGCAATGTCCACGATTTGGCGGCCATGTATGGTTCCCAAGGCTCGAAGAAAATCCCATCATTGCTGATTCTCATCTCGGCGGGGCCGGAAGCGGAATCCGATGCGGCGATGGTGAGCGTGGCGGCGGTATCATTCGTCCAATCAACCCCGCCATTGATGCTGACGGAACCCGTTGGGGGATTCACATCATATATGATCGTATCGGAGATTGCAGTGTCCGTGTTTTGATTCCCCACGCCGTCCATGAACTGCACGTAAACGGTCCGCGTGCCGTCATCGCCGGACGCGAGCGGCCAGGATTTTGTAGTGGCGTACGGTTCCCATGCGCTCCAACCGGCGCCGCCGTTACTGAAGCGCATCTGTGCGACGCCGGTCTGCGTATCGTTGGCGCTCAGTGTAAGCGTGGCGCTCAGCGTGGTGGTGTACGATGCGCCGTCATTAATGGAAACTGTTCCCGTGGGCGGGGAGGAATCCAACACGACGGAAACATCGATAACCGCGGTGTCTTCGAACGGTTGGGCGGCGGCGCAGAGCATGACCAGGCACAGCAGTAACGCCGCCCCGCAGGAACCGCAAACCGCTCTATGTGTTGTCAAAACCACCCGCCGCTTACTCCGTTTTTGCCGTTTCTTTCATACTCACTTGTACGCGCACAAAACCTGCCCGGCCCTCCTCGGGCTGAATCAGGAAAATGGACTCCCATTGTTTGCCCAGCAGGGAAGGGTCGTCCGGAAGCCGTATCTCCACATCCAAAGCGCTTACGCCGCCCGGCGCAATGCTGATCTCCTTCGGCACGGTGATCCATTTCGGGTCCGGCGTAGCCTCGAAGGGGTGGGTAAGATAGACTTTCTGATCGATGGCCGGATCGTCGAACAGGGATGTTATCGCGCAGGTATGCGCTTTTGTGTCATTGTTGTAAAGGGAGACCTGTCTTTTCTCGATGGCGCCCGGCGCCGCATTTTCGATCTGGAGTGCGCTCGGAACCATGCCGAGCAGTCCGCCGGGCCGCTCTTTCATGTCCGGGCTGCTTGTTGTTTCTATCTGGGCGCGAATATCCGCCGCCAGCGCAATCCCGCCAGCGCCGGGTTTGCCGTCCACGCCCATCGTTACCACCCAATGCTGGTTATAGTACTTTTCGTTTTCGGGAACCTTGAGAAACAGGTGCGCATAGGCCTTGCCGTGCGGTTCGACGGCAACTTCGTTCCGATCGAACCAACACCAGCGCGCATCGGGGATCTCGGCATAACCTCGTTCCCATGTTCCACGCTCCGAGGGACGATGCACGCTGAGGAGCCATGAGTGGCTTACGTCATCGTCATTATAAAGTGTGATGCGCAATCCGGTTGCCTTGTAGACGTCGTACTGAATGCCCGGTTTCACGTCATGAATGATGAAACGCGCGGGAGACACTTTCAGGCTTGCCGCCCCGGCTTGGCAGAGTATGCCCATGAGCGCGGCGGAAAACGCCATCCACCGAAATCCACGCGCTCTGAATCTTCCTTTCACGTGCACGTTTTTCATACGTCCTGTAACTCTATGATTCCACGCCAAAAATTATTATGGGGCACTTGCCTTGACGGTTATCGTGAACCCTTGACCTACGCCGCCACCCTTGGTATCGCTGGTGGGCGCGGAATAGGTGAGCCCGAAGCCCTGGCTTCCATAGGCGGGCACACTGGCCGCTAGTGTCTGATACGCCTTGGTAAGCGTAATTGCGGGGCTTGTCACCGACACGGCGAAACGATCCGCCGCCGGGGTGGCGCCGATGGTCCAGCCGCCTGCGCCGTCCGCGCCAATGATTTCAAGCTTCGAAGCGGTGTTGCCGATGCTTGCGGTGAACGAGGCTTCCGCGGAGGTGCTGCTCAGGGCTACCGTGCCAAGGTTCCATGTGCCCGGGGCGACGCTTACCGAAATTGCCGATTCCAGCGAAACAGTGACCGATATCGTGCCCGTGTCAGCCGCTTGGGCTTGATAAGCCGCACCTATCAGGCATAACCCCATCAACATAATCAATACGCTCTTCTTCATTTTCCCGTCTCCTTGCTATTGTTGGTTTAACTGCATTATAGGTTCTTCTCTTATGGTGTATGCCGGGATGCTTTAAGGGTTATACTGAAGTCTTGCGCAATGCCGCCGCCGCAGGTATCTCCGGACGGCGCGTTATAACGGAGTCCGAAGGTGCTGCTCCCGGATACGGCGAGATTTGCCGCCATGACTTGTTCGCTTGTGCTTAGCGCTATCTCATAGCTGCCATCGTCGCCGCTGTCGGCCTCTACCTTGAAGGCGTTTGTGCCAACGGTGTTTTGCAGGGTCCAGCCATTGGCTCCGTTATCGCCTTTTATCGAAATGTCTTCCGCCACATTTCCGAGGTTCTGGACCGTGAAGGCCCCGGATTCCACAACATTACTCAGCGGCCCTGAACCGATGTTCCAATAGTCCGGCGTGATGGAAATGCCCAAGGCCATGATGAAGATCGTTCCGGTGACCGGTGTAATCGCGCCGGAATCCGCCGCCATGGGCGAACTGCTCCCGCCATCGGCGCCGATGTCCGGTTCTGCGATGTCGAACACATAGGTTTGATCATGCTCGCCCAGCAGCGTGGTGTTCAGATAAATATTGACCGTGTATTCAACAGCGGTATTCTCCGAGACGGCAGTCAACTGCGCCACACTGTCGCTGTTAGGCGCGGATCCGAAAACAATCTGTGCGTCCGTGATGGAAGCGGCGGTCGTGATTTGCGATGAGGCGTCGCGGAGTTCCGCCCAGGCAATATCCTGGCTGGCGTGTCCCGCCGTCCCGGAAACATTGATGATGATGCGATCAATCAACGTGGGCAAGCTGTCGCCGCCGCGGTCGGTCACTTTAAACTTCAGTACACTCACCTTTTCCTCCTCGGTGGCATACCAGTTGCCGAGAACGAAATCCGTCTGGGGACTCGAATGGGCATCCACGGTGCTTGGCAACTGTAAGCTTACCGTGTTATCCGAACTGGTGGACGCCGCATTGGTGTTCCCTGCCACATCGGCACACACGCCCGCTGAGAGGCTTGCGATTACGGTTCCGCCCGATGTGAACCCGCTTACCGCGGCATTCCAGTCGATATTGTCGCTGCTCGTCAGCGCCACCGACGGGGTCCCTCCCGCGGTTCCGGTGATGGATACATCGGATGATGTGAATGTTGACGGATTGATCGCTTCACTGAACAGGATCCGGAAATTGACGGGTTCTGCGGTTGCGGGGTCTGCCTGCCCGGACGCCTGATTAACGGTTACCGCAGGCGCTCCGGTGTCAATCACAATTGCTTTGTTTGCGCCAAGGGAACCCGCCGCGCCGGGCGCGGGCAAGGTGAGCGTTGCACTGGTTTTCGTGGCGGTGTCTTTGATCGTTCCTCCATTGAATTGCAGCGCGCCGCCGTTTGTGTAGTCAAGGTCGGATGAGGTGTCGCCCGCACTAACGGAGTACCGGAATCGAAGGGTGGAAGTGCCGGAGCCGCTGAGATAGGTGGCCATTCGGTTGGTGGAGCCTGTCTCAAGCTCCAGACTTGGGGATCCCGTCACATCTACCGTTGTGGAGAAAGAGACATCTATATCGATGACCTCGCCGGTGGTAAACGTTCCATTGGCATGCGTAGAAGTGACATTCGTCACTGTTGCCGAGGGCGCACTGAACGTCAATGCGATGCATGGAACAGCCGTAGACAAGTATTTCGTAGGCGACGTAGTGCCCGACCATGTCAGCGGGTCGCCGTTGGCACTGTCGCTGGCGGCGATAATGGTCCGGTTCCCTCCGGGAACAAAGGCGAGGCAGACTCCTTGTGTGGTATAGCCGGTGTTGTTGTGGCTGAAATCGATCATGAGATTGCTCGCGCCGTCGTACAGGAAAGGCGTTGAGAAGGTGAAGGTGGCTTGGCCTGTTGAACTTATCGTTACGTTGGCCTGGTAACAGGTGGTCCATCCCGTGGCATCCATGGAGGCGGTAGAATAGGCGCTCAAGGATGTGGTCTTCATCCGGATCGTCCAATAATTCAGGGTTTGCCCCGGCACGGTCGTTACATACAGCGACAATGCCGTAATATTGCCGCTTCTTCCAAGATCGCTGGCCAGATAGATCGATTGCGTTCGGGAATCGTGATACAGCGTGTACATGGGGAAGCCCCACGTGCCCGCATACGGGCCTACAGCCATCTTGGCGGGTTCCGTTCCCAGTTCAACGGCTAAACAGGCGTTGACGAGGTTATTCTTGTCCGCCTGGCTGTATCCAAGATTATCCGCAGCCTGCTGCAAAAGAGTATAAAGATCCAAATAGTCTGAGGCGCTTGTGAGAAGATTTGCCGCGCATTCGTACATCAGATCCGCCGTGGCGGAAATCCCCAGCGCGCTCACCGTGTACCCGTTGAATGTGCCGCCGTCCGTCAGCAGGTAACAGAGCTTATTTCCGATACCGCTGTTGTAGTGGACACCGCCGACATCTCCAATGTTTGCGCTGTAATAGGAACTGCTCATCTTGTCCGGGTCGCCGTAGGCGGGAGGATTCGACATGTCACGGATGGCCCCGATCGGCAAATCTTCGCCCATGAGCCATTTTACGCCGGAGGTGTCGGTTCCAGCGCCGTTTGTCTGATCAATCCACTCCCCCCACATATCAGAAAAGGACTCATTGATCGCACCCGATTGATTAAAGTAGATCAAATTAGATTCATAACTGGTGACCCCATGCGTTAGTTCGTGTCCGACCACATCATCCGCGGAAGCGTAATCCTGACCGAAGTACATCCGCTGGGCCGAGTCGCTCCAGAAAGCATTCTCATACGGGCATGTGTCACTCGGATCGCAATAGCGCACGGTCCCGCTCAATGTCATGCCGGCGTTGTTGAGGCTGTCTCGGCCATGCTCCACATTGTAGAAATCATACGTGTCGCCGAAATAGTCATATGCATAGTCCACATCCGCTGGTGAGCCGACGGCGCCGCCACCTTCCGATCGCAAGAGCGTGCCGGGATCGTCGGAGGTGTTGTTCGCATCATAGATTTGCCGGTTCAGGGCCGTGTGGACCAAAGGGTAATGGAATGCGATTTCGCCCGAATGCGCATCCACCAGGACAAACTCCGAAACCGCAGGGCTATCCATGGCGCTGACCACCGTTTGCCAGACTAAGCGCGTGGGACCGCCAGTGCCCACCACTTCAGGGGCAAAAATCATGAGCGTGGCAGGAGCCGCTTCCAGATGAAGAGCCGGATCGATCCATCCATCCGTACCAGATTCCATTATCCCTTTACCGGAGAGGCGGAGAGCCGCCTGGGAAATGGGAGGCTGCTGGATATGCTCGATCGAGATCGATTCCGCCGCGGAGGCGGAAAGCGCCGGGGAAAGTGAAACCTGACCATTATCAAGGTCCCCGGTGTCGCGCTTGATATCTGAAAAGGCGAACACAACCTCGTTGGCCGCATCCAATTGAATGGTAGCCTCGGCGCCAAATACCGGTATTCCGGAATAGTCTTGCTGCAGGCGCACATACGACCGCGAAGTACGGGTTTTAGTCTTTGTGGGGCGGAAATCCACCGCCGCCGAATCATCCATAAAAACGCTTTGGTTTTCCTTAAGAAACGCTTGGGCCTTGTTTGCAGGCGGCGCCCCTTTACCCGGCGTAACGGGAAAATACGATGCGGGAGGCGCCCCTATGGATCGCACATAGTTATCCGAGCCCTTGAACACCCGCACTCCATCCGGCGCCCCGGATCCCCGCATGCTGTTGACCAAGGCTTCCACAGCGGCGTTCCGTGTTTCTGCTTTGGGATTCTTCATTGTCTGCGCAATGGCGGAACACTGCAATGCCAAAAGGATTGAAAGAATGATTCTGGTGTTAAAAAAGGACATGCCTGCCTTCCCCCAAAAGGGAAAACATGTGCTGTCCTGCTGATAAAACGCCGTGAACACCGATTATTTCCGCTTTACAATAGGCTCCCCCACATCCTAATGAGCAACAAATAAGGATTCGAGGGGTATCCGTCCATTTATTCCTTACCTTAAGTGTACCTCCAAATAAGAAATAAGACAAGGTTTTGGGCAGGTCCCAGACAGACAAACCATTGCCGTTCATGTATCCGGATGAGAAAGAGGACTATTTCGCAGAAGCCTCCAGAAAGTGTTCATAGGCCGCAATATCCTCGCGCACTTTACTTGCATAGTACTGCTTCCTATGGCGCAGGCCCCTAAATTTCCTCCGGTTTGCGCAAGAAAACGCAATGGCGCTATACTTAGTGCTCGTTCATTGCCGGCGTACCATCATTTCGTTCAATGTGATTCCACCAAGGCAGCCTTTCCTGGGGAAGGAACGTTATCATGGGCATGTGAAGCGCCTTGCTTCGGCGGTCAGATAAAAATGCATCTTTTCATGAAAGGAAGTTTGATGAAAAAGAAGATCGAAGGCATTATTTCCGCGATGGTTACTCCGTTCACGAAGAACGGCGAATTTGTGGATTTTGACAAGGTAGGTTTGTTGGCCGAGCGGTTGGTCAAAGGCGGTGTGCATGGCTTGTATCCCTGCGGCACCACGGGCGAAGGCTTGCTGATGACGACCGATGAACGCAAGGAAGTATTGGAAGAAGTGGTGCGGGCCGTGGGCAAAAAAGCCCTGGTGATTGCGCAAACCGGCGGCGGCGACCTTGCCACCACCATCGAACTCACCCGCCACGCCCAGGAATGCGGCGCGCACGGCGCAGGCATAGTCACTCCCGGCTATTACTTTTACGATGACCTCTCTTTGAAAGCCTATTACAAGGCGGTGGCAAAAGCCGTCAAGGGATTTCCGATCCTGATGTACAACATCCCCGGGTGTGCGCGCAACACCCTTAGCGCGGAATTGATCCTGGAACTGGCGGAATCCGTTGAGAACATCGCGGGTCTCAAAGACTCCTCGGGCAGCATGTCCCTGCTGACCCAAATCCTGGGCAATGCGCCGAAAGGATTCGCCGTTTTTAACGGCGCGGACGAATACGGCTACCAGGCGATGCTCGCGGGCGCCAACGGCGCGGTATCCGGCACCTCAAACGTCTGGCATGAGCTTTACCTTTCCGTCTACGACAATGTGAAGAACGGACACCTTGACAAGGCTTGGAAAGCTCAGGTTAAACTTGAAAAACTGTGCCGCACGCTCAAGTATGGGCAAAATATTGCAATTTTCAAGGAAGGATTGCGGCTGCGTGGATTTGATGCCGGGTATGTGCGCCCGCCCCAGCGGGAATTGACCGCGGCGGAAAAACGCGAACTGGCAAAAGCCCTGGAGACTCTCGGCGTGATCTAAAACGCCCCAACCAGCAGGAGGCGGAACGTCATGACGCTATTGTTGTCCATTTTCGGGTGTCTAATCGCAGGCATCCAGCCCATTGATGGGAAATACATCAGCGAATCCGCCCGTGAAATTCCTGTCATGGACCAGGTGGATGTAGTGATTGCCGGCGGGTCTGCCGGCGCAGTGCAGGCCGCTTTGGCCGCGCGCCAGGCCGGCGCCACCGTCTTCTTGATCTCCCAATATCCTTATTTGGGCGAAGACATGTGCGCCACGGGACGCCTCTGGCTCGAACCCGGTGAACAACCCGATACCCCCTTGGCCAAATCGATCTACATGCCCCCGCCCGCGTTGTTGATCCTTGGTGAAACCCTTCCCTTTCAATATCAGGCCGACGCATCCTCCGTGGATCCGCATAAGGATACGGACCCGCCCGCCATGCTCTGTGACAAGCGATGGGAGAGCGCCATCAAGGAAAGCGTCCAATTCAACGATGATGTGACCGTATTGCTCGACTTGGGCAAGGAATGCGCCATCGGCAAAGTCCATCTTATTGTTTTCCAGCGGGATGCCGATATCGAAACCGCCCGCGCAACATTTAGCGGCAGTGTGGATCGTGAACATTGGGCGGACCCCGTTACCGTTGTCCGGCCCGCCAATAGTCCCGGCGCCGTGCGCGACATGCCCATTGCCCTTTCCGCCTCGCTTCCCGCCACCGCGCGGTATATCAAGGTGCATGCCGAGAAGGCCGCCGGTGTGCCCCGGCAATTGCTGGGCGAGATTATTGTCGAGGCCCCCGAAACGAATGACAGCGCCCCGCAAGAATCATCCATCCCCCTGCCGCCAACGCCCATGCAAGTGAAAAGCGCGTTGGAAAATGCCCTGCTGGAGGCTGGCGTGCAATTTCTTTTTGGATGCTATGCCACTGATGTCCTGCGGGATGAACAGGGCCAACTGTCGGGTATCGTGGTGGCCAATCGCGCGGGCCGCCAGGCCATCCGCGCCAAAATGATTATCGACGCCACCCCCCGCGCCACGGTGGCGCGCATCGCCGGCGCGGAATTTTCAACCTATGCCCCCGGCATGCAGACCTTCTCGCGGATTGTGATAGGCGGCACATCGCATCCCGGCGAAAACGTTCAGGTTCAGCCGATGCCCACGCTGGTACAGATAGAGAAAGGCTTGGGTTCGAGTGATTCCATGCAACCGGCCTTCGAGTATTCGCTGGCATTGCCCATGACCGGCGCCACCTTCGCGTCCTTTGCCAGGGCGGAACAAATCGCCCGTGATAAAACCTGGGATCCCGGTCAGTTGCTCTCTTCGGAAGAACTGTATCAACTTCCGCCGGATTATTTGCTCGGACGGGAATTTGTTGAGACATCTAATACTCTTTCAGAACTCCCTATCGGCGTATTCCGGCCACAGCACGAGGAATGTCTTTATGTATTTGGCCCCTCTGCAAGCGTCTCTCGCGCACTGGCCGCAAAAATAGCGCGTCCCATCGCCGCAATGCATCTGGGCGAACGACTCGGACGCCACGCAGCGGAAGAAGCGAAAAAAGTCACTCATTCAAGCTGCCGGGTGAGTGGTCAGGAAGGTTCCAACCCGATTCCAGGCGAAATTCGGGAACCTCTGTTGGGCGAACGCTCCTTTAGCACCCATACGGAGACAATTCCTTCTCCAAGGCGCGCGGCGCCCATTTTGGGCGAGTATGATGTGGTTGTGGTGGGTGGCGGCACCGGCGGCGCGCCCGCAGGCATTTCCGCCGCGCGTCAGGGCGCACGCACTCTCGTAATTGAGTATCAACACGGTCTGGGCGGGGTGAGCACGCTCGGCTTGATTGGAAAATATTATCACGGTTATCGCGGCGGGTTTACCCGGGAAATTGACCAGGGAGTCAAAGCCATGGGGCCGGATACCGGTATGCCGGCGGACTCATGGAACATTGAATGGCGCATGGAATGGTACCGGCGGGAATTGCTTAAGGCAGGCGCGGATCTGTGGTTCGGTGCGATAGGTTGCGGCGCGGTGGTTGAGAATCAACACGTTAAGGGCGTTGTTGTTGCGACCCCTCTGGGCCGCGGCGTCGTTCTCGCCAAAACCGTCATTGACGCCACAGGAAACGCGGATGTGGCCGTGGCCGCGGGCGCGGAATCCATCACCACGGACGCCAATGACCTGGCCGTGCAGGGCACCGGCATGCCTCCGCGCCAGCCGGGCGCATCATATACCAACACGGATTACACTCTTACGGACGATACCGACATTCGCGATGTGTGGCGCACCCTGATCGCCGGACGCACCAAATATCACGATGCCTATGATCTCGCGCCGCTTGTCGATTCGCGGGAACGCCGCCGCATCCTGGGCGATTTCGTAATCTCTCCCCTGGATATCTGGAACGACCGCACGTATCCCGATGCCATCGGCATTGCCCAAAGCGATTTCGATACGCACGGCTACACCCTCCATCCCATGTTTCTTCTAACCCCGCCGCATAAAAAGAGCGTTCGCGCGTACACCCCGTACCGTTCGTTGCTTCCGCACGGCATTGAAGGGATGTTAGTGATCGGTCTCGGCATCAGCGCCCACCGCGACGCCATGCCCATCTTGCGTATGCAACCCGACATCCAGAATCAGGGCTATGCCGCGGGGGTTGCCGCCGTCATGGCCGCCAAGAACGGCGGTCTCACGCGCACCATCGATCTGAAAGCGCTGCAAGAACATCTGGTGAAGATGGATTGCCTTCCTAACGACGCGCTCAAGGCAACCGATTCCTATCCCGCAACACAGGAACGTATAGATGCCGCCGTGCGGCGTGTCGCGAATGACTACGAGGATGTCGCTCTTGTCCTCGCCAATTGGGACACTGCGCGTCCGCTGGTAAAGCAGGCCTTTGCATCGGCGGAATCGGACAAAGCGCGCCTGATCTATGCCCATATTTTGGGGATAACAGGGGAGGGGGACGGTGCGCCGGCGCTCGCCACCGCCGTGGAAGCCCAGCCCTGGGATGAAGGATGGCGATATACCGGGAGCGGTCAATATGGCGCCAGTTACAGCGCCGTGGATTCGTATCTCATCGCGCTCGCAAACACACACGCCCCCAACGCGGTGTCTTCCCTGCTGAGCAAACTCAATACCCTGAATGCGGACAGTGAATTCTCCCATCACCGCTCGATAGCCTTGGCCTGTGAAACGTTGGGGGACAAAGAAGCCGCCCCCGCCCTCGCTGCGCTTCTTAAAAAGCCCGGCATGCAAGGATACGCCTGTAAAGACATTCCCGCGGTAAAGAAAGCCGCGCTGCAAAGCAACCCCAACCAGGAACGCGACCAATCCCTGCGCGAACTCTTCCTCGCGCGCGCCCTTTACCGCTGTGGCGATTATGAAGGGCTGGGAAAACGCATCCTCGAAGAATACGCCCAAGATCTCCGCGGACACCTCGCCCGCCACGCGCGCCTGGTCCTTTCCGGCGCACAGTGATGGGGCGCTTGACAAAAACGCCCTTGTCCAGATAGGGTTATGCCATCGGAAGGTGCAGTCTGGGTAAATTTAAAACAACTCCGAGGTGTTTCACCCATAATAGGAGGGCGTTATCATGGAAAAAGACATGCATTTTTTTGCCGTCTATGCCTTGGCACGATCCACGGGTTTCACTCCGCAAAATGCGGCTATCGTTGCTACGGCCTCACAATTCGTGGACGATGCGGAAGAAGACAAATGCACCATACTTGGAAATGGAACGGCTATTCCGCCCATGATGACGGCCCATGCCGTCATGGATTACAGGAATATCTCTCCCGATGAACAATGGAACGTCTGGGTCCCCTTTCATTTCCTTCCGGGAAATATCGGGCCTAAAAACAACTTCGAACAACGCATGATCTGCCAGAAAGACAGTGCCTTGGCGCAGGCCGTGATGAATAATGCCCTAAATTTCAGCGGCCCATCCTCCCTGCATTTGCTGGGAATTGCCGCCCATGTATATTTTGACACCTTTGCCCATCAGGGATTTGCCGGCTTCAATTCAGAACTGAACAAGGTCTTCAATGAATCCATCAAACCCAAACCACAGTCCGCCTCCATAAAGGCATATTTGCGGGAGAAAATGGAAAATATCCGCGCCACTATCGTGGGCACCTTTGCTGAAATTCTTCCTGTCGGGCATGGCGCCGTGGAACACCTCCCCGACCGCCCTTATCTTAAATGGGAATACAAACGCAAGAAAGGCGAGTCTCCCGTCATAAGGGACAATCCGGAAGACTTTACGTTGGCCTGCGAAAAGCTTCACGGATATTTTTGTTCATATCTGGCCAACCATCCAACCCTCCCTAAGACGAAATCCGCAAAAAGTTGGAACGACATTAAGAAATTCGTCCGGAAACTCGTCGCATTTGAAGGAAAACAGGAAGATCGCATAGACCAATGGCTTGGCGCCATCCGAAGCGGCAACTTGTTTGTGACCGATAATGCGGATGTGGATGTTTGGTACAGTGCGGAAACATGGAAACGTGCTTCAACAAAAGAAATATTGTCTAAAAACAATTGGAACATCGGCAATTCAGACGGAAGCCTTTATGTTCAAGCAGCGTTGAACCATCGCGATTATGTACTGCGCGATTTACTGCCAAGCCTGAACCTTCTTGCCTTTTGATGGAATATGTTTGCACGAATCTTTTGACAAAAAGGGCTGTTTCGCAAATACCTGGACAAGAGAAAAACAGCATGTCTACTTCCGCCGCTTTTTTTCTTCCTTCTTCACTTTATCCCAGGCTTCCACAGCCGCTTCGGGGGTTAACGCGCGTTTTTCGCCAAACACGTGCCCGTGACGCCGGATCATTTTCTCATGGGTCTGCCGCAAGGCCGCTTCCCAGGAGAAACGGCCTTCATCTTCCAGCGCCGCCGCCGAGGCCAGCAACGTAAACAGGCAATCGCCAAATTCTTCCTGGATATGCTCCACTTCGCCGCCGTCTATCGCCTCGATATATTCCTCCACTTCCTCTTTTACGAACACCGCAAACTCCCGGGAAGTGCGCTCCCGGTCCCAGGGGCAGCCCTCCGGGGACCGCAAATACCGGGCAAGCTCGGATAAGGCTTCTAACCAATCGCTCTTGTTTTTCGGGTTTTTCTTGAGATGCGGGTATAATTCCATGTCTCTTTCCCTCTTTTCGGGGGTTACCACTATTTTTTCTTATTTTACGCAGTAAAGTTCTGTTCTCTATTGCCGATAATACCTCAAGAAGCGGTACTCGGACAAGGAGGTCCTGGCTATGACAGTTCAATGTTGTGTATGCGCGAAAGTCAAGGAAGACAACCATTGGGTTCACCGGCATGTGGAACGGCCCAAAGACGTATCCCATACCTATTGCCCCAATTGCCTGGAACAAAGTTTAAATGTGATGCGCAAGGAACTTGCGGCGCGCCGTCAGCATGCCGCAGTAGCATTATAGCCTTACTTACATCACGCCCCGCTTGTGATGTTATCACGCCGAAGGAGCGCCCGCCATGGAGGGTGGACGCTCTTTCACTTTTTTTGCGCTCTCTCGGATTGGCCTGTAGACTATCCCCTGGTTTTTTAATACAGGAGGTGCATTCATGGGAATGGTGTTTGCACTGGCCGCCCTGCTGCTGAGCGCGGAGGAGCCGCTGGTCTATTTCGATCTTCAGAAATGTATTGCGGGATTGCCGGACGATTCGGTGCTCCGGTATGACACGGTGAAACTGGTTGCATCGCTGCAAGGGATTGTGAACCGGGACCGGCCCCGCCTGTTGCTTAAGTTTCTCGATGCCACCCGCCAGGGCCAACCGATTAATCTGGATGATTACTGGCTGGAGATTGAACAGCGCAGCTTGTTGAAAGATCGTGTGATTCAGCGGGAGGATCAGTTGGACCGGCTGTTTCAACTGTTCCCGGAAGCGCTGACGGGTGCGGTAATCTGGGATCCGGCGGTTCTCGCAACGGCGAATGCCGCGGCGACGGTCTGCGGCGTGGAAGGCTGGCTGCCGGTGCGGGCGGACAGCGCACTGTACACACAGGTGGTGGAGAATGGCCCGAAGTTGCCGGTGAAACTTTCACTAGTGGGTAAGTTTGACGGGAAGGAATCCGGCAGCAGGAAATGTGATGCCTATCTTTGGGCCAAACGCGAATATCTGGACAAGGGGCTGTGCAATCCGGGTCTGATGGCGTATTACATCGATGCGTATTCGCAGAAACCGGGCAAAGAAGGGTTTCACTACACCGATCTCTGCAATGCCACGCTCGTGAATCAGGATTATTACATTGCCCGGAAAGCCTTCTTTTTCGACTTGGGCGTGTGGCCGGATGAAACGCCTGTGGATGATCCGGAGCAGCCTATGGGCACGGATCGGAAAACGCTGTGCGAATTGCTCAAGGCGCAATATGCCCAAAACAAGGGGCAGCGGTTCACGACAGTGGGCGGTTTCGTGCCCTGGAATCTCAAATACACCAATCATGGCGCGGCGGGCGGAAGACATGAGCCCGTGCCGTCGGAATGGGAATATGCGGCCCTTCTTTCCGCGCACAATGCGATCATGGACGCGGATGCGCTGGGGTTGTCCTGCCTGACCAACGCCTCCGCCTACATGTATCATCGTCTGCGCGGGCGCTATGCGCAGAATCCCCGCCCCTCCAGACAGGTTCTGGAGCCAAAAACATATGTACTGATCTACATGGGCGATTATGATTCCGCGGCATGGCTGTCACGGATGATTCCGGATGTGTGGGATGACCCCGTGCGGGGAGAACTGCCCATCGCCTGGGCGTTCAATCCCAATCTTTCCGACCGTGTTCCTTATGTGTTCAATCACGTCTATGAAACGCGTTCGCCCAACGATTGGTTCATCGCGGGGGATTCCGGGGCGGGATACCTCAATCCGAATCTGCTCACCGGCGGACGGCTCGGCAGCGGCATTCCGGATGCCCTCGAACTGTGGGTGGCCCACAATATGGCCTACTACCGCCGTTTTGATTATTCCATCACCGGGTTTGTCATCAACGGCTTTCACGGGAAAATGCCCTATGCGATCCAGGAGGCCTATGGGCGGTTTTCCCCCGACGGCGTCGGTATGCAACTCAATTTCGACCGTCCCCTTGTCCACGAGGTCCCTTTTCTGCGTCATGCCAGCGATATCTATCCCGATCTTGGCGATCTCGGCAAAACCGCCCAACAAATGGCCTCGTTCGCCAGACCGGATAAGCCGCAATTCCTGATTTTCCGTTGGATTTTGCAGAAACCCGGCACGGTTAAAGCCGTGCGCGATCTGCTGGTGCAGCAATACCCGGATCAGCAATGGGAATTCTGCGATCCGTATACGTTCTTCGATCTCTACAGAAAACATCTGAAGTAGGGTGTACACCATGCACCGAATCCCCGCCGTTAGCCTTTAGCCGCTGGCCGTTAGGGGGAAGTAGCCGTTAGCTCTTAAATGCCAAGACATCGTTTACTGAATTTAGTGCCAGGACATCGTTTACTGTTTTTCTGATACATTGGCCGTACCGGGTGAAACGGAGGCGGTTCTTGCTGGCGA
>JAKQOG010000098.1 GCA_029565395.1 Candidatus Hydrogenedentota bacterium | reverse complement strand
CATTTCGGCCGCGCCCACCAACGTGATCTCAGGCGGCGTGCTATCGACCACTTGCCCTTCGCCTTCACCCTCGCCTTCGCCTTCGCCTTCGCCTTCGCCTTCACCCTCGCCTTCGCCTCCGCCTTCACCTCCTTCTTCACCCACCAAGCAGATATCGTCAAGGGAGATATTCATTGAACCGGCTCCCGCATTGGTGATGCTTTGGAAACGAAGCGTATGAGAGCCGCCATCGGCGTACGCGGAAACGTCCACGGTCACGAGCGTGTAGCTGGCGTAGGCGCCTTGATCGGCTTCCGTAACTCCAAATACCTGGTTGCCATCAATTAAGACCAACATATTGCCGGTGGTATTCACGGAACCAATCCACAAATAGAACGTGAGGGTGGCTGAACCTGTGGGGAAGGGAACTGCTTGCGAAACGTACCCTTCTTCAACCGCACCGTTAATTCCGCCAAACCAGCACCACCAACTGCCTGAATGAGCGCCGGCCGTGCCGCCACCGTTGCCACAGCCGCTGTCACACAGCGGTGTGCCGTAGTTGGTGGAATATTCCTCCCAGTTTCCACTGCCGTTACCCGCTTCAAATCCGCCATCGTTGACCAGATTGCCCGCACATACTTCTTCGCCTTCGCCTTCACCTTCGCCTTCGCCTTCACCTTCGCCTTCGCCCTCTCCTTCGCCCCCGCCAGTCCGTGTAATCAGCAGGATGTAATTCCCCATATCGCCGCCATAGCCGGAAATCCGGATCATATAGGCAACTCCTCCTGTTACATCAAGCGTTATTTGCGAACCAACGCCGCAGGTGGAATCGTCATTGCAGGCCAGTTGCGCACCACCGCATCCGTCAAACACGGCCAGCGTAGTGTCATAGTCACTGCCGCAAAGGCTGATGAGGGCCGATCCGTCAGCGGGCGGCGTATAGGAGAGCCACACATCCACGGTATCCCCGGAAGCACACGTGGTAATATCGGTGCCGGTATACCCGATGGTTGTGCCCACAGCGGCAACGTCTTCAACAACCGCCGGCGCGCCCGGGCATTCATCCGTGCCTTGGCCGGGTAATTGGTGCGCCACAAACGAGAAGGGCGTGCTGAAGGCCCCTTCGCCACACGCATTCACCGCACTCACCCGCCAATAGTATGTCTGATCCACAATCAGGCCGCTCGCCAGAAACGCCGTGTCATTCACTGTCTCATCAAACACCGTTGAGGGGAATCCTGACTCCACGCTGACCTGCACATGATATCCCGTTACATTCGCACTCCCCTGCCAGACAAGGTTCACATCCGGATTGCCCGCATTGGCTTCGCCGTCGGCCGGACTCGTCAACACCGGCGCATCCGGCACGGCGTCCTGAACCACCACATGAACGTCAAACGCCCGTGGATCTAATCCCGCGGCCGTGCCCGTCACAGTAATCGTATAGGCACCCGCGGGCGTTGTCGGCAGGCCGATATTCAACGTGGTGCTTCCCGGTGGAGTAACCGGATTCACGGTAAAGGCGCTGCTGCCGCCATCAGGCAATCCCGATACTGCTAAGGTAACCGGATTACTAAACCCTTCGATAGAAGAAACGTTGATTTCGATGGGATCGAGCGTGGCCGGCGCGCATTGGATTTGATTCAGAGGGGTGGCGCTCAACACAAACGTCGGCGCGACAATGCCGGTGGCTACGATCTCGTTCTCATACAACTCCACCATGTCGGGCTTGCCATCACTGTCCGCGTCCTGATCCACATCCTGCGGCGCGAAGGCATTTACAATCAGACTGCCCGTGCTGTCTATCGTAATGGCCGCCTGATTGGCTTCAGCAGAGACCGTGTAGCCCGCATGCGCCGTGGCCGTCACCGGTTCGAGATATTGACCGTCCACCATACAGTAATCAATGAAGGTGGTAATCGCCGGTACCGCATTGGGCGTGTCGAACAAGGGCGTCGTGAGCCAAGGATACACCGCCAATGGCTCACTGTATGATCCAACGGTAGTGACCCCCGCACGATCCAGGAAAGCATGGGGTGCAACGTCATCCAGGCCATAATTGTAGAAAATGATTTTCCCGCCGCCATCAAAATAGGCTACCAGCGCGTCCAGTGCATAGGGTTGTACACGCCAACCATAAGAATCAACAATGACCAGGTTCCACGCACCTTTGATCACGTTGCATGCAAGCTCATCCTGGCTGGTTATCATGGTGTAGTCCGTGATCCCCAGATTGGCCAGCGCCGGACTTACATAATCGGCCCCATCGCACTGATCCCAGTAGAAAAGGACATTGCCGGAAACCGGCACGCACTCCTCGCGGGTGATCAACAGGGAGTAGTCGCCCGAACCGCCATTCCATCCGGCAATCCGGACGAAGTACTCTTTCCCCATGGCCACAAAAAGGGAAAGCTGGGATTGGTCGCCACAATACTGATCATTGCACGCCAGTTCCGTCCCGTCGCATGCGTCAAACACGGACAGAATCGTATCGAAACTGCTATCGCAAAGAGAGAAGGTGGCCGTGCCGTAGTCGACCGCCGTGTACACCAGCCATACATCGCTGGTCACTCCTTCGTCACAATAACTGATATCTGACCCGGTATACCCCGTGGTGGAGCCGACGGCCGCAATGTTTTCATACACGGGCGGCGCACCAGTGCATTCGTCTGTGCCTTGACCGGGAACTTGATGCGAAATAAATGAAAACGCCCCGCTGAATGCGCCTTCGCCGCAGGCGTTGATCGCGGCCACATGCCAATAGTAGGTGGCGTCGGCGGTCAAGGCAGTAGCCAGGAAGCTAGTGCCGGTAACCGTCTCGTCAAACACCGTCGAACTGAACCCGTCGCTCTCGCTGACTTGAATATGATAGCTCGTGGCCCCGTCCAATGCGTCCCACCGCAATTGCACATTGGGATTTCCCGCATTGGCTTCGCCATCCGCCGGGGAGACCAGTGTTGGGGCGCCGCCGGGCAGGGTATCCTGAAGCGTCAGGTTGAGCACCACCTGCCGGGGATCGGTATCCGCCGCCGTGCCCGTGATCGTAATGGGATATTCCCCTGAAGCGGCATCCGGTATGCTGATGGTAAGCGTGCTGGTTCCGGGGGGTGTGACTGGATTCACTGAGAAGCCGCTGCTACTCCCTGCCGGAAGCCCTTCCAGGCTCAATGTCACCGGATTCGCGAATTCCTGAATGGGCGATATGTCGATAAGGATGGGGTCCAGCGTTGCGGGAAGACAATGGGTTTGATCCAAATTGTCCGCCCCCATCACGAACGTGGGCTCCGCCGTCACATTCACCACGTCGGCCGCATACACATCTTTCGAATCCGGCGGTCCGTCCCGGTTGTCGGTCCAGGTTGGAATAACTCGTTCGTACAGAACAGAGATGCCATTGTAATCGCCCCATTCCTGAGCATCGGACAAATTCGACGACGTTTGGGTGGAAACTCGCGTGGGATCATTCCATGTTACCCCTCCGTCAAGGGAGAAGGTATAGTAAAGATCCACCCCGGTCCGGTTCTCGGAGTTCCGCGTGTCGTAATACACCACATGAACCACTCCGTTCTGGTCCACCGTCAACCATTGGTTGAACCGGTCCACCGTATTTACATCACCTGTCGGATGGGGATGGGAATAATTCCAGGTGGCGCCGCCGTCCCGGGAATATGCCACGTATACAAGCGTGTGGTTGTTCGCCGGGGTGCCGCTTTCCGGCGTGCTAGTATCCGCCCACGAGCAGTAAATAGAACCGGAAAAAGCCCCGCTGGAACGGTCGGTGTCCGCCGCCGCATACACCCAGGCATTGCGGGTTTCCATCGACGGAATGGGCCAGTCAAACTCGCCGTTCGTGTTGGCCACCGTTACCGGCGCGCCCCACGTGTCTCCGCCATCCGTTGATTTGATCATGGTGACGCTCAGGTTGCTGAAGGCGCCATAAAAATAGTAAATGTTCCCTGCCGCATCCGTTGTGATATCGCTGCCAATGCCATTGGGCGCCGACGGAAATTCCGAAATTGTCCACGTCAGGCCGCCATCCGTCGACCGCCCAAACTGCATTATATTCGAATCATGCCATGTTACATATGCGTAATCCTTATAAGGAGATACGGACGAAATATCAATGTGCAGAAATTCCTTGTCGCTCCCGCTGGGCGTAATCGTTATGGGAGACCCCCACGTATGCCCATAGTCCGTAGAGCGGTAAAACGCCACTCCAATAGACCCGGGCGTTAAGGAAGACGCATACGCCATGGATCCGTCTGAAGACCAGCCCACCGACGGATCGCAAAAACTGTTCTCCAGCACCCCCGCCACATGCCATGTCGTCCCGCCATCATCCGAATAATACATTTCCTGCCCCGTATCCACATTCGCTCCCGCAATCACATGTTGCGGCAGCACCGGATTGATCTCCACCGTGACCTCGTTCGCATCCTCCTGAATATCATTCAGTTTAATCTCCGCAGTCACCGGAACATCCGCCTTTCCCGGATTGGCCTCGCGCGCTTTTATGACCCCGTCCACCATCAGGCCGCTGTACCGCCAACGGAAAATTTGCCGCGCGCACCGCGGATACTGGCACGGGCCGATCCGCAGCATATTAGGACGCTCCTTGCGCAGTTCCACCCGGAAAAAGGCAGGGATGGCATCCTTCAGTTCTTCTTCGTTCGGAGCCAGAAACGCCAGGTCCTCCGCCGTCAGGTTGTAATTCCGGTCATCCCATGGTCCATACTTGGCCAAGGATGCATAATCCACCCGAGAGTCCACGCCTTTACTGGAATCGATACTTGCGGCCCAAAGGCCGGGCATCAAAACAAAACTTACTCCCAACACAATCAATAATGCGCGCATAAACACAAAACCTCCCATAGCTTTTTCTACCAGCAAAATCCCCCGGAACATTTTCCGGTGCGTTTAAGAGTATACCATGAAATTTCCGAAATATATAATCAATATTGGATATTCATACCTAAATACACAGGAGTGGAATACCTGCGTTCCATGGGTTCATCAGCGTTTCACACGAGGGCGGGGAGCCTTATAATCCGGGAACCGGGCGGGGGCGCCCCCCTTGGTCGGTTCCGCCGCCCCAAAGCCCTATTTTTGCCCCATAGGGAACTTTTTCCCGCCGGCGCATATTTTTTTATTGCAGAAAAACTGTTTTTCTGCTACATAGTATTTTGCTGCGCGGGGCATGAACGGCGCGTAACGGGGCTTGTCCGCCTCGGGTGGATGGAATATTGCCGCTGGCCGCGTAAAACCTCCATGCATGTGCATGGCACGCCGAATTACAGAAGGACTTCCGCCGTATATGGCCAAAAAATTGGAGCCTCCCTCCTCTCCTCTTCCTCGAACCCTGGGTCCCGTACCCGATTTAGAACGTCACCTTCCCTCTGATTGGTGGCGCACCCTATTCACCTCCGTCTATCTCAAGACCGACGGCGATGTCGTGGAAAATGAACGCAACACCGCAAAAGAAGTCGATATGATTATATCGACGGTCGGCCTTGAGCCCAATGACCGGCTCCTGGATTTATGTTGCGGCCAGGGCCGCCACTGTCTTGAACTGGCCCGGCGCGGCTTCAAACACGTCACCGGCATCGATCGCTCCCGCTACCTGGTCCGGCTCGCGCGAAAACGCGCGGCGGACATGGGGCTCCGGGTTGCCTTTCATGAAGGCGATGCGCGGCGTTTCCGCCTGCCGGAGAGCACCTATCAGTGCGTTACCATCATGGGCAATTCCTTTGGGTATTTTGACCGCGTGGAAGACGACCTCGCGGTGCTGGGATCGGTCAAGCGCGTGCTCCGCTCCGGAGGCGTTCTCGTGCTCGACATCGCCAACGGCGACTGGATCCGGAAAAACTTCGACCGCCGTTCCTGGGAATGGATCGATCAGGATCAGTTTGTCTGCCGGGAACGCTCCCTCTCCAGCGATGGTCAGCGCCTGATCTCCCGCGAAGTTGTGGTACATGCCGAACGCGGCGTCATCGTGGATCAATTCTACGCCGAACGTTTGTATTCCCCCGGCCTCCTGATCCAACTCCTGGAGAAGGCCGGCTTCGAGGAAATCCGCCTCCATGGCCCCGTGGAAACGGAATCCGGGCGCAACCAGGATTTGGGCATGATGGCCGCGCGCATCTTTGTCACCGCCCGCATCCTGAAACGGCCCGCCGCCATAAAACGCGGCAAAGTCATTTTCCCCAAAGTAACCGTGCTCATGGGCGATCCCAGCTTGCCTGATCAGGTCAAACGCGACGGCCAATTCAATGAAGAAGACATAGAGACCATCAACCGTTTGAAACGCGCGCTCACCGAATTGGAGGATTACTCCTTCGAATACGTTGATCAACACGGGCCGCTGATTACGCGGCTCAAGAATGAATTGCCTCAATTCGTGCTCAACTTCTGCGACGAAGGGTTCAACAACGACGCCTTCAAAGAGCTCCATGTGCCCGCTTACCTCGAAATGCTCGGCATCCCCTACACCGGCGCCGGCCCCGCCTGTCTCGGTCTTTGTTACAACAAGGCGCTTGTCCGGGCCATCGCCGCTTCCCTCGATATTCCGGTGCCCCTGGAAACCTATTTCCACCCCGACGACCAATCCGCCATGATCCCCGCTACCTTTCCGGCGCTGATCAAACCCAATTACGGCGACAGCAGCATTGGAATCACCGTCGAATCCTATGTCCGAGACGCGCAGGAACTCCTCCCCAGCGTGCGCAAGCTCCAGGAAGCCTTCCCCGGACGCCCCCTCCTCATCCAGGAATTTTTGGATGGCGCGGAATACAGCATTGGCATTATTGGGAACCCCGGCCTCACCTATACGTTTCTCCCCGCCCTCGAAGTGGATTACAGCGCGCTCCAGCCCGGGCTTCCCAGAATTCTCGGTTATGAATCCAAATGGCTCCCCGATTCTCCCTACTGGACCCAAATCACCTATCAGGAAGCCCAACTGGACGAAGACACCCTCCGGAAACTCCAGGATTATTCCTCGCAGTTGTTTGTGCGCCTCGGTTGCCGCGACTACGCCCGCTTCGATTTCCGGGCCGATGCCAAGGGCGAAATTAAACTTATGGAAGTGAACCCCAATCCCGGCTGGTGCTGGGACGGGAAAATGAATCTCATGGCGAGCTTTGGCGGTCTTCGCTATGCCGACCTGTTGCGGATGATTATCGAAGCCGCCCAGGAACGCTTCACCGCCCAGAAAACCGGAAACGGCCACGGAAATGGTCATGGAAATGGAAATGGCCATAAAAACGGAAGCAAAAACGGCGCTAAAGATCCCTGATCCCCCCGTTTGGCAACTTCTGGGGTCATTGTATTAAAATACACCCATGAAAATTTCTGTCGTTATTCCGGTCTATAATGAGTGTGAAACACTCGACGCCCTTGCGGAGGGGATTATCGAACACCTCCAAGGGCACGAATTCCGCATCATTTTCGTGGATGACGGCAGCACGGACGGATCGTTCGATGTTCTATCGCGTTTGCGGGAGCGCTTTGACTGCGTCGATATAATACGCTTTCGCAGAAATTTCGGAAAACCCTTCGCTTTGGCCGCGGGATTTTCCCGCGCACATGGCGATATCGCGCTCATCATGGACGCCGACCTTCAGGATGACCCCAAGGAAATCCCCGCCCTCCTGGCCAAACTGGAAGAGGGCTTTGACATGGTTTGCGGCTGGAAGAAACAACGCCATGACCCCTGGCACAAAGTCATCCCCTCGCGGATTTTCAATTTCGCCATCGCAAAAGCCTTCGGCGCCAACCTCCACGACATTAACACTGGCTTCAAGGTCATGCGCATGGAAGTCGCACGCCGCCTCCCCCTTTACGGCGAAATGCACCGCATGATCGCCCTCTTCGCCCTCCAAATGGGATACCGTGTCACCGAAATTCCCGTCGAACACCACCCCCGGCGGCACGGACGCTCCAAATTTGGCTTCAAACGATTCTACCGCGGCGCGATTGACGCCTTCACGGTCTGGTTCCTTTCCCACTTTCGCGAACGGCCCGCCCATTTCTTCGGCGGAGTCGGCGCACTTATCCGGATAGCCGGTGCAGGACTCGCGCTCGCGAGCATCATCCTCGCCTTGTGCGGGGGGTGGCCCTTGCTGGCCCTTGCCCTGTGGCTCACCGGCATTCTCTTTCTGATAGGCGGGGGTCTCTTCTGGGGATTAGGCCTCCTCGCGGAATGGCGGCTCTATCAACGGCCCGCTCCCGATCCCGCAATTTGGATTGCCGAGGAGCGTCTCGGCGCACCCCATTGAAGCAGTTTCCAGGAGTTGATTTAACGGGCGTGGTGTGTTAGAACGCGATAAAGCACAGCCCAGGAGATACGGTATGGACACGCCAACCAACGTGGACAGTTTTCAAGGGGGCGACCCGCGCCTGATGATCCGATGGGCCCGCCGTTACGCTAAAAGCCGCACCATTTCCTTTCTGGTGCAGTGGGTTTTCATCGTCATCATGGTTCTTAGCATTGGCGTCGCCGGAAGCCTGACCAACATCGCCTACCGGTCAGGCAATATGGCCCTCTTCAGCGTTTCCGTTGTCGTCATGGGGCTCACTATTCTCGCTCTTACGTGGTTCTCCGTTTCTAAATGGGGCAGCGACCTCATCTGGCGGATCACCCAATGGCTCTACGGCAACGAAGGATACGTTTCCTACTCCGAAGCCCACGCAAACCAAAGCATGCCCCTCTGGATTACCGCTCTCGGAGGGGGTCTCGTCGTTTACCATCTCATCGGCGCACTCCTTATCAGCTTCGGATACCTTCACCTGCATTATATGCAACCCTTTTCCGCCGCCTACATGGTTCCCTTTCTTGCCATCATGATTCTCTATCAGCGGCTCGGGTTCTGGGCGTGGTTCTGGCCTGTTCTCTACGCACTTCACGCATTCCTCCTTCTCCGCGGTTTCCCTCTCGGTTTCCGCGGGCAATGGCAACTGCTCGACATGGTCGTGTCCGTCTTCGGCTGTGGCCTCGCCGCCATCCTTTCCGGCCATCTCTATAGCCGGTTCGCCCTCTGGAAACTCAAGCGTCTCGTCCAATCCGGGCTCCCCGCCGAAAACGCGCCGGTTTCGGAGGATGACGTTCCATGAGTGAACTGGACCGCACCATCCACGAGCCCGCGCGCCTCAGAATTCTCACCATCCTGTCCGGGGTGGATGAGACGGATTTTAACTTTCTCCTGAACACCCTCGGGCTCACTAAAGGCAATCTCTCCTCCCATATGGACAAACTGGAAAAGGCGGGCTACGTCGACGTGATAAAAAGCTTTAACGGGCGCATCCCCCACACGGAGTTTTCCATTACCGAACAAGGCCGCGCCGCTCTGCTGGAATATTGGCGAGAACTTGATACCATCCGCTCCCTTCATAATCCCTCCCATGAATAAACCTGCCCCGCAGGGTGTAGTATATTTAATATCGGTATCGGCATCGCCATCAAGGTGTAGTATGATAAACAGCCGAAAGGCAAACACCGTGGCAACGGCATCGTAAGGAAAAACACTATGGACCTGTTCATTCGATATGGAGGCTGGTGCGTGGCCGCTCTGCTGGCCTTGACGCTCGGCGCAATCCTGTTCTCCCTGCATGACCACCACCAACAAATCGCAGGTCTGCAAAGCGAACTTGAGCAAGTGCGTATGGAGAATGCCGCCTTGCGCAAGGCAAGCACCATACGGACCACCCTCCCCGCAAAGCCCGCGCCGTTCCCTGCGCCCGCGTTACACCCTAAAACACCCGCTGCCGGTTCCGGCGCTTCTTCTCCGGAGGATACTCCTCCTTCCGGCGCCTCGCCGGATGCTCAAAGGAATCCCGGTGAATCCTCTCTCGCTCCGGGCCAGTTCAACGCAACCCCCGAAATACGGGAACAGAGCGCGGAAATGTCTCTCACTATGATGTATGGGGATTTATTCCAGCAATTGAATCTGCCGCCCGATGTCGAAAATCAGGTCCGCGCCATCCTCAAACGATTCATCTTGGATAAAATGGAAATGACCGGGAACCAGAACGAACCGGGCGGCCCCGGCGCCATAACCGTCAACGACGGCTTTGGAAAACACACCCCGGAAGACAAAGTGCGGTTATTGGCGGAATTGCGCAATGTGCTGTCCCCGGAAGAACTTGCCATTGTCGATGAATATGAGGATACTCTGCCGGAACGCATGCTCGATGCCGCCTACGACATGCAACTGCACGTGTATGCCCCTGCCCTCACTCCCGAAAACCACCAGATGGTTAAAGACGTCTTCGTCGATGAAATGCTCGCCATTCAGCCCGGCTTCGTGGACCCGGCCAACGGACCCGTCTCCCAAACCGAGGCCTACCAGCGCGCCCTCGACCGCCTCGCCCCCAACATGGACCCCGCCCAGTTCACCCTCGTCGAAAACTTCGTCCGGCAACAGGAAGAAATGAACCGTGCCGCCGGCGCCCCACGGATTAGGCTGTAGGGGTTTAGACTTTAGGCTGTAGGTAAGAAAAAGAGGAGGTTTGCAGTCAGCGGTCAGCCTTCAGCGGTCAGCCAAGCGTAAGCGCAGTACTTTGATGTCCTCAGCAGAAGGGTTCGTTGGATTCTTGATACCCAATTTAGAGATGGAAGTCACAACCTCCGGCACAACTGTCTCTACGGTCTCCTCAGCGTCTATCGCCTCTTCGGTCTTAGTCTCACCCTCTGACATCTCCGTTCCCTTTCCGCTTATGCACTCACGCATCTCTATGGCCCAAGAATTACCGATGCTTCCTTGTGGCTACTCAAAACCTTGCTAATACTATAGTCTCTGGCACTATAGTCTTGCAAGTCAGACAATGGTTCCATGAGACCAAGAACCAAAGGTGACTTGAATGCCATTCTGGGCAAGGTATTGGTGGAGAAAAGAAAGAAAGCCAGCCTATCCCAGGAACAATTGGCATTTGAATGCGAATTGCACCCCACCTATATAAGTCAGGTGGAAAGGGGTTTAAAAAGTCCAACAGTCAGGACCTTGTTCAAATTTGCCAAGGCGATGGATGTGAAAGCATCGGAGTTGGTGAAGGAGATGGAGAAGAGGATGTAGTGTACCAGGTGGGGTCATGTTTTTTGGGGTAGTCAGTTGGATTGTGGAAAACTGATTAGGAAAGCATATACGAAGAGGGCGGCCAACCTACCTAGGATTGATTGACCGCCCTACACGTTAGGGTTGCGTGGGAATAGCGCTATGGGCCGGGGCAGAAGTTGTCTTCGGAGCCGGGGCAGGGGTGGTAGCCGGCGGAGTTGAAGAATTGGATGAGGCGGAGGAGTTCGGAGAGGCCGATGACCCAGTCGTGGGGGTTGTAGTCGCTGGCGTGGGGGGCGCAGGTGGTGTCGCCGTCCGGCTTCGTTTCACTACGCCGTGACAGGTCCGGCTTCGTTACATCAGAGATTGAACTGCCCTCTGACAGGTACAGTGCTGGTACAGAACGTTTTTCCCCTTTGTCTGATGCCGGACCGGGGGCGTAGCCATCTTCGGTGCCGGTTTGGCAGTGGAAGCCGCCGGAATTGAAGAATTGGATCACGCGGAGGAGTTCGCTAAGGCTGATGAGGTAATCGGCGTTTTGGTCGGCGGTGTGGTTGGGGGGAATGCAGGAGCCTTCGACGATCACGGTTCGGGAAACGAGGGGGGCCGGGTTGTCGGAGGCGTCGGATACGCTATAGGTCACGGTATAGGTTCCGGTGGCATTGGGGTCGAGGGCGGAGGTGTCCACGGTGACAGCCGGGAGGGCGGCGTCGCAGTCGTCGGAGGCGGTGGCGCCTGGGTCGGTGTAGGGGCTGAGGCATTGGATGGTGAGGGGATTATCGCCTACAAGGGTGATGGTGGGAGGTAAGGTATCGGTTATTTGGACGGTTCGGGAAACGAGGGGTGTGGAATTTCCCGCAGCGTCGGTCACGGAGAAGGAAACGGTGTAAGTTCCTGGGACGTCGGTGTTTACGGCGGAGGTGTCGATGTTCACGGCGGGAAGGGCCAAATCGCAGGAATCGGAGGCGGTGGCTCCGGCATCGGTATAGGGGGTGTGGCATTCGTGGGAAACGAGGGGGTCGCCGATAAGGGTAATCTGCGGGGGTGTGGTATCCTCGATGGTAACGGTTCGGGAAACGGGGGTGGCAGGGTTGCCGGAGGAATCGGATACGTTATAGGTGAGGGTGTAGATGCCGGGGGTGGCGGAGTCTACGGAGCCGGTGACTTGGATATCGGCGGAGATGTCGCCGTCGATGTCGTCCTCGGCGGTGGCACCGGGGTCGGTGAAGGGGGCGCCGCATTCGTGGGAAACGAGGGGGTCGCCGAGGAGGGTGAGGGTAGGCGGGGTGGTGTCGGGGGGTAATTGACGCTCCACGGCGCCGATGTCCGCGATGTCTTCGTAGATACGGACAAAATCAGGCCCGCGCTGATCATAATAGGGCGGTGTGCCGAAGTACAGGTCGGTGATGAGTGAATTGAGGCCGGCATTAATGGCCGGACTGCCCGTCAGCGGCATGCATGTCAATGTCGGGCCGCCGTTATCCTGGAGTGGACCGAGCTTGGCGTCAATGGGACTGGCGGCCGTGCCGACTTGGTCATTGGTTCCGGTAAAGCCCGTACTGCCTTCGCCAATGCCGATAAGGTTTCCTCCAAGGCTTGTCACTGTGCCAAAAGCATCCTGGCCGGTGGCTGCATGGTCAGCATTGCCTGCTACAATTGAATTGCCAATCTGTATCGAGTTACTCATTATAATGGCGAAACCACCCCCGTATTCCGTGCCGGATTGGTCTGAATTTGCTTCGTTTTCCACAATAGTGCAATTAATTATGTTTACTCTTGATTCTCCGTCAATGGCGAGCGCCCCTCCTCGTTTTCCTGCATGATTATTGACAAAGCTAGAATTATGGAGAGTAATACTGTCGTTTAGCACTAACGCCCCTCCATCGTCGACGGCAGAATTCCCGGAGAACGTACAACCAGATATTAATACATCTGAGAGGATTGGGAGGTAGACAGTGCCACTCCCCCCCGTCTCATTATCGAGGAAAGTACAGTTGGTCATAGTCGCTTCTGTTCCTTGATATCCATATAGAGCGCTCCCCGAACCCCTGGATATATTTCTCTCAAAGATGCAGTTAGTCATATAGCTTCTATTGCCAATGTTATATATTGCACCCCCATAACCTTGTCCAAACGAGCCGTATGTTGAGTTGTCTGAAAAGATGCAGTCCGTGATGATGGCCCTGCCACTGAAAAGATAACAAGCACCTCCGGCGCTTTCACAAGCATTGTTTTTAAATGCACATCGTGTTAGCGTAAGCGGGTCGCACGTTTTTGCATAAATAGCGGCGCCTTGGTTTGATTCTGAGAGCCGCCCATGCGCAAAGGTAAGATCCATAATCGTGATAGGATAAGTAGTGTCGATTTTAATAATTCCTGTTGCATCCTGCCCGCTGATGGTGAGCAGATCTTTATCGGGGCCTTCAATAGTCAACCATCTAGTAATTTGGATCTGACTTCCGACAACAATAGTTGCCGGCATTGAAAATACTCCCGGATCAAATTGGATCGCATTCTCGTCATATTTTGCATTGGCTTCCTCGATGGCCGCCCGCAGTGTGGCAACCCCGCCCTCGGTCAATGCCTGGCCGTCGCCGGGATTGGCATCGCCTGCATCGCCAAGGTCATTTACTATGAAGGTTATCGGCTGTGTCTCCCCTTCTCCTTCACCTTCCCCCTCCCCTTCTCCCTCTCCCTCTCCCTCTCCCTCTCCTTCTCCCTCTCCCTCTTCCCCTTCTCCAGGCTGTAGCTCCAATGCGCCAATATCAACGTTGTCATCAATAATTCGTAGAAATTCCATACCACGCTGATCATAAAATTGGGGACCATCGAATGGGGGATTAGTGATAAGCGTATTGAGACCAGCATTGACAGCCGGACTGTTTAATAACAGCATACACGTCAAGGTTGGCCCACCGTTATCGGCTAATGGTTCTAGGCGTGGGTTAATCGGATGTGCCACTGTTCCCGTTTGATCGTTCGAGCCTGTAAAGCCGGTGCTGCCGTCGGCGATCCCAATCAAATTTCCTCCCAAGCTTGTAACCGCGCCTGAGACATCAAAGGCGGTGTTAACTCTGGCAGAGTTGCCAGCTACAATGGTATTACCAATCTGTAGTACACCTGAAGCGCGTATGCGAATTCCCCCGCCTTGTTCAGTTCCGGTGCCACTATTATCTGCCGTGTTGTTTGTGAACGTGCAATTGGTGACAATGGCTGAGGCGCCAAGCCCCAGAGCACCGCATCCTTTCATGCTGACATTTCCGTAAAAAGTACAGTTTGTGATGCTCGTTAAAGGGCCGCTTACGAGCATTAGACCGCCTGTGGTATATTGGGCTGTATTGTTGGCAATTAGACAATCACGCATTGTGATTGAAGAACTTAAAATATAGGCCACCCCTCCATCGTCTATACACGTATTTTCAAGGAAAGAACATGACGTGATGACAGCCGTGGAAGATGCTCTCATGGCTAAAACACCACCTCTTGTCCGGGATGAATTTCCTGAGAAAATACATCGGGAGAGTGTGAGAGTGATTGAGTTGGAGCAATTGATGGCTGCACCATCGCCCAGACCTGCACTTCCAAACGTGCTATTATTCGCAAAATAACAATCTTCCACCATAAGAGTATCATTCGCGTTAAGCTCAATCGCGCCGCCGCTAGCTTCGCCTCGATTATCGGTGAAGGCGCAACGGCGTAGCGTGACCACATCCCCTGAAGAACAGGAAATGGCGCCACCGTACACATATTGCGTGATGTCGGCCAAACCGTGTGAGATTGAGAGATCGGAAATTTCGCTGACAACATTATCGTTAATGCGCAATACTTGTGTAAGGTCTTGCCCACTGATGGTTAGCAGGCCGGCACCTGGTCCCTGAATATCCACTGCATTTTCAATTTCTAAGCGGTCCCCAAGACCTATAGTAGAGGACATTGCGAATACTTCCGTGTCAAACTGAATAGTGTCTGCATCCGCGTGTATATTGGCTTCCTCGATGGCCGCCCGCAGTGTGGTGACCCCGCCCGCGGTCAATGCCTGGCCATCGCCGGGATTGGCATCGCCTGCATCGCCAAGGTCGTTGACGATGAAGGTTGCTCCAAAAGCGCAGGGGAGCATTGAAATAAGGATCAGTGTGGTTATGATTGTACCCAGGCCGTGTGAATGGAATAATTTCTCTTTGCCCATAGAAGAATGCCTCCTCGGTAATGGGTGTACACTTCGCGTACACTCTGTTTTCGTTTCATACGCACCATATCCTATTGGCCTAAGTATAACACAAGGAGTGGCCCAAGCAAAAAATACCTTTAGGATACTTTGCCACGTACGTGATCTATTATTGATTCCATAGAAGCAATGTACGATCGGACTGCCACATTATGGGCTCCGAATAACTCTGCTTTCCGCTCTGCCATTTGTCTAATGTACTCTCGTGCTTTCCTCTCCCGGCCAAGCAGTGTGTATAATGCAGGCAGATGTTTTTCGTTTACAAACGGCGTACCTTGTCCCTGCTCGATCAGTGTGCATATTGCTTCGCGATGGGCGTTCTTTTCCATATACGGAAACCCATAACATCGTATTGCATCGGCTAATTCTGAAACACGTTCCTCAACATGATCTTCAGGGCCAATGGTCCACTTCAGCGGTGTTTGAGCAGGCATTAGACATCCTAGTTGTATGGAAGCGGTCGGC
>JAKQOG010000220.1 GCA_029565395.1 Candidatus Hydrogenedentota bacterium | reverse complement strand
AATATGCCCTTTTGTTCAACGATGCGCCATCGCATAGGACAGGAGGGGCGGGACGGGGGCGGGGGGGCAATAACGAAAGGCCTATTTCGCAAATGCCTCATCAAGAGTACAAGGCGTGTTCTTTGATCCGGCATGCATGTGTAAATCCTTGAAAAACAAGTAATTACCTTTACAGAGGGTCCTGTTGCAGGCATGCTGAAACCCAGAAGAAAATTTTTACTTGCAATTTAATAGATTTTAGTACATCATAAGAACGCCTAGATACCGGTTCTGATTGGGCAGAATTGGACGCCGGGTGTTATCCGCCCCGTTCGGCGAAAAGCCGGGATGTAGGTATTTATATGCGGGTTCCGGGCGGGCCAGCGAAACAGGAAATGTAAGGAGAGGTAGCACTTATGAGTAAGAAAGGTTTCACATTAATTGAGCTCTTGGTCGTTATTGCGATCATTGGCATTTTGGCGGCGATCCTGCTTCCGGCGCTGGCACGCGCTCGTGAATCGGCCCGCCGTTCAAGCTGCCAGAACAACTTGAAGGAATGGGGACTAGTGTTCAAGATGTACGCCAATGAATCCAGAGGCGAACGCTATCCCACGCTTCAAGCCATTGGGAAAACAGGTCCGGAGGCCTATGACCTTGACGTAGCAGCCGGTCCACAAGTGGACACAATTTATCCGGAATATTTGTCGGATCCGAACATTGCCATTTGCCCGTCCGATGCCACGGAACACAAGGATTACATGTGGCGTGACGACACCGGCACATGCTATTTCGGTGAGGACCAAATGGCTGAAGATGTATGGCCCGAATATGGCCGCATTGATGCCAGTTATGCGTATATCGGCTGGTGCATGGACCGGTTGGATAAATTCCCGCCGGAGCCCATGTCCAATTACGAAACATTAGAAACCGTCGTTGGGATTATTGGCGGACTGATGCCCGAAACCGACGCCTGTGTGCCGGCGCAATTCGGTTGTGCATGCGAGGTTCTCTTCGCGGAATCGTTGACTGAACTTCAAGCGTTGCAGGCTGGTGGCGGGACACTTGAAGCTGCTAATGCCCGCAAAAAGCTTGACGAAGACATTGATGTCACTGATGACTGTCCCGGGTTGGGCAATGGCGGCTCGAATTTGATTTATCGTCTTCGGGAAGGTATCGAACGCTTCCTGATTACGGACATCAACAATCCGGCGGCCACGGCCCAGGCGCAAAGCGAAGTCTGGATCATGCTGGATCAATTGGCCAACACCGGCGCGATCTCGTTCTTCAACCACGTGCCGGGCGGCTGCAACGTGCTGTTCCTGGATGGCCACGTTCAGTTCATCAAGTACGTTCCCAACACGGTGGCCTGCTCGGATGAAGGCTCCACGCCTCCGGTAATGCCGACGGTAGCCACCATGATTGGCGCCATTGCGGCACCGAATCTGTAAGTCGAATCCTGTGTGAATGTGTATTCCCCGGAATGCTGCTCCATTCCGGGGGATATTTTTTATGCGAAGAACCGGGATTGGCTCGGATGGCGCCTGCCTAAGCGCATCTAATCCTTTGAAAGAACAAAGACGAATGGCACATAGTTAAGCGCGTATATGCCCGAAAAAGAGGGATCTGCCTCGTTACGCGTTTCGCGTGACTCGCGTGCGTCAGTACTTGGAACAGCGGGGATTTCAGAAGAAGTATTTCTTAAAGAAGTTGCCGATGGCGCGCAGCATGGTTCCAGTCACTCCCTGGGGGATGCGGAGGCGGCCACTGCGCAGGGCGTCGCGGTATTCGAATCCATGGCGGACGACGCCGATAAGGGGGACGAATTCCGGGGAATTGACAGGCTGGGGCAAAATATCAATGCCGACAGGCAGTCCGATGCGTGCGGGAGCTTGGAAGAGTGTTTCTGCGAGCAGTGCCTGGTTTCGGATCATAGCGGAGCCGCCCGTCAATACAACGCCGCGAATGACGTGCTTGGCAAGACCGCGCGAGTTCAAGTGATGATGCACACGGTTGAGGAGTTCCTGGGAACGTTCGAAGACGATGCTGTCCAGTTCGCTTCTGGGCACGATATTGGGAGCGCCTTGTACGGCGCTTTTGAGCTTAATGTTAGCGTCGGCGCCGGCGGGTTCAGTATCTGATTCGGTTTCATCGCCGCTTCGTTTTTGGGCTTCCTGGCGGATGAGGCGTTCAGAGATGCCGTAGAGCATGATCAGGTCGATGGCTTCTTCAAAGGAGATTTGGAGACCTGCGGCGACGTCGCGGGTAATATGGAATCCGCCCCACTCGAAACAGTGGGTGGCGAGGATGCGGCGGTCGCGGTACACGGCGAGGCCGGTGCTGGATCGGCCCATGTCGAGAATGGCGACGCCGAGATCGATGTCTTCCGGAGTAAGGCACCCCATTCCCGCGGCGAGGGGCAGGAAAACGACATCTTCGAGTTCCTTTCCCTGGGATTCGATACAGATGGTGAGATTGTCTTCAATGAGGGAGGGAAGGAGGGCGAAATGCACGCGCACTTTGAGCACGCTTCCGCGGATGCTCAAGGGTTCACTGACCCGGAGGTCATCCACGTACCATTCCTGGGAGGTGATGGAATAAACAGGCCGTTTTCCCGCGGCGAGTGCGTCGCGGGCGGCCATTTCCAAGGCCTCCTCCATGTGGTCAAACTCCACCATGCCTTTGTCGAGTTTTACGTTGCCTTCGCGGATGCAGGTTTCGACGTTTTTCCCGGAGATGCCGCAGAAAAGGGCAGGGACGCGCGCGCCGGCTTCCTTTTCGGCATCGGACAGGGCGCGTTTCAGGGCGAGTTGCGCCGCGCTTAAATCTTGAATGATTCCCTGTGCCACGCATCCGCGCGCCGGGGCGACGCCGTGCCCGAGGATCTGGATGGCGCCGTCGCCGCTTTTCCGGGCGATCAGTACGCGCACGTCGCGTGAACCAAAATCCACCGCGCCGATGATTTCGCCTTTCCTAGCCACTGAATGCAACTCCCTCCGTTTTTCGCATGTTTTTCCACTGACCGACTACGACAAAATGAGGCGCCGCTAATGACGCACTGCATTAGATCTAAAATAACATTCCCGTTTCGCCGGGCGCGGGGGCGGTATTTCCGCCCGCGACTTGCCCGATGGTGCGTTCCAATTCCGCCACGGCCTGTTTTCGCTGCACCCATTCAATACGGGCGGCTTCGATGTCCGCATCGCGTTCCGTGAGATCCTGCTGCAAAGCGGCCACGTTGCGTTCGGACAATTCCAGGGCGGCGCGTGCGCTTTGTTCCGAGTCGGCGAGTGCATCTAATTCGGATTGGTAGCGCCCTTCAACGGAGAGGACCTCATCCAGTTCGATCTGGGTTGATTCCAGGCGTTGTTCTTCTGCCGCGCGGCGTTCCCGCAGTTCCTGAATCTGTGCGTCAATCCCGGCGATGCTGTTTTCAATTTCGGTAATGCGGCAATGCAGGTTTTCCGCATGTTCCCGGCGGGACTGGAATTCCGCTTGGGACTCGCCGGAGAAACGCTCGGAGGCTTCGAGGTTCATACGGGTGCGCTCGATATCTTTTTGGGCGATCTGCAGGGCATCCGCGATTTTCGCCCGTTCCTGCTCAATGGACCGTACTTGGGATTCCTGGCGGTCCGCCTCGATCCGCGCCATTTCGAGGGCGACCTGGAGTGCGAGATTTTTTGCCTCGGTTACATTGCCGCGCTGTACCGCCTCCCGGACGTTTTGAAACAGGTCACCGGAAGCGGGCAGGGGCGTTTCCTGTTTGTTGGAGATTTCGACGGGAACAGGAGCAGGTTGTTCCTCGACCGGCGCCGGAATGGTTTCTTCCTGGAACGCTTCAGGCGTAAATGTTGAGGCGGCATTCACGGAGGCTTCCGTGGAGGCCGTTTCAAACGAAGGGGGCGCTTCATCAAGGTCTGCGTTTTCCATGGAGGGCTCATCTGGCGCCTCAATGGTTTCAGGTTCCTCTTGAACCTCTTCGATAATGGGCGCCTCTTCTTCCATGAATCCTGTTTCGGATTGTTCCTGTTCTTCCTCGCGCGCATCGTCGTCCACCAGCCTGATGTCGGCGCAATGCATGTCTTCCACGATGGCCTGATAGCGGTCCCGCCATTTTTGGAGAACGCCCGACCGCACATTGTCGACAATAATGTCGCCCACCATCAGGCAGAGAATTTCATAGGAGTCGCGAAGAAAAGGAACACATTGTTCCGCGCATTCGGCGTCCTCAAAGCTTTGAAGGATGCGTGCGGTGTCCGTAAGGGCCTCTTTAACACTTTCCCACTCCTGTTCCAGGGCGATCTCAATGCCGGCGATGATTTGGTTCATGCATTCATCGGACCAGATGGATTGTGGCGCGCCGTTTTCCGCTTTGCTGATTTGCCGCTGAAACCTTCCCAAGGCCGTAAGCAAATGTTGTGTGGGATCGCCTTTCATCGCCGGTTCCGGCGATGGGGCCGTGAAAGGCTCCTCGGATGCATCGAAGCCAAGCAGCGCATTGCGTTCTTCCGTGGCCACGGCGCCGGAGGCGTATTCCTGTTCTTTGAACAAGCGCCTTCCCGCGGCTACCCAATTTCGATTGGCTTTACCAAATCGCACGATTCTTCCTCCAGGACTTGATTGTACCACAAGCTGTGTCCGGAGGCAATACATATTGTGGTCGGCATCCCTTTACCACTAAATATCGGGTACAAGGGGATTCTTTTTGAAAAAATTCAATAAATTCCAGAGAGCAAGGAGGAGATAGAATTTAAGGAATTGAATGGGGTAGTATGGGGGCAAAGAGCCATGTCGAACCTAAATGTTATTGTAATTGCGATTGACACCCTGCGGGCGGACCATCTGGGGTGCTATGGGTATGGCCGGGAGACTTCACCGAATATTGATGCGTTTGCGGGCGCTTCGGTGGTTGGCGAGTGGCATATCGCGCCGGCGATCCCGACGCATCCTTCTTTTGTCACAATCAATACGGGACAATATAGCATTACGCACGGGATTGTGGCGCATGGGGGCGGCCGGGATATTCCGCGCACTGCACCATGGCTGCCGCAGGTATTGCATCAGCAGGGGTATACGACGTGCGCGGTGGACAACCTGAGTCAATGGCGGCTGGATTTTCACCGGGGGTATGAATTCTACATTGATCCCACGCAGCGGCGGGCGCTTTCGTTGAACGCGGATAATCGTGAGATCAACCGGCGGCTGCTGCCGTGGCTGGAGCATCATTGCAGCGAGCGTTTTTTCTGTTTTGTGCATTATTGGGATCCGCACACGCCCTATTTGCCCCCGCGGGCATACCGGAAGCTTTTTTATACGGGAGATCCGAACGATCCGAAGCATGCCAATTTAGCGGGAATGGAGAAGCATCGTTTGGGCAAGGTGTGGCGGGAGACGTGGTTTAACAAACTGGGGCCGCACATCACGGATGCGGAATACATTGTGTCATTGTACGATGCGGAGATCCGGTATTGTGATGAAGGCATCGGACAGCTTCTCAGAACAGTGGAGGCACTGGGATTGCGTGAGAATACAGTTATTATTCTGTTGTCGGATCATGGGGAGATGATGTACCGGCATGGGATATTTTTCGATCATCATGGTTTATACGATGGCAACCTGCGAGTGCCTTTCCTCGTGCGGCATCCGGAGTATGCGCCGCGCCGTCTGCCCATGATGACGGCGCAGGTGGACGTCGCACCGACAATAGCGGAGATTTGCGGGATCACGGTTCCTCAGGAAATGGAGGGGAAAAGCCTGGTTCCCTGGCTTCGAGGGGATCGGCAGGATGCGGTGCGGGAGTCGATTGTGTGCCAGGAATGCACATGGCAGATGAAGTGGGCGTTGCGCACGCCGGAGTACAAGTTTATTTTGGCGCGGCAGCCGGATGTGTATGGCACGCCGCTTCGGGAATTGTATGATTTGCGGTCAGATCCGCGCGAGTTGGTTAACATGGTGGAACGTTGCCCTGAAATAGCGCGGACCATGGAACAACAGCTTGAGGAATGGATTGAGGAAAAGATGCGCCGGAACGGCTTGACTAAGGATCCGCTATTGGCGCATGGACTCACTTTGGGAAAAGAAGAACCGGCCTGATCCGATTGGGAATCAGGTGGGATTCCCGCCGTTCACGGGTCTGAGGCGTCCAGCGGCTTTTTCTTCGACCGCCTTGAGGATTTTAACGGCTTCGGCATTGTTTTTGGCTTTTCGGTCATGCCAGCCGGGGTAGGTCAACAGGGTTACGCCGTAAACCTGGCGAATAGTCTCAATATAAACACGGGTTTCTTCCTCGTTCACTGGGGCAAGTTCAATGGTGTATTTTGTCCGATGCCGCTGGAGGAAGCTGAAATGTTTCCAGGCTGTGCTGTAAGCGACGAAGGTGCCGCGTTTGTCTCTTGTGTACAGGTCGAGATCTTGAGCGCGCAGGACTCCTTTGACGATTTGCCATGTGTCTTTGAAGGGGGCATCCACGGTAATGGAATTTTCCAAGGCGAATCCGGTGGTGTTATGCAGGGTTCGCGCACAGCCGAACAGGGCTGTCATACAAACCACTGCGATTATGGCATTCCGAACGAACATAATTAACCTCCAGGGAAACTATAGGGATTCTAGCATAGCAGATTCAACGAGGCAACCTGCCGGCCCTTCAGCGGGGGCATCCCATTGGAAGAGGGTGAAAAAAGTGCTGGGATCTCTTAAAGGCTTTTGTTAGAATTCTTCCCATACATCAGACGTATTCATGTTATGGCCATACTGTTTTGTGCTGGGGAGTACGAGCGAATGGGCGAAATTCGGAATGCGGGCAGTTCTGATAATCCCTTGAATAGAGCATCGTCAAGGGATCAGGATCATTTGCCGCCCGGAAGGAGGAAACACTATCGGCGGTTGGGGGGGATACTCCTGATCACCGTTTTGACCGCCAGTTTTCTGGAGCTTGGCGGCCGGATTCTATTCATGCTTTTTGGGGTTCCCTATGGGGTTACGGGTTCGTTGACGTTGATGGCCCTGCTGGTCTGGGGCGCTGGAACGGTGTATGTGATTGGGCATCTGCGCGCTCTCAGGTCCGTGTCGCGGTTGTTAATGGCGGGCGCGAGTCTTCTTGCGCTGTCACAGGGGATAAGCCTGATTGTCCATTTTCATGTGCCTGTTGTTGCCCAGATGCTGGTACGCATTGATTATCTGGAGGGATTTCTGGAAGAGGGGTCATTTGTCATTGGTCTGGCATTATTGCTGAGCGGGCTCTATCTTTCGATTTTTGAGGCGGACCGGGCGAATGCGCGTACGGAACAGAAGCATCAGGCGCTGTTGGCGGAAGCGGATTACCGGAGGCGGGCGCAAAGCGCACTTGGGGAAAGCGAGGAGAAATACCGGACGCTGGTGGAGAGTTTTCCGCATGCCGTAATTATTGTTCAGGAGGGACGGGTGGTGTTTGCCAATCCAGCGGCGGCCGCTACACTGGGTCTTCCCAATGCGTCTGCCCTGATCGGTTGCGATCCGTATGAATATATAGCGCCCTGTGAACACGACCGGCTCCGGGAGTATATGAAGGCGCGGTTTGAAGGAAGCGAAGACGTGCCTTCCAGTTATGAAGTGACGCTGCGGCGGGAAAATGGGGAAGAATTTCCTTCCATGCAGTACATCCGGATGATCAATTATGAGGGGCAACTGGCGGAGCAGATAGTGGGCGTTGACCTTACGGCGATGCGGCGGGCTGAGGAGGCGTTATTTACCAAGAGTCTGGCCATTGACATGTCGGTGACGGCGCTGGCCTTTGGCGATACACAGGGCCGGCTGATGGACGTGAATCCGGCGTTTCTGACGTTATGGGGATATTCCGAGCCATCCGAAGTATTGGGGCGTCCTGCAACGGAATTTTGGCAGGATGAACGCGCGGCACAAACCGCATTAGAACGGGTGCTTTTGCATGGGACGTGGACTGGCGACTTGATAGCCCGGACGAAAGACGGCTCGTTTCGCGATATCCACCTTTCGGCAAGTGTGATAAAAAGCCCTGATGGAAAACTGCGCGGCATCATGGCATCGTTTACGGATCTGACCCAATACCGCCGCGTGGAGGTGGAATTGCGGGAATCCAGGGCCGAGTTGCAGGCCATTTATGACAGCCTGGTGGATGGGCTGGCCATAGCGGAAATAGACACGGGATCTTTTTTGCGGGCAAACGATGTGTTTTGTTCCATGTTCGGCTATTCCGAATCGGCCCTATTGTCCATGACTATAGGCGATCTTCATCCAAGAGATCAGTTTTCCTTTGTGATGGCGCATTTCAGGGCATTGGCGGGCGGCGCACAGCGGATGGCCGCGGATATTCCTTGTTTGCGCAGCGATGGAACAGTTTTTTATGCAGATATCACGGCGCTTCCGCTGAACTATCGGGACAGGTTTTGTTTGATGGGGATATTCCGGGATTGTACCGCGCGAAAACAGCATGCGGAGGAATTGGAACGATTTAATGCGGAACTCGAGGATCGGGTCAAGGTGCGCACGGCGGAGATTGAACGGGCCAATGCAGCGCTGCGTGAAAGCGAAGCCAAATACCGGGAGTTGGTGCAGAGTGCAAACAGCATTATTCTGAGGATGGATTGCGAGGGCAGAATCACGTTTCTTAATGAATTTGCGCAGCGATTTTTCGGATACGAAGAGCAGGAGGTGTTGGGCAAGAACGTGGTAGGAACGATTGTGCCGAAAACCGATACGAACGGCCGGGATATGGAAGACATGATCCGGGACATTACGGTGCATCCGGATCGGTACGCCAACCATGAAAATGAAAACATGCGGCGCAACGGGGAGCGGGTATGGATTACATGGACGAACAAGCCCATTTATGGCGAGCATGGGGAAGTGCGGGAAACGTTGTGCGTGGGTAATGATATAACGCCGCGGGTGCGTGCGGAACGGCTGCTGGCCGAGCAGCAGATGCGTATGCTGAACAGCGCGCGGTTGTCGGCGCTGGGCACAATGGCGAGCGGCATAGCCCATGAGATTAATAATCCTTTGGCGGTAATGGCGGCCGGGGCGGAACAACTGGATGTTTTGATCGAAGATCCGGTGAAATATAAGGATAAAATCCACACCGTGACGCAAATGGTACAACGGCATGCGACGCGTATTCAGCGAATAATCCGGGGCTTGCGCAGTCTTTCCCGGGATGCGTCGGGGGATCCCTTTGCGGAGGCTTCAGTCCACGATATTATCATCGACACGGTTGAGCTATGCCAGGAGCGGTTTAAGTTGCATGGAGTGGATTTGCGCTTGCCGCAACCGCTTCCGGAGGTTGTGATTGAATGCCGGGCCGCGCAGATTGGCCAAGTGTTGTTGAATCTGCTGAACAATGCGTTTGACGTGGTGGAAAAGCTTCCGGAAAAGTGGGTGCATTTGGAAGTGCAGGATAACGTTTCGCATGTGAACCTGGCCATCACAGACAGCGGTCAAGGTCTTTCATGGGAGATTCATGAGAAGATGTTCATTCCTTTCTATACGACCAAATCCGATCAAAAGGGGCTGGGACTGGGATTGAGCATTTCCAAGGGAATCATTGAAGCGCATGGCGGAGAAATCGCGGTGGATTCCGACAGCCCGCATACGCGGTTTGTAATCCGGCTGCCCAAGAAGCAGGCGTAAGGCCCGGTTAAAAGCGATTAATTAAAACAGACAGCTTTGATTCGGAAAGGAGGCGCCAGGCTGGTGGAATGTGGAGAGGAGTATTTGAGAATTGACGGGGCTCAGGGGAACAGTATTGGGGTGCCGTGCAAGCGGTTGAGCCGCCGTTCCAAGGCCATGATAAAAGACGGATTTGCCTTGTTCCAGGGCATGGCGGGCGGTACGGAGGCTTCCGTTAACGGAATGGGGTTCGATGACAAGAATCATGCGGGCCAGAGCGCTGATGGTGGCATTGCGGGTGACCGCGGCATGGGTTTGCCATTCGGCATCGGGGGAAAATTCGCTGATCAAGAGCAATTTTCCGTCTGACAAGGCGGCTGTATAGCGGGATGACGGAGAATAGGTAAGGATACCTTGCGGCAATACGATTAGTGTGTCTCCCCCCGCCTCCAGAGCGGCTTCATGGGCGAAGGTATCCACGCCCCGTGCGCCACCGCTAACGATGGGTATGCCGTGTTCGGCGAACATCCGGGCGCATTCCTGTGTAATGCGGGTTCCTTTTTGAGACGGCATGCGCGTGCCCACAATCCCGATGGCCTCCTGATACAACAAAGCGAGGTTTCCTTTGGCGAAAAACAAAAGGGGGGCATTTTTGCCGAGATGGGTCTCCAGGGCGGCAGGATAGGCAGGTGTTCCGGAGAGAATAGGGATGATAGCGTGTTTTTCCAGCGTTTGAAGAAGCGAAACGGCCCTTTTTCGCATACGCGCATCACACGCGTGAATGAGTTCCGCCAGCCGCTCTTGACCGCAGGGAAACAGGGGCAGGAGTTCCGGGAGCGGTTTTCCCAGCAAGGATCTAAGACGCGATTTTTGCTGTCGAAGACAGGTGAGTATAAGCCGGAGCGAGACATTGCCCGCACCGGGAACCAGCTTTAATGCCAATATATCCGCAGGGGTATACCGGTCCATTTCACCTCACCCTTTTTCCGGCGAAATGCAAGACAATATTTGCCTTGCCCGTACCGCAGGGCATGATACCATCTTTTTGGACAAACAGCACATTTTATACAAGAGAATCAGGAAAAGGGCTTGGCTGTGGCGAAATGGAATCCGGATTGGGGCATATTGAGAAAATCGCTGATACCGAAAAATTTGATTTTGATTGCGTTGAAGCTTATCTTCGGAGTATGCTGGTAGGGACAGATGTGGATTAGGAAAGTTAGGAAGGACTATGCTTGATATAGAGTATTTGCGAAAAAAACAGGCCCGGTTTGTGTTGGGGATGATGTCTGGGTCCTCGTGTGATGGGATCGATGCCGCCTTGGTCCGGATAAAGGGGACGGGGCAGGAAATTGTCATTAAACAGGTGGCCTACAAGAACTTCCCGTATCCGGACGTCTTACGAACGCGCCTTTTGGACGAGCACATGTCGATCCGGGAGGCATGCCTGCTGAATTTTGAGTTGGGCGAACGCTTTGCGGAAGCCGCCTTGGCGATGATGGGCATTGCCGAAGAGCAGAAGATAATCATTGATTTCATTGCCTCGCATGGCCAGACGGTGATCCATGTGCCGCCGCGGGCGAATGACAAGGCGGGCACGCTCCAGATTGGCGAGTCGGCCATCATTGCAGAGCGCACCAAACTGCCGGTGGTTTCGGATTTCCGGCAACGGGACATGGCGGCTGGGGGGCAAGGCGCGCCGCTGGTGCCCTACGCCGATTGGCTGTTATTCCATAAACTGGAACACAAGGTGACCTGTTTGAATATAGGCGGGATAGCCAATTTCACGGTGGTTACCCCCAATTTCGAGGACATTATTGCGTTTGATACCGGCCCCGGCAATATCGCCATCGACGGGGCGGTCCGCATTCTCACCAAGGGCGAGGAACAGATGGACAAGGACGGCGCGGCAGCGCACAAAGGCCTCATCATCGACGAATTCATGGACTACCTGTTGAGCCATAAGTATTTCAGCAAGCAGCCGCCGAAGAGCACAGGGCGGGAGGAATTCGGCGCGGAGGTCTATCTGCGCGATGCCTTGGCCAGCCGCAAGGAACACGCGTACGAAGATATTATCGCTACGGTGACCGGGGCGGTGGCCGCGAGCATCGTAACCGCCTATAAACGTTTTATCGAGCCCTACCACGATTGCACGCAAATCATCGTGGGCGGCGGCGGCGCCAAGAACAAGACGCTGCTCTCCCTGCTGCGAAAAGGCCTGCCGGATATTCAGCTTTTCCGGAGCGATCAATATGGCATTCCCGACGGCGCGCGCGAGGCCATCGCCTTCGCCATTCTCGGCAATGAAACTATCTTCGGCACCCCAGCCAACGTTCCTCAGGCCACCGGCGCCGAGCATCCCGTCGTCCTAGGAAAAATCACCCCGCCATAATCACATTCTTTCCGGGACTTCGATACCGAGGAGGTAAAGGGCATTTTTAAGGGTTTGCAGGGCGGCCTGGCAGGTTAGCAGGCGCGATTCGACTAATTCAGGACGGCCTGCGGTGAGCACGGGGCAATCGTGATAGAACGATGTGAAGCTTCGCGATACTTCAAGGACATATACCGCGATGGGGGCGCAGGTGCGTTGCCGCAGTGCGCCGGAAACTACATCGGGAAAAGCGGCCAATTTAGTGAGCAGCGCCCACTCCGCGTCCGTCTCAATGGGGAAATTCTGCCTGGGGGCCATCGGCAACGGCTGTCCATATTTGCGCAGGATGGAATTGATGCGGGCACAGGAATATTGGATGTAGGGGCCGGTGTCGCCCTCAAAGGACAAGGCGGCGTCCATGTCGAAGCTGACATTTTTGTTTGATCCGACGCGCAGCACGGCAAACCGCACCGCCGCAATGGCCACCCGCTCCGCGATCACCCGCTGTTCTTCCGGAGTAAGATCGTTGCATTGTTCCGCGACACGTTCGGCCGCGCGCCGAATCGCTTCGTCCAGGAAATCCGTCAACAGCACTACGTTGCCCTGCCGGGTGGACATTTTCCCATCCTTGAGCAGGATGTAGGAGTAGTAGATGGGTTCCGGAACTTTGTGGCCTGCTGCTTCCAGGATCATGGCGAGTTGTTGGAAATACAGTTTATGATCTTCACCGAGCGCGATGAGATTAATATCGGCGTGGATGGCTTCCTTGTCCATGGTATAGGCCAAGTCGCGGTAGCCGTACATGGAACTTCCGTTGGCGCGCATGAGCACGAAATAGCGGCCTTCCTCCTGTGCATGGCCCAGCTTGGCCAAATCCACCACGAGCCGTTGTTCTTCATCCACAAAGACCGCCTCTTTTTCGCGCAGGGCTTCGAGTACATGGTCCAGCCGGGGATCTTTTACATATTTGGATTCGTGATCAAACACGTCATAATGTGCGCCGATGCGGGCCAGGACGGCTAATTGCCCCTGGAGGCACAAATCGACGACCGCCCCGAATTTTTTCTGAGCATCCGGATCGCCTTCTTCCATTTTTGCGAGCAGTTCATAGCCTTGCGCGGCGAATTCGGGGTCTTGTTCCGCACGGGCGTTGGCACGGACATAGGCGTCGAGGACCTGATCAAAGGTCATGCCCTCCAATTCATCCGCGATGAGCACGAGCAGCCCGATTTGCCGGCCCATGTCGTTGACGTAGTAGTGCACCTCGACGTGATAATCCTCGAAACGGAACAAGCGGGAGATGCTGTCGCCGATCATCGCGCAACGCGCGCGGCCTACATGGGGACTGGCGTTGGGGTTGATGCTGGTGTGCTCGATCAACGCCCGTTTGCCCAGTCCGGTATGGTTGGAGCCAAAAGCATCCCCTTCCTGGAGAATAGCTTCCACAATAGTTTTTGCGAAGAAAGCGCGGTCCAGTTTTAGATTCAGGTAGGGGCCGGCCGCGGCTGCGGACCGCACTTGTTTACCAAAAATGGTTTGTTGTGCCGCTTCCGCCGCCAGGACTTGAGGTGCTTTAGAGAGTTTGCGGCCCGGGATGAACATGGGAATGGCCACATCGCCCAGATCCAATTTTGGGGGGGTGGTGAAGGAGATGTCTCCAGCCTCCAAACCGGGGAAAGCGGTTAACATGGGTTCTATCAAGGGCTTAAACGGATTCACTGAACGACTCCTGATCTTTTTCTAGTTTATTTGTGTAACAGGTGGACGGAAGCATTATAATGTATTTAGAATAGCCGGGGAAAACGGTGAAGCACGAACGAAGCTGGAAAGGAAGCCGCATGGCTCATGTAAGACCTATTTCGCGCGGGAAAATGCCGGTAGCACATGGTGCAACAGATGTGTATGAAACGATAATTTTATTGCTCATATCCATTTTCTTCCAGGATTGGGATAATTTTCCCTCGGTCATCCAGAATCTACAGAAATACTACTCGAAAACACCGTAAGGGTGAGTTGTTTCTCCCGAAAATCTGCTCAGGGTTGTGGGGCAGGAGCGGGAGAGGCGGTTTGGCTTTGCCGGGCTGCTTCTTCCCGGGCGCGTTTATCCAGATCGATTTCATGCTGGTCCACCTCTGAAAGGTGGCGATCCACGACAACAATCAAATGGAACCCGAAATCGGTGGAGACGATGTCGCTGAGCTGGCCGAGGGGGGCGTTCCAGACATATTGCTCGAATTCGGGAGCCAGGGCGCCCCGGGGCTGATCGGAAAGAACACCGCCTCTTGAACGGCTGCTTGTATCGTCGGAGTATTCCTTTGCCAGTGACGAAAAGCTTTCGCCTTTGATGAGCCGTTCCCGGAGGGAAGAGATGAGATCGAGGGCCCGCACGCGATCCGCCGGGTCGTTTTTATCATAGGTGATCAAGATATGTTTTGCGCGCACCCAGGAGGTTTCCGATTTGGGGCGGCCCGACATCCATAAAGCAACCACCATTGCTATAAATAGCACCCCTACAGTCAGCCAGATGATCTTTGTGCGGTCTCTCGGTTCTTCGTGTTGATACTGCTCATTCATCGCGGCCACAATTTCCTTTATCCAATGCTGTCCAGCATTCTTCCGTAATAGGTGGTCCAAAAACTGATGTAAATATATCCTACCAAACCGCCAATGGCAATCAGCAAGAGCACGTTCATGGCGCGTGTGGCGACTTTTACCGCCGTGTTGGCTTCGGCCAGATGATATTCCGACACTTTCAACAGGGTCTGCTCAAGATTTCCGCTCTGTTCGCCCACATGCAGCATTTGCCTGGCCATGGGCGTGAGGGAATGGCTGAAGGCAAACGCGTCGACCAGCGTGGCCCCATCGGCCACCAGGGGGGCCGCTTTCAAAAGGTCTCGTTGGATATAGGGATTAACCGTGATGGCCGCGGAGTTTTCGATGCACTGACGGATATGCATGCCGCTGCCGATGAGCAGGGACATGCTTCGGAAAAAGCGGGCCAGCGCGAATTTCCTCGTAACATTTTTAATAGGCCAGACAAAGTTGGTGAACCAGCCCCAGATCCACTGGAATATGCCCATTCGTGAGAGCACCACGATGATTGCGCCGATCATTGCCAACACAATCATGGCCTTGAGTTGAAACATCATATACTCATGGAAATAAGTGGAAAGGCTAAAAACTTTTTTCCCGGTGAAATCGAGGGAGCGAACCAAGCGGAGGGCAAAGGTACCGAAAAACCATGCTACCGAGAGTTGAAATACCGGATAGACCGCGGCGGTGATAATTTGCCGGCGCATGACCAGTTGATCTTCGAAATAATTCGCAAGATCCCGCAGCATGACCGCCAGGCTTCCGCTCTTTTCTCCTGCCGCCAATAATTCAATGAAATAAAGCGGCAGTTTTTTATTTTCCGCGCGCGCGGCATCGCCGAGGGTCCAGCCGTTTTGCACGCGGGTGCTGATGTTGAGGATCACCTCCCGGGTATTTTTATCCTGGGCGCTTTCCTTCACCAGCGACAACGCACGCAGAATGGGGATACCGGCATCATATGACGTGGCAAGTTGCCGGCACATCGGCACCATGCTTTTAAGCGAGATTTTCGACGAGAGTAAACCCATGTGCTATTCCTATTGTTGCCAAGTTATTGTACCAAATGCGCCGGTTGGGGCTAAAGAAGTATGTAAAATCATCCAGCCTATGATCAATGAGGGTGCTTAATCCAGATAGATGTTTCCGCCAACGGCTTCGAGCCGGAGGGTATATTTCCCTTCTTTCAGATGGGCGGTAAACTCCTGGGTGTCTCGAGTGATGCCGCCGGTGAGGGGGATGGAACTGTGGACGGAGCCGTTGGCCGTTTTTACGAGAAGCGAGGCGTCGGCGTCCGGGGCAAGAACCATGCTCAGGTTGCCATGTTCCGCGAGCACGTCGAAATTTCCTTTTACGCCCTCCATTGCCAGGATGCGGATGTCACCTCCGTTGTTGCGAACGAAAACGTCATTTTGCGGCGACTCAATGATGATACGCCCCTGGACGCATTGCGCGTTCACTTTAGCAAAATTCCGGGTCAGGGTAATAGTTCCGTTGCGCGCCATGACTTCGGTGGATCCGCTGCAATCAGTCGTGGTTATAGGGCCATTCTGATTGGACAACTTGATGTCTCCTAACAGATGCTCCGCAGTGATGGCTCCCGCGTTTTGGGTTACGGAAATCACCCCGCCCAAACCGCTGAGCGCCGTCATGCCTTCTTGCGCGTATACTTCAATCAGCAAGGTGCGGGGACACTGCAGAACCAAATCCACCCGGTAGGAGGAGCATTCCAGGGTTTTCATATCGGCAGTGGCCGCGGTGCTCAAACTGAGTCTCCCCTCGGTCTTCTGCATTTTCACTTGAAGCGCTTCCAAAGCAGGGGGCGCCTTGGCGGCCAGGGGAACCCATACAAAGCGGGTAGCGGTTACCCGGACTTCGTTCTCATCTATGCCTTCAATCCGGATATCGCCCGCGGTGGCGTCAATGCGAAGACTTGTTCCTTCCGGGGCGGGTTCCGTAGCCGATATGACGTCGTTAAAGGGCTTGGTTTCCGGCCCTGCGCCGGGTTTTGGTTCGCCTTCCTTGGTTTGTGCTTCGATGCGCAGGTCCCCGAAAGTCACGCTGAGCAGAATACGCTGTTTGGATTCCGTATATGCGCTACGCGCCACGAGTTTGTTGCCCTGCGCCGATTGTGAAAAAGGCAAATCGGAATGGAAAGTGCCATAGAGTACCGTGGCCGTAAGATCCGGCTGGGCGTCCGCAGGCAAAATGAGGTGGACGGGGCCGCCATCGCTGGCCGCATCGATATAGGCGTCGGGGGCGAGATTGCCCATAACAATGCTGCCCCGGAAATTGTTCACCTGGAGTTCGCCCGAAATGCCGCTGAATTCCGCCTGTGCATTGTGGAGCTGAAAAACGCCGCCCTGCGCCAGATTCTTCGCTTTCACGGGGAACTCCCCGTGGGTGCGCACTTTCACATTGCCCGTGATATCGCTGATGTCCACCAGCCCGTATTGCGCCTCCACCGCCAGTAATCCGCCGATGTTCTGGGCAATGGTGTCGCCAAAGAAATTATCCGTTACGAGGCTGGCGGTTTTGGGGATGGTGATGGTGTAATTCACCATCATGGCCACATAGCCCATGTCCTGTTTTGTTTCCGGATAGAGCGTCTGGATTTCCACGAGGTCGCCGGAATGGGTTGCATGGATTTGTATGCCTTGTGTGATCGCGGCGGCCACTTCCGCCGATTCCGCGCCCACCGTGATTACGGCATTTACCTGGACCACGCGGTCTTCCCAGGTGTTCACGCGAATCTCGCCGAATTGATTGGAGACCGAGATGATGGGCGTGGGGCCGACAGGATAAGTTTCGCTGAAGTTACGGGTCTCGTTAAAGGGAGTCGTTTTACTTTCCCCTATCCCGAGCCCCTGGCCGAGAATATCGCCTGCTTTTTGCCCTACATAATCCATGCCCTTGGCGACGTCGTTCAATCCGGATTGGATTTTATCCATCAGGCCGCTCTGCCCGTATGCGGACAACATTAGGCCGCCCCACGCCATCGCCAGGAGCGGGAAAATGGCGCGTGTGCAACAGATCATTCGTTTTTCAGGCAGGAACAGCATTATTCCACCACAATACCCTCTCGCGGCAGTTGAATTCCGTCGTCGTGCATGTGTTCGCGCATGCACAGTATACATGGTGTGCCGAACAAAATCATATGGCTGGCGCGCCTTTTGTTATGCCCCCCTTTTGAATACATTCCCGAGGCGCAGCCGGAGTTTCATAAGGCGCAGGATTATTTTCGGGACGCCGCCGCCCTCCGAATCGAGTTCTGGCATGGCCCCCTCGGCGTCGTACATATGTTCCATGATTTCGAGGATGTTTTGGGACACGAGCCCGCGCAGGGGAGCATTGGCCATCAGGCCATACGCCGGTGCGCTGCCGGACAGGACCGCATCGGGATGGGACCGCACATGGTCCACGGCCTTTCGCAGATCCTGCAGGTAGTCCTCAACAATGCGGGCATGCCCCGGATTGATCATCAGATGGATGCTCGGCGGGCGTTGCTGCCGGTCGATGTGCCAGCCTTTCTCCGTCATGTAATCGGCAATGGCGTAGCAATTCAGACGGTGGTCCGAGGTGGTATAGGCGAAGACTCCGGCCGGCGGATTGCCCAGTACGCGCAGTCCTTCAATAGCGGCGATGCCTTCCTTGAAACGCTGGGCGGTTTTCATCACGGTCTCCGCGTTGTGTTGATAGCCGTCTTCCCCCATGGCCTGCAAACCAGCCCACGCGGCCGAGATCGACCCGCCGGGACGGGTGCCCGGCAGGCTGGGTGAGGCAAAAACGCCGCCCGGCCAGTCCACAAATACGAAGAACTGATACTTCAAGTAGTCCATGTTGCGGTAGAGGATGGTGGACGCGCCTTTTGCCGCATAGCCGTATTTGTGGAGGTCAGCAGAGATGGAGGTCACGCCCGGCACACGAAAATCCCAGGGAGGAATGGAGTACCCGATTTTTTCCGCCCAGGGGAGGAAGAATCCGCCGATACAGGCATCCACATGCAGGCCAAGGCCGTGATGCAAGGCGATGGAGGCCAACTCGGGGATGGGGTCGATCATGCCGTTGGGGTAATTCGGCGCAGACCCCACAAGGGCGATGGTGTTGGGAGTGATCAGGCGTTCCACGGCCCCGGGATTGACCCGGCCATCCGGCAACAGGGGTGCATGGATGATCTTCACATCGAAATATTTTCCCGCCTTGTCGAATGCCACGTGCACGGATGCGGGCACGATGATATTTGGCTTCTTTATCTTGGGAAAAAGCGCCCGGGCACGGTCCCGGTAGGTGCGGACGGCCAGCAGGATGCTTTCCGTGCCCCCGGAGGTCATGGTGCCCACGGCTTCCTGCCCGCCATGAAGCATGGAAGCAGTCATCCGGATAACGTCGTGCTCGAAGGTGCGCAGACTGGCGAAGGCCATCGGATTGAGGCCATTCCCCTCAAAAAATAAATTGTGCGCTGCCTTTAAAAATTCCGTGTGTTCGTCTGATTGATGAAACACCAGGCTGAACGCGCGGTTTTCCCGCCAGCGCACATCCTCTTTCTGCAGGGCGGTCATGCGTTCCAGAATCATCGTCCTGGGCAGACCCTGAGAGGGGATGGCATCCATTCGCCCCGGCTTCGGGGAAGCTGCTGTGTTCTCCTGCTTTTTCGGCATGCGGGCATTCCTTCCTGACAATTTGGTTCGCACACAACCAGCACTTTATAATATGTGCGTGGATGAAGCAAGCCGCACCCTAACCTGTTCAAGAGGATATTGACGTCATGAGCGCAAAAGAACTGAACGTAATCAATCCGTTTACCGAAGAAGTGGCCTTTACCCTGCCTATGCTGAACGAGGAAGAAATCGACACCACTGTGGCGCATGCACGCACGGCCTTCGCCGGGTGGAAAAATACGCCTATGGCGGAAAGGAAGGCGCTCTGTGAAGGGTTCATGAAGGTCTTTGATGGCATGCGGGATGAAATCGCAAAAGACCTGACGCTACAAATGGGCAAACCGCTCCAGCAATCCCGGAATGAAGTGAATGGCATGCTGGAACGCACACGCTACATGATCGATATAGCGGAAGAGACGCTTAAAGACGAATATCTCCCTGAAAAGCCCTGTTTCACGCGCTACATCCGGCATGAACCAAAGGGTGTTGTGCTGGACATCGCCGCATGGAATTATCCGCTGCTGATCGCCGTCAATGTGGTGGCGCCGGCCGTGCTCGCGGGGAACGCGGTCATCATCAAGCACTCCAGCAAAACCCCCCTGTGCGCAAGGGCATTTACGGAAGCCTTTGCAAAAGCGGGCGCGCCGAAATGGCTGGTCCAGGATATCGTGGCGGACCACCATGTCACGGATTTATTCATCAAGCATCCGGGTATCAATCATGTATCGTTCACGGGCTCAGTGCGCGGCGGACATGAGGTGGTGCAGAGTGCCACGAATCGGTTCATTGACGTGGGATTGGAATTGGGCGGGAAAGACCCGGCCTATGTTTGCGCGGACGCCCCTTTCGATTTCTCCGTGGACAACTGCGTGGATGGCGCGTTCTATAACGCCGGACAGTCCTGTTGCGCCATCGAGCGTGTGTATGTGGACAAGGCCATCTACAGGAATTTCGTCGATGCCTACGCCGCGCTGGTGCGCAAGTACAATGTGGGCGATCCCATGAACAGCGCCACGTCCATTGGCCCGCTGGCCTCCAAGGGCGCGCCGGAATTCCTCGCTTGGCAGGTGAAGGATGCCGTGGAGAAGGGCGGCAAGCTGTTGGTTTCTCCGGAAGAATTCGGGAAACAAAACAAAGGCTATTTCTCCTGCCCCGCCGTGGTTATTGATGCGCCGCAGGACTGTTCGCTGGTCCAGGAAGAAAGCTTCGGCCCCGTTATCGCGATCATCCCGGTATCCGGCGACGAAGAAGCTATCCGCCTCATGAACGATAGCCCCTATGGCCTGACTGCCTCCATCTGGACCATGGACCCGCAACGCGCTATCCGTGTTGGCGAACAAATCGAAACCGGCACCTTTTTCATGAATCGTTGCGATTACCTTGATCCGGCCCTCCCATGGACCGGCGTGAAGGATACCGGCCGCGGCGCTACGCTGTCGCATTACGGATTACTGAACCTCACACAGATCAAGAGCATGCACCTGCGCGTGGAACTGCCGAAATAGCGCTTCCTGCCTCAATGCATTGACAAACACTTATAGCTGTGCTTCCCAATCCTGGATGGCTTCCATGGCTTGTTCCGGTGTGTCTACTTTTTTCAGTTGTTGAATCAGGTGGCGATTTTGCCCTGCTTTGCTGCTCAGGGCTAAAATTTGCAATTGTGCGCTGGCCTGTTGAAGCGGCGTTAGGATTAGAAAAACCACTTCTATAGGTTTCTGGGCTGCCACATCCACAACGCCATGATGTGTAATTCCCAGCGCCAACCGGGGTTGGTCCAATCCATCCAGCCGCACATGAGGGAAAGCAACTCCTTCGTTGAAGAAAGTCGAGCCTTGTTGTTCCCGTTCCCAGATCTTCTGCGAAGCTACCAATTGTTGGGGAAAATCAAAGTTCCACAATGCAACCATCACAAGGGTATTTAGAATGTCCTCTTTCAGTACTGGCTTGTCCCAAACAATGATTTGCTTTGAGGAAAGCAGTGTGGACAATTTGGGTATGGTCGCTGGCACATTCGCGTGTGGGGGCGGTTTGACGGGTGTTGTTTCCACCAGACGCTTGTCGATGACCGGCAGCCCTTTGACTGTGTCCAGAACTACGACCGTTAGCCCTTCGGCTTTTTCGATGAGGCATTCAACAATAGTTCTTCGGTCCAAAATCCGTTTCCAGCGAGAAGTTGTGCCTGGACGTCCAATCACAATGTGCCCTACTCTATATTCACGGGCGAACTGAAGGATGGTATCGGCGATATTTTCTCCTTTATACGTAAACACCATCGCCCCCAATTGCTTAGCCAGGGTCAAGGTGGAACTGAGCATTTGCTGGGTTTGAGTATCCACTTTTTCGGGGTCTTCAGAGGGTGTCTGCACATAGAGCGCATACCAGTTGCGGTTCAGTTTCCCCGCAAGGCGCGAGGCATACCTCAATAACATTTCGCTATTAGGCCCTTGCGAACTCAGGCACACCATCACTTGGTCCGGCGCAAGAGTTATTTCCTGTTCGCTGGGATCTCTCCGGCGCGCGTCAATATGTGCCGCCAGTTCACGCAGTGTTATCTCGCGAAGTTGTTCAAGGTTCGATTCCCGGAAGAAATTCATTAGCGCGGTTTCAATGCGCTCCAGGGGATAGATCTTTCCCCCTTCCAGGCGTCGGCGCAGGTCCTCCGTAGTGAGATCGACGTTTACAATTTGATCCGCCTGCAGCAACACAATGTCCGGCAACCGCTCGCGCACTTTGACACCGAGCGTGTTCTCCACCGTGTTATACAGGCTTTCCAGATGTTGGACATTTAATGTGGTGATAACATGGATGCCTGCATCCAGAATATCCTGCACGTCTTCATACCGTTTTTGATTCCGGCTGCCAGGAACATTCGTATGCGCCAACTCATCAATAAGGGCGACTTCCGGCTTCCGGGCTAGAATCGCCGCCACATCCATTTCCTCAAGGGGTACACCCCGGTATTCCTGTTTTATCCGGGGCATGATTTCAAGACCATTCAAAAGCTGGGCGGTCTCAGGACGGGCATGCGTTTCGACATATCCCACCACGACATCGATTCCATCTTCTTTCAGACGACGGGCTTCAAGGAGCATTTGATATGTTTTCCCGACGCCCGCGCAGTAGCCAAGATATATTTTCAGCCGGCCCCGCTGGGATTGACGTATCATTCTCAGAAAGGAGATGGCTTTGTTATCTATTGGATCATTCATAATTGATTATCCAAGTCCATGTTTAACCGCAGTACATTGATACGGGGTTCACCAAGAATCCAAAGGGTGCGGCCTTCCGCCACAGCCTGTATTTTTGCCCAGATAACTTCTTCACGAAGACCACGTGCCCGCGCGACCCGGGAGACCTGCAATTGTGCGTTTTGAAAGCTGATATCGGGATCCAAACCACTTCCCGATGCTGTTACGGCATCCGCGGGAATCAACACATCTGCGGAGAGCCCGTTTTCTTGACGATATACGGTAGCCCTTGCCTTTACGCTTTCAAGCCAAGCAGCGGAGGTGGGCCCCAGGTTGCTTCCGCCCGAGTGCAGGACATCATACCCTGTTCCCGCACAGGAAGGCCGGGGATGAAAATACCGTGGGCCGGAAAACGATTGTGCGATGAGTTCCGAACCATTTATCGCACCGTGTCGTATGAGTAGTGAACCATCGGCTTGCGCGGGAAAGAAGGCTTGTCCTATCACCAGAGTGACGATAGGATATATTCCGCACAGGAGGATGACCAGGGTGGCGGTGAGTCTTAATCCTGTCGTAATTTCTTTCATGAAATTTTTCATAGTCTACTCTAAAGCAAGATGAAGGAAAGTAATTAAAACATCGATCATCTTGATTCCTATAAACGGGACGGCTACCCCGCCAAGACCAAATATCAGCAGGTTGCGGCGCAGAAGTACGGCAGCGCCCAACGGCCGGAACTTCACGCCTTGTAGGGCTAGGGGAATTAACACAATGATGACAAGCGCATTGAAAATAACAGCACTGAGTATGGCGCTGTCCGGAGAATGCAACCGCATCACATTGAGGGGTGCAATTTCCGGAAACGCACTCACAAGTATCGCGGGAATTATAGCGAAATATTTGGCCACGTCGTTGGAAATGCTGAACGTGGTCAACGCGCCCCGGGTCATCAACAATTGTTTGCCTATCTCAACGATCTCGATAAGTTTGGTTGGGTTCGAATCCAGATCAACCATGTTTCCGGCTTCCTTGGCGGCCTGCGTGCCTGTGTTCATGGCCACGCCCACATCGGCTTGGGCTAGTGCGGGCGCGTCGTTGGTGCCGTCGCCGGTCATGGCAACCAGATGCCCCAAGGTCTGTTCCTGATGAATGAGCGCCAGCTTGTCTTCCGGTTTGGCTTCAGCCAGATAGTCATCTACTCCGGCTTCTGTTGCAATCGCCGCGGCGGTCAAGCGGTTATCGCCGGTAATCATGACTGTCTTGATGCCCATGGCGCGAAATCGATCAAAGCGCTCCCGGAGGCCGCCTTTCACAATATCTTTCAAATAAACAATCCCTAAGACTTTGTCCTGCCGGGCGACGGCCAACGGCGTTCCTCCTGCGCTCGAGACGGCGGTGATGGCATCATTCACTTCAGTCGGAAAAGCACCGCCCACAAATTCTCTTACTGACTCCGCGGCGCCTTTGCGTATCTGCTGTCCATCCAGGTTGATCCCGCTCATTCGCGTTTGCGCGGTAAACGGGATGAATTCCGCATGGGGCATTTCAGACAAAGCCCGCCCGCGTAAACCATACTGCTTAGCCAGAACCACAATGCTGCGTCCTTCCGGAGTCTCATCCGCCAGTGACGCCAACTGGGCCGCATCCGCCAGTTCGAGTTCAGTTACCCCTGGCGCGGGGATGAATTGAGTGGCCTCGCGGTTACCCAAAGTAATGGTGCCGGTTTTATCGAGCAAGAGGACATCCACATCGCCCGCGGCTTCCACGGCGCGCCCGCTCATGGCCAGCACGTTTTTCCGCACAAGCCGGTCTATGCCCGCAATGCCGATGGCGCTCAGCAACCCGCCAATGGTGGTGGGGATCAGACACACCAGCAACGCCACAAGTACGGTTAGAGAAAAAGAAATGCCAGAGTACAATCCAAAACACTTCAGCGTAATTATGGCGGTGAGGAAAATGATGGTGAGCGCAGAGAGCAGAATCGTCAACGCGATCTCATTGGGTGTTTTCTGCCGCCGTGCGCCTTCCACCAGCCGGATCATTTTATCCAAAAAACTCTCGCCGGGATTTGCGGTCACCCGAACCCGTATCCAGTCGGAGAGTACGCGCGTACCCCCAGTCACCGCGCTGCGGTCGCCACCAGCTTCACGAATCACCGGAGCGGATTCCCCGGTAATCGCAGACTCATCGACCGTGGCAATGCCTTCGATAATTTCTCCATCCGCAGGGATAATTTCCCCGGCGGATACCAGGACCAAATCATTTTTGCACAGCAAATCAGCCGAAACCTTGTCTGTGGAGCCATCGCTCCAGAGGCGATTAGCGGTAGTTTGCGTGCGGGTGCGGCGCAGCGCATTGGCCTGGGCTTTTCCCCGCCCTTCGGCCAAGGCTTCGGCAAAATTAGCAAACAGCACCGTAAACCACAGCCAGGCGGCAATCTGTGCCACAAAGCGAAGCGTTTCGCCTTCTGTAGGAAGAACAAGGCCCAGCGTGGCAAGAACGGCGCCCACTTCGGTGACAAACATCACGGGATTTTTCATCATTTTCAACGGGTTCAATTTTTTGAACGCGTCCAGGACTGCCTGGAGGAGAATCTCGCGATCCAATAAAGCATGTCGTTGTGCTGCCATACACTGCTATTCCTAAAATGCGGCGGTGGACGCCGTCATGATGAAATGTTCAACAATGGGTCCCAGGGCCAGGGCTGGGAAAAAAGTTAACGCTCCGACAATGAGCACCGTGCTAACCAGTAAAACAGTAAATGTGCCTCCCGAAACGGGAAAGCTCCCGCTGCTGGCGGGAATAAGTTTTTTGCGCGCAAGATTTCCGGCCAGGGCGAGAATGGGCACGATCATTAAAAACCGCCCGGAAAGCATCGCCACGGCTAATGTCGTGTTATACCAGGGGGTATTGCCATTTAATCCGGCGAAAGCACTTCCATTATTCCCGGCGCCGGAAGCAAAGGCGTAGAAAATTTCCGATAAACCATGGGGTCCAAGGTTGTTGCGCCCTGCTAGGCCCCAGGTGGCTACCGACGCCCACGCACTGAATCCCAAGATGGGAAAAATCAGCGCAAGCAGGACAAGCACGCAGAGTTTTATGTCATAGGCCTCTATTTTCTTGCCGAGATACTCAGGCGTGCGCCCAACCATCAACCCCGCCAAAAAAACACTCAGGAGCACAAATATCAGCATTCCGTATAGGCCCGCACCTACTCCGCCGAACACTACCTCGCCCAACAGAATGTTCACGAGAGGAACCAATCCGCCCAAGGGAGTGAAGGAATCATGCATGGCGTTCACGGCGCCGCAGGAAGCATCCGTGGTAACAGTGGCAAAGAGCGCCGAATTGAATATGCCAAACCGCACTTCCTTGCCTTCCATGTTGCCACTCGCGATATCTATCCTGAGAGCAGCCAATCGCGGATTGCCGTGACTTTCCGCCCACCAGCAAAAGACAACGGCGCAGAGGAAAAGCATCATCATCGCTGTCCACACCGCCCAGCCATGGCGCTGATTGCCCACTATGCGCCCCAGATACCAGGTGAGTCCGCTTGGTATGAGAAAAATGGCCAGCATCTCGAGAAAATTGGAGAGCGGCGTTGGATTCTCAAAAGGATGTGAGGAATTTGCATTCGTATATCCACCACCGTTGGTGCCCAGCATTTTGATGGCCTCTTGCGATGCCAACGGCCCTTGGACAATCGTTTGTTTCGGCGAAACACCGCTAACAGCCTGTTCCAAACAATCTGAAACCGTATACGGATTCAGATTCTGAACAACCCCCTGCGAAATGAGAACTACCGCGAAAATCAGAGATGAAGGAAGAAGCAGATATAATGTCGTTCGAATCAGATCCGCCCAAAAATTGCCGAGTGCCTGGGTTTCACGACGCGAAATGCCTCGGACCAACGCAGCGGCAATCGCTATGCCCGCGGCGGAAGAGACAAAGTTGTGAAAGGTGAGCGCCACCATCTGCGACGCATACGACATGGTACTTTCACCCCCATAATTTTGCCAATTGGTATTCGTGGCAAAACTTATAGCGGTATTAAATGCCAAATCCGGCGGCAGTCCCGGAAAGTGCTGTGGGTTCAACGGAAGAAATGCCTGTAAACGGAGAAGGGCATAGGTAAACACGATGCCAATCAAGCTGAACACTCCCAACGACAGGGAATATTGTTTCCAGTTTTGTTCGTACGCAGGATCAATACGGCAAAAGCGGTACAAGAACAACTCAACCGGTTTTAGGGCGGGGTCAAGAAACGTTTTCCCTTGTACATCAAGCACACGGACCAGATAGAGTCCAATGGGTTTGGTCAACGCCAGTAGGACGCCACAAAATAATGCGAGTTGGATCCATCCGAAGATATTCATAGTGCCAGCGCCTCTCTAGAACCATTCTGGACGGATCACGGAGATGATGAGATAACCGATAGGCGCCGTGCTAATTGCGCCTATAAATATGTTCATCATGATTACAACCTTTCACATGCCATGGCGTATAAAACGCAGAGTCCGAAGAACCCCATCGTTGACGCCATATAGATAACATCCATCATGGTGTTACATCCTTGCGTGTAGTGTTGGGCGTACGATCCGTGCGGGGTAAAGAAAACGTAAAGGTGCATCCCGCGCCTTCTTCGCTTTGCACGTGAATGGAACCGCCGTGCGCCTCAACAATTTCCTTGGCGATGGTAAGGCCGAGGCCCGCCCCGGTAACGCCGCTTTGCCCTGGCACCCGGAAAAAGGGTTCAAAGATTTGGGATTGGTACTCTTTGGGAATGCCCGTACCTGTATCGGAAACTGTAAACCATACCCAGTATTCTTCGGCGCGCGCGGAAACGGTGATGCGTCCCGCGGGAGGCGTGTATCGCAATGCATTTGATAGCAGATTGGCAAATACATGGCTTATGCGGGTCGCATCAGCCCATACCGGCGGCAACCCGGAAGGCAAACGCTCTTCCAGGAAAACACCTTTGTCCTGCGCCGCAGTGACAAACTGTGAAATGACGACATGCGCCAACTGATTTGGGTCACATCCCTTCAGGTCCATCTGAACGCGGCCGGATTGCATGCGCCCGATATCCAATAGATCCTCGATGATCCCATATAAGCGTTCACTGTCCTCACGCGCTGCCAATAACAATTCTTCCTGTTTGGGCAGCAACGGTCCTATCTTCTCCCCCAGCAAAAGATACAGCGCCATACGCAGGGACGTCAGTGGGGTTTTTAATTGATGAGAAACCGTGGAGAGCAAATCGCGCTTGAGTTCGTCCTGCTGCTGTAATTGGGTCACGTCCTGGAATAGCAGCGTCACTCCTGTGGATTGGCCCTTTGAGTCCAAGATGGGTATCGCTTGCGGACGGAAAAAGTGTTCCTCACCGCGCACAAAACACTGCAGAATGGCGACGTCATCCTTTCCCACTGTCGGATGGTTGGTCCGGAGGGTTTCCTCAAACATAGACATCATCCAAGGTTGGGATGCTTCCTTGAGGGTTTTTCCTGGTTTTAACGCAAAGGCTTCACCCGCAAGTGCTGTAGCCACTTCGATCATGCCCTCCGCATCAACGATGGCGATGGCATCCGGCAAGCTGTTGAACGTTTGCTGGGTTGCATGCTGTATGCGCTGCATGCGCGAGTGATCGCTTCGCCGGAATTCGCGGAGACTTGCCGCCATGGCGTCAAATGCATTGGATAATTGCCCGATCTCATCGGTGGAATCACTTCTTACTATAAGATCAAGGTTGCCCTGGCGAATGTCATTGGCGGATTTCGTCAACTGCCTCAGGGGATTTAATATCCAGCGTCCCATGAAGATGGTAAACACAACGGCCAGGGCGCTGCCGCTCAACAGCAATAGATACATTTGCTGCCGTGTTTGTGCCGCCTTACGCCGGGCGCGATCATTGGCATCCGACATGTTTTGCTGATTCATCTGAAGTATGCTGTTCGCCGTATCCTTGACGTGATAAAACAGCGGCAAAAGGGTGTTGAAATAGGCGCTGTTGCGCTGATCATGCGGTTGTTGCTGATCCCGTACCTTGTCCAGAGCGGCTTTATAGTCCGAATAATAGTGTTTCAGTTTTTTACACGCTTCCCCCTCCCCGGGCATGGTAATATTGTTACTTTCTACTTTCAGGGCCGACTCGAACGTCTTGATATTGTCCTGAATAAGCTGTCCCCCCTCTTTCTCATATCCCAGCAATTCAAAAAGCACTCCACTGTCAATGCGCTCCAGCAATTCCTTCATTTGCTGACAGGCGATGACGCTGCGGTAATTTTCGCGCAATATCACATCAATGGACTGACCCAATTCAGATGTTTTGCGGATGCTTTGAGCGCCTATCACGATCACAATAATCAATAGGCCGCCAAAGCCAAGCAGGAGTTTTTGTCGTAATCCGAATTTCATATCCATTTCCTTTTCACTTGTAAATGCAAACTTGATGCCATAATTAAAGAAAATCTAACCCATTGATAAAAAAGAACTTATAAATACAAGAAAAGCTGGAGAGGTTGCAGAATGCACACTATGGAAGGTGGTCGTATTGCATTTTGCAAGGTGTGGGAACTATGAATCCTGGGCAGGAAGTCAGATGCCGTACTGTTTGCGCCGCCGCCAGAGCGTGGCCTGATCAATGCCTAGAATACTCGCGGCTTCCTGGAGCGATTTGGTGGTGGCCAAAATCTGACGTATATGCTGTTCTTCAAGTTTTTGAAGACTGAGCGCCGCGCCTATCTGGATTGTTGCGGGAACCTCAACAATTGTCTGGGGAAGATCCTTAAGGTTGATTTGCTCGTTGGCGCACAGGATAGTCACCCGCTCGACCACATTGCGTAGTTCCCGGATATTTCCCGGCCACGAATAATGGCGAAGCGCATTCATGGCTTTTTCCGTAAATCCGAGGTAATGGCGATGCGCATTGCGGGCAAAGAACGCGAGCAAATGATTGGCCAGCGGTTCGATGTCATCCGGACGGTTCCGCAAAGGAGGAAGTTCAATCTGAATCACATTGAGGCGGTACCATAGGTCGCCACGGAATTTTCCCAGTTTAACCGCCGCCTCCAAGTCCGCGTTGGTCGCTGCAATGATGCGGACATCCGCCCGGCGAGGCGTGGCATCGCCCACGCGCTCATAATCTTTGTCCTGAAGGAATCGGAGCAGCTTTGGCTGCAACGGCAATGGCAGATCCCCGATTTCATCCAATATAAGAGTACCGCCTTCGCACGCGGCGATACGTCCCGGGTTGTCTTGCACGGCGCCCGTAAATGCGCCCTTAACATGGCCGAACAGTTCGCTCTCAAGCAACTCTGCCGATATGGCCGGACAGGACACCATGCCAATCGGGCGGTGGGATCGCGGGCTCCATCCATGAATCGCCCGCGCAAGAATGGTCTTGCCAGTTCCGCTTTCTCCCCGTAAAAGAAGGGTCGCATCCGAGGCCGCGGCCTGTTGTGCGATAGTTATGGCGCGCTGCATGACCGGGCTGCTGGAAGTGAAGTTAATCTCCGGGTTCGCGCGTTTGAGATCTTCCTGAAGACTCAACACCTTTTGTTCCAATGTTTTCACTTGGGCCACTTTGTCGAGACTGAGTTTCACCTGAGCAGGAGTAAACGGTTTAGGAAGGTAGTCGGTTGCGCCGCGCCTAATGGCTTCCACAGCGGTTTCAATGGAGGCATAGGCTGTTATTACGATGATCTTCAACCAAGGGGCCACAGAGATCATCGCAGGAATCAAGTCAAGACCGCTTTGTGTTCCAAGACGCAGGTCAACAAACGCCACATCAAAAAAAGATTGAGAAACCTGTGCTACCGCGTCTTGGTAATTGCTGACTGCGGAAACATTATGGCCGTCAGTCTCCAAAGACAGTGCAAGCGTTTTGCGGATGTTGATTTCATCATCCGCAATTAGAATTCTCAATGGCAACATATTTTGATCATCGTTCACAGAGGTATTGTTCCTGAAATACATCGTCGAGGGTATATTGCCGGAGGGAGTACGCGCAAATTGTTTAGTTTCCAGTGAAATCAGGTAAAACGAAAAAGGGAATCTAGTACACTACACCCGGCGGCAGTGGAGGGTTATCACTTTGTCGACCGCTTCTTCCTTGATGGGCGCTACGGCACGGTAGTGGATGTCTTTGAGGAACTTATAATACTGGTCAATGCTGGGCCATTCGATGACGCAAATATAGTCCGGTTCCACGTCGCCGCGGAGCGTTTCCACCCAGAATAGGGCATCTACCCGGTGTGCGCCATATTGGCTGGCGATGGGGCTCGCCGCTTCCAGGTATTCCCGGTAACGGTGGGCGCCATGCGGCTTTCTGAACCAGACACCCTCTAACACATACGCCTTTTCAGCGGGTTTGAGTTCAGAAATAGGGGTTTCGATGGAAGATATATCCGATTTTACGGCTGCCATGGCCTATCCTCCTCATCTTGTCCCGTCAGAACAATACCGGAGGTATTATATCGTAAATTCTGCTAAAATGTAAGTATAAAATCAAAAAAAAAGACGTCACCTGCCGAAAGATTAGCCTCTGCCACAAAAGGCGGATTAGCGTAAAAAGAAGGACTGATGTAAGCGGCTTTGTCTTGAGGGGGGAAAGATGGGTTCTTTTTTTGTGTTTTTTGGGGATTTATTGCGTAAGGCTCAGGGTGCGTTTTAGGGTTTGGCCCGTGGACGGAATAACCATATACAAGGACTTATCAGGGCCGCCGGCAACCTCTGTAGTGTACCCGGTCCCTGGGGATTCCAGAGTGATTTTGGTCTTGGGGCCGAAATAGGCTTCTGGGAGATATACCTGTGTGGGCGCGCTGATCGCAGGATCTTCTTCCCACGTACAGGTGAAGGAGCGGGTTTTGGGGTCGGATTGATACGCGAGGAGTTTCCCCGATATGCGGAGTGGGAGGGGGCGCTGTAAAATCTCCTGATAGCGGCAGGTCAGCAGGTCTCTGCCATATTCCCAATAGGTTTCGCCGTTGAGGTGATTTTCAAATTGACGCACCACCACATGGGCCGTGGGCAGGATGTTTTTCCCGGCTCCTCCATAGGCGCCCCACTCGCCGACGAGCATCGGTATCGCGAGGCGTTGCGCGGTTTCGGCATGGCGGTTGAAGATGAACTCGATGCGGTCCGTGGAGGCATTCGCGAGGTCCGGGGTGTCCACGACAATGTCATAGCCGTGCGGCGCATAGGCCTGGAGCGGATCGCGCTTTCCATCCGGGCCGAGGATCGGTTCGATGCCGCTACGCACGCCCATGTTCGAGGCCATCGAGGTTTCGAGGAAAATGATGTGATGGGCATCCACCTCGCGGATGGCATTGGCCACGCGTTGATACATCGGCACAAGCTGCGTGCGCTCGAACTCGTTGTAGATCGGCTCAATGGCGCCGAGGATCTCCTGGTATATCCGCATGTCCCGGAGTTGTTCCATCAATTTTGACCGGCCTTCGGTGGAGCCCCACATCTCCAGCAGATTCATGGCATCGGGTGCATCCTGGACACCTTTCGCCTGGAGCAGTTCCGAAAACTTCGCGATCATGTATATCATCGCCTCCGGACTGCGGTTTCCCATGTTTGGCTCATTGAACAGGTCATACCCGATAACCGTGGGCTCCTTGGCATAGCGTTCCGCCAGGAGCCGCCAGACCCTTGCGAAATGGTCTTGAAGGCCGGCGCCGTCCGGCGCGGATTTATTTGCCCAAAAATTATCGAAGGCCGCCTGCACCGCCGGGCTCGTGAAATACGCATCGCTCCAGACGCCCCCTTCAGTAAGATGCTGTTGACCATCCGTCAGCGTCGCCCATTCCGGCGCGCCATCGGAATATAGCACGCTGAAAAGATCCTGATGCATGTCGAGAAAAACGTAGAGGCCGTTGGCTTTCGCCCAGGCGATCCACTGGTCGATATGCTTGAGATACGCCTCATTGTATTGCCCCGGTTCGGGTTCCAGGCCATCCCAGAGCACTCCCAGGCGGATGCAATTCATGCCCCAATGCCGCATCCGCGTAAAGTCTTCCGCTTGTTGCCAGATCACATAGTCCTGCTTCTTGCTCTTATTGATCACGCTCATCCCATGTAACAGCAGATGACGCCCTTCCGCGTCAACGAACCGGCCCTCCTTAATCGAGACAAACCCTTGCCCGGACGGCGCATCCGCCGCCTGCGCATTCATCAACAATGCTGTACACGCAATCCCGCATAACGATGCAGCGTTCATATCCATCCTTTTGTCCTCCCGGTTCCGGGAGCATTATACCTGATAGGCCTTCTCCCTACAGACCCGACGGAGACCCGGAATGATTCATAAAGCAAACGCGTCTATTCAGTTGCATCTAACGCCTTAATGTAGTACTCTTTTAATGCCGGGGAGAAAGGTGTTATACAACCTGGCATACATGTGCAAGGAAGGGGCGATGAAATACGATTTTTTTAAGCATCCGATTCTAAACTCACCCTATGTCTGCCCAAATCGGCATTGGGAATTGGATAAAACGGGCCAGCCCACCAACCGGCTTATCGAGACGCGCCGGAAATCCGAATATATTTCGCCAGTTCCAAAGCCTAAAAAACAGCGAAGTATCCTGGATGACCAGGTGGATATGGTTTACGATGAAGGCGTGGGTATTTCCACCCCAGAACAGCAATACGAAGTCTATACCCTTATCAATGCCATCCGAAGTGATGTGGAGACTTGGCGTAAATTGCCTAAACCGGAGCAATGGCTGGTAACCCCTGAAACCGCCCGGCTCCTTCACCACTGGCGCCATCACCCCTTCCAATCGATCCGCCCCTTCTTCTGTCAGATAGAAGCCGTGGAAACCGCCATCTGGCTCACCGAAGTCGCCCCAAAGATGAAATCCATCGGCAACAAATACTGGGAACAGTTGAAACGCAGCAATGCCGCCTCAAATCCTGAGTTATTGCGGATTGCCCTCAAGTTGGCCACCGGCACAGGAAAAACCACCGTCATGGCCATGCTTATCGCCTGGCAGACCGTCAATGCCGTCCGACATCCAGGCAGCAAGCTTTTCACCCGCGGTTTCCTTGTTATCACGCCCGGCATCACCATTCGCGATCGGCTCCGTGTGCTCCAGCCCAATGATCCCGATAGTTACTACAAAAGCCGTGAATTGCTCCCAAGTGACATGGCGGGGGATATTGATCGGGCCAAAATCATTATCACGAACTATCATTCCTTCAAACTCCGCGAACGTCTTGAAATTTCCAAAGTAGGGAGGGCTTTCCTGAAAGGCCATGGTCCGGACATCCAAACCCTCGAAACCGAAGGCCAGATGATCCAGCGAGTGATGCCCAGCCTGATGGGGATGAAAAATATCCTGGTCATCAACGACGAGGGGCATCATTGCTACCGGGAAAAACCGCAAACCACGGAAGCGGATACCTTAAAAGGAGATGAAAAAGAAGAGGCGAAGAAAAACAACGAGGCGGCCCGGCTCTGGATTTCTGGCATCGAAACAGTTAAACGCAATCTCGGCGTGGATCTCGTTTACGACCTGTCTGCAACCCCTTTTTTCCTGCGTGGCTCTGGATATGGCGAAGGCACTTTGTTCCATTGGACGGTCTCCGATTTCTCTCTGATGGATGCCATCGAATGCGGCATTGTTAAACTTCCCCGCGTACCTGTCGCGGATAATATTCCAGGGGGTGATGCGCCAAAGTTTAGAAACCTGTGGGATCACATTGGCACAAAAATGCCCAAGAAGGGCCGGGGAAAATCCGGGCAAACCCTTGATCCGCTCAGCCTCCCCACCGAACTCCAAACCGCCCTGGATGCGCTTTACGGCCATTATGTTCAAACTTTTGAACTATGGGAAAAGGCAAATATTGACCTCCCCCCGGTGTTCATCGTGGTGTGCAACAACACCTCCACCTCAAAACTGGTCTTCGATTACATTTCCGGGTTCCACCGCAAAGCCGAGGAGGGGTCCTCTTCGCTGGTCAATGGCTGCCTTCCCCTCTTCAGAAATTACGACGAATCCGGGAACCGGTTCCCAAGACCCCGGACCTTTCTCATCGACAGCGAACAAATCGAATCCGATGAGGCCCTCGATCCCAATTTCTATGAAATGGCTTCGGATGAAATTGAACGCTTTCGCCGTGAAATCGTCACGCGCACCGGAAACCGCGAAGCCGCCGATAAAATCTCCGACAAAGACCTGCTCCGCGAAGTCATGAATACCGTGGGAAAATCCGGACGGCTCGGCGATTCCATCCGGTGTGTGGTCTCGGTTTCCATGTTAACCGAAGGCTGGGACGCAAATACCGTCACCCATATCCTTGGGGTGCGCGCGTTCAGCACACAGCTTCTCTGCGAGCAAGTCGTCGGCCGCGCCCTGCGCCGCCAGTCCTACGAACCGAATGAAGACGGGCTCTTCAACGTCGAATATGCCGATGTGCTCGGTATTCCCTTCGATTTCACCGCCAAGCCCGTCGTGGCCCCGCCAATCCCCCCACGGGAATCCATCCGTGTCCAAGCGGTTAGCCCGGATCGGGACCCCCTCCAAATTACGTTTCCCCGCGTCGAAGGATACCGCCTCGAACTCCCTGATGAACAACTCTCTGCAAAATTCACCCCTAACTCAGTCCTTGAACTTACACCCTTGCTCATCGGCCCCTCGGTCACGAAGAATGAGGGGATCATCGGAGAAGGCATCGAACTGACGGTCAAGCATCTCGAAAATATGCGGCCCTCCTCGATTTTGTTCCACCTGACCAAGCATCTGCTCTATACACAGTTCCGTGATCCCGGCGAAGAACCCAGACTTCACCTTTTCGGCCAACTAAAACGTATTACGCGCCAGTGGCTCGAAGGCGGCTATCTCCGGTGTATCGGCGGAACCTATCCCGCCCAGGTTATATACCCCGAAATCGCCAATATGGCCTGCGAACGGATCAAGTCCGCGATTACAGAATCCTTAAAGGAAAAGAACCAGCCGGTCAAAGCTATTCTGGACGCCTATAACCCCACCGGCTCCACGCGATATGTCAATTTCACCACTTCAAAAACCACCCGTTGGCGAACCGCACCTGATAAATGCCCTATCAACTGGGTCATCTGCGACAGCGATTGGGAAGCCGAATTCTGCCGTGTGGCCGAGGCGCACCCCCGCGTCCGCGCGTATGTCAAAAATCAAAACCTGGGCCTTGAAGTTCCTTACCTCTTTGGCTCTATTCCCCGTAAATATCTCCCCGACTTCATCGTACAAATTGATGATGGCCGTGAAGACCCGCTCAACCTTATCGTCGAAATCAAGGGCTACCGGGGCGAAGACGCCAAAATCAAAGCCGAAACCATGCACGCCTATTGGCTCCCCGGCGTCAACAACCTCGGCAAATACGGGCGCTGGGCCTTCGCCGAATTCACCGCCGTCTTTGAAATGGAAGCCGATTTCGGGAAACTAATCGAAGACGCCCTCAAAAAGGAGGCTGCACAATGAAAAATCCATATTGGCTTTACAAAGGATATCAAAACGGCTATAGCGGTCTTGTTTCCTCGTTCCCAAGTTACACTTGGGAACGCACTTGTCTTAAAAGCTTCGCTTTCCTCTCAACCCTAAGTCCTACTAAGAATCGAACGAAAAAAACACTTGACATATTTCGACTCGGATACGGTATAATTCAATTGACAAATAAGTACATCCGCCCCCTGGCAGTAAGCCCGCTCGATTATCCTGAGTGTGTGCCGAGCCCTTGGGGCTTTCGTTTTTCTCCCTCATACCCAAGGCCGTCATCCCTACAGGACCTTGTAACCGTCATCCCCGCGAAAGCGGGGATCCAGTGTCCCTGTCAATATACCACCCTTTCGTTCCTAAGTTATTCTTGCAAAAGTACTTATCTTAAAAACTTCATGGTCCTTCAATATCCGCATGGTCCTGTTTATTTGAGGTCGCAATTTGCGACCTCAAACAGGAAAAAGACCGCAATGGCGAAAAAAACTATTGGGTACTACCCATTGAAATGGGTAATGAATTGGGTAACAACCCCGGCCCAGCAAGCCGCTGGGCAAACCTTTGAGGATGAATGAATCGCTATGATTAGGCGTGAATCAACCAGGAACAAGAAAAAACAATCCCCCAAATCGTCTTCCTCAAAGTCTATCGAGACCCTCCGCCATTACAAGGCCAGCCGTAAGAATATCCCCACCGTCGAGCATCAATCCGTCATGCAAGACGCCGACAAAAGCCCCCTGCAAGTTGCCTATGAACGCCGCAACCGCGATCTCGACCCGCAACTCGTCTGGCGCGGGAAAGATCAACAAGATTGGTCGGACCTCGTCACCCAGGCCCCGCCCCTTTATATCCAGGAAAAAATCCATCCCAAGGTCCTCATCGACGACCTCCTCAGGCAAAGCAAGGCACGAAAAGATCAGGAACCCGGCGCGCAAACCGACCTCTTCGCCGACTTCAACGGCCTCCCCGATACCGCCGCCCGGACCGAGTTCTACCAACATAACGCCAATTGGACCAATCGCATGATCCTCGGCGACAGCCTCCAGGTCATGGCAAGCCTCGCCGAACGCGAAGGACTCCGCGGCCAAGTCCAGTGCATTTATATCGACCCGCCCTACGGCATCAAATTCAACTCCAACTTCCAATGGTCCACCACCAGCCGTGACGTCAAAGACGGCAATAAAGACCACATCAGCCGCGAACCCGAACAGGTCAAAGCCTTCCGTGATACCTGGCGCGACGGCATCCATTCCTATCTCACCTATCTCCGTGACCGACTCACCGTCGCGAGGGATTTGCTCACTGAATCAGGCTCAATCTTCGTCCAAATCGGCGATGAAAATGTGCATCGCGTCAGAGCGCTGATGGATGAGGTATTTGGGGAACAGAATTTTGCAGGAATGATTGCATTCTTCAAGACCAGTTCGCAATCAACATTAGGAGTGCAAGGCGTAGTTGACTACTTGGTAGTCTACGCCAAACAAATTGAGCACCAAAAAGTTCGGCGCATTGTTCGCCTAAAAGCTCCAGGCGAAGCGGGTGCGAAGCAATATGTGTTTGCGTTTTCAGTTGATTTGTCGGAGATGCGTCGCCTAACGCCCGAAGAAGTTGCAGACCCCACTCTTGTCCCGGCGGGCTGGCGAATTGGCCGCCCAGGGCCTACCACATCGCAAGGCCACTCGGATAAGAGAAGCGGCGAATACAAGTTTCGTGGTGAATCCTTCAATGCCTCTCAGGGGCGGCATTGGAGCTACGACCCTTCACCCAGAGCAGAGATGGACAAGCTATCCCGACTGAATCGCCTTCGCATTTCAGGGAAGGGGCTCGCAACGGTATTGCTCGCTGACGACAACCCGGCGACTGACTATGACAACGTTTGGATGGACACGGGAACGGGGAGCTTTACAGAAGACCAGATCTATGTCGTCCAGACAGCGAACAAGGTTATCCAGCGGTGCATTCAAATGACTACCGACCCCGGTGATCTCGTGCTCGACCCCACCTGTGGTTCCGGCACCACCGCCTATGTTGCTGAGCAATGGGGACGCCGCTGGATCACCATAGACACCTCGCGTGTGGCATTGGCGTTGGCCCGCGCACGCATCATGGGTGCGCGGTATCCTTACTATCTTCTGGCGGATTCCAAAGAAGGGCAGATCAAAGAAGCTGAAGTCACCCGGACCGCGCCAAAGATGGCCGCCACCCACGGCGACATCCGGCAGGGATTTGTCTATGAACGCGTGCCGCACATTACCCTAAAATCCATTGCCAATAACATGGAAATTGACGTGATTTGGGAGAAGTGGCAGAAGATCCTCGAACCGTTGCGGGAATCCTTGAATAAGGCGCTCTCCACAGCGTGGGAGGAATGGGAAATTCCTCGGGAAGCGGATAAAAGATGGTCCGCCAAGGCCAAAGAACTGCACGGCAAATGGTGGGAAGCCCGCATTACCCGGCAAAAGGAAATCGACGCCTCCATCGCCGCGAAAGCCGAATTCGAGTACCTTTATGACAAGCCCTATGAAGACAAGCGCTGTGTCCGCGTGGCGGGGCCGTTCACTGTCGAAAGCCTCTCGCCCCATCGCGTGTTGACCGTGGACGAAGACGATGCGCTTCAGGATTCCGTCAGCGAGGAAAAAGCCGACCCGTACCGCGCCAATGGCGAATTCGATTTCGGGCGCATGGTCCTCGATCACCTCAAAACCTCCGGGGTGCAGCAAGCCCATAAGGAAGACCGCATCACCTTCACGTCCATCACCGGATGGCCCGGAAAATACATTGGCGCGGAAGGCCGTTTCATGGAAGGCGAAATCGAACGCCGCGCCGGCATCCTCATCGGCCCGGAATATGGCACGGTCTCCCGCCCGGACCTCGTGGCCGCCGCCCGCGAAGCAGGCGACGCCGGATTCGATGTCCTCATCGCGTGCGCCTTCAATTTTGAGGCGCACTCCAGTGAATTCAACAAACTCGGCCGCATCCCCATCCTCAAGGCCCGGATGAACCCGGACCTCCATATGGCCGATGAACTAAAGAATACCGGCGCGGGAAACCTCTTTGTCGTCTTTGGCGAACCCGACATCAACATCGAAGATGCCGGAAACAATCAGATCCGCGTGAAAATCAATGGTGTCGATGTTTTCCACCCACAGACCGGTGAAATCGCTTCCAGCGGGCCCGAAGGCATCGCCTGCTGGTTCATCGACACCGATTACAACGAAGAATCCTTCTTTGTCCGCCACGCCTACTTCCTCGGCGCCAACGACCCCTACAAATCCCTCAAAACCACCCTCAAAGCCGAAATCGACCAGGAAGCTTGGCAATCCCTCTACAGCGATATCTCCCGCCCCTTCGACAAACCCGCCTCCGGGCGTATCGCCGTCAAAGTCATCAATCACCTCGGAGACGAGGTCATGAAAGTCTTCGGTATTGATTAACCGAACGAAACCATTTTCACTCTATACAGTCCAGGTTCAATGCGATATTACAAAAATTACCCTGCGGCGCGGTTCAGTTTCGGCCTTTCAGGTTTCCGGCCTATGCTTTTCGGGAGGTCCAGCGGTAGGTGAAGGTGAGGCAGGCGGTGAAGAGGGTGATGATGATGGAGAGGAATACGGTGAGGATGAGTCCTGTACTGAGAGTGAGCAGGATCATTTTAGTGTCCCATCCGTTTTGGAACAGGGTCTGGGAATGGAGGAGTCCGTCGGGGCCGGTGAGGAGGATATGGGCGGCATTAAGGGTTCCGTAGAGTGCCAGAGCGGCGATTCCGCCGGTGCCGGTCATAAGGATAAACGCCAAGCCCAGGGAGCATCCCAGGGCGGCAAAGAGTGCGCCGGGGCGGTTGATAATCAGGCGGCTCAACCGGTTCAGGGCGTTTCGGAGGGGGACGTCGTCCACGGCGATGATGCAGGGGATGAGCGCGGAGGTGATGGCTATCAGAAGCAGAACACCGTTGATGATCACGGCCGGCGCCAGGATGGCTACGGTGAAACCGCTGCTCGATTCCGGGGTATGGCTCAAGAGGAACAGTACGCCGTTCAATAAGATCCCCATAGCGGCAATGGGGATGCACGGCACGGCCAGGGCGAGCATGAGATCGAAAAAGCGGCGGGAAAAGAAACGTTCGGAGTGGGAAAAGGAGATAACGCGTTTTTCATTGAGGCGTATGTGAATGAGGCGTGCCAGATAGCCGATGCCCGCGCCCCAGCACACGGCGCCCCAGAGAATGCCGAGTGCGAGACTCAGCATCCAATGGATGTACGCGGTGAACAGCAGCACGCCGCCGCCCGTCATCCAAATTAGCAGTATAACAAACGCGAAGATCCACTTTCGGAAGTCTATAGCCGCGGCGATGGCGTTCAAGAGCAATTCGAGGCTGTTTTCCTGGAGTTGCGGCGCTTCTTTCGGCGGAAAGATTACTGCGGGCGCTTCCGCTTCCGGAATCGGCGGAAGGAGAGAAGGGTCTGACGGGATCTCCTGAGGGGGAGTTTCTTTATCTCCGGGGGTGGAGGCTTCCGCGGAGACGTCTTCCGAGTCCTGTTTGATGGGATGATCCACCATGGGCGTAATGAGGGCTTGCGGGTATGGTTCTGGCGTGATCAATTCCGGATGTGGCGGCGGCGCCGGTGTTTTCGCATGCCGCTCGATCTGCGCGGGCCGCATCTTGTTACTCGGCAGCGTATTGTCCCACGTCACCGTTACGATGCGTCCGCACCGGGGACAGTGCCCGCGCCGGTTCAACCGTTCCTCCGGCACCCGCATTTTCTGTCCGCAATCGCAGTAATAGGCGCGCATCCCGCCACTCCTTCACAACGCAGGCCCCAATGATATTCGTTCCCGCGTACCAGGGATATTTTACCCGATCTCGCTGATTTTTACCGGTCTGTGCTCATCATACGACTTGCGCGCGGCCAATCCAACTACCACGGCCATCCTGCCGTCATGCCCCGTCACCGGCACGGGCGTGTTTTCCACCACCGCCGATACGAAGGCGTTCATTTCCGTCATGAAGCTTTCCGTATAGCGGTCCATGAAGAAATTGAGGGGCAAATCGCGTTTCACATTCGCAGCATCGCTGATGACCGCGCTGTTCGGGTAGTTATTGCTGACCTGCACCGCGCCCGCACTCCCCAACGCCTCCACGCGCTGATCGTAGCCATACACGGCCTTACGGCTGTTGTCGATGCAGCCGATCTCGCCGTTTTCAAACGTAAGCAGCACCATAGCCGTGTCGAGATCGCCCGCTTCGCCAATGGCCGGGTCCACAAGCACCGCCGCCGCCGTGTACACTTCGGTGACTTCACTTCCCGCAAGGAAGCGCGCCATATCAAAGTCGTGAATGGTCATGTCGAGGAAGATGCCGCCGGACACCTTGACGTAGGAAATGGGGGGCGGGCCGGGATCGCGGCTGATGATGTGCAGCAGATGTAACTCGCCGATTTCCCCGGAGGCGATGGCCTGTTTCGCGCGGGCAAAGTTCGGATCAAACCGCCGGTTGAATCCCACCTGCAGTTTTACCCCCGCCTTCTTCACCGCGCCCACCGCGCGATCAATCTTCGGCAGGGTTTGCGCGATGGGCTTTTCACAGAAAATGTGCTTGCCCGCCACGGCCGCTTCTTCAATCAATTGCGCATGCGTGTCCGTCGGCGTGCAGATCACCACCGCATTGACGGCGGGGTCCTGCAGCACCTGTTTGTAATCCTTCGCCACCTTGTGCACGCCCAATTTTTCCGCGCAGGTCTTGGCCGACGCCTCATCCATATCCGAAATCACCGACAACTTCACGCGCGGGATCCGGTGCGCCAGATGCTCCGCATGCACTTTCCCAATGCGCCCCGTACCAATCAATCCAACATTTAAGGTTGCTGACATTGTTAAAAATTCCTTATTACTAAGAGTTACTGCTGATCCAATTCAGACAAAATAACCGCTCTTGATCATTCCTGAAACTCATATTGCCTTGGCCTCGGACAAAACGCGTTCCCGAATATGTTCCCGCAGATCAGTATCCGGAATCACGTCCACTTTTTTCCCCAACAGATCTTCCAGATCAACTATCAGCGCCGCATGGTCCAATAAACTCACTTCATCATTGAACGATACAAGAAAATCCACATCGCTTTCGGTGTTTTCATCGCCCCGAGCCACGGAACCAAAGATACGGATGTTGTTTGCCTTATGCTTGGCGGATATCCGTAAAATTTCTTCGCGGTTATGTTGTATCAACTCCTGTGTGCTCATCTTCGCATTATCTCTCTATGAAGCCTTGTTGCATCGGCTCTATAATGCCATACTTTTTGATTAGATGACTACTCGGATCAATTTTGACGGAATTTTACAATTCCAGGCCCTTCAAAAATTCGCGGTTGCGGCGGGCGCTTTCCTTGGGCGCGCCCATGCCGGGAAGAACGTCTTGCTCGACGATAATAAAGCCGTTGTACCCGCGATTGTTCAGCCAGGCGGCCGCATGGGCGAAATCGACGCACCCCTGGCCAAGTTCGCAGAAAACACCTTTGCCGACCGCCTGGAAATAGTCCCAATCGTTTGCTTTCGCTTCGTTGGCAATCGCTGGACTACAATCCTTGAAGTGCATGTGCCAGATGCGGTCCGCAAAGCGGTCGAAGCCTTCCTGGGTGCGGCTGCCATCGCGGTCGCCCGCGCCGTATGCGAAATGGCCGGTATCAAACACGAGTCCCAGCAATCCGGGATCAGTCCGCTTCAGGAGTTCTGCGATTTCATCAGGGGTTTCCACATACCCGGCGCAATGGTGATGGAAGGCCGTGCGAAGTCCTGTCTCCTGTTTCACGGTCTTGGCCACACATTCCGCCCCGCGTGCAAATGTTGTCCATTCTGCATCGGATAGCCCCATCCCCGGCGTGATGCGGCCTGCATTTTTCGTGCGGCCTGCTTCGCTGCCATTATTGTCGGCAAGCACGATAAACGGCGAGTAATCCGGCGCCGCCACGGCGGCTAAAAGGGATGCGATCTTCACGGCTTCTTTTGCGCCAGGGGCATGCGCGGCTTCGTCTTTCATGGCCACGGGCACGAAGGCCCCCACCATGGTCCCGCCGCGCGATTCGAGTTCGGCGCGCAACGCTTCGGGATCGGTTGGCATAAAGCCCCAATCGCCCAGCTCCGTGCCCACGTATCCCGTTTCCACCAATTCATCCAGCATTTGTTTATAGCCGAAGCCCTTGCCCTGCATACCTTCGAATTCCAGGCTTCCCCAAGAACAGGGTGCATTGCCGATGCGAATCGAACTCATAGGACGCTCTCCATTCTTCTTGAGTATAATTCTCTCTTAAAACTTGCGGCTCCATTCCTTGGGCCAACGTTCGACGACCACCTTGGTTTCTGTAAAAAATTCCACGGCTTGCGTACCTTGCCCGTGCAGATCACCGAAGAAGCTCTCGCGCCAGCCACTGAATGGGAAGAAGGCCATGGGCGCGGCCACGCCAATGTTAATACCGATATTGCCCGCTACGGCTTCCTGGCGGAATTTGCGCGCGGCGGCCCCGCTGCTGGTGAAGATACAGGCCATGTTGCCATATTCGCGATCATTAACCATGGCAATGGCTTCATCGAGAGTTTCCGCGTGCATCATGCTGAACACCGGCCCGAAAATTTCCGTCTTTGCTACTTCACTGTGTGGGGGCACGTTATCCAACAAAGTTGGGAAAACAAAACTGCCGTTCTCATATCCGGGAACTTTTTTGCCGCGGCCATCGACGAGAATCTTCGCGCCTTCCTGTTCTGCTTTGGCGATCAAACCTTCAATGCGTTCTTTGCTGGCCATGGAAATCACAGCGCCCGTTTCCACGCCTTTATCAAGGCCATACCCAACTTTTCGATTACGGGTCGCTTCACTGAAGCAATCGACGAATGCGGGCCGTGCCGCGCCGACGGTGATACCCACGGAAAGTGCGAGGCATCGCTGGCCCGCACAACCATAGGCAGAATCGGATAGAATTCGGGTAGCGGTTTCCATGTCCGCGTCGGGCATGATCACCACGGGATTCTTCGCGCCGGCCTGGCATTGAGCGCGTTTTCCATTGGCCGCCGCGCGTGCATAGATATGGCGCGCAGCGGGCGTGGAGCCCACCATGCTGATCGCTCGGATGGCGGGATGATCGAGGATCGCGTCAACGGTTTCCCCGGCGCCGTTTACCAGTTGCATGATGCCAGGAGCCAGGTTAAGTTTTTCAAACAAGGCAAAAATCTTCTGCTGGGTCATGGGGCATTTTTCGCTCGGCTTCACGATCACGCAATTGCCCGTCGCCAGCGCATACGGCAGGAACCAGAAGGGAATCATGCCGGGGAAATTGAACGGTGCGATGATGGCAGCCACGCCCAATGGCTGGCGGATCATGTGTTCATCGATGCCCCGGGCAATGTCTTCGTTATTCCAGCCCTGCATCATGATCGGAATGCCGCAAGCCACTTCCACATTTTCTATGGCGCGGCGGAGTTCGCCCACGCTCTCTGCGTAGGTTTTTCCGCATTCGTTGGTGCAGGATTTCGCCAGATCGTCCAGATTGTCTTCCAGCAGTTGTTTCAGCTTGAACAACACCTGGATGCGATCCGTGGCGGGCGTGCGCGCCCAATCCTTGGAGGCGCGTTTGGCTGCCTGGGCGGCCGCATCCACTTCCGACTTTGGTGACAGCGGCACGCGTGCCATCACTTCACTGGTCGCAGGATTTACGACAGGCAGTGTTTCCTTCGCCGAAGAGGCCTGCCATTTTCCATCTATGTAATTCAACAACTTCTGTTCACTCATCGATTATACCTTTCCACTAGTTCGTTTGTTTACAGAAAATACCGTTCTTTGGCGCGCATTTTTTCCCAGTTCTTTCGGGCTTCGCGCACGGTGTCCATCTCACTCACTTCCGCCACGGCAACGTCCCACCAGCTATCATACCCGGGCACTTCCACATAGCGGTCATTCTGAATATAAATCATCGTGGTGCGGTCTGTGGTCTGTGCGGCCTTGAGCGCGGCCACGAAATCCTCATAACTCTTGCACCGGATGACATGGGCACCCAAACTAGCTGCGTTGGCTGCGAGATCCACTGGCACCGGCTCCACCTGCTCATCCTTATCGCTGGGCAGTGCGCCGTCTTTCGGATATACATAACGAGTGGCGAATCCCTGTTGGCCCAAGGAGCGGCTCAACGAACCGATGCTTTTGTACCCGAAGTTCTCGAACAGGAGGATAATGATTTTGTGTCCTTCCTGGATGGACGTCACGATTTCCGCATTCAGCATCAAGTAGCCGCCGTCGCCCTGCATCACGTACACGTCGCGATCCGGGCAGGCCATCTTGATGCCAAGTGCGCCCGCAATTTCGTAGCCCATGCAGCTATAACCGTATTCAAGGTGGAACTGCTTGGTGTGGCGCGACCGCCAGAGCTTGTGCAGATCGCCCGGAAGACTGCCCGCCGCGCATACCATGATGCTTTCCGGGGATGTTGTTTCATTCACCGCGCCCACCAACTCGCCCTGGCTTGGCAGCGGGGTATGACGAATCGCATAGATGCGGTCCACTTCCTTTTCCCACGCATCGTGCAGGGACTTGGCCTGTGCTTCATGTGCAGCATCCACACGATGCCCTTTAAGCATTCCGGTCAATTCTTCAAGGGTAACTTTGGCATCGCCAAGAACGGGCAGGGCGGCGTGCTTGAAGGCGTCAAATTCGCCCACATTAATATTCACGAAGCGAACGTTTGGATTTTGAAAGGCGGTCTTGCTTGCCGTGGTGAAATCGGTATAGCGCGTACCAATGCCGATCACGAGATCGGCTTCCTTCGCCAACACGTTGGCCGCCGAGGCGCCGGTCACGCCGATGGCCCCGGCGTTGAGCGGATGATCGTAGCGCAGGCTGCCCTTCCCTGCCATGGTTTCGCCCACGGGGATGCCTGTCGCATCCACAAGGGCTTTCAACGTCTCCATGGCTTCGCTGTAGATGGTTCCGCCCCCCGCTACAATTAACGGCTTTTTGCTGGCCTTGATCCATTCTACCGCCTTCTTCAATACCGCTGCATCCGCACGGTTGCGCGGCACGTGCCACACACGCTTGGCAAAGAATTCGTCCGGATACTCCCAGGCTTCCGTCTGTACATCCTGCGGCAGAGCCAACGTGACCGCGCCAGTATCGATGGGACTGGTCAGAACGCGCATGGCTTCCGGCAGGGCGAGCAGGAGTTGGTCGGGACGATTCAAGCGATCCCAATACCGGCTCACGGGCTTAAAGCAGTCGTTTACGGAGATGTCCTGGCTGTGTTCGGATTCAAGCTGCTGGAGGACCGGCGCCACATTCCGCCGCGCGAAGATATCGCCAGGCAGCAGCAACACCGGAATATGGTTGATGGTGGCCGTCGCCGCGCCGGTGACCATGTTGGTTGCGCCGGGGCCAATCGAGGATAGGCATGCGAAGGTTTGCAGGCGGTTCTTCACTTTGGCGTAGGCGATGGACGTATGCACCATGGCCTGTTCGTTGCGGGTCTGATAATAGCGGAAATCCTTGTTCTGCATGAGCGCCTGGCCCACCCCCGCCACGCAACCGTGCCCGAAGATCCCGAAGATCCCCGCAAACAATGGACGCTCCGCGCCATCCCGCTCGGTATATTGATTTTTCAGGAATTTAATCAATGCCTGTGCCATCGTCAACCGCTGCATGTTGTATTTCCTCCTTTGTTATGAAAAAACGTCTATATTCCACCGTGTGAATCGATAAAGGCCATGAGTTCGTCCCAGGTCGGCATGAAGTTTGCGCAGCCGTGCTTCGTGACCACAATCGCTCCGCAGGCCGTGGCCAAACGGCCGGCTTCATACCAACTTTTGCCTTTCAGATACCCGCAGAGAAATCCCGCGGCGAACGCATCGCCCGCGCCCAGGATGTTATAGACTTCCACGGGGAATCCGGGCACGTCAATCTTTTCATCGGCAAGATGAATCCGCAATCCCTCCGCGCCGCGTTTTTGCATCAACGCCTTGGGCCCCAGCGTCAGCAGATGCGCAATCGATGCATCCACGTCGCCCGTAACCTTCGTGTCGGACACCTGCGAATGCGTCAGGTGAATCTGAGCGGGATCCATCAACATCGCCGCATTGATTTCATCTTCCGTGCCCAGGACGATGTCCACCATCGGCATAATGGCGCGCGCCATAACGCCGAACGCGCGGGGATCGTGCCATTGATCCGGGCGGAAGTCGATGTCGAAGACCACTTCCACGCCGGCTTTGCGGGCGAGTTCCGCCGCGAAAAAGGTGGCGCTGCGGCTGGGTTCCTTGCACAAATTGGTGCCCGCGAATTGAAACACCCGGCAATCCTGAACCGGCGCCGCCAATACGTCGTCGATAGTCAGTTCGATGTCCGCGCAATTATCCCGGTAATACACCAGCGGGAACTTGTTCGGCGGTTCGATGCCCAACACCACAGCGCTGGTGCGGTTGCCCGGCTTGCGCGGGATAAATTTCGTTTCCACGCCTTCTTTTTCAAGAAAGGCCATAATGAAATCACCAACAGGGTCTGCGCCGAGTGCGGTCAAGGCGACGGTATTCAATCCAAGGCGTTTCCCGCCTACGCTGATATTGGTGGGAGAGCCGCCGACGTAGGCCGCGAAGCTGGTGATATCCACAAACGGCGTGCCGACATCATTGCTGTACAGATCCAGAGACGACCGCCCCATGTGAACCGAGTCATATTTCATTTAATCTTCCTCATGCCCAACTTTTTTAGTCCGTGTTGGTCCGTGTTGGTCCGTGTCTGTCCGTGTCCCTCATCCGCGTTCTGTTTCTTCAAGATATTTCCGTGATGTCGTATATCCCTCTCAAAAAAGGGGAAGCCGGTCGTCCCGGCGGGTATAGGTATCTTTCACCCAACTGTAGCGGGGATCATCCTGGTTGGCGAGGCTCTGCGCACTGCCCGCGAGTATGTTCAGATAATACGTGGTGTATCCGGGCGGGCTCGCCACGGGATGATACCCTTCCGGCACCAGCACCGCGCATCCGTCCGTGGGCAGCATGACCGCGTCAATCGGGAATTCCGCTTTATGCAAGGGACAGTGTTCGTCCGTGTAGACCCGCTGATAAGCATAGCCCTCTGGCCGATCAAACTTGTAGTAATAGACCTCTTCCAAGTCCGACTCGATGAGCGCGCCATTCTCGCCCACAATATGGACATCGTGTTTGTGCGGGGGATAGCTGCTCCAGTTGCCACTGGGGGTATAGACTTCCACCAGCACCAGCCGGTGCACCGGCGACCCTGGCGGCAGAAGATCATTGATCTGACGGCTGACATTGTCGCCGCCGCGAATGGACGTGGGCACTTTTTTCGGCGGAATCAGGAAAGGCTCGTGATCCTCGTCCGTGGGAACCCATGCCACGGCAAATTCCCCGGCTTCTTCCGCCGTTACGGTGAATTGCGTCCGGCGAGGCAGGTAGAGCACATGCGCGGGACCTTCAAAGGGGGTTTTACGGCCTCCAATGCCCCGCCATACCTTTTGGCTGGTTTCCACGGCGTACCGGCCGCTGATATTGACGAATGCGAACTCGCATTCGCCCGTTTCCGAACTCCAGGTTTCGCCCGCATCCAATTTTCGTGCCTGGAAGGAAATGAATTCCCAACCGGCGATCCCGGGATTGATATCCAGCAAGAGTCCGGGGTCATGTGGAAAGGTTTCTGGGTGAATTAACATGTTTTCTGCGGTGTACTGCATCAGGTCCTCGTTGATATGCTTTTCCCTGCGGATTTCAGTTCGTTACAGGCCTCCACGACACGCGCGGCCATGTACGCCCGGCCCTTTTCCAGCCACGTGCTGGAAAGGTACGCCTGCTTCACGCCAACCTCGCCGTCGATGCGCAACACGCCGTCGTATTCTTTCAGCATGTGATCGAAGACGCCGCGCGTGAACGCATACTGGGTGTCAGTGTGTATATTCATTTTCACGACGCCATATGCAATGGTTTCGTGAATTTCCTCAGTGCGGGTGCCAGAACCGCCATGGAATACTAGCCACATCCGCGCGGCCTCGCCATGCTTCGCGGCAATGGCATCCTGACCTTCCTTGAGAATGGAGGGCTTTAAAAGCACGTGTCCCGGCTTGTATACGCCATGCACATTTCCAAACGTGGCCGCCACCATAAACCGTCCGCCTTCCACCGCGCTCAAGGTTTCATACACCCGAAGCATATCATCCGGCGTGGTGTACAACTTGGCGTTTGGCGCGCCCACAATACCATCTTCTTCGCCCCCGACCACGCCCGCCTCCACTTCCAGAATAATCTCATTGTCCCGGCACATCTTCAGCAATTCCACGGCATGTTTCAGATTTTCCTTGAGCGGAATATCGCTTCCGTCGTACATGTGGCTGTGAAACAGATTGGGCAAGCCCGCAGCGCGGCGTTTCTCTGTTTCGCGGATCAATGGCTTTAAAAAACTCTCCACTTTCCCCGTCGGACAATGATCCGAGTGCACCGCTATCGTGACGTCATACTTCTCCGCCAGACGATGCGCATGTTCCGCCAGCGTGATCGCCCCCAACACCGGATCCTTCGCCAGCCCTGATGTATGCATTCCCGCCGCCACTGAAATCTGAATGATCCCATCACTCTTCGCCGCGGAAAATCCCTCCACCGCCGCATTCAACGTGTCAATCTGCAACACATTGATCGCCGGATACGCAAAGCCCTTCGCCCGCGCTTTATCCAGCATGGCTATATATCGTTTATGATCCGAGATCGCCATTTCCAAAGATTCCTTAAAAACACGCCTGAGTCTAACAGACCAAATGGCTGTCAGCCAAGTTAACGCCTTTGTTCAGGATGTACTCTATAAAAATGTTTTTTGCATTATTCTCAAATAGTTGACATCGCATAATAATAAGTCTAGAGTGAGGATTGAGTTTTCAGTTGGCCAGAAGGGGTTGTCGCTGGCAATTTGAAAAAAAGACAGGGCAGTACGTAGGTGTGGCAATCAAGTAGTTGGCTTTTCAGGGTTTAATTATTTGTATTTGGGCAAAAATTATTCTAGAGAAAAGGGCTATCTAATGAGTGATTTATCTAGGCAGCACACATTGAGAAATTCTGAAAAACGTGTGGGGATATACTATAGTGAGCAGCGAAGGTCAGGATATTTCTCACGAAACTTTTTATATTTTATCACCAGTTTTTTAGCATGTTCTACAGCTTTCGCAATAGCTGGCCCTACATACCTGGAATGTATCGTACCTGGAGTGCCTCCCTATTACAGGCTTGGTTTCACCGTCGGGATACCTTCACCCTTTCCTGATGACTTCAACGGGAGTCTGACAGTCCGCTCAACTTCTCCCATTACCTGGCAGCCTCAGGACGGCCACTTCTATCCCGAAGAACCTGGGACCAGACTAGGTGAAGATTTGTTCATTGTGAGCAATTATAGTCAAGCACCGCTTAATGACGATTGTAATCTCGAAGCAGGCCGAACTTACTATTACCGTATCTGGTTCTACGACTTCAACATCAATTACTCGTCAGGCCAGTCCGCGTCAGGTGTACCACTTGGTGACGTGGCGACCATTGATCCATGCTCGCACGTTCGAGCACGAGCGACAGATACCAAGGTCTTGCTGAGGTGGGACAATCCTGCCTCTGCGGAGTATAGTGCGAGCATGATCGTTCGTTCTCTTGGGCAGATATTGAACTGGCGCCCTGAGAATGGTAGGTCATATGCTGCGGGAGAAGCTATCTCCTCGGCAATCCAAGTAATAGCCCAAGGAACAGGTCTAAGCCTTCTTTTTGACCAAGACGTTATCAATGACACAAAGTATTACTACCGAGTGTATGCGATTACCTCTTCGCTCGATTATTCTTGGGGTGTGCCCATTGAGGCAACTCCCTCAGCCAGGGTGACAGGCCATTATTACCGGCTTGAGCACGAATGGGGTGGACCTGGTACCGCTCCAGGGCAATTTGCCCCAGACTATGGTCCTACTGCAATTGAAGTGCTCCCCGATGACAAATCCGTGATCGTAGCCGATTTCGCAGCGCGGCGCATCCAGCGATTCTCTCCGGATGGCGCATTGATCCAGGAACATTGGGAACAATCATGGTGTTGCGGTTCGGGATGGGAACTTAGGGACTTTAAATATTCGCCGGTGGGCCGAAACAATGGCAATGTGGTTGGGCCCCGGGTTGGTTTTCTTTTTACCTATAGCATGCCAGACGTTGCGTATGTGCACATCAACCATCAGTTGTGTTTATACAATCTGTCGGGCAATACTGTTGATCGCTTTTGTCCGCCGGAAGCCATCTGTGAGGGGCAATGGCTTCCGAGTCCGGAATGCTGGATGTACGGGTCTCTTACACCCGTAAAGAGACGATATAAATCCTGGAACATAGACAACTGGCTTTATCCGATGCGGATAAATCAATGTGTCTTCGAGTGCAACGCGATAGCAGATTCGTGGTCAACACCGACCTGGGGTATCGCTGGAAGTGGTGCCGGGCAGTTGGATGCTCCCGTTAGTGTAGTCCAAGGCCCAGATCTTTATGTCTATACTGGCGACTATAGTGATCTTACCGGTCGTATACAGAAGTTCACCCTCGGCGGGGTATTCGTGCAGCAAGTAGCCCACCTAGGCTTTCCGGAAGTTCCTATGGACATGGATGTCGATAAGTATGGTAACTTTTATGTCCTGGCGTCTGATATGATTGAATCAAGAACTACGCGCAACCATAAGGTGTATAAATTCGACAAGGACTGGAATTACCTAACCGGCTTCTTAGTTGAAAGGGAACAGCGGGCAATCGGAGAGCTTACGCAGCCCGGAAGGATCACAGTGGATGACGAGGAGCGCGTCTATGTAACCGCGCGCAGTTCCTATACAGTCAAGGTGTTTGCGCCATCGGATGCAAATGGTACTAGCATTCCATTCAATGCGTACGCTGGTGAGCCGGTAAACACATATACAGGCCGGTACGTGTACGAGCATACGGATTTGGAGGTCTCGGATGTTGGGTTGCCGTTTAAGCTGGCGCGCACCTACAATTCGGGAGACACGTATTTTGACGTATTAGGACCGGGTTGGCGGCATTCGTATGGAGTGCGAATAAGCCAGCCTCGGGTAAATGCGGTTGTAGTGCACTGGGGCGATGGTCATGACGTGATTTATGAGGATTGGGGAAATGGATACGAACCGGTCTTGCCCGGTACTTATGAGATCGTCACAAAAGAGGCGGATGACACTTATCGCGTCACGACCAAAGAGCAGGCAGTCTACGTATTTGATGTGCAAGGCCGTCTGGTCTCGATCATTGACAAGAACAGCAACATTATTACACTGAATTACGACAATTTTAAACGGCTGGCAAGTATTGTTCATCCTTCAGGCCGAGTGTACCAATTGTCATATCATCCATCGGGACTCTTGGCAAACCTCCAAGATCCTCTCTCACGGCAGGTCACTTATGGCTACGATATTGAGGGTAACCTTTCTCAAGTTTCGGATGCCGAAGGCCACACAACAACCTTCATCTATGACGTGAATGGATGGATAACGCAAGTGACAGATCCGCTTGGGCACGCAACGGTACAGAACACTTATGAAAATCCACTGCCCGGTGAAGTTGTGCCAAACGTCGGGAAAGTGACTCGACAAAAGAATGCCAGCGATTATGAGACACTTTTTGCATACGATGGTGATCGCACAATTGTGACTGATCAGCTAGGATATGCGATAACCTACGATTACGACTCTTTGGGCCGGATGATTCTTCAAACGGACCCGGATGCTCTGAGGACTCAATTCGAGTACGATGTAAATAATAACCGGACGAAAGTAACTGACCGGAACGGCAATGTGACGCAGTATGAGTATGATGAACATGGAAACATGACCAGAAAGACAGATGCCGCCGGTAATACGGTGATTATAACCTATAATGCGCAGAACCAGCCATTGAGTAAGACAGATGAAGCGGGCGCCACGACCCAGTTCGAATATGACGAGCATGGGAACCTGATGAAAACCACAGATGCCCTAGGCCGCGAGTGGATGCGCTCATACGATTCGAGAGGATTGCTGCTCTCCGAAACGGACCCTCTCGGTTATAGTACCAGCAACGAATACAGCCCGGAGGGGAACCTTCTACGCTCTGTTGATCGAAACGGTCATGCAACAACGTACACATACGATGCCGCAGGCCGAAAGCTTGCAGAAACCAATGCGCTCAATCTGACCACTTCTTTCATTTACAACAACAACGATAAACTTCTCTCGATGACCGATGCTTTGGGGCGCATGACGCAACATGAATATGACGCCAATGGGAACAGGACACGAATCGTGTACCCCGACGGCAATGCAATAACTTCTGCGTACGATGAGAATGATAGGCTGCTATCCGAGACAGATGAATTGGGTTGGCAGACCATCTTTGAATACGACGCCGCCGGCCGCAAAACGAAAACTACCGATCCTCTCGGTCATTTCTCACAGTATGCCTATGATGCCATGGGGCGGCTAATTAACGAGATAGATAAGAATAGTCACACTTGGCAATACCAGTATGATGGGAATGGCAACCGAACTAAAGTGATTGATCCGCTGGCGCGCGAAACGGATAGCGTTTTCGACAGCCTGAACCGGAACACCAGCATAACTGATCATCAGGGTCATATCACATCCATGAGCTACGATGCTTTGGGTCACCTGATCGCCCAGACAGCGCCGGACGGCGGTACAACCCAGCACTCGTACAACGCCCTCGGCGAGAAAACCACGGACACCGACCCGCTCGGAAACGTAACCCAATTCCGCTATGATGCCGCAGGACGCCTCGTCGAAGAGGAAAACGCACAGAACAAGATAACCCATTACGAATACGACGCGGTTGGGAACCGAACCAAAGCGACGGACCCCCTGGGCAACGCTACTCAGTTCGTGTATGACGCACTGAATCGGCAGATTCAGACCATTGACCCTCTCGGAAATATCAGTGCAACTCAATACGATGCAGGCGGCAGGAAGATTGTTGTAATTGACGCACTGAATCGCATGACTCGGTATGACTACGATACACGGGACCGGCTAACTTCCGTAACGGATGCCCTCGGAGGGATTACCCGATACAGCTACGATGCCGCCGGCAATATGATCACGTTCACCAACGCCAGGGGCAAGGCATGGGCCTATGCCTATGACGCACTGAACCGGCGGATTTCCGAGACAACTCCGCTTGAGGATATCGATCAGTATGCGTACGACGCGATGGGTAACCGTATCTCACATACGGGGCCGGACAGCCAAACCACTATGTATGCTTATGATGCTGCAGACCAGTTAACGGACGTGAATTATCCTGATGCGCTTCATGTTCAATATACCTATGATGGAGCAGGCCGCAGAATTTCAATGACAGATAGCGTGGGAATCACAGCATTCAGCTATGATGCTGTGGGACGCATCACACAGACAACGGACCCGTTTGGGAAGATCTTGGGATACACGTATGACTTGGCCGGGAATCGAACAGGGATCACCTATCCCGACTCCACGCAAGTTGCCTATAGTTACGATGTTCTGAACAGAATGGCTACGGTGAACGATTGGGCAAGCAATACAACAACGTACGCATATGACGCGGCAGGGCGGCTGATTCAGGAAACTGCGCCAAATGGTGTCGTGACTACTTACGCGTATGATTCCGCAAGCCGGTTAACACACAAGAAGATTGCAAAGTCTGGCGGGGAAGTGATTGCCGAATATGATTTAACACTGGATGCCATAGGCAACCGAAAGAAAATAGACATACTCGCCCAGCCGGTAATGCCGCCACCGCCGAACACAGAGGACACAGCAAGCCAATATGATGCGGCGGACCGGATCTTGACGGCAGGAACTAACACTTACACATTTGACAGCCGTGGTCGGATGACATCGAAAACCAGCCCGGAAGGTACTACAAACTTTGCCTTTGACTATCGAGACAGGTTAACGCAGGTGACTTCGCCAGACCGAACAGATGCTTATCTCTACGAGGGTAATGGGAATCGTGTTCAAAGCACGTACGGATCCGCAATGACACGTTATGTTTTAGACCTGACGCGTGATATGACATGGGTGCTGTGCGAGACAGACGAATCCGGTACCATTACAGCAAAATACGTTTATGGAAATGGGCTGTTATCCACGCAGCGGGGGGCCACAATGTCTTTCTATCACTACGACCAGTTGGGTAACACCGTGGCGGTTAGCGACGCAGACGCGGATATATCCTCCGCCTACGCGTACGACGAATTTGGTAAGACCACCATGCAATCGGGTACAGAGATTAACTGCTTCCAATACGTTGGCCAACTCGGGGTACAGCAGGAAGCTAATACTCTCCTCTTTATGCGCGCAAGATTTTATGATACCTCTTTGGGCTTATTCCTCTCACCAGATTCTATGAGAGTGGTACCCGAGGAACCGTTGGCCGGAAACTCATATAGTTACGTGATAGGCAATCCACTCCTTCTGGTTGACGCTTCGGGAAAGTTTGCCTTCAGGGCTTCCGTTTTGCCCGAACTCCTCGGTGGATATCTGGGATTGACTTGGGTTCAAGCTTTTCCCGGCCCCCTATTTGATAGCCCATTTGTGATGGAGTTGGGAAATGAAGAGAGCAAGGAGAGTTTCAGAGATCTTAGTATGACCGAGACCTCGAACGATCCCAGCAGCACCTTCGGAGTAGGAGCATCTGTATCCTTGATGAACTGGTGGGCTGAGGCATGGATGAGGCCGCCCAGCTTAGGTGGGGAGAACTTCTTCGTGACGAGTATCGATGTATTTAACGTTGCGCTTGACTTTTATCAGGACGAAAGCTGGGGTGGGGAATTGGTCATGATTAGGTTAAACGCTGGTATTGGTCTTGGTTCTGCTTTTTCAACCAAGTTCGAGAGCTTATCACCTAGCAAGAGACTTATTGACAAGTATAAAAGTGAACAAGCCAAACAGCTAAGGGAAATTGCAGTGAGGTCTAGCCAAGGCCTCACTCCTCGTCAGACAGCGTTGACTTCGGCCAGAGAGGTCCGTACATTCAGTGGGAAAGATTCAGTTCGTATGATATTCCCAGCGCAATACGGAACGTCCTTACGACTTCGAATACGACCATCAGAAAAGATTGAGTCTATCACAAACACCCCCGTCATCTTCGAGCGCTATGAACCGAAGTACCGACTCGTCAATAAACCCCAGTTGAAAGACATGGAATAGGAGAGGCGAACAATGAATAAGATAATTCGAAATGAATCAAGGACGGTTGTATGCGTTGTTCTGTTCGCGCTTTTTCTGTCCATTATAATTCCTGGTGCTTGGGGAATTGAGTATGGTTATGACGATCTCAATCGCTTGACGTGGGTGAAACATCCAGATGGGACTACAGTCGAATACGTATATGACGCTGTCGGAAACAGGACACGTAAATTAGTTACCATAGCCGAAAATCCTGTGCTGGAAATAACAAATCCCACAAGTTCCGTGCAATGGCGAGCAGGCGATATTTATACTGTCGAGTGGACATACTCGGAAAAGGCGAATCCATATTTCCGAATTGAATTGTACCAAGGCGATATATTGAGCGCAGTCATTGATGACATGGCGCCAAATACGGGATCATATGATTGGACCGTTTCTCCTGAACAGCCTATAGGAATGGATTATCGCATTAAACTAATTTCGGTCACCAATACAGATCTTTATAAGTACAGTGAATACTTTTCCATTATTGTGAGTGATGGAGAGGGTGGAGTAGAAGGTGATATAGAGGGTGGCGTAGAAGGTAATGTAGAGGGTGGAGTAGAAGGTGATATAGAAGGCGGAGTAGAAGGCGATATAGAGGGTGGAGTAGAAGGCGATATAGAGGGAGGAGTAGAAGGTGATATGGAAGGTGGCGGTGAAGGTGAGAATCCACTGGTGATTACCCAACAGCCGCAGGATGCTTCTGTGTATGTGGGTAATAGTCATACTTTTTCAATTGTTGCCTCCGGCGGAGTTGGTTCATTGACGTATGACTGGGAAAAGAATGGGACAAGTCTTGGGGGTCCGAGTTTGCCGACATTCACCATTGTTTCCGTCAGTCTAGCGAATGCGGGGGTATATAGTTGTTCGGTGTCGGATGGTGTTGCGACGGTGGAGTCTGATGGCGCGGAACTTCTTGTGTATGAACCGGCGGTAACCGGGCAGCATAACGCCGATCAGGATAACGATTGGCTGATCAACTTATCTGAATTGTTGCGGATTATCCAATTCTATAATTCGGATGGCTTCCATTGCGAAGCGGGTACGGAAGATGGTTTTGCGCCGGGTCCCGGAGACACTTCATGTGTTCCTCATGACAGCGATTATAATGCGCAGGACTGGCAAATTAATCTCTCGGAATTGCTTCGGGTGATTCAGTTCTTCAATTCTAGAGGATATCATTGTGAGGAAGGCACGGAAGATAATTTTGCACCCGGCGCTGGTACCGCATGTGAAGGGGAAGGGGAAGGCGAAGGTGATGAAGAAGGTGTGCCCTCCGAAGGATCGCCGGAGGAGGGTCAACCCGAAGGCGTGGTAGAAGGTGAAGGCGGGGTAGAAGGGGATGATGAAGGCGCGAATGAGGGACAAATAGAAGGGGAAGGTGAAGGGGATGAAGAAGGCATGCCCTCCGAAGGATCGCCGGAGGAGGGTCAACCCGAAGGCATGATTGAAGGTGAAGGCGAACTTCAAGCCGGTGATATGGCTGATTTTGCGGGGATAACCTTTGTGTGGTGTCCACCGGGAAGTTTTAGCATGGGGGATGAAAGCAAGGTTGATCCAGATGAATCACCGAAGCATACGGTAACTTTTTCGCAAGGGTTCTGGATGTCCAAATATGAAGTCACACAGGCACAGTGGACTGCGGTTATGGGGTCGAATCCATCCTATTTCCAGGATGATGATCGGCCTGTTGAAACGGTGTCATGGAGTCAGATTGTTGAACCGGATGGATACCTGGAAAAACTGAATGAGGCGAACCCGGGTATGGGATTTCGTTTGCCTACGGAAGCCGAGTGGGAATATGCCTGCCGGGCGGATACGACTGCGCCCTACTACTGGGGCGATGAACCGACCAGCGGAGACTATGGTTGGTATGCAGCTAATAGTGCGGAAGGGGAGGTATTGCAGACCCATGCTGTAGGTGGCAAACTCCCCAATGACTGGGGTCTTCATGATATGTCAGGCAATGTTTGGGAGTGGGTACAGGATTGGTATCACAGCAACTATATTGGTGCGCCGTCAGATGGTTCAGCATTTGAAGGTGAAGTAAGTGCTAACCGGGTGATTCGTGGTGGCGGATTTGGCAGCGTTGTTAGCTCAATGAGGTCAGCCAACCGCGACTGCGACAATCCTGCGAGTGTTGCCGACAGCCACGGATTCCGCCTTGTCCGCTGAATACTATTGAAACCGTTATGAACTGCAATCCTTGTTGAAGTGAAATGCTTACCGGGCATTTTTTGTGTCAACCGGGCAACGCAAGTTAGGATTTCATGATTCATTGACACCGGAAATGGGGCTTGTTACACTTGTTGAGTGCAGTATATGGAGGCATGGGTGGAGTCTTTTTGAGGATGAGTTTGCTGCAGGAACGCCGCGCGGCGCAGGCAGGGCGGTTATTCGCAAGCGATTGACGCGGGATTATGAAGGAGAAAGGGTGAACAAATGAGTACAAAACTAATGGCATGGAAACATGAGACCGGATATACAGGTGTTTGCGTGCTGACTATTCTGGTCATGGTTTTCGCATTGGGTCTCCCATGGGGAAATGCTCAGGCAGAAGCGGCTGTTGAACTCGCCCCTGCCATATGTGGAATCCTTCCTGTTTTGAGCGCTATTGAAGGGGAAGGCGAAGGGGAAGGTGAAGGCGAAGGCGAAACGGGGCCGTGTGCAACGGGACTGTTTATGGACAAAACGTTCGGCGTTATTTTAACGGAAAATGTTCAATACGGGACGGGCGCTATTAATGCCTCTAATCCATTCGCCCCACAGACGAAAGCATTGTATCTGGATCTGTATGAGCCGGATGAGGAGGTGGGGTCGGAACTGAAACCGGGGTTTGTAATGGTGCATGGCGGAGCGTGGTCTTCCGGCACCCGGAAGGATGACACCTTTGTGGATCCCTCGGAGCCGGGCGACTCCAGCACGAATACGGCGACGTATGCAGCCGAGTTCGCCAAACGGGGGTATGTATGCGTGTCGGTCGAATACCGCCTGACGACAGACGACCCTCCGGGGACGGGTGACTTTTTCGGTTCGCCGCCATCGCTGGCCCAGCTTGGTTTCCGCGCGTTCGAGGCATCGATCCAGGATGTGGAAAAAGCCTTCCAATGGATGGTGGACAATGCCTCCGACCTCGGGGTGGACACCAGCCGTATCGCGGTCGGCGGATATTCCGCCGGGGCGATTGATTCGCATTTTATTTGTTACGGTCCGCCACAGTTGCCGGCCGCTGCGATTTGGAGCAATTCCGGGGCGTTGATATGCGATGCAGGTCTGCCTGCATTCCATGGAGAAGACTACATCGACGGTGTGGGAAATGAACCGCCCCTGATTGCTTTCCATGGCACATCGGACCTTCTTGTAAGCTACACGGACGCCCAGGCAGTGGAAACGCGGCTTACGACCTATAGCGTGCCGCACGTGCTTTATACCATGACCGATGAAGACCACTTTTATCCCATTGACCGCACCATCGACGAACTGCCGGCCAATGGCGAGACCGTCGAACAACTGCTTGCATGCTTCATGTATGAACAGATGAACCTTGAAGAACTGGCCGGAGGCGAGGGAGAAGGCGAGGGCGTGGAAGAGGGTGTTTTGGAGGGTGCGGAAGAAGGGGCGGAGGAAGGCTCCATCGAAGGTGTAGCAGAAGGTGAAGGTGCTGAGGAAGGTTTGGTGGAAGGTATGATTGAAGGTGCCGAAGAGGGCGAAGGAGTGTTGGAAGGCAGCGTCGAAGGAGAAGTCGAAGGCGAAGGAATTGTCGAAGGGGCTTTGGAAGGCGAAGGAGTGCCGGAAGGCACCGTTGAAGGCACGATAGAAGGCGAAGGAGTACCGGAAGGCACCGTTGAAGGCACGATAGAAGGCGAAGGGATCCTTGAAGGCGCTTTGGAAGGCGCGTTAGAGGGTGAAGGTCCTTCTGAAGGTCAAGAAGAAGGATTGGCCGAAGGGCAAATAGAGGGTGTTGTGGAAGGTGCAGCCGAAGGTCAGTTGGAAGGAGAAGGCGCTATTGAGGGAGAGGTGAATACCCACACGGCTGATCAGAATGGCGACAACCTTATCAGTCTTTCCGAGCTTCTCCGGGTAATCCAATTCTTTAATTCCGGCGGCTATCATTGTCAGGCCGGAACCGAAGACG
>JAKQOG010000067.1 GCA_029565395.1 Candidatus Hydrogenedentota bacterium | reverse complement strand
GATGCCGGTCGCCCCCTACCGGCATCTCCCCATCTAATTCTCACCGGAGATGCCGGGTGCCCCCTACCGGCATCTCACCCTTTTTTTATAGCAGTCAGCAATCAGCTCTCAGCTTGCAAAAACAATGCATGAATAAAATTTCTTCATTATCCCAAGATTTGACAAGAACATATTTTTTTTAACCGCTGACCGCTGAAGGCTACCCGCAAACCCCTCTTTTTCTTACCTACAGCTTAAATCACTACAATCAGCTCCCCTAATTACCCAAAGCGCAAGGAATAGGGACGATTTCCTTGGAACAAGCGAAATTCCACCCACGGGAATATTGACATTTAGGAGGCACAACCCACAGGATGAGTCCATCGATGGGTTTTGTAGTTATTGTAACTCTAAATTCCAATTCGGAGTTCGGCGTATAAGGCAACTGGACATGTCGTTGTGTATGCGGATATTTGTGAATGAGCGTCCGGTGGAAATTCCCGGGGGCATGACCCTGGGGGAGGTGCGGGAAAAGTTTAAGCCAACAGCGGATGTAGTGGTGGTAAACGGTTTTCCCTGCGGGGAGGATCACGTTTTGGCGGAAGGGGATTGGGTAGTATTCATTCAACGGGGAGAAACGCCAAGCGCGGAGGAGTTTGAGGGGCTAATGATGGCGCGGCATACGCCGGGAGTGCATGAGAGATTAAAGCGTGCGTGCGTGGGGATTGCAGGGCTGGGGGGACTGGGTTCGACAGTGGCGCTGGCGCTGGCGCGGGTGGGCGTAGGGAAATTGGTGTTGGCGGATTTTGACGTGGTGGAGCCGAGTAATCTGAACCGGCAGCAGTATTTTGGGGATCAGATCGGTCAGTTTAAAACGGACGCGCTGGCGGATACGTTGCGGCGCATCCTCCCATCAGTTGGATTGGAACTCCATACGGTCCGGCTGGATACGGGGAATGTGGCGGAGATATTCAAGAACGTGGATGTGCTGGTGGAAGCATTTGACACGGCGGAGGAGAAAGCGATGTTGGTGGAATCGTTTAAAGGGGCATATCCTGAAAAGCCGATAATCGTAGCATCAGGGCTGGCGGGACATGGTCCGGGAAACAGTATACAGGCGCGCCGGATAGGGCGCGGATTCTATGTCGTCGGCGACTTGGACACAGCGGCGGGATTCGGCATGGGATTGATGGCGCCGCGGGTGGGCATTGCAGCACATCACCAGGCGAATGCAGTGGTGCGGCTGCTGCTGGGCGAGAACCCGGAGGAGACTTGAAACCATATCAACGGCGAATCCCGCGCCATGCGGGACTGGTGGCTAAAAAAAGAATGGGCATTGAAGAAAGGCCGCGGCAGGTCTAGAATGAATATATGCGCGGTAATGTGTGTACAGAAAGTGTGAAATCGGAAGGGAAACGATGAATTGCCCAGTGTGTAAAGAACCCATGATGGTGCTTGAGCATGCTTCGGTGGAGGTGGACTATTGCGTGGAATGCGGGGGCATCTGGCTCGATGCAGGGGAACTGGACTTGTTGCTGGGAAGCCGCCAAATAACGGAAACTATCTTACACGCGGGCGATAAAACAACCGTGAAGAAGGAAAAACCAAGGCGGTGCCCCATCTGCCGGATCAAAATGGAGAAGCACACAACGGGCGGATCCTCGCCGGTCATGTATGATCGATGCGGGCAAGGTCACGGATTATGGTTTGACAAGGGAGAATTGGCGCAGGTGCTGGAACAAGGGGGTTCCACGCCCGAGCGTGAACAGGTGGTTTCCTGGCTTCGCGAAATGTTTTTGCAACCGCAGTCCGGGTGAACAATAAAGGAGAACTGGCGAATGATTCCAATGATTGTGATTCTGGCGCTTTTGGTGGCATTCCTGTTGTGGCTCATCGGGATATACAACAGCCTGGTGCGGCTTCGGAACGCCGTGAAGAATGCATGGTCGCAGATTGACGTGCAACTGAAGCGGAGGCATGACCTGATTCCGAATCTGGTGGAGACGGCAAAGGGCTACATGCAGCATGAACGCGGCACGCTGGAAAACGTGACGAAGGCGCGCAATCTGGCGGCGCAGGCTTCGGGCGTGGGCGATCAGGCCAAGGCGGAAAGCGGACTAAACCAGGCCCTGAGCAGCTTTTTCGTCGTCGTTGAGAATTATCCTGATTTGAAGGCGAATCAGAATTTCCTGGCGTTGCAGGAGGAACTCACGTCCACGGAAAACAAAATCAGCTTCGCGCGTCAGGCGTACAACGATGCAGCAATGCAGTTCAATAACAAGATTGAGATGTTTCCGAGCAATATTGTGGCGGGTGTCTTCAGTTTCAAGCAGGCGGAGTTCTTCGAGATTGAAGAGGCGGCGGAGCGCGCCGTGCCCAAGGTGAGTTTCTCGTAACATGTTTGAACTGGTGCGCGCCAATAAACGGCGATCCTTCGCCGTGCTCGTGCTGATGCTCTTGCTGTTGCTGGTGCTGGGATTCGTCATTGGCAGCGCGTTCGTGCCCTCGCTGGCCATGACGGAATTCGACGGCGAGAATGTCAAACCCCATTGGGGCTTCGATCCGACGGCCGGCATGATTGGAATGGCCGTGGCGGGTCTTGTGTGGATTTTTCAGGCATTGCTCGCCTATTTCCAGGGCGACAGCATTCTGCTTTCGGTGAGCCGGGCGCGCGCGATAGAGAAGAATGATCATCCCCAGCTTCACAATGTGGTGGAGGAGATGTGCATTGCAGCGGGACTCTCGAAAAAACCAGACGTGTACATTATCGAAGACATGTCGATGAACGCCTTCGCGGCGGGCCGCAGCCCGGAACGGGCGTCCATCGCCGTCACGGCGGGCCTGCTGGCGCGGTTGAACCGGGATCAATTGCAGGGGGTCGTGGGACATGAAATCAGCCACATCATGAACCGCGACATATTATTCATGACCATCGCCGGGGTTATGGTGGGCACTATCATCATGTTGTCCGACGTGTTTCTGCGGAGTCTGCGCCACATGGGCGGAACCACACGGTATCGCTCCTCGAAAAAGAGCGGCGGCGGGGCGCAGGCCATCATACTCATCGTGGCGCTGGTGCTGGCCATCATCGCCCCGATCCTGGCGCAATTGTTGTATTTCGCGTGTTCACGGAGGCGGGAATATCTCGCGGATGCCGGGTCGGCTATATATACCCGGTATCCCGAAGGGCTGGCTTCGGCACTGGAAGTGCTTGAAAGCAATGCGGAACCCCTCCCCTCCGCCAATCGCGCCACCGCGCCCATGTACATAGTCAATCCCCTTAAGAGCAGTGCGCTGGGCCTGACAAGCACCCATCCCCCTACTTCGGAACGAATTAAAGTGTTGAGAAGCCTGGCGGGGGGCGTGTCGTACCAAGCATATCAGGCGGCGTGGGCCAAAGTAAGCGGTCATGGTGCGGCGCGGATGCCTGCATCGGCATTAAATACCGCGCCGGTGGCTCAACGCGAAGCACATCCCGATGCCCGGGAGCCGGTGGATGCGAAACAGCGGATGCGGGAAGCGGGGGATTTACTGCGGAAAGTAAATCAATTTATTTTCCTGACGTGCGCATGTGGAATGAAAATCAAACTTCCGCCGGAGTTCAAACGGGAGCATGTTCAATGTCCGAGATGCCAGAGAAGCCTCGCCCTTCCCGTGGCGCAAATCGCAGCCGTTGCCGGGGTGGGCGAAACCCTGTCACAGGAAACGCCGCCGCGCCGAACCATTCCCATGGCAAAACCGAAGGGTGGTTTGCAGCCGCTTCAAATTACATGTCACGGAAAGGGCTGGACCTCGTACAAGTGCAGTTGCGGGACGGTGAATAGCTTCTTCCCCGCCCAGGAGACCCAGGAAAGCGCGTGTAAAAAATGCGGGCGAAAGGTGATTCTTAAGACGGTATAATCGCAAACCAACTAGCGAGGTGTACTTAGTATGGCAGCACCGGAAATTCGGTTGAATATTTTTGAACTTGTTTCTTCCCTGGCCAAAACCCTGGATATGATGAGCCCGGTAATTGCAGATCACCATTTGCGGGTGGCATATATCTCTTTCCGGATCGCTCAGGAATTGAACTGGCCTTCGGACGAACGCCGGGAACTCGTACTGGCCGGAGCATTGCACGACATCGGGGCTTTCTCGCTCACGGAACGGCTCAACCTGCTGGATTTTGAATATGCGCAGCCCGGCAAACATTCCATGGCAGGGTACCTGCTGCTCAAACGCTTCCCCCCATTTGAAGGCATGGCCGATTTAGTGCGTTTCCATCATCTCCCCTGGGGAAACGGCACTGGTATCATGAGAAAAGGGGTGACGGTGCCCCGGGGAAGTCATGCGCTGAACCTGGCTGATCGCATTGCTATTCTTTTGTCACGTGACCGGCCCACGCTGGCCCAAGTGAATGACATCCGTGAAGCGATTACCCGGCTAAAGGGGCAGGTGTTTGAGCCCGATATGGTGGAAGCCTTTCTGAGGCTGGCTTCCAAAGATTATTTTTGGCTGGAAATCCTGTCGGATCGTGTGGAGTACACCATTGGGAAGGCGGCGGGATTTCAACTCAAGGAAATGACCCTGACAGACTTAATTGAATTCTCCAAGCTAATGTGCCAAGTCATTGATTTTAAGAGTGAATTCACGGCAACGCATTCCAGCGGCGTGGCGGCCGTTTCCATGGCACTGGCCCGGTTCATGGGTTTTTCGGACATAGAGTGCCAGATGATCAACGTATCCGCAAACTTGCATGACCTGGGCAAACTTGCCATTCCCTCAGAAATTCTGGAAAAAGCGGGAAAGCTGGATGATGATGAACGAAACGTGATGCGAACCCACGTCTATTTCACACATCAGATCCTGGATCCCATTGAGGCCTTGAGTGTCATTAAATCCTGGGCGGCCCTGCATCAGGAACGGTTAAACGGCACGGGGTATCCCTTCCGTTATACCCGCGAAGAACTGCCCCTGGTGTCACGGCTGGTGGCCGTAGCGGATGTATTTGTCGCTATTACGGAAAACCGGCCTTACCGCAACGGAATGGGAAAAGACCGGGCCATCGGCCTGCTGAAAAAAATGACCGAAGAAAAAGAACTGGAACCGCTCGTGGTGAAAGTACTCCTTGAACACTTCGACAGCATCAATGACACGCGGATCGCCGCTCAGGAAAAGGCCATTAGCGAATATGAAGAGTTCATCCTGGCGATGGAAGAAGAATAAACGCGGCGGCAATGTCCCCGGCACTGCCACCGCATAAGGTCATTTAAGAGGGTTATTTTGCGATGGGTTTCAATACAATATTCCGGTATTGAACGCCGGTGTGGTCACCCTGGAGATATAGCGGGCCGGGGCGGAATTCATCGGACCAGAGCGCGCCGCCGGTGCAGCCCAGCAATGGTTCATTGTCGATAATGGTCTTTCCATTAAGCGTTACCGTCACATAACGATCGCATAGGGTGATGTCAAAGGTTTGCCATTCCCCGGCGGGTTTTTCCGCAGCGACAAGGGGCGTAATGCGGCTGTAGATTCCGCCCATGTTGTGTGGGTCGAGCGGCTTGCCGAAGCTGTCCACCACCTGGACTTCATAAATGCCGCGCAGGTAGATTCCGCTATTGCCGTTGGGCGGGACATTCACTTCGAGCTTCAGATTGAAATCTTCGAACTCTTGTTCTGTACGCAGGTTGCCATAGTTAATGTGCGGCTGACCTTCTTTTTGAACAGGATCGTTGATCAGAACGCTGTTTTCCGCGCGCCAGCCATTTACAGATCCGGGATTGGTCAATTTCCATCCGGTAAGATCTTTTCCATTAAAAAGGGTAATCGCCTTCCCGAATTTAACTTTTGAGAGATCCGGTTTGGCGGGCAAGGGTGGAATGCGCTTCCCGGTAAACTCATTTTTGTCCACGCCCGACCCGTCATTGCGGGGATTGATCTGGACGCCGGTCAGAACGTCTCCGGACACGGTAAATGAGAATGTTTCCGTGAAACGCTGCTTGAGGATGAGCTTACCGGAGGCATCCTTGCGCTCCACCTCGCGGCTCCGGGTGGCCATGAGCGTAGTACCGTCCATATAGAGGCTGTCGAGAGGATTCACGCTGCCGCCGTACCACAGCAAGCTTCCATCCAGGAAGCCATTATCCAGGTTCACACCCAGCCATCCTGCGCCGGTATTAGGGAGGTCCAGCGCCCACCGGCCCACAAAGGGTTTGGCGGCATCCTGTGCCCACCCCGGGGCGGACACCACCGCCATGAATGCCATCAAACTTCCACATCGCGCGACAATCGTCATTTCAAACATCCTCCAGAGAGTTATTCACAGGTTCCAACACTATTTACCGGGTCGGCCAAAACACAGGAGTAAATAGGACCCAGGCAACGTCCGAAAATCAGGGCAGGTTCCGCGCCTCCAAACGAGCATGCGAGTACATCGCTTACATCACCGTGGTCAAACCCGCTAAGATCAGCACGAAAATCGGATAGTTTTCCGCGTTGTACGGTCAATAAACCAAAAGTGGCGCCGCATTGATTGCAGGATTGGCCGATGGCGATCATTTCGGGCAAGATGGGCTTAAGCGTAATTTCAGGGAGATACGCAAAATCACTCTGGATTTTAGTCAGGTACAAGCCACCGTTTGTGAAGGTGTAGTATTCCACGGCTTCCTGAGAACCAGTTGCCGTGGCAACCCGGTATTCCACTTTCCAGACAGGGTAGCCGTTAATCTCGAACCGATTGGTCACTGTCTTACTTGAAGCCGATGCTTCTCCAGACGGATTTAGAAGATTAGCACCACACCCGAAGAGGGCCTTGGGCCAACTATTGCCTACATCCATGGGCCAGTAATCGCTCAAAGAGACAAATTCCACGCCGGAACAGATATCTGGGGCGACAACAACCACGCCGCGCGCTTTGAGGCGTTCGAGGGGATCGCAGGCGGTCCAGGTCAAGGCGTTTAAGGTGATATTGAGTGAACAGCCTGAACCAAAATTGGGATTGTTCACCAGCGGCCAGAGATTTCGGATTTTATTATTGGACAAATTCACCTGGCGCAGGTTGAGGCAGTTCTGCAGCCCCTCAATGCTTTCGATGTTCCGTCCGGAAGCAGTGAGGTAAGTCAGTGCAGAAAGATCGGAGGCATAATAAGGATCGGTTCCCTTAAACCCGAGCGCTTCGCGCACGGCGGCATCGAGATTCGCATCGGGGAACTTGACTTCCCAGTTGAAAACGGCGGTTACTTGCTTGTTACTGTCCATGACAATATCCACCGATTCATCCGTGCCTGCCGCATCGCCTTGCCATTCCATAAAGAAGTAGCCTTTATGCGCGGTGGCCAGGAGGTTCACCATGGTGTTCAGGAGATAACTTCCGCCGGGAGGATCGGCGGTGACATACCCGCCATACGCCGGCTCTACGCCGATGCCCAAGACCATTTCCCGTTCCACAAAGCGTGCTTGGATTGTCATGTTGGCCGATACGGTAAAGGAAATGGGATTATCGGCGCCGCTGATATCACCTTCCCAGCCGTCAAATCGGTAGTTGTCTTTGGGTATGGCGGCAACGCTGATCTCCGTCCCTGGAATATACGCGCCATCAGGCGGCGACAATACAACCGTTCCGCCATTGGCGGGGGCAGCGGAAACAGTGACATTGACCAGCGATGGATTGTATTCGAATCGGGCCACGAAAGTTTTGTCGCTGTCCATGGTGACAGAAAGGGGATTTTGGTTGCCCGTTTCATCGCCGAGCCAGCCGATAAAGCGGTAATTTTGGAATGGGACCGCCGTAACAGTGACAGAAGAGCCTACCAGATAGCCGTTTTCAGATGGTTCCGGATTCAGGGTGACGGATCCACCGGCAATAGGCTGCCCCCACGCGTCAATCGTGTAATAGGGGGGCTCATATACGAAATTCGCGACAATATCCTTGTCTTCCGTCATTTCTATGGCAATAGGATTCGTAGTGCTTGTAATGTCTCCACTCCAACCGGTAAAGCGGTAATATTGGGTGGGAGTGGCGGCAGCCACCACCAAAGTGCCCGCGAGATATTCCCCGCCTGCGGGCAACAAGGTGACCGAACCGCCAATACCGGGGACCGCCGAGGTTCCCAAGGTGTAGGTAATCTCATCGCGCGCAAAGAACGCGGTTACTTGCTGATTACCGTCCATGGTCACATTCCCGCTGAACGAATTTCCGCTCAGGGCGCCGGTCCAATGGTCAAAGTGCCATCCAGCAGCCGGTGTAGCTACGATAGTCACTATCTCCCCCAAGGCATATTCGTGGGCGCCTTCTGTGGGGATGGTGGTTCCAGTACCTTCCACATTGATCATCAGGGTGTAGCGGGGAAGCTCGGTGAACACAGCCGTTACTATTTTATCCGCGTTCATGGTAATGGCTTCCGTGGGTTCCTCGCTGCCCAGATCGCCTTCCCAATGATCAAAGACCCATCCGGCTTGGGCTGTTGTGGCCAAGGTGACCAACTGGTCCTCACGGTATACATGCGCGCCCGGGGCAGGAGTCACTGTTCCATTGCCCAGCACGGCGACGGTGAGCGTGTATTGTTTATAGTAGGTCACCTCAATCGAGAGTGTTTGATCTTTGGTGATGAGGACATTTTGTTGAAGCGGGCTTTCCCAGTGGGTTACGGGTGAAAAGGTGACGGTATGGGCGCCCACGAGAATTCCTGTTATAGTGGCTCCGCTATTTTGCAGGTCACCGCTATCGAGAGCCCACTTCCCGCCGAGTTCATAGGCGATTGTAGCAGGTTTGATCGTCACTTGCAGCGCGCCAACATCAGGTTGAACCGGTTTTTTACATCCTTGTAGAACACCCGCCGTCAATAGCAGGATTGCCATACTGGTGATACAAAGTAGATGTTTCGCACCCATACCCTCGGCTCCTTGTGTTCGGGTCTTGCACCCGTATACTTGAAAAAACAGCAAACGCTTGCGCCTGGCGGGGGTATAGTAAACCGGACTTTTCACAGAGTGCAAATATCCTTCCGGAGCGTCCCAGGCAAGTGGTTGCATATCTGCTTTCCCAGGTTCTGGCAAGGGAGCGTGAGTACATGCCATAATAGGGACTCATTTGGCAATTCTTAATCCTGTTGACACGATAGGAGCGGTTCGCCATGGGTATATTAGAAATCAGTCATGTGACATTGCGGCTTGACGGCAGGCCTATTCTGAATGATCTGAGTCTGGATCTTTGGGAAGGCCATGTGCATGCCATTATTGGCCCCAATGGGGCGGGAAAATCTACCCTGGCCAGCACGATTATGGGATTGCCGGGGTATACGCAATATGAAGGCGATATCCTGCTCGATGGCGAGTCGTTAAAGGGTATACCTGTGCACGAACGCGCACGGCGTGGCATCACGCTGGCGTGGCAGGAGCCGGCGCGTTTTGAGGGATTGCCGGTTCAGCGATTTATTACAGCGGGTGCGAAGGACAAGACGCGGAAGCATGCCGCGGAAGCATTGGAGACGCTGGGTCTGGAACCACAGAAATACCTGGGCCGGAGCGTGGACAAAACTCTGAGCGGGGGCGAGAGGAAGCGAGTTGAACTGGCGTCTATTCTGGCCATGGATCCAAGGATTGTTCTCATGGATGAGCCGGATTCAGGAATTGACGTGGAAGCGCTGGAAAAGATTTTCGAGGCGTTGAAGCAATTAAAGGAGCGGGGTGTGACCGTGGTTCTGATTACCCACAGCCTGACGGTGCTGGACCGGGCGGACCATGCGTTCCTTATGTGTCACGGCACATTGTTGGACAAGGGAAATGTCGAGAAAATCGGGGGATATTTCCGGAACAAGTGCCTGCCATGCGATCATATTAATCGTCCCCAAAAGGAAGAAATCCAATGAGCACACAAAATGTGGTGGCCGAGTTGCTGAAATCCATTGGGGTGAATCCCGATCATCCTTTTGGAGACGATGTGGCGCGGATTCAAGTACATCAAAATCATGTGGTGGGGATTCATCTAATACCAGGCTTAAAAGTGGAGGCGGATGAGACCAAAGATGGTATTGCCGCGCATTTGCTGGTCGAAGAAGGTGCGGTGTTGAAAAAGCCGGTGCATATTTGTTTCGGGGTGCTTCCAGAGGAGGGTCTTCAGCATATTCAATTGAATATTGATATTCGCCAGGATTCCAAAGCGTCCATCCTCGCGCATTGCACGTTTCCAAATGCGAAACAGGTGGAACATGTCATGGATGCGCAAATCACGGTGGGGCCCAGGGCGCATTATGCCTATTTCGAGCGGCATGTGCACGGGCCGTACGGCGGGGTGCAGGTTATTCCCAACGCCAAGATTGTGGTGCATGAGGGCGCGGAATTTTCGACGGAATTTGAACTGATCAAAGGGCGGGCGGGCACGATCAAGTTCGATTATGAAGCGGAATGCCGTGCGCGCAGCATCCTTGAAATGACCGCGCGGATCAACGGGCGTGAGAACGACATAATTGTCATTCAGGAGACCGCACATTTGATCGGCGAGGCGGCGCGCGGTGCATTAACCTCACATATTGCTTTACGGGATTCCGCGCGGGCGGAGGTATTCAATACATTAACGGCCAATGCGCCCCGCGCCCGCGGCCACGTGGATTGCAAGGAAATTGTTGTGGGTCAAGCAGTGGCGAAGGCAGTGCCGATCGTGGAGGTGATGCATCCTACAGCGCATGTAACCCATGAGGCGGCCATTGGAAGCGTGGATTCCAAGCAGTTGCAGACCTTACTTGCACGCGGGTTGGATGAAGAAGAGGCGACGGATCTGATTATCGAAGGATTGCTCAGTAAAAAAACGGCTTTTAGCTCCACGTTGCCGTTAAGTTAATCCGGTAAAAAATTGGAGCTGCCGCTATGAGGAGGAGATAGTGCCATGCCGCTTTTGTTCCGTAAAGTATTGATTGCCGATGAACGATACGAGTCGGCAGGAGTGTTTGACGTCAATAATGATGGCATTCCGGACATTGTATCGGGGGCGTATTGGTATGAAGGTCCGGATTTCAAGAAGAAACATCCCGTGGGTCCGGTGCGGGCGGAAGGTGAATACTACGATGATTTTTCCACCATACCGATGGACGTGAACGGCGACGGACGCATGGACTTCATCACAGGGGGGTGGTGGGGCAACACGTTGCGGTGGCGGGAAAATCCGGGGGAAACCGGCAAGGAGTGGCCGGAACACGTTATCGCGGAGTGCGGGAACGTGGAAACCACGCGCGCGTGGGATGTGGATCGCGACGGGCATGTAGAAATCGTGCCCAATACCCCCGGCGCGCCGCTGGTGGTGTACAAACTTCTGCTGGATAACCGTGGGCGGGGAACCGGCGAATTCGCCGCACACACGATTTATGCCAAGCAAACCCATGGGCTTGGATTCGGCGATATTTCAGGAAAGGGCCGCGGCGATTTTGTGTTGGCGAATGGATGGCTGGAAGCGCCGGAACATCCCTTTAAGGGCGAATGGATCCATCATCCGGAGTTTGATTTGGGTAGTGGAAGCATACCCATTTTAGTGGCGGATGTGAACGGCGATGGGATAAATGATCTGATTGTGGGACAGGCCCATGAGTATGGATTGCATTGGTGGGAGCAGCGCATTGAATCGGGAAAACGCGTTTGGATCAAGCATCCCATTGATCTGGAAAACAGCCAATATCACGACATGATGTGGGTGGATATAGACGGAGACGGACAGTGTGAATTGGTTACCGGGAAACGGTACCGCGCGCATTGCGATCATGATCCCGGCACGTTTGATCCCGTGGGCAGTTATTATTTCAAATGGAATGGGGAAAGTTTTTGCAAGCAGGTGATTGACTATGGCCCGGCACGTGTGGGTAAAGGGTTGGGGATTCATTTTGCGGTGGCGGATCTGAACGGCAACGGGCGTTTGGATATTGTTGCGCCAGGAAAAGACGGATTATACATATTTTTCAATGAGGGCAACTAGGACAGCAGACAGGTAACTGGCAGGTTGCGCTTCACTTTACCTGCGGAATAAATTCCAGGAGATCAGAACATGGTAGAAACCCAAAAAGTGCGGATTGGGTTTGTGGGGACGGGCAGTATGGGGCAATGTGCCCATTTGCGGAATTATGGGACGGTTCCGGGATGTGAGGTGGTGGCCTTGGCGGAATTGCGGCCGCAGTTGGCACAGCGGGTTGCTGCAAAATACAGTGTGCCCCGCGTATATCCTGATCATGAGGCCATGCTTGCCAATGAAACGTTGGATGGGATCGTTGCTTCACATTACTTTGGGCGGCATGGGGTGTTGGTGCCCGAACTGCTAAAAGCGGGCGTTCCTGTATTTACGGAAAAACCACTTGCAGGTTCCATCGAAGCAGGCCAGAGTATATTAAACGCCCTTGTACAAAGCGGCACCTGGCATATGGTGGGGTATCACAAGCGCAGCGATCCCGCAACGATGTTCGCGAAGAAAGAAATTGATCGTCTGAAACAAACAGGCGAACTGGGGGCGCTTAAGTATGTACGGCTGTTGATGCCGGCGGGAGATTGGATTGCCAGCGGGTTCACGGATCTGATTGATACCGGAGAAGCCTTGCCTGAGATGAACTATGAGGTTCCTGCCCCGGATATGGACAAGGCCACTTTTGAAGAATATACCCGCTTTGTCAATTATTACATCCATCAAGTGAATTTGATGCGGCATCTGCTGGGAGAACCCTATCGCGTCACCTTCGCAGATTCATCGGGGGTGCTATTGACGGTGGAGAGTGCAAGCGGGGTTACCGGTATAATTGAGATGTCGCCGTACATCACCACGGTGGACTGGCAGGAGGAGGCGCTGGTGGCGTTTGAGCACGGATATGTGAAGATTCAACTGCCCGCACCGCTCGCGGCGAATCGTCCGGGGCGGGTGGAAATTTTTCGAGATCCGGCCCATGGCACTACTCCGGAAACGATTATTCCAACATTGCCGTGGGTGCATGCGATGCGGCAGCAGGCCATGAATTTTGTCGCGGCTATCCGGGGGGAGATAAAGCCCCTTTGTGAAGCCTCGGAAGCCATGGAGGATCTCAAGGTTGCGCGCGAGTATATTCGGATGCGGTTTGGGAAGTAAGCAACCGTTCTTGTTTGACGGCTCAGCGGGAGCTTCGTCCTCCCAGCCACGCATTTTCTTTCTTCTTCGAATCGCCACCAATGGCGGTCGGGTGCTCGCAATGCCAAGATGGGATGTTTTGTCTGACGGCTCAGCGGGAGCTTCGCCCTCCCATTGAGTCAAGTGGCTGATGGGATTACGAGAGCAGGGCGGCGATCTTCAGCATAAAGTCGCCGAGTTTCCCGCCATATTCGGGGCTTCCGTCACTGATTACGAGGCCCGTGGCAATGGCGGATACGGTATCCACGGAATTGGAAAGCACCGGCAGTGCATTGTCCACGCTGGTGAACCGCATATGTACAAAGGGCTGGCGTCTTTCATACATGCCGCGTCCGGCCTTGGTTTGCCCGGCCTTGATTTTAAGCCAGCAGGCGATATCGGTGCCGTCGACGGACCATTGGTAGATACGTTCGGGCTGGCGCTCGGTCCATTTCTTCATTTCTTCGTCCCCGAATTTATTCAATTGGCTCAAAGCGGTGGAGACCATATAGAGGGTCATTTTGACTTTGAGATAGGCCTGCAAGGGATTTTTAGGCTTTGCCGTGGGCATCAAGATTTTAAGGCCCATCAAAACGCCCAAAATCTTGATTAACAGGCCCACTTTCGTGAATCCTTTGATGCCGAACAGGACCATTTTCCCCGCGAACATGGCATTCATCTTGGCCACGCTGGAGAAGGTGAATTGAAGGTCGGGATTATCGATCAATTCCTGGACCACTTCGAGTTCGCCCTTCTCAAATTTAAGATGCGCGCCCACGGGCCCCGCCGGATCTTTTGCCAGAAACTGGACGGTGCCGGTGACGTTGGCGAAGTTTTTCTTCACCTTGGGGTCATCTTGGAGCGCCACTTTGATCACCGGTAAAACAGCCCGGCAAACAATACGCGCGGTCAGGAGATCATTTTCCGTGGCCATGAACTACACCTCGTCTTCCCAGTCCTCGTCCGCTTCAAACTCGCGGCCCATAATTTCGCGCACTTTCCCGACAATTCCGTCCGTATCGGTTTTGTAGAGATTCATCAAGTCTTCGGGATACCCGTGGGGCGTGAAGGTGTCGGGAATGCCCACTTTCGTGAAGGCGCATCCCTTGCCGCTTGCCGCGATCACATCGGCCACCGCGGAGCCCAAACCGCCAATTACGTTATGGTCTTCGACGGTGAGGATACGGCGGGTATCCTGAAGTGCTTTCATAATGGCTTCTTCATCAATGGGCTTGATGGTGTGCATGTTCAGCACGCGCACGCTGAGCCCGTCTTCCTGCTTGAGGATATTGGCGGCGTTCACGGCGTGAAACACCGTGGCCCCGGTAGCGATAACAGCGATATCCGTGCCTTCGCACATGGTCACTGCTTTGCCGATTTTAAAACCGTAATCTTCTGATTTGTAGATGGGCGGGTCAAAGCCGCGTCCGATGCGGATATATACCGGCCCGTTGATATCCATGCAGGCACGCACCGCGTTCGCTGTTTCAATGCCATCCGCCGGGACCACGACCGTGAGATTGGCCAAGGCGCGGACAATCGAAAGGTCTTCGGTGGCATGGTGGGTGGTGCCCGCGGATCCGAAGGAAGTTCCGCCATGGGTCGCAATGATCTTGCAGTTCAGATTCTGATAGCAGATATCGGTTCGGAGGAATTCACCGGCGCGCAAGGAAGCAAACACGGAGAAGGTGGATACAAAGGGGATCAGGCCAACCTTCGCCATGCCGGCGGCCGCGCCAAACATATTTTGCTCCGCAATCCCAAAATTGAAAAAGCGGTCCGGGAACCTATTGCCGAACGTTTCAATTTTGGTCGACTTCGCCAGATCCGCCGACAAGCCTACAATGTTTGGGTACATGGCGCCCAAATCAGCGAGCACAATGCCGTAAATTTCACGAGACGCCAGTTTATTCGCGTCGTATACCGTCCATGCCAATCCGCCTTCAGGAGTCATACGTCAAATTTCTCCAGAGATTTTTTAGCCTTCGCCACCAGATCCGTATTTAATCCGCCGTAATGCCACGCCGGATTGTCTTCCATAAAATCAATGCCTTTGCCCTTGGTGGTGTTGCAGAGGATCATCACGGGACCCTTGTCATAGCCATGGGCAAAGTCAATCGCATCCGCAAGCTGCTTAAAATCATGACCGTCAATCTCGCGGACATGAAAACCGAACCCCTTCCATTTATCGGCCAGGGGCTCCAGTGACATCACGGTTTCCGTGGGACCGTCGATCATCATGCGGTTGCGATCCAGGAAGGTGATGAGGTTTGTGAGTTTGTAGTGGGCGGCGGACATGGCCGATTCCCAAATAGATCCTTCATCACTTTCTCCGTCGCCAATCACGCAGTAGATCTTGAAGTCCTTCTTAAGCACACGTGCACCCAGCGCCATGCCGACGGCCTGCGAAAGCCCGTGGCCCATGGACCCCGTGGATACCTCGACGCCTTTTGCTTTCTTGCAATCCAGGTGCATACCGAGATTCGATCCGGTGTGGTTGAAGTCTTTCAACTCTTCCATGGGGAAGAACCCTTTATGCGCCAGCACAACCGCATGGCCCACGCCGCCATGGCCTTTGCTCAGCACCATGCGATCCCGATCCGGCCAGTCAGGCCGT
>JAKQOG010000065.1 GCA_029565395.1 Candidatus Hydrogenedentota bacterium | reverse complement strand
GCGTTTGGGGTGAATTAGCTCAAAAAAAGTCTCTTTTGCCTCCCGGAACCCATTTTCCCCCATAGCTCCGGGGTAGAGCCAATTTTCCCGCCACAGGATAACCCCGTCAATATTGGCTGACACCTATTTCGCAAATGCCTCAATAATAGATTATCTTGACATGAAACCGGCTTTTTGCTAGAATATTGGTTGTACCAATTGAACCGCGTTGAAAAAAGAGGAGAATAGGTCATGAAACGACACGGATTTACGCTCATCGAACTGCTGGTCGTGATTGCCATCATCGGTATCCTTGCGGCCATTCTTTTGCCTGCCCTCGCGCGCGCCCGCGAATCCGCGCGCCGCGCATCCTGTGCTAATAACTTAAAGGAATGGGGCTTGGTATTCAAGATGTACGCCAATGAGTCCAAGGGAGAGAAGTGGCCGCCCTCCGAAGTGGAAATGGGCTGCGGCGTATTGCCCTGTATTGCATTTGGACCCCTCGTGAAAGCTGTTTATCCTGAATATGTGGCGGATCTTGCCATTGCATTTTGTCCTTCAGATCCAATAGACCGTCTGGAAAATTTTATATCATACAGCGGTGCAAAAGATGCGAAGGTAAACAATGGTGAATTAACGCTTACACAAAAGATTGCTGGAAACCACCAAGAAGGCGTAGAAGGCATAGATGCCAGCTATACCTACGCAGCGCATGTCTATGATCGCTGTGAATACCCGAAGTATCCTACCAAAGAACTGGATACCCTTCGAAGTCTGATTGCACAGATGAATCGGGAAATCCCGGAAGAATATACGGAAGGTCCCGCGCAATTCGTGGAAGCCATGGAAGATATGTTCGCCCGGCAAACCGGACCCTTTCTCGCAGACAACGAATCGGAATTCATGAAAGAAGTGGATGCGGATTGCGAGGTGAGTCCGGGGAACGGCAATGGAGGAGGAGAATCAAAACTGGTGTATCGCTTGCGTGAAGGCATTGAGCGATTCCTGATCACCGACATCAATAATGCCGCTGCTACCGCCAAGGCCCAGAGTGAGATTTTTGTGATGTGGGACAATATCGGCACGCAAGTGTCCAAATTCAACCATGTGCCGGGAGGCAGCAATATTTTGTATTTGGACGGCCATGTTCAATTCGTCAAGTATCCTGGCCCGCCGCCCCTGGGCGGCCCGCCGCTGGGCCCCCTCCTGGCCATTGTAATGGCGGCCTTTGATATCCAAGAATAACACCTCTTCTATCGTTTCGTCGCGGGGGCGCTCATATGGGGTGAGCGCCCCCGCGAAAGTATTTCTGTGGATTCCATTTTAACAGTGTATTTGCGTATGATGCTGGGGGAGTATTTTATGCGGATTGGAATAGAGGTCAGCCCTTTGACGCGGACGCGGACCGGCGTCGGCAATTATACCTATTTTCTTTTGAAATATCTCTTGTCTGAAAACACGGACCATCAATTCCATGCGTTTTCCTCCGGATGGGCTGAAATATGTTTACAGGGCTTGAACAATCTTGAACGTCATCGGCATGTGCCGGCGCCTACACGCGCATTGTATGCATGCTGGTCCCTGCTTGGACGGCCCAACGTGGACAAGCTTCTGGGCGGCGTGGATGTTTACCATGCCACGAATTATTTTCTTCCGCCCGTGGCGTCCGCGCGGCGCGTGTTAAGCATTTATGATCTGGCATTCTTAAAACATCCCGAATGGTGCAGCCCTAAAATTGTCAAACCCTTTTCCAACAACATCCGCCGTTTTTCACGGGATGCGGACGCAATTATTGTATGTTCTAACGCGACGAAACACGATGTAGCGGAACTGCTGGAAGTGCCCCCGGAAAAAATTACCGTGGCATACGGTGCAGTGGATGAAGAATTCTCGCCCATGCCCCGGCAGGAAGCGGAACGGCGCGTTGCTGAAAAATTCGGGTTGCCAATTCCATACCTTCTATTTGTGAGCACGCTCGAACCCCGGAAGAATATCGAGGGGTTATTGGGTGCGTTTGCAAAGATTCAGGGGGAGGTGCCGCACACATTGGCGCTGGCGGGAGCGCTGGGTTGGAATATGGGAGACATCGAGGCGCGCATTCATTCGTTGGGCTTGGAATCCCGGGTGCGGCGGATAGGCTATGTGGCGGATCGTGCGGACCTCCCTGCCTTATACTCCGCCGCCGAAGCCTTCGTATTTCCGAGTTTTTATGAGGGATTCGGCCTGCCGGTGCTCGAAGCCATGACCTGCGGCTGTCCCGTAATTGTGTCAAACCAGGCTTCGTTGCCGGAAGTGGCCGGAGATGCGGCGCGGTATGTGGATCCTGTGGATATTGACGGCATTGCCCAGGCCATGCGCGAAGTGATTCAGGATTCAGAACTCCGTGCCTCCATGCGAAAAAAAGGCCTGTTTCAATCACACCTTTTTTCCTGGAAGGCCTGTGCGCAAGCAACCTTGGGTGTTTACCGGAGGTTGGCGGGATGAAGGTACTAATCAACGCCTTGCAGGCAGGCAACAGAAGCGGCACGGGGCGATACGTGACGGAACTCGTCCGTGCCCTGGCGGCGAATCCGGAAGATCTCGAACTTACGGTGGTATGGCCGGAAACCGAAGCTATTGACGATCTTGGCGGACATGTTTCGGTGATTAAGAAACCCGCACACTCCCTGCGCCGTATCCTCACCGATCATTGGACGATCCAGGAGTTGTGCGCGCGCCAGGGAATAGACGTTATCCACTATCCGGCCAATTTCGGACCGCTGCTGCCACTGCGGAATGTGGTGGTAACCGTGCACGATCTCAGCTTCATGCGGCATCCTGAATGGTTCAAGTTCGAACGCGCCTTGTATTACCGATGGGCTTTGCGGCACACGGTCCGAACCGTAAAACGCCTTATTGCGGATTCGGAGGCCACCGCCGCCGACCTTGTTCAATTCGCCTCCGCCCCTCGGGAGAAAATAGACGTGATTCCCCTGGGAGTGCATCCCCGGTTCCGCCCCGCCTCCTGCGAGACACAAACGGATGTCCGCGCCAAATACCGCCTCCCCGAGCGATTCTTCCTCTATGTCGGCACCCTGGAACCCCGAAAGAACATCCCCCGGCTGATCGAGGCATGGTCGAGCATGGCTCACGACACGGATGCGGACCTTGTCATTGCAGGGAGGCGTGGATGGAAAACACAGGCCATTGACACGGCGGTTTCCCGATCCTCCTTTAGTCACCGGATTCATTTTCTGGAGTATCTTCCCGATATCGATCTTCCCGCAGTGATGTCCGCTGCCCTCGCTTTTGTATGGCCCAGTCTCTTCGAAGGTTTCGGCCTCCCGCCTTTAGAAGCCATGGCCTGCGGCACTCCCGTGCTCACCTCAAATGTTTCCAGCATGCCCGAAATCGTGGGAGAGGCCGCGCTTATAGTGGACCCGGAAGATCCCGCCGCCATTGCCCAAGGCCTGCGCCAGCTTGCAGAGGATAAGACGCTTAGAAAAACCTTGCGGGATAAGGGACTTACCCGCATACTAACGTTCACCTGGGAACGAAGTGCAGCGTTAACCCTAAACGCATATCGGGAGGTTGTACGATGAAACGGATGGGGTTCACCTTGATTGAGTTGTTGGTAGTAATAGCTATTATTGGAATTCTGGCCGCCATTCTATTGCCGGCCCTTGCCCGGGCGCGGGAAGCGGCCCGCAGGTCCAGTTGCCAGAACAACCTCAAGCAATGCGGGCTTGTGTTCAAGATGTATGCCAATGAAAACGATGGGTTTTTCCCCACCTTGAAAATCCGGTCCAGCGAAAGCGCCCCCTGCCAGGATTGGAATAAATCCAATCTCGTTTTCGATGGAGAGCAGACCTATCCCGAATACTTCAGCGATCTCAATATACTTCTATGCCCTTCTGACCCCGATGCGGACCGGGTGCTCGAACATTCCGTGTTTTATGGCGGACCAGACAAGCTGGATATCTGCGGTCTGACTGCCTTCTCCTATGTCTATTACGGCTGGGCTATACGGCCTATCGATTATTTGATCGGTAATACCAATCAGAATTTCGATGGAGAAATCGTGCTCGGCGAGCATATTTCCGCGACCCTGGCGGGGACGATTGCCATGTTACTGCTGAAAACAAGCGATCACAAAAGATCCTACCATGAGGATCTTCCGGAGTTTGACCATGAATCCCGGGGCCCAGTCAGAATTCCACGCCTTCACGAAGGGGTGGAACGCTTTTTCATTACGGACATAAACGATCCCGCCGCTTCGGCCAAGGCCCAATCCGAACTTGTCGTGATGTACGATCACATCGGCCCCCCATTGTCCCAAGGGGGGTACAACACCTATAACCACGTGCCCGGCGGATGCAACGTCTTGTATATGGACGGGCATGTGCAATTTGTCAAATATCCCTCAGAATATCCCGTGTGCAGGACATGGGCCTGGATCGCCATGTACATTGACAACGCCACCTCGCAGATGTAGCAATCTCCCCTAATTGACAACTATGCGTGGTTCCGAGATTGACTCGCTTCGCTGCTAACGATGGTCGGGCGCTGCTAGGAAAGTGGCCATGATCGGGAGGGCGAAGCTCCCGAAACTGTCTGAGAATTCGTAAGCATCCGTTTCAAGGAGTGGGGAAACGATTCACCATACATAGTGGCAAAAAACGATCCATCCCCGCAGAGGATGAATAACTTAGCGAACGGGGCATTTGGATGATAACTGGGCATTGTTGCTGCGGGTTTAGGTAGAAGGGGAGTTCAGCGCGGAGTTAGTAGAGTTTTGGGCGGGCGGCGTCGAAATGATCGAGGGCGGGGGCCAGGGAAGCGATGATATCGAGAGGAGGAGTGCCGCGCTGGATGTGTTCGCGGAGCCAGGGTCCGCCCGCCAGGATGTCGAAGGATTTTTCCCAGTGCAGTTGGCCGGGATGTGTTGCGAGTATCGCGCACAGCAGAGCGGTTGCAAGAGTAAAAGGGCGCACTTCGCGGGGGTGTTCGATGTGGAGGCGGAGGCCTCGGCATTCTTCATCCATGTATCGCGGAGTTTTGGCTTTTCCGGGGATGGATCGCGGGGTATAAGTGAGCGGTTCCAGGGTGAAGCCCGCATGGGTGCGCGGGTCGAGCCGGGCGAGTATGGCTTCGGGATCGAGCCAGGGTGCGCCGAAACAGAGGAAGGGGTATTCCGTTCCACGGCCTTCGTTAATGTTCACGCCTTCAAAGAGACAGGTTCCCACGTAGGCGAGGGCGGTTTCCGGGGTGGGGATATTGGGGGAAGGCGGCGGCCAAGGCAGGGCACATTCGTCAAACAGGAGATCGCGCGGCCAATTGTCCACCTCGCTGATGGCGAGGTCCATTTTGACGCCGCGGAAAAATTCCTTGCGGAAGAACAGGGCCATCTCCCCCATGGTCATACCGTGGCGAATAGGAATGGGGGCGCAACACACGGGCGCGCCATACATCGTGGCGATCGGGCCTTCGAGGATGAGTCCGCCCACGGGATTCGGCCGATCCAGGATCAGCATGGGGATATGCGCTTTGGCGCAGGCGGACATGCATTCCTTCATCGTGTCGATGTACGTGTAATACCGCGCGCCGACATCCGGAAGGTCGATTACAAAGAGATCGAGATCCGCAAGCTGATCCTGTGTGGGAGCCTGCTGTTTTCCATACAGACTGACAACTGGGATTGCACTCTTTTCGTCGGATACTATCTCCCCCGCTTCCGCTTTGCCTTGCAAGCCGTGTTCCGGTCCGAACAGGCGCACCACCTGCACGTCGGGGTCAAGCGCGAGGGCGTCCAGAATACACCGGCCATGCTCCGTGACGGCCGCCTGATTGGTGAGCAACCCCGCGCGTTTTTTTCGGAGGAGGGTATAGTTATTCCACATAATGCGGTCGAGGCCGCCGTGGACATTGCTTTTCTGCGGATAAAACTCAGCGCACACCTGACGGTAAAACACCTGGCGGAGGGTTCTGGTGTCGCGGTGTTCGCGGGAAGGATGGCAGGAGTTGCACAAAAGAATAACGAAGAGGCCGGAATCGCGATCCATCCAAAGGCTGGTGCCGGTCCATCCGGTGTGACCGAAGGCGGTGCGCGCGGCGAGGAATCCGGAGGAACCGCTGGACCAGGGGTCCAGTTGCCAGCCCAGCCCCTGCCAGGGATAACAGGGTGCCTGATCCGGCTGGGTCATTTCCGTGAGGGTCTTCTCGGACAGGATTTTTCCCTGAAGCAGGGCGCGGCAAAAACGAGCCAAATCCCCGGCGGTGGAGAAGAGTCCGGCATGGCCGGATACGCCGCCCACGGCATAGGCATTTTCATCCTGGACCTCGCCCAGAATGATGCGCTTCCGCCACGTGCAGTCCTCGGTGGCCGCGCAACGTTCCTTCCAGGATGCGGGCGGTGTGAAGGTGGTATGCTCCATGGCCAAGGGTTGATACATGCGCTCACGGCAGAAAGCATCAAGGGAATTTCCCGCCACGACTTCCACCACTTTGCCGAGGATCATAAATCCGAGATCGGAGTAGGTGTGACGCAGGCCGACAGGATTCTCCAGGGGGATTCGCGCGATGCGCTGCAAGACTTCGGTCAGGGTGGACACCTCTTTAAAGAACGGCCGGTGCGGAGGCAAACCGGACATATGGGTGATCAGATGGCGTACGGTGAACTGGTGAAATTCGGGGACGGGCAGGTAATCGCTCACCGCCGCATCCAGTTCCAGCAGGCCGTCATCACGCAACAACATAGCGGCCGTGGTGGTGGCAACAACTTTCGTGAGCGAGGCGAGATCGTAGACGGTGTCTGTTGAAACGGGCAAGGCATTCGGCACCCGCTGGCGCAACCCCGAAGCACCCAGGAAAATATCTTCCGTGCGGGCGCCAATACAGGCCACGGCCCCGGGGGCGTTCGCACGGCGCACGGCTTCATCCAATATAGTTTGCCAATCTCTTGACATTCGCTACATCCTGTTGTTGGCGTACAGCATACCCGGCTTAAAGGGCAAAAGAAAAACCTGTTTTTGCATTTATGTATGGGGGGCGGTAAGATGCTGAGGTGTGTGAAATTCAATGCATGGGAAACTAGCTGTGAACGCGCAGGAAGCGACAAAGAGGTTCAGGGAGTCGGACACGTTTTTCCGGGAAGGCCGGTATCATGAGGCGCTGTATGTGCTGGAGGAACTGGATAAGGCGTATCCGAATTCGAAGAATGTGATGTTCCCAAAAGCATTGTGCCTGGACCGGCTAGGGCGAACCGGGGAGGCGGTGGCGATTTGCGATGCGTTGATCCTGCAGTTCAATGACCCGAGGGCGCAAACGCTCAAGGACCAGTTGCTTTCGTCGCCGCAACGTCCGGAACATCCGATTCCGGCGAGTCTCATCACACCGAGTGAGGCGTCGGCGCCGACGCAGAAGATGAAGCGGTCGGAGTCTCCAGCGGCGGGCACGGGGGCGGTGCGGCGCACGGTTTCCGTGATCCTTTTGGCGGTGCTGCTGATTGCGCTGGCGGGGGTTATCGCGGGAAAACTGCTGGGGTGGTTTTAACAGTTTTTCGCGAATTTTTCGCGGATGCGGCGTTCGACGGCGGGGGTTACAAAATGACTGATCTTCCCGCCGTAGCTGGCGATTTCTTTCACCATCCTTGAACTCAGGAAGAGATAGGGCTCGCTGGACATCAGGCAAACGGTGTCCAGTTCTTCATGCAGTTTCCGATTGTTGACAGAAAGGCTGAATTCGTATTCGAAGTCGGATACGGCGCGCAGTCCGCGCAGGATGGCGACGGCGTGGTGTTTCCGTGCGAAGTCCACGGTGAGCCCCTGGAAATGGTCCACCTCGGCGTTCGGGATGTCCGCCACGAGTTCTTTGAGCATTTCAGCGCGTTCTTCAAAGGAGAACAGGGCGTTTTTCTGGTCGTTGTGCGCAACGGCGACGATGACTTTATGAAAGAGTTTGGCCGCGCGCTGGATGAGGTCGAGGTGGCCGAGCGTGGGCGGGTCAAAACTTCCGGGATAGATGGCGATGTGTTCAGGCATGTTCAAATTCTCCTTTTACTGCTAAGGCCAATGCCGTTTCATATACGCGCCGCACGGGAACGCCGGCGGTCTCCGCCAGAGCCCGGCAATCTTCGAATTCAGGGGCGGCGGTGCTTGCCGCGCCTTTGTACGCGCCGATTTTAATGCGCACTCTCCCCCACTCCGTCTGCACGGTCTTCCAGTGCCGTTCGAGTACGAAGCGCTGTTCCTGGCGGAATCGGACGCCCAACGTGCTGGAATGGCGGAACAGCGCATCGGCGACGCCGCGCACGTTGGCCGCGTCGCATAATGCCGTAATGCAATAGGCGGGGCGGCCTTTCTTTCCGACAATCGGGGTAATGAAGGCATCCCGTGCTTTGGCTTCGAGGAGGGCGGCTAATAAAGGCGGGAATAACTCGGGGTTCATATCGTCGATGGTAGCTTCCATCACGGTGATGGTCTCTTGCATTCCGAGGGGGGAGTCGGTTTGGCCAATGAAGACCCGCAACACATTGGGACGTCCGGGAATATCACGGGTTCCCGCGCCATAGCCGATGTTCTCCACGGTCATCGCGGGAATACCGCCAAAGGACGCCGCGCATTGCGCCACAATGGCCGCGCCGGTGGGGGTGGTTAATTCGCCTTCGACTTCGCCGCCATACGTGGGCTTTCCCTGAAGGAGGAGGGCAGTGGCGGGCGCGGGGACGGGCATCCAGCCATGGGCGCATTTGACGGATCCGGCGCCCACGTGCAAAGGCGAAGCGACGACCTGTTCAATGCCGAGAAGATGGAGGGCGAGATGGGCCGCGACAATATCCACGATGGCATCGACAGCGCCCACTTCGTGAAAATGGACTTTTTCCGGGGAGGTGCCGTGTACGGTGGCTTCTGCGTCGGCGAGCCTGGTGAAGGTTTGAATGGCAGCCTGCTTCACCGGTTCGGGCAGAGCGGCACACTGAATAATATCGACAATATGATGGAGATGCCGGTGAGGATGTTCGTGTTCGTGCAACAGGACCCGGAACTGTGTTGCGGAGATCCCGTTTTTGATGACTTTTTCCGCGGATATAGTAAACCCCGGTACATTGAGGCTTTCCAGGGCGGCGCGCAGGGCGCCGATATCCGCGCCCGCATCGATAAGTGCGCCGACGGTCATGTCGCCGCTGATGCCGCTGAAACAATCCAAATACAAGGTGCGCATATTATTTCCCGTTTACCAGCCGGTTAATGGACGCGGCGGCGATGGCCGCGCCAAAGCCATTGTCAATGTTTACGACGGTGAGCCCGGAGGCGCAGGAATTGAGCATGCCGAGCAGGGCGGCAATGCCGCCAAAGCTCGCGCCGTATCCGATGCTGGTCGGCACGCCGATTACGGGCTTGCTGATCAATCCCGCAACGACGCTGGGCAGTGCGCCTTCCATGCCCGCGCATACGATCAGGGCGGTTGCGCCTTCGAGGCGTTCGCGCTGGGTAATAAGCCGGTGAATACCCGCTACGCCCACGTCGTAGATGCGCTCAACACGGTTGCCGAGCACTTTGCAGGTGACGACGGCCTCTTCCGCGACGGGAATATCGCTGGTGCCGGCGCACACCACGGCAATATATCCAGGCAGCACGTCTGGAGGTTCGACGATCAGGGTAAAGGCGCGTGCAGCGTCGTGATGCACTGCTTGGGGATACGCTTTGAGCACCGCATCAATTACTTCAGGCGTGCAGCGCGTGCCGAAGACGTTGCTTCCGTGTTCCCGCATACGCTCGACAATCTGCACGACCTGCTCAGGGGTTTTCCCGGCACAGAAAATGGTTTCCGGATAGCCTTTTCGCAGACTCCGGTGATGATCGATTTTGGCGAAGCCCAAGTCTTCAAAAGGCATTCCGCGCAGGCGTTCGAGGGCGCCGTCCGGGGCCAAATCGCCCGCGGCAACCGCTTCCAGCAATGCTTTCAGTTTGGCGCTATCCATAAGTGAAGCGTATTCCCATATGCGTGCGTGAAGGCGTATCCTATGCGGTTGAATCCATACAAATAAAGAGACAGGGCATTATTTGATAACCGTAATCTGGACTTTTGCGTTCAAGGGGACCACGCGCTGGTCTTTGGTGAGGGTCATGATCGGCGCGCCATTGGCGTCAAAGGCGGAGATGGTGATTTCATGAGGGCCTTGGGCCGCATCCAGGGGAATGGGCAGCACGGCGGACCAAATGCCGTCGCCCGGTGCGGTGTCGCCATTGGTCCCATTATCGTGCAAATCCACAGGGATTTTCCCAGCGCCAAAGGAGACGGACAAGGTGTCGATGGTATTTTTTAAATCGATTACTTCGACGGTGACCAATGCGTTTTGGCCGGCTATTACCGAGGCGGGGGCCGCGACGGGGTTATTGAGTGCGATCACGGGCTTGGGTTCGGGCGGTGCTTCCTGTTGACCTTCAGGCTGGCCTTCCGCGGCGCCTTCGGGCTGGCCTTCGATGGCGGAAGCACCCTCCGGAGCAGCGGGCGCACCTTCCATGGCCATGCTTTCCTCTTGCACATTATGCATGCTGTGCACACGCAGTTTCAGCGGATCCTCCGTGCCTCCATAGCCCATGTTTTTCAACTGCTGCAGAATAGCGAGGATTTCTTCCGTATTCCCCGTGATGGTCAGTGAAACTTCCACGTCGGCGTACACCGGCCCGGCAAGGGCCGCCATCGCCAGGATGCACCCGATCATCCATCGCGCGCGCATCATTTTCATACGAGCATCCTTTCCTTTTCCGGTAGCCGGCACCACACAAGAGTACCTTCTTGCCGCGTCCGGCTCAAGTTTCCAGCAGGGCAAAGTTTTTTTTGGCGTTTTCTTGCTGCAAGAGGGAAAGTTTCGTACACTGAATGTCTATACCTGCGGTGCAACAAAAAGGAGGAAAACCGATGAGTATTCTTGATGCGTTACGGCAAGAGTTTGTGTATGAAGCGGGCGTAACCGCAAAACTGTTGGAGCGGGCGCCGGATGAGAAGCTGGGCTGGCGGCCGCACAAGAAGTCGATGACCTTGCAGCGGCTTTCAGGCCATATTGCGGAATTGCCGCTTTTTATTCTATCCATTCTAAACAAGGATGAACTGGATTTCGTCAAGGAAGGCTACACGCCTTTTGAACCGGCCACTCGCGCGGAACTGGTGGCACAGCATGCCAAGAACGTTTCCGCGGCGGAGGCCGGGATGCAGGGCATAAGCGATGAACACATGATGCAGCCGTGGCGGCTGCGGGGAGGCGATCAGGTGTATTTCGAGCTTCCGCGTGTTGCAGCGCTCCGGAGCATGGTATTGAATCATATCGTACATCATCGGGGACAGTTAACGGTGTATCTCCGGTTGCTTGATGTTCCGTTGCCGGGAGTATATGGCCCGAGCGCCGATGAGAATCCGTAAACAGGATTCATAAAACGGAAGGCATGTGCGGCGGCGTTCTGATTATGCGTAGTCGTCGTCGGGGTGGTCTTCTTTTTCGGTATCGGCCCATTCGGGATCGCGATGGATGCGGCGCCGGCGGGAAGTAATGGCCTCGCCGGACTCCTCCTCTCCCTCATGAAGAATATCGTGTGCCTTTGAATGGATGCGGCGCCGCCGGTGCCAGCGCCCGGATAGTTCATTTTTTCGCCGAAAGGATTCTTCGTCAGACATCCGCCGTATTCCTTGTTTCTTCAATGCCAGGCATGGTGGGCGTGGATAAGACTTAAGAAGGTGTAGAGCAGTTTCGCGGCCACGAATTCGGATGCGGGGTGACCCATCGGGCACAGCTCCACTATATCAAAGCCCATCACCCGTTTGGAACGCGCCACCATATCGAGTAATTCTATCACATCATACCATCCTAATCCGCCGGGTTCCGGGGTGCCCGTAGCCGGGAGGACGGAGGGATCAAACACATCCAAATCGATGGTTACGTAGACGTTGTCGTTTAATAGATCCAATGCTTGCGCGGGCCAGGATGGGTTTTGACGCAATTGATGGGCATAGAACGTGCGTGCGGGGTCCAGATGAGACATTTCGGAGGCGTCGATGCTGCGAAGGCCTACGGAGACGGTGTTTGCAACGCATTCCTTCACGCGGGCCATGATGCAGGCATGATTGTAAGGGCTGCCTTCATAGGTTTCACGGGTGTCGCCGTGGGCGTCGAGATGGAGGACGCTGAGATCGGGGCACGCTTCCGCAAGGGCACGGACGGGCCCCAGGGTTACGGAATGTTCTCCTCCGAGGGTGACGACGAATTTTCCGGCTTGCATGTGCCGCTTTGCCTGTTGATATCCTTCCTCGATCATTTCTTCGGGGGTTTGGGCGAGGATGGGCGGGGCGGTGTAGATGCCTTCGCGGTAGACTTCGACGCCGGTCAGGATATCGTACCATTCGAGGGCGGGAGAAGCCTTTAGGATTGCTTCGGGGCCGTTGTCTGCGCCTTTTATCCATGAACTTGTCTTGTCAAAGGGAATAGGCAGCAGGACCACCCGGGAGGTTTCATAAACACAATAATTCTCGGGAAAGTCACCGAATCGCATGGGGTGCGTCTCAGGGAACAAACACGGCGGCGGAAATAGCAGTGGACCACAATCCCTTGGGATCGCCTTCGGCCGCCACGGCGTGAGCGGTTGTCTTGATGATCTGGCCGCTGGCTTCATAAATTTGCTTGCGTTCGTCCCAGGCCACATCGGGATCGAATTCGATGCCAAGGGTGGTGGCAAGCATGGTGGCGGCGAGGTCTTCGGCGAGTTCACCGGCTTCATCGGCGGTCAAACCATAGCCGTGATGTTCGGAAATATATCCGTACCGGTTGCTCTCGTTAGGAACCGCCATACCGATGGCCGCGGTAATGAGGCGGCTGGGTTCGTTGGTTTCGCTTCGGGCCATGACGCAGTAGACGATCTGGCCAGGGCTGAGGCTCTGGAGGCCTTCTTCCTTCGAAACCACTTCGCACCGGGGCGGTAAAATGGAGGAGACATAGACCAAGTTAAATTGCGCAATGTTCGCCGATCTCAAGGAAGCCTCAAAAGAGGCGAGCTTATGGCGGTGGATTCCCAAACCTGTTACAAAGAATACTTTACTTGGAACTACGCTGAAGGACATTGCTCGAACCTCTCCAAGGCGCACCCAGGCGCAATAAAACTCCCATGTTACCAAAGACGCTTTAACGCGCCGACTATCCGCCCGAGGCCCCGCTCCCTGAAAATGTCGGGGGCAGCTTCTCCGTTGGGTAATGTATTATCTACTAAATTGCAGGAAATATCAAGCATAAACAGATGGGAGGCATTTGCGAAATAGGCCTTTTTCTCCTCTGGGTAAATGAAAAAGCAACGATTCGGCTATGCAATGCCAGTAATTTGCCCTGTATCTTTTGATTTTTAGAATAGAAAGGCCTATTTCGCAAATGCCTGGGATGGTTTTCTCTCTAAATTATGGCACCCCGAAAAAGCGCTCGCGCGGTGCGTTGCAGATGGGGCAGCGGTCCGGCACGTCTCCTGCGATGGTGCATCCGCAGACATCACATACATGGATGGGGGCCGTGTCCAGATCCTTTCCGCTATTCACCGATTGCAGCGCATCCGTATACAGCGCATGATGTTGTTTCTCGACTTCCAATGCGTTCTTGAAACTCGTCAGGGCGCGCTTGTTGCCTTCCTGCTCGGCCTGGGCAATAAACTCCGGGTACATGCTGTTGCTTTCATGGGCTTCCCCGGCGATGGCCGACTGGAGGTTTTCCACGGTGGTCTTTACGCCATCCATTGCCCGCAGATGGGCGTGAGCATGGACGGTTTCCGCGGCCGCGGCCGCGCGGAATAACCGGGCCACCTGCGGAAAGCCATCGGCCTCCGCTTTTTTTGCAAAGGCCAAGTATTTCCGGTTCGCCTGGCTTTCCCCCGCAAACGCTGCGCCCAGATTCTCCATTGTTGACATATCTACATCCTTTCCACCTGATTCTTATGTTGCGCTCAATTTTTCCGCGATCATGTGGGCGGCGCCCAAAACCACGGCGTCGTCACCCAACTTGGCGGGTACAATCTTGACGCCTTTCCGCAGAAACTTCATGGCGTGTTCTTTCACGGCGCGGTTCACTTCTTCGAGATAAAGGTCGGTCATGGCTTCGACAAGTCCTCCGCCGAGCACGACAGCTTCCGGGCTCAATATGTTGATGAGATTGGCGACGGCGATTCCGGTGTAGAAGGCGGCCTTGCGGACCACGCTTTCGACCATTTTCTCCCCGGCGCGGATAGCTTCGGCAATTTCTCCGCTACGCATGTTTGCAAGGTCGGTTCCGCAGTGTTCGAGGATGTAGGGGGCATCTCCACGGGCGGCTAGGGCGGCCACTTCTTTGGCGATGGCGATGCGTGAGGCGAGTGCTTCGAGGCATCCCCTTTTCCCGCAGCCGCAATAGGGTCCGTCGACTTCGAGGGTCATGTGGCCCACTTCACCGGCTGCGCCGGAAAATCCATGCAGCAATTTCCGGTTGATGATGATGCCACCTCCAATACCAGTGCCGGGGAAAATTCCAACGACATCTTCGCACTGGCTGACTTGTCCGAAGCACCATTCGCCATAGGTGCCGACGTTTACGTCATTATCCACCACGACGGGGACGCCGAAATGTTCCTTGAGGATATCGGCCAGGGGGAAATTCTTCCATCCGAGATTGGGCGTATCGATGATAATGCCGGTGGCGGGATCCAAGGGGCCGGGAGAGCCTGCGCCGATGCCTTTTATGACAGGATTTCCCGCCTCACGGATTGCCTCTTCGACAATGCGGATAATACGATCTTCGGCCTTTTCCGAAGGATTTTTCCTGGACTTGCTCCGTTTTCTAGATCGTCCCATCACTTTAAATTTATGATTCATGACGGCAGCCATGAACTTAGTGCCGCCAATATCCAACCCCACTACGAAATCGTCTGGTTTCAATAACTGACCCATGGAACGTTCTCCTTCTCGCTGCTGTGGCAAGCATAGCATGAATCCGCCGTATTAGGGAATAGCCACGTGTAAGAAAATCATCGCGCGGCTCCCGCTTTACCGCTCAAATGCCTGGGATGAATTTGACCCCGTGTGGAAAATTCGTTAGCATCCGAACATGGCTTTACGGGATCATTGTCAAGCTGGATGCTAGTATGTGCGGCCAGAGCCGCGATGGGGAATGTCATGTCAAGTGCAGATGGGAATAGCAGGCCGCCGGATATACAACAATCGATAAACCATTTGTACATGGTGGTTTTTATTTTATTAGGGGTTGGGGCCTGTCTTGAATGCGGGGCGGTAATGCTCAGTTATACGTGGGGACATGGCAACACGCTGGACGAATGGATGAGTTTCGGGGGGGCGTGTTTTATTTTTGCGGCCGGGGCGCTGGTTATTTATGCGATAGGCGTTGCTCCGGCATTGGTGTTTTCCGCGGCGTTCTTTTTTCTTCTCTCTCGCGGCCTGAACATCACGCGCGCCACCCCTTGGTTCGATACCGTGCCATTGATCGGGATTCAATCGTTTTGGAGCAAAATTATCGAGAATGTGGTGTTCACCATTGGAAGCCTGCTGCTGATTGCGAGTTTTGCGGTGGCGGCCATTGCGGCGCACCGGTCGCGCCGTGAACTGGCGGAACGGCATCAGGCGCTTTTACAGGAGGTGGAAGAGCGCAAACATGCGGAAGAGGAATGGCGCAAAAGCGAGCAGAACGCCCTGGCAATACTGAATGCCACGACCGATATCGCATTTCTCATGGAGCCGGACGGCACGCTCATCGCGGCTAACCAGCATTTTGCCAAAACGTTTGGCAAAAGTGTATCCGAATTGTTGGGAACAAATATCTTGGATTTGCTGCCGCCCGAATTAGTGAAGTCGCGGAAGGAGCGCATCGCGGAATGCCTGCAAACCGGCGAGCCGATTCGATTCAAGGATCAACGCTTTGGGCGTTGGCTAAACAACTCGATTTACCCTCTTTTCGACAATCAAGGAAAGGTGGTCCGGCTGGCGGTTTTTGGGCGGGACATCACCCACGAAAGGCTGATGGAACAACAGTTGCTGCAATCGCAAAAAATGCAGGCGCTGGGCCGGTTGGCGGGAGGGGTGGCGCATGATTTCCGCAACGTGCTGATGCTCATTCTAGGCCATTGCGAACTGGCCCTGCGGGAATTGCCGGAGAATCATCCGGTGCGGGAGAACCTGCGATTGATTAACAAAGCGGGCCAGCGCGCCTCGAGCCTGGTAAAACAGATTCTGACGTTTAGTCATAAGGAAGAATTGGAGCGGCACCCGGTGCCGGTGTATTTTGCGGTGCGCGAGGCCCTCCGGTTTCTTCGTGCCACATTGCCTTCTTCCATCGAAATTCGGCAAGAGTTGACGGATGATTCGGGAATGATTTTGTCGGATGCCACGCAAATTCATCAGGTAGTGGTGAATCTTTGCACCAATGCGGCGCAGGCCATGGGTGAAAAGGGGGGCATGTTGGAAATCCGGCTGGATACCTGTGAAATCAAGGAAGAAACCCATGCGGATGCGGGTGTGCTCCGGAAAGGGTTGTATGCCCGGCTTTCTGTCCGGGACACAGGATGCGGGATCCCTGGGGCCATCCTGCCTTCCATTTTCGATCCTTTCTTCACCACCAAGGAATTTGGGGAGGGCACCGGTCTGGGACTTTCGATAGTGCACGGGATTGTGTTAGGGGGCGGCGGGGCCATTACGGTGCAAAGTGAACTGAACCGGGGCACGGTGTTTCAGGTGTATTGGCCAAAGCTAGAAGGGGTGCTCCTGCTCCCGCAGACCGAGGAGGCGGTTGAGCGGCCGGGCAAAATGCGCGCACTGGTGCTTGATGATGAATTGGATATTGTCTCCCTGGCGGCGCAGTTGCTGAGAAGCCAGGGCTATGAGGTGGAGTGTTTAACGGACAGCGTGTCCGCATTGGAGCTTGTTCGGATTGCGCCACACCGTTTTGACGTTGTAATCGCGGACAATGTGATGCCGAAGCTCAGCGGTATCGATCTGGCGCGCGAGATAGCCTTGGTGGCGCCCAACCTCCCCGTTATACTCATGACGGGGTATGGGGCCAGCCTCACGCCGGAACAGGTGAGGGCCATGGGGATCGCCGGCTATATTATAAAACCTTTTTCCATACAGACGTTGAACGCGGCGATCCAAGACGCGTTGGAAGGAAAGAAATCTCAGGATTCATGAAAACGGGCACGCTTGCCGTTCTCCAGAAATCTCGAAAGAAGTTTCTTTCCGGATTGGCATCATGTATAGTATATGGGCGGTGATTTGTGACGCAGAATGTATATGCAGTCTTCCGGCTCTTCTTGACCGGAAGGAAGATTTGAGAGGATATTTGGGTATGGAACTGAGGAGGGTGATCCCATGCGTACTGTGTTTTTTCTGAAAATGTTGGCTTTGATTGTAATTCTTGGAGGAACGGGCTGCCTGCGATCTCCGGAGGAAGCGCCGGGAGGCCTTGCGGAGGGAGACTTTGTCCAAGTGGCGCAGAATGGATTTGACGCGGCGGATCAGGCCCAGGATTTCAATGACTATCCCTGGGCCATGGCGTTTTTTAAAGCGGATGGGAGCGCAGACGACGGATATGTGTATGTGGGGACCTGGAACCGGGTGCAGCAATGGAAAGGATTTCAAGATCACAAGCCGGTCTATCCGGAGATCCGCCGCTACCGCCCGGATATTGGCCCCACGCATTGGGAAAGTGTTCTGGACACCCGTGACTTAGACCTTTCCGAGGCCGATCGCCCCCATGGTTTCCGGATTATGAAAAGTTACCGGAACCAGTCGGATGGAAAATTGTTTTTATATGCAGGGGGACGCGGGGACACCACGTCCATCTGGCGTTCGGAAACAGGCGAACCGGGATCCTGGACCGAATTCTGGAAAGCGGATCGCGAAGGTTCCATTCGCGGCATGACGATCCATAAAGGCCTGTTGTATTTGTCTTTTTATAATGATTACGAGATGGTGAGTAAGGCCGACTCCGCCGAATCGTTGATTTTTGCCACGGATGGAACAGACGTGTGGGATGTTCTCGATAATGCCTTTGGCAACAAACGCAATGTCGGCATTTTCACGATTGAATCCTTCAACAACTGGCTGTACGTGGGCACGCACAATCCGCTGCAGGGGGCGGAATTGTGGAAAATCGAAGGACCGGATCCCGCTGCCGCGCCCATTCAGATCATGGATAGAGGCGGTCCGCGGTGGATGAACGAATCAGTGCTGACCATGCAGGTTTGGAAAGATTATTTATATATCGGCACCCAGGCCAGTTTTTTCGGCCGGATGATTGCCGGGTTGCACCCCGCCGACCTGATGCGCATCGATGCGGAAGATCATCTTGAAGTGGTGGCGGGGCCGCACTCCATTGGCGGTGAAAAGAGCGGTTTTGGCGAAGATGGCAATGCCTATATGTGGTCAATGTGCGAACATGACGGCTGGTTCTATGTGGGAACCTATGACATCGTGCCCGGTCTGAGCTATATGCTGACGCATCCCGGTTACATTCTGGGCATGATGGGCATCGGCAAGGCAAATACCACGGGCGCAAAATGTCTGACTGCGATCGATCTCATCCGGCTCCGCCCGAACAAAGGCGGCGATCTCTATAAGACGCAAGACGGGGTGACGTGGTATTGCGTGATGACGGATGGGATGGGCAATCCCAATAGCTATGGTGTGCGCACCATGGTGTCCGCCCAAGGACGCCTTTTCCTTGGCATGTCCAATCCTTATGAGGGTCTCGAAGTGTGGGCCAGCACACTGGGTGATAAATAGCGGCACTCGCGTGTAAGAAAACCCCTCCTTTATCCCCGGCATGCAAGGGATAAAGGAGGGTTTTTCCATAGGATAACACAACGCCTCCCATGGCATAATGGTCAAAAGATAAAAAGACAAGGCGCAGGGAATATTAAAACATGCATAGCCATTACCATAAAATCTCACCCCAAAATTATGGAAGAATTGTTGTAATTTTTGCCCTGCTTGTCATGGAACAAGCAGGCGCAACCGTGTATTATGTGTCGAATGCCGGTTCAGATGGTGGAGATGGGAAAACACCGGCAACGGCTTGGCATTCCCTGGATAAAGTGAATACGGCAGCGCTTTTGCCGGGTGATTCGGTGGTATTTGAGCGGGGCGGCCACTGGCGGGGGCAGTTGCGTCCGCATAGCGGCGACGAGAACGCTCCCATTACGTACGGGGCGTATGGTTCGGGGGCAAAGCCGGTGTTGATGGGTTCCGTGGAGAAACATCACGCTGTGGACTGGGTGGAGGAGGCTCCCAACCTCTGGAGCACACGGGAGCCGGAGAGTATTGGGCCGGAAATATTGGCGAATCCTGGTTTTTCTCAAAATGCCGAGGGTTGGCATATTTATACGGAAAATGGCGCCTCGGTGCGGGCTGGGAGAGACGACCGCGAGTTTGCCGAAGCGCCCGGAAGTTTCCGCATAGAAGGTTTGGCCACAGGCAAAGGCAGTTCCGATATTCAATGGTATACGACGCCTTTTTCCGTGCAGTCCGGGCGGGTATATTGTTTGAGGTTCCGGGCGAAATGCACTGTGCCTATCCAGCTTGACGCACCGAGCCTGATGCGCAGCGGCCCTCCGTGGTCCCGCTATGCCACCTGCACTGCGCGTGCCGGTTTTTCCTTGGACAGCGGCTGGAAATCGTTTTCCTGTTATTATTCCTCATCCACCATGGCAGAGGATGCGCGATTAACCTTTTTCCTGGGCGCCATCCTGCCTATGGGCGCTATTCTCCATCTGGATGAGGTATCGTTAAAAGAATGTCATTCGGACACATTTTTTCCGAATGACGTCGGCAATATTATCTTTAACAGCGGGGCTTCCTGTGGGGTCAAGGTTTGGGAAATGAAGGACCTGGATGTTCAAGGCGAATATTGGTACGACGAAGATCGGCACGCGCTCAAACTTTTTTCGATTGGAAATCCGGGGTCCCGGTATTCTGCCATAGAGTGTGCTATCCGTGACCACATTATTGATCAAACGAATTGCCACCATGTGGTCTACGAAAGCTTGGCATGCCTTTACGGGGCGGCGCACGGGATCGGGGGCGGCAGTACGCACCATACCACGACCCGCGACTGTGATTTCGGCTACATCGGAGGCGGCGATCAGATGGGCGGTGATAAAACGGTGCGATTTGGCAATGGCGTGGAGTTTTGGGGTACTGCCCATGATCACCTGGTGGAGAAGTGCCGGTTTTGGGAGATTTATGATGCGGCGTTAACCAACCAGAGCAACGGTCCGCGCACACCACAGTACAACATCACGTACCGGCACAATGTCATTTGGAATTCCGAGTATTCCTTTGAATACTGGAATCGGCCAGAGCAATCCGAAACCTACAATATCCGTTTTGAGCACAATACCTGTTTCAATGCCGGCGGCGGGTGGGGTCATGCGCAACGGCCCGATCCCAGCGGACGCCATCTGTGCTTTTACACCAGCCCGGCCAAGGCGCATGACATTGTCATCCAAAATAACATTTTCTGCGAGGCGCTGGGCAATGCTTTTTACGCGCCGAAATGGCCGCGCGCGGCCATCGATGCGCTGGTGATGGATCATAATTGCTGGTTTCAGTCAAACGGCGACATGATCCTGTTTGAGCAGAACCGGTATCCGATGGGTGCGTTTTCCAGTTATCAAGCGGAATACGGCAAAGAAATACATTCTTTGGCGGCGGATCCGAAATTCGTGAACGGCCCTAATCGCGACTTTCATCTTCAAGCGGATTCGCCGTGTGTGGATGCGGGAAAAAAATCCGGCGTGGAATCCGATATCGAGGGGGTTTCGATACCGCAAGGGACCGGACCGGACATTGGGGCGTATGAACACCGTTGAGGGGATTACACGTATTTCGCGAGGAGTTCTTCGTAGCGGCGTTTGAAGATCTCGTAGGCTTCTTTTGTGATGGGAACGCGGTTTTTGATGTAGGGATTTCCGGAAGGCCGGGCGTAGAGCCCCATGGCGTAGCCCTTCTCGACGGCGTAGGTTTTAAAGAAATCGACGGCATTGGGGCAGGTGTATACCAATTCATTGGTGTCTTCCTGAGCTTCCATTGCACCTTCCAGATCGCCCGCCAGGAAACGGTCAAGCATCGCACGGATAATCTGGGGGTTAACCGTGGTTCCCTGGCCGATACAGGCCCGCGCGCCGGCGGCCAGCGCGGCATAGAACACCGTCTCCGCGCCCGCAATATACCCAAACTTCTTGTCTTTCACGGCGCGGACCAGATTGAAGAGATACTCGCCGTCTGCTGTGGAAACTTTCATCCCCGCCAGGTTATCAATCTCCGCCAGCCGCACGATTGAGTTCGGCGTGACGCAATATTCAGGCAGCGTTCCAGGCGGCTGATAAATCAATACGGGCGCGGAGACCGACGCGCAGATCTCTTCGAAATAGTGCACCAGAAAATCATCCATGGACTCCCCTTGTTGGGGAACCAGGCCTTCGGGAATGGTGTGGACGATGCCGTCCGCGCCCAGATCCTGGGCATAGCGGCTTAATTCAATCGCCTGTTGTTTGTAGAGCACGGGGTCGGGGCGCTTGTCGTAGTTGCGGTCCCAAATGCCGCTGCATCCAATCAGGACGGCGGCTTTTCCTTTCAGGTGGGCACAGGCGTTTCGTGCGATTTGTTTTGTGTCGTCCATGCCGAAGCAATACATTTGCCCCATGCCGGATCGGATGAAAAAAGCGCTGATGGATTCCGATTCCAGCATGAAATCGATCAGGCGGCTTTGACCCGCGTCATCCAGTGTCCCGTCATCGTTGAACACCGTAAATGTGGGCGCGATACAGCCAAAAATGTAACCGGGCACTTCCATGCGCAAATCCTTTTTATGTTTGGGAAAAACCTTAACTGACGGGAGGCGTGGAGTTAGCTTATAGGACGAATGTGGCATCATTCAACTTTTTATGGTTTTGCACATGCACTTGCCGGATGTAGAATTGCGGTTGAATTGCGCTACAATACCTCAAATCAATGGAGGACAATACGATGAAGTTCCGCTTTATCATGGGCCGGGCCTTGATAGTCAGTGTGATTGCCGTGGCGCTAGGGTGTGCGGGGTGTGGGTCAAAACCGGAGGCGGCGCCCAATACGCCCGGCACGGCGTCCCCGGCCAAGCCGCGGATAGCCCTTATCATGAAGTCGCTGGCCAATGAGTTTTTCCTGACGATGGAAAACGGGGCGAAGAAACATCATGCCGCGCACGCCGCGGAGTATACTCTCATTACGGAAGGGATCAAGGACGAACTGGACGTGAGCCGGCAGGTGCAGTTGGTGGAGCAGATGATCGCACAGCGGATGTCGGCCATCATTATTGCGCCGGCGGATTCCAAAGCGCTGGTGCCGGTATGCAAGCGCGCGATGGAAGCGGGGATCACGGTGGTTAATATTGACAACAAATTTGATGATGACGTGCTGGCGGATAAACAGGTGCGGATTCCTTTCGTGGGACCGGACAACCGCAAGGGGGCGCGGCTGTGCGCCGAGTACTTGGCCAAGCAACTCGCCGCGGGCGATCCCGTGGCCGTTCTTGAAGGCATTCCTTCGGCATATAACGGCATCCAGCGCAAACTGGGGTTTGATGATGCGATCAAAGCCGCCGGATTGAACCTTGTGGTGTCCCAGGTGGGCGATTGGGAGATGAATAAGGCCAATCAGGTGGTGTCGGCCATGATCACCGAGCATCCTGAGTTGAAAGCGATTTTGTGCGCAAATGACAGCATGGCGCTGGGCGCGGTGGCGGCGTTGCGTTCGGCGGGAAAACTGGCGCCGGTAAAAGTCATTGGGTATGACGGCATCAGCGCGGTGCGCGAGTTGATCGCCAAGGGAGACATGCTGGCAACCATCGAGCAGCATGCTGATCAGCTTGCCGTATTCGGAATTGAATATGCGTTGGAAATGCTTAAAACGAAGCAACCGCCGGCGGATCGGGAAACGCCGGTGGATCTGATCACCGCGGCGAATGCCAAGTAACGCCATGACCAGCCGCAGCCACTACAAACGGATCCTGGTGGATTATGTGGGCCTGAGCTCCGTGCTTGCAGGCATGATTTTGTTTTTTGGTCTTCAGACCGATTACTTTTTCAGCCTGACCACCTTCCGGACCATCGCCAATCAAATCCCCGATGCGGTAATCATCGCGGTGGGCATGACGTATGTGTTGATTATCGCGGGTATCGACTTGTCGGTTGGTTCGATATTAGCGCTGGGCGCGGCGGTGCTGGGCGTGTGTCTGGTCAAGGGCGGTTTGCCCTTATGGCTGTCGGTTGGGGCATGTGTTGGCGTGGGGCTGGCCTGCGGGGCCGTCAACGGATTCATGACCATCCGGTGGCAACTTCCTTCCTTCATCGTGACGCTTGGGATGATGGAAGCGGCGCGGGGCGGGGCCTATCTGGTTACGAACTCGAAAACCCAATACATATCGGGCATAGAACGGATTTACGAAGCCAATATCGGCGGCTTGTCCATGCCGTTCCTGCTGGCGATTGCCGTAGTAGTGGCGGCGCAGATAGTGCTTTCCGGAACGGTGTTTGGCCGCCATATGTTTGCCGTGGGAGCCAACGAGGAATCGGCGCGCTTATCGGGCATTCGCGTGCGGCTGGTGAAGTTCACGGTGTTTGTGATCAGCGGGGGGCTGGCGGCGCTGGCGGCGGTGATTCATTGTTCGCGGCTGGCGGCGGCGGATCCCAATTCCGGAGCGGGATACGAGTTGCAGGCCATCGCGGCCGTTGTAATTGGCGGCACCAGCCTTATGGGGGGGCGCGGTTCTGTGATCAATACATTCTTCGGCGTTGTCATCATCGCGGTGCTGGGAACCGGCCTGGTGCAAATCGGGGCGGAGGAACCCATCAAGCGGCTGGTCACCGGCGCGGTGATTGTCATTGCTGTCATTGCGGATTATTACCGCCACCGGCTGCGGAGCCGCGATTGAGGGGTTATTGATTCGGAGAAAGGGCAAACGTACCGTTTGCAATTCCGAACGGGCCGCTCCGTTGGCCGGATTCATCTATGAGGATTACATACCCGAACACCGTGCCTGAAAGCTCCCCTTTCGCTTCTTGCTCCACCACGAAATCCCCTAAAATAATCGCATTCTCCACGTTCATGTCCAATCGGAACTTCACATTGCTGTCCGTTTTGCGCCATAGAACGGTGTTGCCGAGGCGGACCTTGACCCCGTCTCCATCCAGCAGAACCGCGTTTTTCAGGGAGACGCTTGTGCTTCCGGAGCCGTGGGAAATCGTGCAGTTGGGGGGAACGCCATCCGCCATGGGCAGTGGAAAACTGCCGTTCGTCATAGCGTTCGCCAATTGCAGATCGTGTTCAAGTGAATTGCCGGTGTTGAACAAGAGGGTGAAGGTCCACGTCTGCCGGCCCTGGAATGTTTTATCCTTTGCGCCGCCGCCGCATCCCGTCAGCGGCAGGGCCGCCATCAGAACCACAAGGATAGATATCTGCATATGTGTTCGCATGACCAAATCCCTCCTGGGCTTCGAGGTTATGGTAGAGCCTTGCGGGAAATTTGTCAATAACCCCTGGAACGGGGGAACGATGTTTTGCGGGCTAGAACCGGAAGCCGGTCATGAGGTGGAGGCGTCCGCGGCCCTGATCTTCATCCGGATTGAGGGCAAAGCCGTAATCCACGCGGATGGGTCCGATACGCGGCACATCGACACCGAGGCCGAGGCCGACACTGCATTTGATGTCGCCAGGCTTGATGTCTTTGAAGTATTCCCATACACCGCCGGCATCAAAGAAGGCATAGAGCCGAACGGCCTTGGTGATTTTATATTTCAATTCCAGATTGCCCACGCCGCGCACATTGCCGCCTTGGGAGAATTTGCTTCCCCAGGTGATTTTGTGTCCCCAATACCAGAGGATATATTCGCGGGTTTTGGGCCCGATATCCCGGAAATCATACCCGCGCACGGTGGTGGCGCCGCCCGCGAACAGGCGGTTCTGCAAGGGCACAAACTTGCTGTCCAGATAGGGAGTTACAAATCCCTCGCGCAACCGGAGGGAAAGCACCCACTTTCTACTTTCTCCAAACGCCTTGTACCAGGTGGAATCATGTTCCACTTTCCAATAATTGTACGTGCCGCCAAAGCCTGCGATTTCGGTGCTGAGCAAATGCCGGGATCCGCTGCTCGGATCCCGGTTGTTATCCAGCGTGTTGCGTTCGATTTGCCAGGTGGTGCTGATAGTGAGCGCGTCTTCCTGCTGCCGTTTGATATCTTCATGGAGGAACCAGGAGTCGTCGAATCCGCTGAGGTTTTCCTGGGAAACACGCAGGCTGGCCCGTGCGGTGACATAGGGGGAAAGCTGTTTGCCGACCCGGATTTGCCCGCCCAGTTCGTTTTCCGTATAGCCGGCGCCGTTGCGGACCCTGTAGGAATCGTTGAAAATATCCGCGCCCACCGCGAGAGGATACCCGAGAAATTCCGGCTCGGTGAAACTGATGTTATAGTTGTTGTGCACCTGGCCTACGTTTAATTTAATGGATAAATCCTGGCCCGCCCCGGAGAATTTGGGCCAGTTGGAGACATCGAAGTTGCTCAGGTGCAATTCCGTAAATCCGCCGATGCCTTCTTCCGTGCTGTAGCCCGCGCCAAAGTTAAAACTGCCGGTTTTGCCCTCTTTTACATCCACCACCATGTCTTTGAAAAGTTCATTGTCTTCGATGTCGGCCAGGGTAAGCCGGGTTTCATCGAAATACTGCGTATTGTCGAGGCGGCGCTTGCTGGCTTTCACCATGGCCCCGTCATATCGATCTCCGGGGCGCAGCATCATTTCGCGGCGGATGACTTCGTCCCTGGTGACTTCATTTCCCATGATCTTGATTTCGCGGATATACTTGAGATCCCCTTCAGCGAGGTTATGCACGATGTGCGTGGTTTTTTTCTCGCGATCCAAGGTTACCTGCGGGGTGTCTTGGGCATCCACATACCCGCTGTCCTGATATCCTTCCGTCACCAGATCGGCGTCCTTGACGACTTGACCTTTGTTATGGACGTCGCCCGGATGGACTTCAATGATCTTGCCTATTTCGTCGTTATCATAGACCTCATTATTGGCGACTTCGAGGGTTTCCACATGGTACACGGGGCCTTCGCTGATATTGACCCGGATGCGCATGTGCTTGCCGTTGGGGGTGAACTCGATATCGGTGACGGGGATTTCCGCTTCCAGATGGCCGCGATTGCCGTATTCATCAAGAATATTATCAATATCGGTCTCGAATTTTTCTTCTTCGAACTTCCCGCCGATAAACCAGAAGGCGCGGTGGGTCTTCATGATCTTTTTGAGCTTGCGCGTTTTAACATTCTGGTTGCCGGAGAACAGAATCTTGCTGATGCGGGCTTTCTTGTCTTCATGGATATTGTAGGTGACGCGCACGCGTGAAGGCCCAACCGTTTCCACGATCAGGTCCACCGACGCGTTGGCGTATCCCTTGCTTTCATACAGTTTCAAGATTGCGTCACGCTCTTCCTCGTAGATGTCGGGAAGAAAGGACTCCCCTTCCCTTAATTTGATCACGCCCCGGATCTTGCGCAGCTTAATTTTCTTGTTCCCAATAATGCGGACTTCGTCCACCACCCGCTTTTCTTCCACGATATAGGTTAATGCGGCCTTGCCATTGTCCGGAACCATTTCCGCTTTAATGGAGGTGAAGTGGCCCAATTCATACAAGCGCCGTATATCGCGCCCGACGGCGCGGGGATTCATGGTCTGGCCCGGTTGCACTTCCAGCTTGGCGCGGACCACCTGCTCGCTGACGCGTTCGAGGCCGGAGATGTTGACGGCAGAGATGGTTTTGCCTTCCAATTCGTCCGCACCGGCGCATACGGCCGGCAAAAACAGAAGTGAAAGGGCAATTCCAAGGCGCGTCAAACGTTCACCTCTTCCGCCGGCTGAGAGGCGTTTCCGAACACCAGTTTCTCTTCTTCTTCCGCAGGCCATACTTTAATACATGCACCAGGTTCAAGAGCCCCCTTGAGCAATAATTCCGCCAGGGGATCTTCCATATATTGCTGAACGGCGCGCCGTAAAGGACGCGCTCCGTATTCCTCGCTGCTCCCCACGCGGACAAGGAAATCCTTGGCCTCGCTCGTGAGTTCCAGCCGAATGTCTTTTTCCATCACCCGATCTATCACTTCTTTCACCTGGATGTCAACAATTTGGAGCAGTTGTTCCCGGGAAAGGCGGTGGAATACAAGAACTTCATCAATGCGGTTGATGAATTCCGGGTTGAAAACCTTCTTTACTTCGTCGGTAACGCGGTCCTTCATGCGGACATAATCTTCGCCTTCGTTTTCCCGCTGGAAGCCTACGGTGACGTTTTTGCCGATACGGCGGGTGCCGACGTTGCTTGTCATCACCACCACGGTGTTCCTGAAATCGACGCGCCGGCCCGTGGCGTCGGTCATTTGACCTTCTTCCAGGACCTGAAGCAACGCGTTAAACACGTCGGGATGGGCTTTTTCAATTTCATCAAACAGGACCACCGAATAGGGCCTGCGGCGGACCTGCTCGGTGAGTTGTCCGCCTTCGTTGTAGCCCACATAGCCGGGGGGCGCGCCCATCAGACGGGAGACGGAGAATTTTTCCATGTATTCCGACATGTCGATGGTGATGAGGGCCTCTTCATTGCCAAAGAGGAAGCCGGCGAGCGCTTTGGCCAGCAGCGTTTTTCCCACGCCGGTGGGTCCCAGGAGCAGAAATGATCCAACGGGGCGGTCCAGGTTGCGAAGTCCGGCGCGGGATCGTTGAATGGCGCGGGTGATGGCGTCGAGGGCTTCGTCCTGCCCGACTACCGTTTTGTGCAATTCCTCCCTCATCCGGAGGAGGCGCTCGGATTCGCGCTCTTCGAGTTTGGTGAGCGGTATGCCAGTCCATTTGGAGACAATATAGGCGATGTCTTCCTCGGTGACGATGGTTTCCGCGGAATCTCGTTTGCGCTCCCAGTCATGTTTCTTTTCATCCAGTTTGGCGATAAGCCGGCGCTCCTTGTCCCGGAACGAGGCGGCTTTTTCATATTCCTGATGCCGGATGGCGGCTTCTTTTTCCTGTGTGATCGTTTCGATTTCGCGTTCGATATCTTTAAGTTCCGAGGGGCGGGTTGTGATCTTGAGCCGGGCGCGGCTGCCCGCTTCATCAATAACATCCACCGCTTTGTCCGGCAGATACCGGTCGGTGATGTATTGATGGGATAGGCGCGCGGCGGCGGTCACCGCTTCATCGGAAAATTTAACCCGGTGATGGGCCTCATATTTGTCTCGGAGTCCGCGGATGATTTCTATCGTCTGGTCGACGGTGGGGGCGTCGACCATGATTTTTTGAAACCGGCGTGCGAGGGCGGCGTCTTTCTCGATGTATTTGCGGAACTCATCGAGGGTGGTAGCGCCGATGCATTGCAGTTCGCCGCGGGCCAGGGAGGGCTTGAGCATATTGGCGGCGTCCACGGCGCCTTCGGCGGCGCCAGCGCCGACGATGGTGTGGAGTTCGTCAATAAATAGAATGATATTGTCGGCGCGGCGGATTTCCTTCATGACGGATTTCAGCCGTTCCTCAAACTGGCCCCGGTATTTGGTGCCTGCGACCAAGCCGGCCAGATCCAGTGTGAGTACGCGGCGTTTCAAAAGCAGATCCGGCACATCTCCTTTCACAATCGCCTGGGCGAGCCCCTCAACGATGGCGGTCTTCCCTACCCCGGCTTCTCCAATAAGCACCGGGTTGTTTTTCGTACGGCGGCTGAGCACCTGGATAACACGCTCAATTTCTGATTCCCGTCCGATGACGGGGTCCAGTTTTCCTTCCCGCGCCAGTGCGGTCAGGTCGCGCCCAAAGGCGTCCAGAGCCGGGGTCTGCGATTTCTTCCCGGTTTGCGCTTCCTGCCCGCCGGTGCGGCCCTGGTCCCCCAGCAGCCGGATCACTTCCGCCTGCACGCGGCCAAGATCCACTTTCATGTCCTGCAGCACTTTGGCTGCAATGCCTTCGCCTTCTTTCAGCAGTCCGAGCAGGATATGCTCCGTGCCGATATAACTGTGATTGAAACGGCGGGCTTCCTCCACGGCCAGTTCCAGAACTTTTTTCGCGCGCGGGGTAAAGGCGATGTCATCGCTGGACACGACCGCTGATCCGACCTGCACCTGTTGTTCGATCTCGGCCGCAAGGGCGTCTACATCGACACCCAAGTTGCCCAAGGCGCGGGCCGCAATGCCTTCCGGTTCACGGCAAAGTCCGAGCAGGATGTGCTCGGTGCGCACGTATTCGCTGCCCAGGCGGGTGGCTTCTTCCCGCGCGGCGCTTACCACATGCCGAGCCCTTTCCGTGAATCGTTCCCACATTCCCATATATTACGCCTTTCCCGGACGCATTTTCACGCGTCACGCCGGTTGAATTAATTGCCAGCGACCTTGCTTCGGAACAAATCCGCCCGTGCCATGCTTAAGGCCAGGGCATCACATTTTTTGCCTCTGAAAATTTCAATATGGGCGCCTTGGGAGGCCAAGAGCAATTCGTCCACTTGCCCTAAATTCAGTTCGGGGGTGACGCCCATGTCCACGCCCAGGCGGAGAGCGGACAATAAATCAATGCCTTCCGTGAATCCCATCAAATGAGCATTTCCGGCAACGCCCCGGGCGCGGCCTGCTTTGTCTTCCAGGCTTTTGGCGCCTTCCTGCATCAGGATTTCCCGGGCGTTCTTTTCCTCCGCCATAATCTCCGAGGCGGCATGACGCGTCTTAAACACAATCTCCGCTTCGGAAAGACCGAGGGTGCTGTTGTTCACAAGCAGGAACAGATCGCCCGTGGTCTGAGAGACGGCGGTGCGCAACGCCCCATCCATATCGGTATACATGGCTTCGTCAGTATCATGGCGCAAGGGGGTGTCGAAGGAATCATTGGCGGCCTTCTCAATGTCACTGCCCCCGCCAATTCTGACACCGGATAACACAAGGTGCTGAGCGGCCGCGCTGTCGATGGCATGCTGGATGGCGTTAGTCATCGCCAACGCGGGGAGATGAAGCAATACACCTGCTTTTAATCCCGTGCCGACACAACTCAAGGATGCGGTAAGAAACCCGAGGCGTTCCTGGAAGGCGAAGTCGAGCATGCCGTGAAGGGTGTCATCCATTAAATTGAGATGTGCCCAGGCTTCCTGCAACTGCAGCCCGGCTTCCAGCACCCGCACACAGAGATGATCCACGGCATTCACCATGATGCTCAAGGTTTGATCTTCGGCGATATAAACCCCTCTGGGGCCTTTTGCACAAAGCAGTTCATAGGTGATTAAGCGGCGTTCCGCCAAAAAGCGCATTTCCGTGGAGGACAGTTCCAGGAGGGAATAATACTGTCCCGAGGAGAGAAGGTTCAGCCGGTCCAAGACTCCGAGCACCCGGTTTTCTACAGCCTGCTTTTCATCGTCCGTACACCGCATGGGGAATGGGAAATCAGAAAGATTCCGGGCAAGGGTGCAATGACAGAGTATGGCCACCCCGGCGTCTGGATCGCGCCGGGATACCCACGCTGGGAGTTTCTGCCTCAATGTGTCCACCACCATCTTCATTCAACGACACTTCCTTTGCCTTTGCAGGGGCTGACCGCTGTTCGCCTGCTAATCCGCGCCTGATTCCGATACATATAGCCCGTCTTCCAGGATGCGTATTTCATCGCGCAACCGCGCGGCCTCTTCATAATTTTCCGTTTGCAACACACTGCGCAAGAGGGCGCGCTTGGTTTGCAGGTCATTGCGCAATCGCAGCCGGGTGTCATCCAAGTGCGCCGTTTTTCCTTTATGGCGCAATGCCCAGTGAATCCCTTCCAATAGGGATTCCACTTGATCGCCAAAATATTCATAACAATTGGCACAGCCGACGCAGCCGTTCTCCAGCACCGCCACGGATTCCATGCCGCACGACGGACACGTTTGCTCCGGCGTTCCGGGGTGTTGCCGGGCAAGGGAGCTTTTGGTCTTGTGCAACGCCGGTCCGCTGCCGGAGATCTCAAAACCAGTAGCCGTGTCCTGTTGATACTGCGACATACACTCAGGACACAGGTTCAAATCAGCGACTTTCCCATCCACTACTTCCGCGTACCGGATTGTAGCCAGATTTCTATGGCATTTTTGGCAGAGCATTTTAAGTCCCTATATCCTGATAGTATATCATCCTTAAAAAGGGTGAGTCTATTTAAGCCGGGGGTGTTGCCCAAAGAGGAAAGGCCGGTTATTTTGAACAAAAAATCCTTTGCGAAAGGCGTTGCCAACCGGTCTGAAGCCCCTTTTACGATCGGGAGGTCTGATAGAGATCGAAGGCTTCGTGATACGTTGCGGAGATCTGCTCGATCATCTGTTGAAGGGTGAAGGAACGTTCTATCCAGAGGGGGGCGGCGGCGGCCATGTTGGCGCGCCGTGCGGGATCCGCCACCAGTTCGCGAAGGGTTTTGGCCAGGGTCTCCGCATCTTTTGGAGGGGCTAACAATCCGGTGGCCCCAATGTCCATGGTTTCATGCGTGCCTCCGATGTCGGATGCCACTACGGGAAGCCCCGCGGCCTGGGCTTCGAGGACCGAGGTAGGAAATCCTTCATCGAGAATGCTGGGTTGCGCGAAGATATCCATGGCGCGCAATGCTCCCGGCAAGTCATTATAAAAACCGGTGAAAATCACCTTGTCCTCGATGTTCAGCAATTGGGCAAGCGCTTCCAGAGGCTGGCGTTCATCGCCTGTTCCGACAATCATGACACGCACGTTGGGAAATTCGTCGGCGAGCAGCCGGACGGCGGACAGCAGATATTTATGCCCCTTTTCCGCGAAGAGCCTGCTGACCGTGCCGATCACGACCGCCTCCGGCGGAATGGAAAAGGCGGCGCGGACCTGTTCGCGGGGCGCGCCGCTTTTGAACTGGCTCAAATCGAGGCCGGTATGAATCACGCGGATGCGGTCTTCCTGGGTGCGTCCTTCGAGAATCTTCCGTTTCATGTCATACGACACCGTATACACGCGTTCGAAATTAGGCAACGCCAGATTTTTCTCCACCCAGTGATTCATCTTGGCCTTCAGGTTCCATTTAGGATCCCACCATCCGTATGGGCTGGCCACGGCGGCGCATTTGAAATGACGCCGGCCCAAGCCCACCATCACATTGGAGAGCGTGTCGTGGCAATGAATCAGATCGATCTGATACCGCGCTATAAGTTCTTCAACTTTTGCGCGGGCTTTGAACCAATTTGAACGCGTGTTCCAAGGAATGCGTTCCGGGGAAATCTCCAGCCCCTCCCTGTTGCAGGAGCTGACGAAATCCTGTGTGCCGGACCCCGGGGCGTCATACGGAACGGTGATAATATTGAATTCGTGTTCAGGCAAATGATGCAAAAAATGGCGGATGATGGTATGTGATCCGCCCAAGGCCCACGTGCGAATAAGATACATCACATTTAACTGCTTCATTTCGCCATTCCCATTTCCAGGGAGACCTCGATGGTTTCCCGCTCAAGAAGATGAATATCCTTGTGAATTTCCTTGCCGTCCGGGAGCTTCACCGTAACACTGTACGCTCCGCCAAACCCCATGAATTCCGCCGTGCCCTCCGAAGAAAGGTTTTTGGTTTCACGCGTGGTCCACTGCTGAAGAAGCCCCTGTAACCGTTCAAACACCGGTTTCGGTGTCCCATCCTTCCGGATCATCCCGCCGGTGACCACCGAGGGCTTGGCGTCGCTGATGTCCCACCACCCTACTGACTGCACGCTTGGATGGGCAAAGGCAATCGTGTAGACCGCTTCGGCATAATCCGCCTGGGTTGATTCCGTCCACGGTTCGCGCCAATATCCGCTGAACCATGCAGGGTCATACGTCGAAGGCATGGAAAGCTCGGTAATATGGACGGTTTTCCCCAACTGCGCGTACCGGTCCAACTGATCCGCGACATAGGCCGGGGTGAAGGCGGGCCCTTGGAGATGGGCGAACATCTCGCTGTAATGCACCCCCGGATACAGTTGCAGCCCAACAATATTCACTTTATCCAACGCACCGTTTTTCCCCGCGCGCTTGAGAAAATCCGAGAAGGTCAACGGATAATCGTTGAGCGGTTGATTGTCCGTCCCATACATCAGATATTTTGCGCCATAGCTCCATTCATGCGGATTGTTGACCAGCACCGGCTTGCCGAGGGCCGAGGCGTTTTGAGCCGCCTTTGCCATGAGTTCCATCATGGTTTCCCGGGGAAGCGCTACTACGTTGGTATTGGCAGGTTCATTTATGGCTTCCCAAAGGGAAATGGAGGGATCAAACGTATCCAATAGAGCCTGCTGATGCTCCAACGCCGCCTTCACCAATGCGGACGCTTCCATCGTCCGGGCCTTGTCGGGCAGAATACCGTATTCCTGCATCCACACCACGCCATGGGCCTTAATCTGATATCCCAGTTTCTTGAGTTTGGAAATTCCAAACACGCCGTCGAGTTCCGATTTCCGCAGGGCAGGGCTCTGGGTCCAATTCCATCCCAACAAGACCGTGGCCCATTCAAAACCCGCATTGCGCGCCTGCTCAAAGGCCTTGGCGTTGTAAGGGCTCCCTTCAAACACATTAAAAATGAAATCATGATTTTCCTGGTCCACGGAAACCTGGCATTGGCTGAGATTTATCCCCGATACAGGTTTCAGCAAGACTTTCAGGGTTCCCTGGCGTATTTTGGGGATGGCGGCGCGTGCGGAGTCCAACTCAAGGCGGTCTCGCAGGCGCAAGGCCTCTGCAAGCACTGCATCGGATTTCGCCGCACGTGCGGGCGGGGATGCGGCGGCCATAGCCTCCTGTAACCGCTGATCGAGCGCGGCAATCTCCTGGGCGGCATTGGGAGGATAGACATTTGCACGGCGTTGCAGGTCCGCCACGGCCGTGCGGGCCAGTTCCAGATTAATTAGGATTGTTTGCGCATCACCCGCGGCTTTTCCGGAAAATCCCTTGCCTGCATTGTCCGCGCGCAACATTAATTTCCCATATCCCGGCGCCATCCAAAACAGCATATACAATGCCGCTGTTTCTCCGGGTTGAAGAAGCATTCCCGGAAGGCCCTGTTCCCGTGGCCCGCCCTCCGCCCCGGCCAGTGCCCCGAATATTGGCCAGCACGCCGCAGGGATGGATTCATCCTCCATATTGACGGCATACATGTACTGTCCGCCGACCTGCCCCTGGTTTTGGAAGCTGCCCCAACGCATCAACGATCCTTTTTCATCGTAGGCTTCCAGAACCCAGGTAACGGCGGGCGGCAGCTTTAACAGAAGTTCCCCGCTGTTCCCTTCCAGGCTATACATGCGCGGTTGGAGTGAAAATACCTTGTTTTTTGCCGCATCTTCCTTTGACGGCGGTTGGATCACCAAGTATCCTCCGGGCGCGCTTTGGGCGAGAGTAAACCGTCCCTCCGCTCCCGTGATGGCGTCGGCCACGGGCGAAAAATCAGGATTCAGCAAGCCCACATAGGCAAAGGGCACCGGTTTGCCGCTATTGTCCTGGACGACCCCATCCAGAGATACCGCCGCTGAGGACAGGATCAGCAGGAAGCTTCCCAGCATCAACCCATGCTTCATTTTGAAGGCGCCTCGGTGGAGATGGGGAGAATGGGCGGGAATTTTTCCTTGAAATCGAACGAATACATGGGAAGCACCACGGCGGCGGCGCAGATCATCCACCAGATTTTTTGGTTGAGCGCATGCAGGAAGACGGCGCAGAGCATGAATCCGATCAGACTGACAAACAACGTTGAGGCCAGTTCCGCCGCCTGCGTGTCGCCTTCGGCGCGAAACCGCAATTCGGCACGGTGCACCCCGCGCATGGTGAAGAAGATGAACAAAAGAAACAGGGCCAGGCCGACATATCCCGTATCCGCGGCGATTTGGAGGTACATATTATGGGTTCCGATAAAGGTGGGCAGCCAGCCCTGATGGTCGACCATTAATTGCATAATCTGAGCGGTGGGATTGTTTTCATGGACAAACGAACAGCCGAAACCACCGATCCCAAGCCCCACGATGGGATTTTCGAGCGAATACCGCAATGCCGCCCCTTGAAGTTCGAGCCGGCTCTGGACCGATTTGCTGGTGGTGTATTGCTTTGGGCTCAAAACGCGCTCTTTATAAGGAGCGGGCAGAACCATCCATGCAATTACCAATCCAAAAAGGAGTGCAAAGACGCGCAAGGGGGTAACCCGGTAAAAGCGGCGGAAGAACAGCAGCGCGACCAGCACCACGCCCACCAGGAGCCCGGTGCGCGTATAGGTAAGAATCAGGGCGATCATTTCGATGCACACCAACCCCGCAATGAATATTTTCAACGTTTTGGTTTTTGCCGCGCTGAACCAATAGAAATTCATGGGAAGCACGAGCAAAATGAGCAGGGAAAGCCAGTTGGAATGCCCCGCGCGCCCGGAAACGCGGATCGCCGCCGCGCCGGACAGGGACTCCTGATCGATGTAGGCGGCATCCACGGCGCCGAGGCTTATCCCTCCCTCGATTTCAGGCGGATAGGGGGTCATCATCAATAATTGCACAATGCCGCTTATGGCGCTGAACAGTCCGCACACAAGAATGACAATAATGTACGTGTGCAGTTTCCTGGGCGTATTCAATGTATTGACCGCCAACAGGAAGTATCCCAGGAGCGTTATCAGACGCAGCCATTCGGAACTGATGTACACGTAGTCCTCGGACATCGTAACGCCCAGGATTGTCCACAGGCAAAAAGCGCTGATAAACACCACGGGCCAGGAAAACTCGAACCGGAGCTTCCGCATGAGAATATTCACGGCCCATGCGGCCAAAGCCGCGATACCGCACAATTTTGAGATGGTAACGGCGAATGCGGCCTCGGTGCTCACATACCCGATCACGCCTGCGGAACCGGAGAGCAGCAATGTAGCCGTCGTGGCATACAGCCCGAGGACCGGATAGAAACAAAAAATGACAAATGCGGCAGCAGCGAAAAGGGCAAACACGGCCAAGGCCCCTCCCGCTATGATTCCTGCGGCGAGCACCACTGCTCCCAGCCCCACCATTAAGGCAAAGAAAGGGTTCGGCGCTACTCTTACTTGTGTTTCAACACTCATGCATCACCCACTCCCGTGTTAATGTTGCTCCCGCGCGCCCCTGCGCGCTTCTTCTTCAGTATACACTAAATTGTAAAAAATTAAGAGGGGGAATTTTGTACAGGCAATTGTGAAATATCTCTTTTCTCAACAGTACACTGGACACAGGGTAAATTGCCGGCATTTCACGGCCAAACCATTGCCTTTTCATTGGCACGGATGAGAAAACAAGCTATTTCGCACTTGCCTCTTGCACGGCCCGGTTCAAATAGCGGTGCGCCGCCCAGAAGATCAACACCGTCATGGCCACACGGGCAAATGTTACCGAGCAGGCAACGCCATAGGCCCCATACCACGGAATGGCCGTGATGCCCATGATGAGGGTGCAGGACAATCGAAATGCTTCACATCCGGTTATCCAGCGGGTATGTCCAAGGGAATACAACACGGCGATGGAGGGTGTGGAAGAGAGGGCGATTATAACCCCCACGATTAGTACGCTGAAATAGCCTTCCGTGCCGATATATCCGGAGCCGAAGGTCAATTCGCGCAACCAACCGCCCAAGGGGATTAACAAGCTTAAGCCGGCGCAAAACACGAGGGTGGGATAGCGGAATTGCACCAGGAACCGCTTGAGTTCGGAAGGCTGTTGAAGGGCTCCGGCCTTGGGCAGCAGCACATTGAAAAAGGTCAGCCAGACAAGCTCTCCAACAAGCACCAGGCAAACCGCCGCGCTGTAGCGGCCAATCACCATATCCGGCAAATTGAACACGCCCAGTAAAATCACATCGATCCGCTGGGTGAGCGTGGCAAACAGCGTCGTGAGCAATACCCATTTCGCAAAGTGGAGGAACTCGCGCATGACCCCCGGTTGATGCGGGGCGCGGAACACCTTCTTGGGCAGGCACGACCAGGATACAATTGCCATCGTCAATGGCGCGATTACATACACGCCCAGGTAATGCACTTCGCTCACATCGCCCAGCATCATGAGGCTTACGACCAGTCCGAGCCGTAGCGCAGAACTTCCAAACTCAAACCAGGCATACCACCCGAAGCGCTGATGCGCTTGAAAGTAGGATTGTGCGAAGCCCCAAATAGAGATGATGGCGCCTCCCAGAAAAGCCAGCATCACCGCGTACCAGGGAACGGAAGCTTCACCGGCATTGCCGAACAGAAGCACAAGCAGAGGTTTGGCTGCCAGGAGCCCCACCGTGAGAGTGGCCAGCACGATGATTAATTTTATCCGCAGGACGGCGCGAAAATAGGGCAGGGAGTCATCCGCTCCGGGGCGAATCCGCCGGGAGGCAAATCGCACCAGGCTGGTATCAATGGCCGGCCCGGTCAGCCCCGCCACCAAGGACATGATGGTGAACAGCATGTAAAACTGCCCAAACACCGTATCGGACAGTTGCCGGGCCACCAGCACATTGCTCAGGAATGCCGCTGCGGAAGAAAATGCGCGCGCGCCCAGAACCGCGACAATTGCCTGAATCCAGGCAATATAGGCGAACCGCCCGCTCCGCGGCGGTTCCGGGTCCCGTTCGCCCGTGGCGTTATTCGTTTCCGAAGACATTTCGTATCAACCCCATCCAGTGAATAAACCGTGTGGAGTATAAAACGGCTTTTCCTGCTTTGCAACGTGCTTTATTTCTCCCCCGGTTCTCCCCTACCATAGAGCGGCATTATGCAGAGTGGAGCAACATTCCATAGGAGTCAACACTATGGCGAAACATTTGGGCAGACGCGGTTTTCTTGGCATCACGGGAGCGGTCGCGGGCGCCGGCATGATTACGCAGAAAGGATGTGCTAACGTGAAAGAATCCGTACCATCACTAAAAGCGGCGGGAGGAATGCGCAAAGACATTGAAGAATTGGTGCGCACCACGCCTCTGGTGGACACGCACGAGCATCTTTGGGAGGAATCGCATCGAATCCGGATGAAGGCGGAGAAAAAGGAAACCCCAGCTTCGGATTTTGGACTATTGCTCAGCCATTACTCGGATTCCGATTTGCAGGTTGCGGGGCTGAGCGAAAAAGACTATCACATGCTGATTTCGCGGGAACTCGCGCCGCGCGACAAATGGAAACTGGTCCAGCCCTATTATGAACGCTGCCGTCATACCGGATATCAATTGTGTGTCCGGGAAAGCATTCGGGCGCTCTATGGCGAAACAGATTTACGGAAAGACAATTGTGAATCCATTTCCGAGAAGCTGGCGGCGCAAATCCAACCAGGATTTTACACGCGCATTCTCCAGGAAACAGCCAACATAGAATATTGCCAGGTGAACGCCCTGGATACGCCGATCTTCCGGGAAACGGAGCAGCCTGAACTTCTTGCCCAGGACCTTTGGACTATCGGCATCGCAAGTCAGGTAAATTTGGCGACGCTGGCCAGAATGGCCGGTGAACCTGTCAAAACCTTGGAGCGCGCCCATGCCGTTATTGATCTCTGCTTCGATACGTATGGCCCCCGGGCGATTGCCGTAAAGGATCAATGCGCCTATGGACGGCGCCTCTTGTTTGAAAATGTGCCCGATGACACCGCTGCCCCGCTTTTCGAACGTCTCGCCAAGGATGAAAAATCCCTCTCCGAACCCGAGATGAAAGCCGTGCAGGATAATCTGTTCCGGCATTGCCTGGTAAAGGCCACAGAGTATCACCTGCCCGTGAAATTGCACACGGGGTATTATGCGGGGCATGGCGGCATGCCGCTGGATCGCGTGCGCCGGAATGCCGGCGATCTCTGTCCCTTGCTCAAGGAGTTTTCCAGTACGGCCTTCGTCCTCATGCACATCGATTACCCCTATCAGGACGAGGCGATTGCCCTCGCCAAGCATTATCCCAATGCCTATATCGACATGTGTTGGGCGTGGATTATCAACCCGTCCGCAAGCGTGCGTTTTCTCAAAGAGTTCATCATGGCCGCGCCCGCCTGCAAGCTTTTCACCTTTGGGGGCGACTACATGCCCGTGGAATTGGCGCCGGGGCATGCCCGTGTGGCCCGCATGGGCATTGCGCGCGCTTTGGCGGAACTCCTGGAGGAAGGCTGGCTCGCCGAATCCGATGCGCCCGCATTGGCGGATCGCCTGATGCGCGGCAACGCCCATGAGGTGTTCGACCATCAACGCACCTTGCGCAATTGGAAGAAATCCTGACCATAAAAAACGTAAAACGAAAGCCCGCGCCGATCTACACGACAGGCGCGGGCTCTATTATTTATGTTGATTACTCGGCGGGAAGTCCGGGCGCAAACCCATCTTCGGTATATTTATTAAGGTGATAGCCGCCGGAATTGTAAAACTGAATCAGGCGAAGCAGTTCGCTGATGTTAACTACCCAATCCACCGGGGCGTAGTCGGAATCATGATGTACACAACTGGTGTCACCGGGGCCTGCCGCGTATCCATCTTCCGATGAAGCATCGCAATGAAGTCCTCCGGAATTGTAGAATTGAATCACACGCAGCAGTTCACTAACGTTGATCTGCCAATCCGAGGGGTTGTAATCCGCGGAATGGTATCCCGGATCCGGTTCGCCTTCCCCTTCTGCCTGACCTTCGCCTTCTCCCAGGCCTTCCCCTTCCATTACGCCTTCCAACGTGCCTTCCGTCTGGCCTTCGCCTTCCAACTCACCTTCGCCTTCCGTCTGGCCTTCGCCTTCCAGTTCACCTTCTAACGCGCCTTCACCTTGGCCTTCACCTTCCAGTTCGCCTTCTATCACGCCTTCGCCTTCTGGCTGACCTTCGGTCACAACGGCCGTGGCCATAATCGGATGGACACTGCCCTCGCCTCCGGTAAAAGTGACCGGCTTAACAAAATATCCCGGCTCATTGGGGCAGAACTCAAAGAAAATTTTCTTGGTTTGAGCGTATCCAAGCGAATAGGATGCATCCGATACAATCACGAACGGCGCATCCACGCTGGCATTGCCCTCCAACAAGCCATATCCGTTGTTAATGACGGTAAACGATCCCTCCGCACAGTCACCGACCTCCACCTCGCCCAGATCCAAAACGAGCGGATCAATCACCATGATGGGCAATTCAATCTGACCCTCATTTTCGCCTTCCACAGTTCCTTCTTCGCCCCCTATTTCAAAGCATGGCGGGAAACAGCCCCCGCCGTTGACCTGCGTATCCGGGTCAATGGCGGCAATAACGAAACTCAGCAAATCACCCGGAGCAGCAACAATGGCGTTGTATTCCGCCAGATTGCATACCCCGTCCATATCGGCGTCGCCATACCGGGCGAGGTATTGGCGTACGGAGACGTCTGCATCAGAAAAAACAGCGTCAATGCCGGCTGACGCCAGGATCAGGCTGAGGGTGTTCAGCACACCGGCTTCCGCGATGGTCACCGAACCTGTGATAAAGGTCTGAAGGGTTTCCCTGGAGATCTGCTCGAAAACGGAGGGAGCCACCCCGTCCAATGCCGTGGAAACAAGTGCATAATTGTTTTCCCAAGCCAATTTCACACAACAATGGGAAGTAAGACCGGGGTTTGAGAGCAGGATGTCCAGCAACTGTGCCTGGGCAAGGTCTATCATCCCGTTATGGTCGATATCGGCAACGGCGGGATCCGCTTCATTCATTACATAAATCGCAGACAACGCCTCCGCCATGCCCACGGAAATGCCCGTGCTATCACAGGGAACCGTACAATATCCCGGGCATTCATCCAGGGGTTCGCCTTCCGTTTCACCTTCTCCCGTGCCTTCGCCCTCTCCAGTGCCTTCGCCTTCTCCCTCACCGATACAGGGAGCATATCCGGTTAGGTCGCTTTCCCGGTAATTGCCCGGAACGCCTCCCCCGGCGGATAACCCCGCCATGCCGTCATACAATTGAACGTCCAACCACGTAATCGCAATGCTTCCGTCATAATACAACTCAATCTGGAAACTCGCGGTATCCTCCGTGAAATTTGCATCCACCCGCACCTGATCCCAGGTTATCGCCACACGATCGATCAACTGCTTCCATGAAATGGTCCCGCCATCCTGCGGCTGGAGGTTGTCGAACAGGCCCGATACGCGCGGCATATTGAAATGGTTTTCGTCGCTTTCATCCTTTTGGGTATCGCCTTGTCCAAATGTAATATATCCATTGCTGCCCACATACAGGGTGCTGTACTCGGCCCCATACAAACTGACGGTCTTCCCGCCTACCAGTGAAACCTCGGCAAAGGCATCGTCCCCTAGGGAGAGCGCAACACCCCCGTCCGGGTTTGTGTTATAGGCCGTAACACTGTTCAGGCATGCGATATAGCGGTTGCTGGAGATGCTCGGAGTAAACAACAGGCGTCTAAAATCGAGATCATTATTAATATAAAAGCGTTCCGTGAACCAATCCGTTACATCTCCCTGCGGGGTGCCCGTGAAATTGAGCTGGCCCTGTTCAAAAGGCAAGTCAATCGGGCCATCATACGGCGCCCATGGAATATCCAGAATTGGAAGACTGAAGTTCATGCTAAATATATTAAGAAATAGGGCGGGATAGAAGTCCAGGGTTATTTTAAGGTTGGCCGCTTCGGCGTATGTGGCAGTTTGACTGTAGCCTTCTGCCGGCGCCTCTACGGTCATGGGTTGATTTTCTTCCGTAAATTCCGTGCCGTCTGAAACCTGAATCGCGGAACACGTCATGGTGCCGTCCGCTTCAATCGCTACATCCACGGACGCCCCCGCGCTGATGTCTATCCAGGAAAGCCAGTCGGGAATGCCCACCGCACTTAATATCAATCCCAGAATATCCAAGCTATACAGATTGCGGCGCGGCGTCATATCGTACAACGTTGAGGTGGAATCCAGCAGATAGGAAGAGAACAGATCCGTGTCCGCGGTGCGCAAATCGAAATTGGGGATATACGGAATGTCGAATTGGATAGGGTTGACTCCGATGAAACTGAGATCCACCGCTGCTTTGGTATAGAGTTCCGCGCCAAAATCATAGCCCCAGCTTCCTGAGGCGGCCCCGGGTTGAAGCGTGGTTCCGTCCAGAGAAAAATAACCCTGGACATTCCCCTGATACGTCGCTCCGCCATTAGCGCGCAACCGGATTTGCAATACAAACCCGCCGGGTTCATCCAACCCGCCGCCCGGCCACCATCCGGAGTCCATGCCGGTTGCCCATCCCTGAATGGGGCAGTTGAATTGCACTTGCTGGTTCTGAACCGCCTTTGCCGGATCGTACAAAGAAACAGGCGCCTGCGGACGTATACTCGCCGCCGGGGCCGGGCCAAGCGTAGCGGGTGTTTCCAGCGCCTGCAGTTCCGCGGCATATTCGAATACCTGGATAATGCTGGCCCCCGTGGAAAAATCAATGCGAATCACTTGGGGCCGCACCGCCCCGTGCACGCTCTCTTCAAGACGGCGTTCCGTACAAAACAGTTGGCCTTTCACATACACGGTCGTTTCAAAAGATTCAGACCCCGCTGCTTTGGGCTGTTTATACGCTATCAACGCTTGTCCTTGCCGTATCGATGCGATAATCGCCCCATCTTCTGTTCGATAGGGCGTTCCGGAAGCCAACGCGGTCTCAAAATCCATGCGAGACATCGAGGTAAATCCTGGACACCCTGTATCTGGGGCGCCCAACCGGATGACCTGCCGCAAAAGCGAACCGTCTTCGTTGAATTCCAACACTTCCAGGGAACCCTGTTCTTTCGCCAGCGCAATCAATTCGGAATCCGTCTGGTGTTCACCGGCAATGGTTTTGGCCGTATACACCAATGACGAATCCCCCCAAGCTGCCATAGTGATCAGCAGGGCACACCCAATACTCACTGCATTTCGAAACATCATCGTTTTTTCTCCCATCTATAACCATGGCCTTCCAGGCCAACCGATGCATATCCCCGCATCGTAAAATAATTTTTCCCTCAGACAAAACATCATGTCATTTGCTCCGCGCAAACAACAGTTCATATAGTTTCTTACATATAATAATATAACAAATTTTACGCCCACAGTCAATGTCTCCACCAAACCCAACTATTGCCTAGGTAATTTATTGTGAACAACTTATGCATATTGCAATGGCTCTTAATTCCAGGGCTATCGCATTAAAATTCCCCGCAAAACCGCCTTTGTCATTGAGTTGATTCAAACAAACGCTGGCTAATCCCTTGTGAAGGAGAGGCTCGGTTCTTGAGAAATGCCAATGTATCGGCTTTTTTAATGCGATAGCCCTGCTCTTGCTTCCAGATTATTGGGGCATATCAACAGCCTATTTTTCCCACGAATACCGGCCTCCCAATTGTGGGAACACGGTCCGCCCAGCCCCCCAAAGTGGCTCCCCCTTTTCCCATGGATTAGCCCCCAGCAATAACGAGTCGAGATTTTTCGCGCTGTGAGGGGGTATTTTAGGGGGCGAGAAGAGGGGGTAGGGAATTTTTTCTTCGCGCAAGTGCCAAAAAGGCGATTTTTCCGCTTGACTTAGCATTGGAAAGTATATATACTTTTATACAGAA
>JAKQOG010000045.1 GCA_029565395.1 Candidatus Hydrogenedentota bacterium | reverse complement strand
TGGCGCATGACGTACGCAATCCTCTGAATTCCATCAAGTTGTTGTCCAGCCATGCGCGGGATATGCTTCAAACGGGTGAGCCGGAATCCGCTGCAAAATCCCTTCAAACCATTCGTACGGAAGTGGACCGGCTGGAGGCTATCGTATCGGGATTTCTTTCCCTGGCCAAAGAAAGCCAACTGCACGCCGAGCCCACCCGTGCGGATGATTTGTTGAAGGAATGCATTGTGCTTCTAAAAAACGACGCCGATCAGCGCGGTGTAACCATTAACGCCGCCTATGGCGCGGAGGAAATAGCGCTGATGCTGGATCCCAAACAATGGGTCCGTGCCATCATGAATGTATTAATGAATGCATTGGAAGCGTTGCCGGAAGGCGGGGAAGTCCAAGTGCGATCACATGCGGATTATGTCATGTATGAAATCGAAGTGATGGATAATGGTCCCGGCCTGGGGGAAGAGGTTCGCGCGCATCTGTTCGAGCCCTATTTTACGACGAAACCGGATGGCACCGGCCTCGGCCTATCCATAACGCGCGGTATTGTGGAGGCGCACGGAGGCACAATAGAAATGAAAAACTCAAATGAGCACGGATGCCTGGTGCGCATTCGCTTGCCGTTACAGAAAGTGAAAGTAGGATGAGTTACACAGTCTTGGTTACGGAAGATGACCGTGTACAGCGGGAAATCATCAGCGATATCCTTCGCCTGGCGGGTTATGAAGTGCGGACGGTGGCTTCGGGGACGGAAAGCCTTGAAATGTTGCGGTCAGAAGAGGTGGACGTGCTGCTGTCTGATTTGAAAATGCCGGGCATGGACGGTCTGGAACTGCTTCGCCGCGCGAAACACCTGCGCCCGGACACCGAGGTGGTCATCATGACCGCCCACGCCACCATAAAAACGGCAGTTACCGCCATGAAGGAAGGCGCCGCGGACTATCTTGAAAAGCCGTTTGATAAAGATGAACTTCTTTTCGTGATAGGCCGCACCCTGGAACGGTCTGAATTACGCCGGCAAAACCAGCAATTGCGGGAACTGGTGGCCGATTCGGTTTCACTGGGGAACATTGTGGGGGAGAGTCCCGCCATGCAACGCGTTTTCGAGCGCACGCGCAGGGCGGTCCGGGTAAACAGCACGGTGCTCATTCTGGGCGAGTCCGGTACGGGCAAGGAAATGATCGCACGGCATATCCACTTTGAAGGGCCGCGCCGCAAAAAACCGTTTATCGTGGTCAATTGCGCAGCCATTCCGGACAATCTGGTGGAAAGCGAACTCTTCGGCCATGAAAAAGGCGCGTTTACCGGCGCGGAAGCCAGCAGGACCGGAAAATTTGAAATAGCGGACGGCGGCACGATTTTTTTGGATGAAATTGGTGATATGCATCTGGAAAGCCAAGCGAAATTATTACGCGTGCTGCAAGACGGCATGGTCGAACGTGTGGGCGGTGGAAAGCCCCGGCAGGTGGACGTGCGTGCCATCGTCGCCACGAACCGAAATCTTCGAAAGGCCGTTGATGAGGGCGAGTTCCGCGAAGACCTTTATTTTCGCCTGGACGTGCTCTCGATTGAATTACCGCCTCTTCGCGACCGCATCCAGGACCTGCCGTTGCTGGTCAATCATTTCCGGGACAAACTATCAAAGAAAATTGGCATTGCGCCGCCTGCCATCCAACCGGAGGTGTTGGAAGCCTTCCGCCGATACCGCTGGCCGGGCAATATTCGCGAATTGGAACATACGCTTGAACAATTATTCATTCTAGCGGAAAAAGATGCTGTTACGGTGGATATGCTGCCGGATAAATTCCATGCGCCCGCACCGGTCAGCGGTGAATTTGTTTTACCGCCTGGCGGGGTGGTCTTGGAGGATTTGGAGCAGAGCTTTATCCGGCAGGCCCTGGAACGTTCCGGGGGGCAGATCAAGGAGGCTGCGGACTTGCTTGGCCTTACGTATAAAACGCTTCAATACCGGTTGAAAAAGCATGAAATTGACCGTCGAAAACCGAGTGAATAACCAATGCATTGAAAAGGACTGGCCGTGGGACAAAACATGTATGTTCGTGACCTTGAGCCGCATCCCAATGTTCGCGGGGCTCAACGCATGAAACCCAAACGCAAACGGTTTTGGATTGCACGGGGAATCTTTCGAACATTAAGGCGTTTCGTTGAAGTACTGGTCATCCTAGTGCTTCTGATACTCCTCTTTGTGACTCCAAAAACAGAAGAAGCCCATTTTGATAAGGAATCGGCACAAGGCATTGCCTACACACCACCGGTGTCCGTGGTGCCGGGGCCAACCATCCCGCAAGCTCTGTCCATCAACCATTCCAACAATGTGCTGGATATCGCGGAATATAAAGGGGAGTATTATCTCGGGTTTCGCACCGCGCCCACGCATTTCGCCTCGCGCAAAGCCAAAATCATTGTGTTGCGTTCGCCGGATCGCAAGCAGTGGGTAAAGGATGCGGAATTTCAATTTGGCTGCGATGTGCGTGAGACGCGTTTAATGGTTTTTAAGGACAAGTTGTTTTTGTATTTCTTCCAGGCGGGAAAAAATCCTTTTGGCTTTTCTCCAAAATCCATTTTTGCCACCGAACGCAATCCGGAAGGCGGCTGGACACAGGCACGGCCCATCTATAAGCCCGGATACGTGGTGTGGCGCGCCAAAGCGTACGGCGATACGGCCTACATGTCGGTATATTATGGGAAAGGCTTGTATGATTTCTGGAAAGAGAAAACGGGGGAATTGCGGCTCTTAACCTCTACTGATGGATATGATTGGCAGCCGGTTTCGGAAAAACCGCAGGTAACGGAAATGGGTGCGGAAGAAGGGGATTTTGAATTTGATGACCAGGGCAATCTGGTGGCCGTGGTGCGGCTGGAAATGTCCGGTGCGCTGGTTTGCACCGCTTCCAAGGATAATCTGGGTCTATGGACCACCGCATACACCCCGTATAAATACGACAGCCCGCTGTTATTCCGCCACAACGGAACGATGTATCTGGTTGCGCGGCGTAATATCGCAGGACCCTTTAATCGCGAATGGAACATCCTGCCGGAATTCTTGCAGCGCGCCTGGAATCACGTCTGTTATTCGTCCACGCGCAAGCGCACGTCACTATACAAAGTCGACCCTATTATGCGGAAGGTCATACCCTTGTTTGATTTTCCATCCACGGGCGACACGTCAATCGCCGCGATCACTCCTCTGGACCGGCAGTCCTATTGCCTGATGTACTACAGCACCCCCATCGGCGGACGGGATATGCCGTGGTTCTTCGGCCAGCTCTTCGGGGCCAATATTTATGAGACTACGCTGACGTTGCCTTAAATGTTGGCCTTAGCTTTTTATACCTGCTAGAATGAGATACCATAAATATGGAGATAGGATTTCGGCATGCTAACGCGATTGAGAGTTCAGGGGTTTAAGAACCTTCTTGACCTTGAAGTATATTTTGGGCCATTTACGTGTATTGCGGGTCCAAATGGCGCAGGCAAATCCAATCTGTTTGACGCCATCCGGTTTCTCAATCTCCTGACGCAACATCCTATTATGGAAGCCGTACAAAAGTTACGTGAGACAGGAGGGCGTTCTCCGGATCCACGCTCTTTGTTTACAACATTCGAAGGATATACAGCGCCGGAGATGCGATTTTCGGCTGATCTGATTGTGGAACGAAAGATCCAGGATGATTTTGGAGTCTCGACTGAAGCCGCTATTTCAACCCTTCGTTATGAAGTGGCTTTTCGTGTTCAGCGGGAAGATGGTACGGAAAGACTTATTTTAGTAGAAGAGTGGCTTAGACCAATTACATTGAGTGAAGCACGTGGAAGTCTTGGTTTTAATTCAACAAAAGATTTTAGATCAAGCTGTATCACTGGGAGAAGAACTACCGACTTTATTTCAACACACACTTCAGCGAATGGTCCTGAGATTCGAATTCATCAGGATGGACAATCGGGACGCAACAGAAGTCTCCCAGCGATGGAGTCCTCACTCACGGTAATCGGAGGGGTTAATACAAGTGATTTTCCAACAATTCTTGCCGCCCGCCGGGAGATGCAATCGTGGCAAACACTATTACTTGAACCCTCCGCCATGCGTGCCCCTTCTTACTACGACGCGAGACGCCGGCCAATAGATCCACGCGGTTCAAATTTGCCGGCTTCAATTGCCCGGTTACAGAAAGAGGAACTCCATCCTGATTCCGTATGCACTGAACTTGCCAATCGTCTTTCGGAACTTATCGAGGATGTTCAAGAGTTACGCGTGCATGATGATCCCAAATCTGAGACACTGACCCTCGAAGTACGAGGGCGAAATGGTGTTTTTCTTCCGGCGCGATCACTGTCAGACGGCACGTTGCGCTTTTTAGTTTTGGCGACACTTGCCCAAGATCCCAAAGCAAAAGGCGTCATCTGTTTGGAAGAACCGGAGAATGGCATCCATCCTGAACGTATCCCGGTAATGGTTCAACTGCTTAAAGATATCGCTGTAGATGCCAAACTCGTCATAGGCGACGATAATCCCTTACGTCAAGTAGTGGTGAACACCCATTCGCCAGAAGTCTTTTGTCAAGTTTCACCAAAAGATGACTTGATGTATATTGAAGACGAGTGGGTGACGTTGCCCATTCAATCCGACAACGGGAAAATACCTGCAAGAGGAAGCGTTGCCTCTGTAAAAGTGCCACGGGTCAGTTGGCGCACACAAAAAAGCAAGACATCTGAAAGCTTGTCCGAAGGTAGAGTTAGTCCCTATTTGCGTGCTAAGCGTCAAACGAAAGACACTCAGGGATGGTTGGATTTTGTGGCTGAGGATCGCATTTCTCAATGAATTCCCTCCGTTATACATTGCTTGCTGACGGCACAAGTGACCGTTGCCTGATGCAAGTCATTAACTGGACATTGGAGCAGATCCCCGATTTGTATAACGTATCAATCAGTTCTCAATTTGCTGATCCTTTCATGCTTAATATGTCTCCGAAAGACGGGGAGGAACATGTTCGGGAGGCAGTACGCCGTTATCCCTGTGATGTTTTGTTTTTTCATCGGGATGCAGAAAAAGAGCCTCGTGAAAATCGCTTGGAGGAAATCGGTAAGCTAACACGTGGGTTGAAACATGAAAAGCCCATTCCCGTGGTGCCTGTACGCATGACCGAGGCATGGTTGCTCATCAATGAGCGTGCGATACGGTTGGCGGCGGATAACCCTAATGGGAATGTTCATTTATCCTTGCCCTTAATCCACACGATTGAAAATCTGCCTGATCCAAAACAGACTCTCAAGAATTTATTAATTGCGGCATCTGAAAAATCCGGGCGAAGATTGACACAATTCCAGCGTGGTATCAATCATCGGCTGTATCGTGTCGCCACATATATTAGCGACTTTTCTCCCTTACGAAATCTTAGTGCCTATCAAGTTTTTGAAGCTGAGACCCGTTCTATAATGAAAACGCTTATTCATAAGAGATGAATGATCCTTTCGACATTGGTGGGATTCAATGTTCTGAGCGGGTCATAAAAAATTGCTTCTTCATAGCCCAAGGCTGGATGTATTTTCATACGACCTTGTCCGTTTTTATGTTCTTGGGCCGTCTTTTCACGTTCAAAAGCCGCTCAACATCGGCCACAATTTTTTCAGCATCGACGCAAAGCAGCAGCCATTTCCCGTCATGATAGGTTGTAGCATCATCATAGACCTGGCAGGTTTTATCCGATAATTCGGACCGGATACTCTCCACTTTTGCACGTTCATCGGCGCCAAAAACAATCAGCAGCAGGCAGCGGCCTTTTTCCGGAATGAGGGTACAAAAGGATTTGCTTTTCTTATAGCGCAAAGACCAACCATGTTTCTTTCCCCCGAATAGCCATTCCGGAGCGAAAACACCCGGGTAGTTCTGATCAATCATGCCTGAAATGCGCATCCAGAATTTGAACGCTTTCCGGCCGAGCCACATTTCCACTTGTTCCCGGGAAGGCGGCCCAGAGGACTCGGTCATCCGGATAGTGTTCTCATTCATGTTTCGATCCAAGCATATTCATATTTTCACGAACCAGCGTTTGCGGTACATGAGATAGAGTCCTGCCCATACGACAGCATACGATAGGGTGGCAAATATCGCTTCCAGAATGTGGCCAATTCCTTTCAAATCGCCTCCACAGAGGAGCCCCAGCCCGGACTCGAGGAGCCGCAATATCACGGGCGCGCCCATATAGGCGGCGATGGCGTTCATGCCAACGACCATGAAGGGGAACGCCCATTTTTTAAATCCTTTCATATCAATGACATAGTAGAAGAATGCCAATAGTAAAAAGCTCCAGCCGGCGGCCCAAAGGACCATGGAACTGGTCCAAATGTGCTTAATGAAGGGGAGAGAATAGCTCCACAGCCATCCCACGGCGAGACAGCCTAAGGCCATGCCCATCAGCCATAACAGACGGGTCTTTTGGGGGCGTTCCATTTGCAGGATTTGCCCGGAATGCACTCCCAGCATGACCGTGGCCGCAAAACCAAGGCTGCTTAGAATCCAGGTATACGGCGTGCCGTCGCGGAAGCGCCCTAGAATGGTTTCATCCACCCACATGGCAATATTGGCATGGGGCTCCAGAACACCTGCCGCATGCCCTGGGAAGGGGACAAGTACCAGCAGGAGCCAATAACTCGCCAGCAAGACAATTGTGGTGACAATCTGGCCCCAACGGGGCAGGTTTAGTACCACTAAACTGGCCACCAGATATCCTGCGGCAATGGATTGCAAGGTATTGCTGTAAAAGTGCAGCATGGAGGGGTCAAGGGCCTTTATGGACCCCAATAAATGTCCCTGGGCAATCATGCCCAGCACCCATAGAATAAGCACGCGCCGGATGATTTTGAGATAGATCTTCGGGCCGCCTTTGCCGCTTAACATCCGCTGTCGAAATGCAAAGGGGATGGAGGTTCCCACAATAAACAGGAACAGGGGCATGATCATGTCCCATGCCACAAATCCTTCCCAGGGCACATGTTCGAGTTGGAACTCCAGCCAGGGCGGCAGTGTGCCTAAAAACAAGGCCAACAGGGCAACGACCATGTCTTTCCCGCCAGTAATCCAGAACATATCGAACCCGCGCAGGGCGTCCACGGACATAATGCGTTCTGGCAAGGGTTTTGGTTCAGGGGGTGGGGCGGCTGGTTCGCTCATAGTTGCATCCGGCTCCTTTTGGGCGGTTCTATTTAACGTGATGTTATATGAAGAGTGGGATAATAGACCTTTCATGTTGGGTAATGCAAAAGCCTGTAAATGAATCTGAATAGCAAGGGGGAAGGGCACTTTTTTCTTCGTAGATGTTCTGGGCCGGGTATGATATGATCAGTATGGAACGTGTATTGAGTTGCAGCGGCGAATGCTCCTGAATAAGGCGCATGATGGAATAGAATGCAGATCAACGGAAGCGATAAAATTCCGATTGAGCGGGTAGACGGCCCCGGTAAAGCGTGGCTGGAATTAAAAGGTACGATTCTTTTGTACCACAAGCAGACGTGGGTGGGGTCTTCAACCACATTTATTCCCGTGGAATGGGTTCAGGTATCCGAGGGGATGCGCCAGGATATCCAGCGTTTATGGCGCGGGCTCATTGCGTTGCTTGTTGCAGTGCTTTTCGCTCTTCCGTTATGTTTGTTAATCTTCCAGATGCAACCCCATCTAGCGTATGATGTGTTTATTGGCATCGGGTTGGGGGTATTTATGCTTTTTTCTGCCGGCATCGGCCTATTTCTTTTAATCACTTTTATCATACCGCGCCGTACGGTATGCCTGAACATTGAGAGCACCCCGTACAGGCTAAAAATTCATTTTTGGCGTCCGGCAAGACAGGATCAGGTTATTCAGGGTATATTGACCGGTATTGAAGAAGCCCGTGCACGCATTGAGGCGGCCGACCTGCCTCCGACCCGGGTAAATCACCTCTTCCGGCATCCCATGCCATACAGGATTGCCTTTGTAAAAGGCATGGCGGTTAGTTTCTGTCTGTTTGTGCTTATGCTCGCCATGGAAATTCTGCGATTTTCGGGATACCCCATGCATTTTTCACGGGGTATCTATGCATTTCTTACTTTACCGCCCGCCGTTCTGCTTCTTTCCGTGGCGGTGCGGCGCACTGGCGCCTTATGGGAACCGCGGGATTTTCGCAAAGCATTAAAGTGTTTTGCCAAGAAGAAACTGTCGGAAGCAGCGGCGTATTTAGAAACACTGTTGGAACAATATCCGGATCATCATTTGGGAAGACTTTTGATGGTGCGTACCCTTACGGAACAATATGCTTTTGATGATGCCTTGAAACACTGCGAGCATTTGGTGCGTGATCATCCCGTATTGGCGGCCCGGTTGCAGGCGTCTATTTGGGATGTAAAACGCATGGAATGCCGCATGACTGAATGAAAAGGAGGTGACGTTTATAGACCGAGCCTATTTGTCTTAACGATGTACATGAGATCGGACGAATGAAAAAATGAGAAGGAGTATAGCCATGCCAAGCGTACGAATAACCGGTGTACAAATGGCGGTCGCCCCAAGCAAGACCGAGAATTTACCCAAAATCCTAAAACACATTCAGGAGGCGAGTTCTGATTTCCTTCTTTTTCCGGAAATGAGTTTGACCGGCTACAACAGCGATTTCAGCGATATCCGGACGACAGAAGCCTGGCGGCAAATTGCCGCTGCATGCCGGCAGTATTATGTGACGGCGATTATTGGCACGGGCGCGCGCGCCAACGGTCATGCCTTTATCCAGTCGCGGATCTACACCCATGAAGGCAATCTGCTGGGCACACACGAAAAACTTGTACCCACCGATGGCGATCGCAAATGGTGCAGGCCTGGCGAAGAACTGCGGGTATTCAAACACAAAGGCATAACCTTCGGCTGTCTGATTTGCAATGACCTCTGGGTAACGCCGGGCTGCGGCCCCTATCCTGATCCGCGATTAAGCTACCAATTGGGTCAGAAAGGCGCTCAGGTCATTTTTCACAGCATACACTCCGGCGACGATCAACGTTTTTTCCAGTATCATGAAGCCAATCTGCGTGTTCGCGCACTGGAGTCGAAATTGTATATCGTTACGGCAAACGCCGTTCCACCGAGTGGCACGGTGAATGCTCCCACCGGCATTGTCTCACCCAAAGGCGAGTGGCTGGTGCAATGCCCATTAACAGGAGAACAGAAGTTCTCTTATGATTTGGAAATTGACTGACGAGGTTCGAGCAAAATCCGAGTCAGAATATAATTTACGGGAACATGTCAGCCGCCGAGAGGAACACTGCCGAAGCGGCGAATGTAAATAATGTCTGCCGTTGAACGTTCGGGCATGGAGGCGAGATAGAGTGCTGTATGCGCGATGTCTTCGGGAAGCATCCAATCCGTTTTGTCGCGTTCGGGCATGTTTTCGTCCGAAAGCCTGGTGATTACGCCTCCTGGACAAATGGCATGCACCCGGATGCCGTAGGGTTTAACTTCCATAGCGAGCGTCGTGGTGAGCCCGTTGAGGCCATGTTTGGACGCGCAATACACAGTCTGGTTCATAATGGGGCGTAAACCGGATACGCTGGAGATATTGATAATTCGGCCTGATTTGCGGGCGATCATATCGGGCAGCAGCGCACGGGTTACCAGGAACACACCTGTCAAATTTACATCCAGGGTTTGTTGCCATTCTTCCAGAGAGAGTTCCATAAAAGGTTTGAAACAGGCATAGCCGGCGTTATTTACCAGAATGTCAATTGGTCCAAGGGCTTTTTGCGCGGTAGACGCCATTTCCGCAACAGTGTCAGGAAGAGTGAGATCACAGGGCACTGCCACTGTGCGCCGTCCGAATGCCAGGATGCGTGACGAGGTTTCTTGCAGTTCCGTGGCAGTTCGGGCGGTAATCGCCACATCACATCCTTGCTCTGCAAAAGCGATGGCAATGGCTTGGCCGATACCCCGGCCTGCGCCGGTGATCAAGGCTGTTTTCCCTTTTAACAACATGTCTATTATAGGCTCCTTGTGCGGTTGCTTTTGTGGATATGTCAAAAAATAAAACTCAGAGTAGACGGTTCATAACGGTAGGCTTGTTTCATGTGTGGAATCGAACGATGGGATTTCTTCATCAGGCGCGTTTATCATTTGTTGCGCCACTTCCGCGACGGATGATGAGAGTGTTGCATGATCCGCAGTGTCCAAGGATTGATATAGCGGATTATAGGATTTGTCCTGACGCAGCAAGGAGGGATCCTGGCCATTTTCCCGCAGTGCCCGCAAAACGTCTATTACTTGTGTCGTATGAGGTGAACGTCCGGGGTAATAGGTTACCGGCTCCGTGGCGCATTCCACGGCCAGGCCTGCAGCCGTCAAACAATCAAACGTTTCGTTTAAGAGGCGTACGGGAACATTCCAGGCTTCTGCCGCTTCTTTCACCGAAAGCCCGGGTTGTCCAGCGGCAAAACGGCGTGCCATTTCCATGGCGGTGCGGACTGCCAAGGCTTCCCGGTAGGCGTAACTGGCATTTTCCGCCAATCGCTCCATGGCAAAGGTTTTTTCATTTTGATAGGCAAAGGTGACGACCGCTCCGAATAATAAGATCAGCCAACTGATGAAGATCCACATTAACAATAAGGGGAAAAGGGCGAACGTGGAGAAGAAAAGGGTGTAACGGACCAAGCCAAATTGAAATTTAACATACATGTAGGAACTCAGTATCCATAGGGCGCCCGCTACCAATCCTCCAATTAAGGCATAATGAAACCGAACCCGTGCATTGGGGATGCCCCAATATAAAACACTGAATGCGAAACAGACGGTTAAAAACTGCACTCCGCGCAATCCGCTGGAGAACGCGCTGAGTTGTTGGCGCAGGATTTCACTTTCCAGGGCGGCATTGATACCCAGTACCACCATTACAACAAAGGGAAGCATGAGCGTTATAAGGAAATAGTCCGTGATGGTGCGGAAGGGGTGTCTTTTCCGCCGCACCCCCCAGATCCGGTTGAAAGCCAGTTCCACGTTGCGCATGAAGCCGAAAACCGTGCTCAGAATGAACAAAGCGCTTGCCACGCTAATCGCTTTAGGATTTGCAGCGCTTTGAGCCGCCAGATTCACCATTAAAGCGACGGGATTTTGGCCCGCAAACTCGCCGGCCAAACCGTTCCTGCTGGAGAAAATGGGGAACAGTGTGGTGATAATCTGCTCTTCCAGCGAGGGTGGGGGGGATATGGGCGTGTTCGATGTTATTTCCTGCCCTTGAACAAGCGTAATCACCTGGGCAAGCTGAAGTTCCAACTTTGACCAAATCGTTTTGTAGATCTGATCGCCCAAATTGAAGGTCTGCACGAAATAGAAAAGAAAGGCAAGGAATGGCACGATAAAAATGAGCGTGGCCACGGTCAGGGCCGAGGCGCGCAACATGAGTGTTTCATCACTGATGCTGCGCACGAGAAGAATGATGGCGCGCACTTGCTTGATAATCAGGCCATGAGGCACTTCTTCCCCCGGCAAACCGATATGCCACACGTCATGGGTGACAAATCGGCGTCCGCGTTCTAAGGAATCCATAAACTGTTTTATGAGTTTGGGCATGTCCGTATAGTACACAACTTTGCCATTGGGCTGCACATTTGATGCGGGGTGTGGCCCCCTTCATCAGGGGGCAATATGCACCGGTGTGCCCACCGAACACCATTCAAACACTTGTTCCGCATCTTCCGGGCGCATGCGGATGCATCCCCGGCTTTTATTGCGTCTGATGGAATCCGGCTCACGTGTGGGATGAATGCCATAAGGAGTGGCGCCTTGTTTATCGCCAAGGCCCATCCAGCGGGAACCTAATGGATTTTCAGGATCGCCGGTTTTGACCACTTTTCCCTGATGATACCAGTCAGGATTGACGATTTTATTTGCGACAACGAAGTCTCCTTGAGGGGTGGAGTTATTCATGCCCAGGCCAACTGGATAAACCCCTAATACGGCATTACCGTGATGTACAGTGAGTAGAAAGTTGGTGACACTCACGGAAATACGCATACCAGCATCGGCATTTTGCGGGGGAAGGCCTTTGTCCAGTTCAAGGCTGTCGCGCAGGAGCATAGGAACTGGTTTTCCCGCATTCTCTTCACCTAATTGCGCTGCATACTGTTCTGCGGCCCTTTTCCATTCCTGGGGTAGGGGAGTTGGTTGATTCAGTGCCTCCTTGATAATCGCCAGGGCTGGTTCCTTACGCCCTTGTGATGCTTCTGCTTCCGCGTTTCCCAACCGTGCGGCAAAACGTTCCATGCCGATGCTGCCGGGATTGTTCAAGACTGCCGCAAAATACTTGGCGGATTCCTCCGCATGTCCCGATTGCAATAAGATCTGTGCGCGGTTCAAGGCAACATTGGATGGGAGCAACTGGAATGCTTTTGCGTTTAATATTTTATCGGCAGGGAGGGGAGGAACTTTGGTTGCCGTTGAAGAACGTTGCAGGGGGAGAAAGAACCATATCAGGAAGATCAAAAGTAGGGTAGTCAAGAGGAACACAAAAAACAACCAAAAAAAGAACCAAGCGCTTTTTTTTTTCTTTTTCTCCTCCGATTTTGTATCCGCTTTAAATTCGACCTCCAAAGAAGAAGGCGCTAAAGCTTCCACCAAGCTTAGCGATAGCGATTCACCCGGTTTCCGTTCTTTCAATTGGCGGGTGACTTCCCCCATGATCTGCTGGGCCTCGTTGAGATTTTTGATATGCGGCCCTGCACCGCTTTCCGGAGGGGTGAAATGCACGGCCAACTTGACGCCCATAGCCCATTCGCCATTGGGCAGTGCCTTGCGCCAAATAACCCGCCCGCGAACGCGCAATGGAATACCATCTTTAACTTCCGTCTTGGGAAAGACGGTAATTTCAATTGAGCATCCGATATTTTCCGGGGTGCGCGTATGGATTTGAAGGCCGTTGGGGCTTATGTCCACGATTGTGCCACGGCCAATAACGGACTTGGGTTCATCGGCACTGAACTCGGTGGGCCGCCGTGTGCCCGAACGCGGCATAGCACGACGGTCGTTAGTCAGGACTTTATTGCTATCTCGATTAGTCACGGGCCAGATATTTTCTCCGGAAAACCAGCGCACGTTATTAAGAGTATACCATGTTTTTTCGGCGATAACATAAAAGGAAACAAGAAAAGCGCTCATAAACCTTCATTTCGCGGAAAGTCATGCAAACGCTGTGCATAGTTCGGCCAATGAATGCAACGCAATAGGTTCTAACTACTGAATTTTGATTTATTTTTATGACAAGTAGAAAGAGGCATTTGCGAAATAGGCCTTTTTCTCATCTGGGCAAATGAAAAAGCAATGATTCGGCTGTGAAATATCCGTAATTTGCTTTGTATCCGCCGATCTGTTGAGAAAATGGGCCATTTCGCAAATGCCTGAGAAAGTATTTAAGTGACTATTCTCCGGGGTTTGTATATACTTTTTAGAACTAACAGCGGGAGAACTACCCATGGCGGACGATGCCCCTGAGAACAAACCCATAGTGCCGATAAACACTGCGATTGACGAATTACATGTGGAAACTTCTGGTGCGTTGCGGCAGTTTTCCGAGAAGTGTGCGGCGATCAAGGATTTATTGAATCAACTGGAGGCAGGGGTGGATTCCAACAAGGAGGCGCATTGGACCATGAATGAGATCCAGGGCATGCAACAGGAACTGTCTCAGCGCCAGGATCGGATGACTGGCTTGGAGCGTACGCTTCAAGAACTTCGTGAAGAAGTGGCATCGCTTCTTCAGAAGCAGATCGTTCTTCAGCAGGAGAAGGAGTCCTTAGTTTCTGAACTTGCCCAAGCGCGCGAAATGCATAAGGAGTTGAATGAGCGGGACAACAGGATCGCCGGACTTCAATCAGAATTGGCGGAGGCCAAACAGGAGATGGACCGCATTTCGCGGACAGCCCACGATACGACGTCATTGAGGCAACAATTGGATCAGGCGATTTATGCGCGGGATGCGGCGCATGAGGAAATGCAGCGGCTTACGAAAGAACTGGAACTCGTGCGTTCGGCAAGTCCGGTTCCCAAGCCCATAGATCTGACTTCGGTATCCGCGTTTGACGAGCAAGGCCGTAAACGCCGGATGGGGGATATTTTGGTCGAGGCGGGCATATTAACCTCGGAGCAACTGGTTGAGTTGTTGAAGGAGCAGGTGGTTAATCCTACGCGGCGTTTGGGCAAAATGGTAGTGGACCGCGGGTACACCAGTGAATCTGTAATTGCCCGTATTCTGGCGGCACAACTGCGGTTGCCGTTTGCTGAGTTGCGGGAAGGCGAAGTGGATCCCGTGATTCCGCCGCTGATCAATAGATCGATGGCAAACCTGCGCCGGTGTGTTCCCATCCGCCGGGAAGGTGAACGAATCGTGCTTGCGATGACCAATCCTCTGGATCTAATTGCCATTGAGGATGCTGAACGCGCGCTGCAATGCCCGGTAGAAGTTGTGGTGGCTACGTCCAGCAGCATTGATTTTACAATTGCGCGGTACGGTTCACGTGCCTGATTATTTACAAGGGCGAGAGTTTGATGAGACGTGTTTCTCCTGCTTTCAATGGGAGGTAGAAACTGTCTTTTTCGGGCCAGCCGATGGAGGGGTCGAAGAGGTCTTCAACATTGCAAAAACGCCCGAGAGTGATCATTCGCTCGCCGGCCTGCCGTGCGTGGATGGCGACGTAATTCCCAGTGGCATAAATGGTCTCGGTTAATTTTTGTTCGGTGGGACCGATATAGAGGTGTTGTTCGAAGAGGCGGAGGATCTCGCGGAGCACTTCGGGCGTAAGGGAGGGTTCGGCGATATAGACGGAACTCCATCCGCCTTGTGTGCGCATGGCAATACTGACTTTGTTGGAAGCGCGGTACAGGGCGAGTGCGTCGGCTTCGCTGTCATCAATATAAAACAAGGGAGAGATGGACAGGGCGCCGCCGAAGGCTTCTCCTTGTTTGAGCCAGCGTCCTTCGAGGCTGTAGGAGGATCCGGTATCGCTTCCGCCGGCGAAAGGAACGATGTTCATTCTCACGGTTTCGGCGATGTTTTTCGGATCAGGCTGTTGATCGATATAGCCGGGGGCATAGAGCCACAAGGCAATGGCATGTTCTTTTGCCAGACGTGCATGTAGCTTAACGCGGTCCTCTTGTGTGAGATGGAATGCGTTCGGGAACAAGTAGACGGGGGTGGGTTCGGTCAAGCCCTGGATGACGTCTTTCAAGAGGTAAAACCGGAGAGAAAGGCCGGCTTTGAACGCTGCTTCGCGGCTTTGAAAAAGAATTATTTCATTTAGTTTCGTATCGCATTGTTGATAAAAGCGGCTTGATTCATCCACAGCCACGGTCATAGTGGAAGCCGTGAAGGGGACGGGCAATGGGTTTGCGCTACCTTCCCATTCGAGATCATTTTCTCCTTCTTCCAACGAGGCATCTTCCCCGTCCTCGGCGGAATCCGTGGCGCCTTCTTCCGGGATGGCGGGGGGTTCACCTTCGCCTTCATGCAAGTTGTTCTCCAGAATGGTTTTGTAGATATCGCGCATTTGTCCCAAGCGATCCCACTGTTCCAAATCACGCAACCATCCTTCGCCGGCGGGATCAGACCAGAATAGACCAGCGCCATGAAATGCGGCGAGGGCGAAGTTTCGCCGTTGAACATTGTATATGTCATCGGGGCGCAGACCCTTCATGCGGGTTATGTTTTGGGTGGCGGGATCCCGCATCATGCCGGTGCGTGTATCATCGAGAATGTACCACTGTTTTCCATGCAGTGGCGCGCTGTCGATCGGACCTGCGGCGCTTCCGGAGCCTCCCAAGGCCCGATCCACGTTGGAAATGGGGCTGCTGAAGCCGTCCACACTGCTATCCATGAGTGTGCTCAGTGCAAAATGGCCGGCATCGTTATTGGGGAGATCAAAGGAGAATCCATAGGGGATCACCACTTTGGCGTCCGCTTCGGACACCGAGTCGACCAGGGCTGCAAACGATTCGATGGTCTGGGCGGTAACCGCGGAGATGTATTGCAGGAAATCGATTGCAGGCTTGTTTTCCAGCATAGAAAAGAACACTTTTTTTAGATCGCCATTGTCGGGCTTTGCAGGAATGGCAGCGGTATCGATGGTAACGTCCGGATTGCCCCAAGCAGTCTGAAGGGCGGCATCTTTTCCGTACTGGAGGCGCAACCACGCGCGGAATCCCTTCAGATTGGCGGGGGATTCATCGAATCCGGCGGGATTAAGCCATCGTTCTTGTTCCAATGCACCAAGAATATATCCTCTGATGCGTTCATGGAATGGGGTGACTTCCATGCCGGTAACCAATGCCGCAAGCACGTTTCCGGCATCGTTCTGCCAGGGGGAAGATGCAGGAGAGGGATACGGGCGGCGCTCGCTGCGCGCCAGGATGCAATCGTCCGGATGTGTCTGCAGCCAGGCTTCAGGCGGGTTGAGGTTTACCCGGATAAAGAAGGTGGCTTTAGGATCGGTCGTGATGACCTGTCCAAGGCGCGCCACGATGTCTTCCAGGGCTTTGGGACCACCCCATGGGAATGGAACTGTAATTACATATTGATGAATGCCTGCTGCATTTGACATGGCCACTTCTTCGAGCACGATTTTCCAATTGTTCTCGGAAGATGCCCCTGCGGCGAAAAACACGGGAGGTCCTTCCGCGCCAGGGGGCGGCAATTTCCCCAAGTCTTCCGGTTCTTGTTTGGAAGGGGCGGGTGGTGGTTCTTTCGCGGATGTGCCGGTATATTCCGGGACGGATTTTTGGCCCAGCCACAGCCCAGCCGCTCCCGCAACACCCAAGAGAAGGAGTACGAGCACAAACCGGACATAGAGTCCTAAACGGATATACAGGAATCTTTTTAGCATCTTGGTTCTACACGTTTGCGGACCAATTGAGCCAGAAGACGCAGGGGATCTGCCGGTGCGCCGAAGGAGTCTAACGTAATGATGGCTTCGTCAATCAGGGTATTCATTCGTTCAAAAGCGCCATTTCGGCCTAAAAATGCCGTGAACGTGCTTTTCCCGTCATCTTCGAGAGGGGTTTGTTCGTCGAGAAGATCGTCTGAGATTTGAAAGGCCAGCCCAACCTTTTGTGCAAATTTCTTAAGTAAACCGAGGTCATTTTCGTTCATGCCAAGGATATGGGCGGGGATGGTAATGGCGGCGAGAAAGAGCGCACCGGCTTTCAGATGGTGAATTTGTTCCAGGACTTCAAGCGTTGGTTTTGCCTGGGTGTAATGAAGGTCAAGATGTTGGCCATAGACCAATCCCCGGGTACCCACGGCGTGTTCGAGCAGTTCCACAGAGTGATGAGGTTCGTGGCTGTTCCGGGCGGCGAGTTCAAATGCGGACGAGAGCAGCGCCATGGCCGCGAGGAGCGCGGAGGCTTCGCCAAACTTGATGTGAAGGCAGGGATGCCCCCGGCGCTCAGTGGCATCGTCCATACAGGGGAGATCATCGAGGATCAGGGATGCGGCATGGACAAGTTCGATACCGCAGGCGGCGTCAAGGACTGTTTCAGGCTGCGCACGGGAGAGGTCTGCAACGGCAAGGGCAACGATAGGCCGCAAGCGCTTTCCGCCGCTGAAAACGGCGTGGCGCATGGCTTCGTGGAGGATCTTGGGTTCCGTGCCGCATGATGGAAGATAAGCGTTTAACGCGGTATCCACCATCGTTTTCCGGACCTGCAAATATTCTATTAATTGATTTGAATCCATGTATAGTCAATTTTTCCAAGGTGTTGGCATACGGCACAAAAATGTGCGCGTCCTACTGCCGCATCCTGTCTGTTTTAGTGGTCCAACGATTCAACAGAAATCCATCCACCCAAATCCATTAGTTCCCCTGTTTCATCCGCGTCGAATATGTGGTCCGCTTCAAACCGGATCAATCCTCCACCGGTCTCCACTATTTCTTCATCCCGGCCACGTGTGGAAAGCACGGTCAGTGTTGCGTTATTGTGCTTCACGCGAACCTGGGTTGGGCCGAGGGCAGGATAACAATTTGTATGAAGCAGCCGCAAACGGCCGGGGGGCACGGTGATCCATGCAAATTTTTCCATGGGCTTGAAAGGGGTTTGCTCAATTATTTTTTCGGGATACCAGCCGTCTTTGGGCAATAAGACGCCTGTGCAAAACATGATGTCGTGGCGAATGAGATGCCAAAAACGGCAGGTGCGAATGCCCAAGGATTTCTGGCGGCGCCATTCCCGGATAGCCCAAGGCCAATAAAAGACACCGGACCCCCATGCTTTTGCGTGGGCCGGAATTTTCCACCATTCCTGGTCGAGGGCGGCGCGACCAATCGCCCGGATTTCGCCAATCGCGCAGAGCAGTTCGAGCTTAGGCCAGTAGCGCAGGGGGAAGTGGCGCATCATGACGAGAAACCGGTTTCGGGTGTTGAGGTAATATTTGTGGCGTGCGCGTGAGCCTTCGCCGAGAGTGGCGCTGAATTTATGCCGTACAACGGCTTCGGGACAACTCTGGATTTCGTAGCCTGCGTTCCAGATCCTGAGACAGAGGTCGAGGTCATCGAGGTAAATCTCAAATTCTTCCGGGAGAAGACCCGTTTTAGGGAGAACGGAGGCGCGGATAAAGAAAGCGCCGCCGCAAACACCGATGACGGGTTCGCTTTGATTCCATCGGGGCGCGTCGAGGCGGCCAACGCCTTTGTCCCAACTGGCGCCGATGAAGGAGCACTCCAAACCGACGGAGTTGATGATCTCAGGATAATCGAACAGAACCATCTTGGGGGCGAGCGCGCCTATGGTGGGATGGGCTTCGGCCATGGCCACAAGTTTTTCCAAGGCATCGGATGCAATCGCGGTGTCGTTGTTCAAAAGGAATACGTAGTCCGCACCGGATTTCAGGGCGTGTTCCATGGCGGCGTTGTTTCCGCCAGACCATCCAAGGTTTCTGGGGCATTGAAAAATGTGGACGCGTTCATCATGACCAAAGTGGTCGCGTACAAATTCGACGGAATTGTCGGTGCTGGCATTGTCCACGAGAATGAAGCGGGCATTTTGATAGCTACTGGCGAGCAAGGACTCGAAACAGGCCTGCAGATGCTGCAGCCCATTCCAGTTTATGACGAGCACATATGTCGAGGGTAAACCCATGATGAAACCAGTATAGCTGAGCGGGGGGTAGTGCATAAAGAAGAGGGTGTTGCTTTGAATGAATGATTTGAAGCACATGGATATGATGGACGGTGGCAACCATCCAGTTGGGTATAGCAATGGCGAAAGGCGGGATTGGGTGTGGAAAGTGAAGGAATATTTATATGCCGTTCACTTCTGGCTTGAGTGCCGCCCTTTGGGTTGCGTTTAGGGAGAGATTTGGGGAATAGTAGGGGGCAAAGCAGTGGGAGTCACTGATATGAGTTTGTTGCGGGCCGTGGTGTGTGTGGTGTTGCCGCCGTTGGCGGTGCTGGACA
>JAKQOG010000210.1 GCA_029565395.1 Candidatus Hydrogenedentota bacterium | reverse complement strand
GCCCAGGGCCGCGGTCATAAGCAGCAATCCGATCAGGCCCGCCGCGGGCATCGCGCCGCTCAGGCTCAGTTCGGCCGTGGATTCCACCATCGCGCCGTTGTCGTCGAACACCCGCACGGTATAGGCGCCGGTGTCTTCTTCTCCTGCGCCCGGCACGGTATAGTCCGGCAAATTGTCCGCCGTGGTTATCAGATCCTCGCCGTGGTACCAATGGTAGCTCAGCGGCGCGAAACCGCCCGTCACCGCCACGGTAAAGGTGTGGCTCGCGCCCGGATCCACCACGGCGTTCTCCAGGGGGAAGCTCAGCGTGAGTTCCGGCGCCACGCCCAACGCCGCGTGCGCGGAGGCATAGGTCTCCCCGCCGTAGCCCACTTCGCACCAGTATTCCCCGGCCATGTTCTCCAGCACGCCGAGCAGCGGCCAATCCTCCGTCTCCGGACCGTCTTGCACCGCCTTCAACCCGTCGTCAAATTTCCATTGGAACGTGGGCGTTACCGGGCCATAGTCCGCCGACACCCGGAAGGTGTGTGAACCGCCCACGTACACCCGCGCGTCTTCGGGCTCTTCGGTGAATCCCGGCCAGTTGTGCACCGTGTACGCCTCCGACGTCCCGCCCGCGCCCGGATTGCCCAACGCGTCGCTCACCGCGCCGCCGCCCAGAATCTCCAGCGCCACCGTGCCGTTCGCCATGCCGTCCGTCAAACTCACCGTCACCGTGTACGCCGTGCCCGAACCCTCCAGCAACAGCCCGCCGTCCAACGAGCCCGCCGCCAGCGCCACGTCCTCTTGCGTAAAGGTTCCGTTCACGTCTTCATCAAACGTTATGCCGAAGTGCAGCACGTCCAGCACCGTCGGATTCACGTCCGTCAGCACTATCGTGGCCACCGGGCCCGCCGTGTCCACCGTCAATTCATCCGTCGTACCGTCCGTCCCTTCCCGGCCCAGATCGTCCCGCGCCATCACCTGCACGTCGTATACGCCATCCGCAAGCACCGCCGTCACCTGCGCCGTCCACGCCGTTCCCACCAGCACCCCCGTATACGTCTGTCCGTCCACCGTCACCTCCACCAGCGTCACACTGTGGCCCGCCTGCGGCGCCGCCGTCCCGCTCAGCAGCGGCGTCGTGTCCGTCGTCTCCAGCGCAGCCACCGTCACAATCGGAACATTCAAGTCCACCGTCAACTCGTCCGCCGTCGCGTCCGTGCCTATGTTCCCCGCCGTGTCCGTCGCTTGCGCCACCACATTGTACGTGTTTTGCGCCAGCACATCCGTCACCTGCGCCGTCCACGTCCCGCTGCCCAACACCGCCGTGTACGTGTGCGTTCCCACCGTCACCTGCACCCCCGCCACCGCAACGTCGTCCGTCACCGTACCCGAAAGCAACGGCGTCGTGTCCCCCGTCACCTGTGTCGTCACCGTCACCACCGGCGCCGTCTTGTCTATCCGCAACACCGTCGTATTCACGCCGCTGCCGGGATTCCCCGCCAGGTCGCTCCCCGATACCGAGATCGAGGCCAGACCTTCCGCGTCCGAACCCTGCACCGTGTAACTGTACGTGTAATTCATCCCCGCATGGCTCACGTAAGACGCGCCATGGCCGTTCACCGTCACCGCCGGATTCCCGCTCAGCGCCTCCGACACACTGTACGTCAGCGTCACCACCGTCCCCAGCTTCGCAGGGCTCGGAACCGCCCCGTACCCGCTGAACACCGGCGCAACACCCATGCCGCCGCCCGCATCCGTGCCGCTATTCGGCGTGCCCACCGGATTGCCCGCCACGTCCAAGGCGCCAACCCCCACCGTCACCGTGATATCCCCGCCGTCGCGCATCTCGCCCGTACTCCAGGCCAGGCGGTACGTGTTGCCCGCCCCAACCGCCACGCTCGACGGCGCCGCCGACAGCGTCCCACGGCCCGTGCCGCTCAACGTATAGTTCGACGCCGTCAACGCGCTCGAACCCATCGCTTCGCTGAACGTCACGTCCACGTGAAGATCGTCCGCCACCGACACCGCCTGCACCGCCGGCAGCACCCCGATCCCCGTGCCCGTCCCATAGTTCACCGAACCCATACCGTTCCCCGCCGCATCCTTCACCGCCGGGTCCACCGTGATCGTCACATTCGCACCGTTCACCATCTCCCCAGAGGACCACGAAAGACGGTACGTGTTCCCCGACGAAAGCACCGCCGAAACCGGATTCACCGCCAGGCTCCCACGGCCCGCGTTGCTCACCGTGTAATTCGACGCCACCGTCACCCCAGAGCCCATCGCCTCGCTGAACGTCACGTCCACGTGAAGACCATCCACCACCGACACCGTCATGACACGCGGCTGATCCCGGCGCACGCCCCCGTCGGCTTCGTAATAAAGTCCGGCGTGCCGATCAGGTTCCCCGCCGCGTCCCGCACATTCTCCGCCGTGACCGTGATCAATCCGCCCTGAAGCATCTCATCCGGCAAATTCCACGTCAGCGTGTACCGCGTCGGCGTGTCCTGCACCACCGAATCCGGATTGGCCGAAAACGTCCCGATACCCGCACCCGAAATCGTATAGTTCATCCGGTTCACCGCTTCCGTGGAAGACATCGGCTCATTGAAAATCACCGTGATCGCACCGCCGCCGCCCGCCACCGTTATATCCGACATCCACGGCGCCACCGGATCATACGTCACCTGGTTGTCCGTGCTCGTCGACGCCGCGTTCCCGTTCCCCGCCACGTCCGTGCACACGCCCCCCAACAGACTCACGATTACCGTCCCCGCACCCGTCATCCCAGACACCGTCAGCGTCCACGTCTTGCTGTCGCTGCTGGCCAGCGACACCGTCTTCGTCCCCGGCGCCGTACCCGTCACCGTCACATCCGTGTTGATGAAACCCGTCACCTCCTCGTTGAACACCGCCGTAAACAGAATCGACGCGCTGTTCGACGGGTCCAACTGGCCCGCCGACTGATTCACCGTCACCGTCGGAGACGCCGTGTCGATAATGATATTCTTGTTGCCCCCCAGAGACGCCGGCGAACCCGGCGCGGGAAGCGTCAACACCGCATCATTGCCCGCCACGTCCCGGATCACCGCGCCATCCAGCGTCAGCGACCCCGGACCTGCGTAATCCAGGTCCGCGGAGATGTCACCCGCCTGGACCGTATACCTGAACACCAGCGTCATCGAACCCGTACCCGAAATACACCCCGCCGAATAATCCGAAGAACCCGTCTCCAACAGCAAATGCGGCGTACCCGCCGACACATTCACCACCTCCGAAAACGTCACCTGAACATCCACTATCTGACCCGCTTTGTACGAGCCATCCGCAAGGCCGCTCGTTACATTCGTCACATGCGGCGCCGTCGTGTCGATCACGATATCCTTGTTATACCCCAAGGAATGTTGGGCGCCTGGCGAGGCGAGCGTGAGATTCGCATCATTGCCCGCCGCATCCCGAATCGTCGCGGTCCCGGCGGAAAGCGAAAAGGCACTGAAGTACTCCAAATCCGAGGTGGTATCACCTGCTTGAACAGTATATTTGAATACCAGCGTACTAGAACCGGAGCCACTGTCATAGGAAGCTGTGCGGTCGATGGCGCCCGTTTCCAGCGTCAGGGTTGGGGTCATATTCGATACCGTCACGGATTCCGACAGAGTGACTTGGATCATTATGTTTGCACCAACAGTATACGATCCGTTCGTCGCCGTACTCGTCACATTCGTCACCGTGGGGGCTTCACCTATGCCCTCATCTGTTCCGCTATTATTTAACGTGGACATTGAGTTGCCAGCCGCGTCTTTGACATTGCTGCTTACGGTAACTGTTACATTTTCTCCATCCAGCATTTCGCCCGAGGTCCATGTAAGCCTATACGTGTTGCCGCTAACCAACACTACTGAATCCGGATTTGTTGGCATTGTTCCTTTTCCAGGACCGCTGAGACTGTAATTTGTAACTGTAGTTACTCCCGCGCCCATGGCTTCGTTGAAGGTGATTTCCATCGTCAGCAATCCGGTCACTGACAATCCCGTAACCTCGGGTGGCGTGGTATCGTTTACGACAATGGTGAATGCTTTGTCGAAGTATAGGTTGTTGGGTTGGGCGCCGCTGTCCGTGGTGCGCACGCGTACGGAATAGGTTCCCGGGGTCATATTGGCGTTTGTGGCGCGCAATTGTGCGCCATTAATGTTAAACAGGTTGTTATTGGTTGAACCTGAACCCGATACCAGCGAATAGGTGAAGGTCTGCGTGGGAATGGCATTGGAATAACTGCCGCCGGCGCCCGTGGTGTTGTCAATATCTGTTGTGGAAAGATTGCCCACCACATAATTTGCTGCAGAATTTGATCCCATCGTATTAGCGCTTATGGCTATGTTGCTGGGAGCTTCGTTCAAAATAGCGAACAGATTGGACAGCGGAATAAACGTCCGTGCGCCATCGCTGCCGTCGCCAATCCCAGGGCCGCTGTACTTCAACTCGCACAGGGCGCCACCCGTCCACTCAGTGAAACGCATGTCTATGTAGTATTTCAGGCCGGCGGTCAACGTAATGCTTGCCGAATGCTCCGCAGCCCATTGCGCGTCATCGAGTATCTGCGTCCCATTGACAAAGAGGTCCACCATATCGTCCGCCCGCTCCCAAAATGTATAGGTGCTGGAAGTGCCGGGGGTTCCTGGAATCAAAACCTTGCCGCGATACCAAGCAGAGAAAAATTCAGATGAGACATAGTTAGTGTCGGGGGAAGTGCTATTCCAGTTAGAGTCAATCGGACCATCAATACGCTCGAGTTGGTATGTTCCCGGAGTTAGGGCAGTGCCACCAGCGCTCTTGATATGATCAGACCAAATTTTATCGGAATAGAACCGTGTAATCAGTCCATGGCAGAAGTACGGGCGCAGATTGGCTTGCGGAACAAGGGTAGCGGTTACGCCTGGGCCGGCCCAGTTCATTACGGCTTGAGCACCGCCGGTGTTTTCGAAGTAATCCATCCGAATGTCGTGCCAGCCAGGTCCCAGTAAAACTGGATCTCTGGGATCACCTGGCAAAGGCGGTACCGGTACTCCCTGGTTTCTCCAGTAATCAATGCCCGTACCAGTTGATGTCAAGAGGGCGCCATCTATCCAGACCCGCGAACCATCATCACAACTTGTATAAAACGTCCAACTCCCGCCGGTGGGAATATTGACCTGGCCACGCCACCGTGCGCCGAAAAATTCCGTCTGAATATTCGCCGGGCTTCCATTCCCCCAACCAAAGGAGATATTTGCATCAAGGTTTCCACCGGACACCGTATGCGATTGTCTGCAATATCCTGCTGTAGAAGAGGCGGCATTGGTAAATTGATTATCGTAAACCGAACCGGCAGGAACTGGAAATGTGGTGCCACCGGCAGCGGGATCGAAGAAGTTGAAGTATTCGGCTTGGATTCCTGTTGTGGCGGTACTGGGATCGGCGATGGTATAGGGGGCAAGATTCGCGGCGGGAATAATTTCCCGCGCGATAGAAGGCCCCTCCCAATACAAATGTGCTTGTGCCCCGCCGATATTTTCATAAAATTCCATCCTAATATCATGCCATCCCACCGTCAAAGTCAACGCGCTGGAACTTCTATAATCAACACCGCCTTGATCGATCCATGAATCGACGCGCAACACACCATCAACCCAAAGGCGCGCACCATCATCCGACCGCGTATAAAAGGTCCAACTACCCGCCGAAGGCAAATTCACTTGGCCCAACCACCGGACAGCAAAGCCATCTACATCCCCTTGGCTGGCTACATCCACAACGTCCGGCCATGGATTGCCAAAAGTGAAATCGACGTTTGTATCCGTCCGCAATCCTTTAAAATAAGCAGGATTGAATGCGTCGGAAGGGGAAACACCTGTACCTTGTTTATAGTAATAGCCGAGAATATCAGCGTAGCTGGAAAGGCTAATTGTTAAGCCCATTACAATTAACAGGCGAATCATGGTGGATCTCATAAAATATTTCTCCAATGTTAAGAGATGCCGACAGATAACACTTCGATACTATTAGGGCAATACATACACTGCGCCACGGTTGGTTGGTAGTGTACGCAAAAACGGATTTTTTTTCAAACAAATCACAGTAGAGAACTCAAGGTGCTTCTGTTTTCCAGCATAATTCTCCCCCCATTTTTCTTTTTCATTTTATGCACACTCCATACATCCCCTTTGAAAACAATTACTTAGCCTGATTTGACCAGAGGAAAATCCCCAGATATTTCTATCGTTCAACCGGATCCTTTATCCGTTTCGGGATACGCGGTCGAGTGCATTAATATCGCGGAGCACGACCCGGCGGTTGGCGATTTCCAACAGCCCTTCATCCCGAAGTTCATGGAGGGTGGCGGTGGTGGTTTCCCGGGTAGCGCCGATTAGATTGGCGATTTCCTGGTGGGTCACATGCAACACAGAGGCAAATTGCCCGCTTTGCCTGCGATACAGTCTTAACAGGCAAGCGGCGATCCTGCTGCGGACAGTGCTGAACACGGTTTCCACCAGGACCTGTTCCAGATCCATGATGCGTTGATTCAACACCTTCACCACAATGCGCGCCAATTCAATCTCCTCAAATACCAATTGTCTGAAGTCCTCCGCACGCATCAAACATAAAATGGTTTGCTGCATGGCTTCCGCATAATTGCCGCGGCGATTCTTTTTACTCAGGCATTCCTCCCCCAGCATGTCTCCAGGCAAGACATGGCGGAAGGCCAATTCACGCCCATCATCCGAGATACGGGTCACTTTCACGCGGCCTTCCCGCACCCAATAGACATAGTCGCAGGGGTCATCAGGAAAATAGACAATCTGACGCGCTTCATATTTGCGATGATAGACCACTCCCCCTATCCGCGTCATAATTTCCGGGCTCATGCCCTGAAAAAACGGTTCATCCTGAAGTGATAAAGCCAGTCTCACCTTTTGTTTCATAGCAGCCCCAAAATCCTTATAATTTTTTCGATCATACCATCCATAATAACCCTCCAGACAGCCCCTGCCGTCCATCCTTCATTTCACTATATCATTTCAGACTAAATTCTTCATCCTCTCTGCAAGACAGCTTTGGCCGCCTCAATCTCGGCATGTGCCCCCACCAGCACCAGCACATCATTGGATTTCAGTAAGAAATCCGGCGCAGGATTGGTTGCCGGACGCCCAGCGCGTACCACCGCAATAATCGTGCAGCCCGTACGCGCCCGAAGATTTGTTTCCGCAATCGTTTTTCCGCTGGCGGCGGAGTCATCCGCCAGATAAAAGGTCTGGGTCGTGGTGCGCTCCAAAATTTTCATCAGCTCTTCCGTGGCGGCCCGGTTGGTCGGCTTGCCCCGCAGCATTCCGTATCCTCCGGAACGCACCGCGGCAATTTGCGCCTCCACAATATTGTCCGGAATGCCGAATTGCCTTAGCACATGCGCGCCTACTTCAATCGAGGTTTCGAAATCCTGAGGAATAACCCGTTTTGCGCCCAGTTGATATAGCCGCTCGATATCCCGCGCAAAGTTCGTGCGCGCAAGAATATACAAATCGGGACGGCGCGCGTTCACCTGCCCTACGATGCGCTGGGTGGCCCGGTGATCATTCACCGCCACGACCAGTGCGCGGGCTGCGTCAATACCGGCATGCGCCAAAATTGTCATGCGCGTGGCGTCACCCACAATCACTTCCGCACCATCCTTGCGGGCTGCCTGCACCAGCGCCGGATTCATTTCCACGACGCAATAGGGCACATGAGTGGCACGCAACATCCGGCCCAGATTGGAGCCCGTGAATCCATATCCCACAATCACCACGTGATCCCGAAGCGTGACGGTTTGAATCTCGTCCCCGTCGGCTGGTTTTTTTTCATGTATCCGTGCCGTGATCCACGCCGCGATCCGGTTCCCGTAAGGGTAAACCAGAGCGCCAACGATCATGGTGGCCACGACATAGCCCACCAACAGATCCATCGTGGAGGCTTCCAACAGCCCGTTGTGACGGGCTTGATAGGCGAGCACATAGCTGAATTCGCTCACGGAGCAGAGGGCAATTCCGGTTTGCAGCCCTATTCTCCAGGGCCATCCCGCCCCCCGGATGGATCCGGCGGTAACCAGGGTCTTGATCACAATGGTGAGGGCCGTCGCGCCCACGATGACCGGAAAATGCCGGAAGGCGGCATCCAGGTTTACGGTCATACCCAGCGAGATAAAAAAGAGGGCATTAAACACATCCCGGAACGGGGTAATATCCGCCACCAGTTGATGACGCTGGTCCGCATTAGCGAGCAGCAGGCCGGAAATACAGGCGCCCAATGCGGGAGACCATCCCACCAAAGTCGCCAGCCAGGCGCCTCCGCAGGTCATCAACACGGCAAATAAGGTGAGCAATTCCCTGCCGCCGCGTCCGGAGAGTTGTTCCAGAATCTTAGGTAATAATGGCCGGGAAACCAGCACAATCACGAACAAGCCGGCCAGCCCCTCTATGCCCAACAGGATCCCGCCGCCGTGGCCGTTTTCCGCGTTTCCGCCAAACACAATGGAAATGATCAGCATCAGAATAATAACCGCCACGTCCTGGAGAAGGAGAATACCCGTGGCGATCATGCCGGTGGTGGAAAGGGTTTCCCCGCGGTCACTCATGAGCTTCAGGGTAATCGCGGTGCTGCTCAGCGCCACCGCCACGCCCAAGATGAAGCGTGCCGCCCATGGGAGCGATGGAAACAAGGAAAGAACTACTATTGTAAGGAGCGCGGTTCCGAGAATCTGCATGATGGCACCGCTTATCAGACGAATCCCAGAACGTATCAGGGGTTCGGGCGATAATTCGAGGCCGATGGTGAATAAGAGCAGAATCAGGCCGAATTCTGAAAAATGCGACACGTCCGATTGTGAGACCCAGTGCCATCCGGAGGGGCCGATGGCCAGCCCCGTGATCAGAAATCCAATGATGGAGGGCACCTGAATCGACCGGAAGAGCCAGGCCACCACAATCGCCAATCCGAAAACAATGACAATTTCATCGAGTAATTCCAATGGAACCGCCTTCCTGTTATTGAGATATATGCTGTAGGTCCATTTATGGACCCGGTGCGCAACGCCGCATGCACGGCAGCGATAGTATACTTGAAATCAGGGGCATGGGCCTACCGTGAGGGAAAGCAAATGTGCTACACTTCCCGCAATGGGCCGCGGCGGGGATTGCGGAGCCAGGGAAATGCCAAAAGGAGTGCATCATGGAGTTGATTATATTTGCGATAACGAACGATTGGCCGGTGTTGCTTCCGATCATCGTCTGTTCCATCCTGGTATTGGCGGTTACAATCGAGCGGTGGAATTTTTATAGAAAGAACCGGCGGGACGTGCTGGAATTCATTAATAAAATGGATCGCGATCTGCAACGCAATAATCTGGAGGCGGCGCTGAATATCAGCACGGAGTGCGGCGGACTGCTGGGCGAGGTATCGGCGGAAGGCATTCGCACCCTGGCGGAACAGCGGCATAGCTTTGAACGGCTCTTCGACATCACGGCGAATCTGGCCACGCGCAAATTGGAACGCAATCTTTCGGTATTGGGCACGATTGCCACGATATCGCCGTACCTGGGCCTCTTCGGCACGGTGGTCCGCATTCTGCTCACTTTCGGTGAAATGGCGAAAACCGGCGGAGGCGGAGCGCCCACGATCATGTTCGGAATTGGTTCCGCGCTCATTGCCACGGCCTTCGGGCTGGGCGTAGCCATCGTTGCCGTGGCCTTGAACAATTATTTCCACACCATCGTGAGCCATTGGGAAGAAGACTTCCAGATCCTTAAGCTGCTGTTCATGTCCGTTTCCGATCCCAGAAGCGTTGGCGGCGCAAGCCCCCATTCACAATATACAAAACGCGTGGAGATTTAACCCGCGCCATGCAACTCGCCGGAAAAGTCAAACGCAGGCTGGTGGACGAGATTAACATCACGCCGCTCACCGACGTCTTTCTCGTGCTGCTCATCATTATGATGGTGGTGGCGCCCATGATGAAGGCGACCCGCATGGATATTCATCCGCCCGTTGTGGACGGCGGCGGGCCTATCGACAAGATAAAGCTGGTGCTTGAAATCACCAAGGACGGCCAATATTTTCTGGATGGAGATCCCGTGGCGGAAACCGACTTGGCAAACGCCCTGAAATCCAAAACCACTGATCCGCCTGAAGAGCGCAGCGTCATCGTGCAAGGCGATAAAGAAACCCTCTGCAAGCATATCGTTGGCGTGTTTGCCAAAGCAAAAGAAGCGGAGTATAAAACCGTCACCCTTTCCGTGGTCACGAAGACTTCCCGGCGCTTTCAAATGAATGAACCGGCCAAGCCCGCAACACCTGCACAACCGGCTACCATTGCACCCAATGCCGTGGAACCGCCTGTTGTGCCCGCCGGACCGGATGGGAAATCCGCAATCACCGGCACCACGCTCGCTCCGCCGGAACTCCCCAAGGAGCCCGCCCAGCCATGAAGCGCGTTGCGGAAACCCAAATCAGCGAAATCAACATCACGCCGCTTACAGACATTTTTCTTGTTCTGTTGATCATCATGATGATTGTTACCCCCATGCTGGAATACTCCGGATTGAATCTTGCGATGCTCAGCGGCTCCAGCGACACAAAAACCAAGCAAAAGAGCAAATACATCACAATTTATATTGCACAGGACGGAAAATACACCATCAAGGACCATGAAATTGAACGCGTGCTCTTGCCGGGTGAGTTGCGATATCGCCTGCAAGACAATCCTGAGGGGGTCATCATCATGGTGCACCCGGAGGCTCCCTACGATGCCATGGCCTATGCCGCAGCCTCCGCCACCCAAATCGGCATACAACGGATTTCCTTCAAGCAGGAAGACATTTCGGAAACCTCCCCCGCCCCTGAAACCAAACCCGACGAGAAGAAATAGCTTTTCCTCCTTCTGGACCTTACACCGCTGAAATCCGTATACTGAGTTCCGTGTAACAAGGTGAGAAACCCGGCGTGTCATACGATCCGAAGAGAAAGCGGCCGTTGCCATACCTGCGCTGGTGGATAGGCGGAATGCTCTTCGCCGTCACTATTATTAACTATATTGACCGCCAAACGCTCAGCGCACTGGCCCCCATCCTTAAAAAAGAATACCAGTGGACCAATGAAGACTTTGCCATTATCCTGATATCCTTCCGCGTCGCTTACACCATCATGCAAAGTGTGTTTGGGCGGCTCCTTGATTTCATTGGAACCCGCCGGGGCATGAGCATCAGCGTGGCCTTCTATTCAATCGTCGGCGCGCTCACTTCGCTGGCGCAGGGTCTGTATAGTTTCAGTGCATTCAGGTTCCTGTTAGCCTGCGGAGAATCGGCGAATAATCCTGGCGGCTCTAAGGCAGTGTCCGAGTGGTTCCCCGCCAAGGAACGCGCCTGGGCCGTGGCGTTGTTCGACAGCGGCTCCGCCATCGGTGGGGCGGTTGCTCCGTTCATTGTGCTGTTCATTTACAAATATTTCGACAGTTGGCGGCCTGCCTTCCTCATCACCGCAACCCTTGGCTTTATCTGGCTGCTCGCCTGGCGCTGGATCTATTATGCCCCGGAAAAGCATCCGCGTATTTCACAGGAAGAACTGGATTACATCCTGAAAAGCCGATCTTCTTCTCCGGAGGAGGCGGCGAACCTCCCCACCATCTCATGGTTCCGTTTGCTGTGTTACAAACAAACCTGGGGCATCATCCTGGGACGGTTTCTGCTCGATCCGTATTGGTTTCTGGTGGCGGAATGGTATGGGCTCTACCTCGCCAGCAAGGGATTCAGCCTTGAACAAAGCGTACTGGGATTCTGGGCGCCGTTTCTGGGTGCGGATCTCGGCAATTTCTTCGGAGGCGGCCTTTCAAGCTACCTCATTGCCCGGGGGTGGCCGGTGGGCCGGGCACGGCGGACGGTGCTGCTCATTTTCGGACCCAGCATGCTCCTGCTCATCCCGGCCGCGTTCAACTCGAATTATTGGGTGCTCCTCGGGCTGTTCGCCTATGCCAGTTTCGCATATGCCGCCTGCTCCACCATGTTCCTCACCCTGCCCACCGACGTGTTTCATACCCGTGCGGTCGGTTCCGTCATGGGCATGGGCGGCACCGGCGCCGGCATCGGCGTGCTCATTTCCACCTACCTCATCGGGGTAATTACAACACAAGCCTCGTTCCAACCAGTGATCATCGCCGCATCCATCATCCCCTGCATTGCAACCCTCATCTTCGTTTCGCTGGTCCGGGCCGCTAAGAAACCTGATCCAAGGAAGGTGTTGCTCGATTTTTAAAGCTAGACTTTGGGCATTAGGCTGTAGGCTGTAAGAAGAGTTTTCAATCCTTTGTGTGCTTTGTGGCTCTGTGTGAGATACAGATTCACACGGAGGTACGGAGACCACGGAGAATTTTTCGTTTATTTCGTGTGTTTCGTGGCAAGAAATCGATTGGACTCTGGAAGTAGATTACACCGCGTTGAGGCACGTATACTTTCTGGCAGAATAATTAAGGAGTGTTCGCGTGGAAGGAAAACGGCCTATTCGTCATTTGCGGTGGTGGATCTGTGGTCTGCTCTTTTTCGTCACTTTGATCAATTACATTGATCGCCAGACGCTGGGGTCGTTATCAGTCATTCTTAAGGATGAATATGGCTGGAGCAAGACGGATTATTCGTACATCGTAAACGCATTTCAGGTGGCCTACACTATCATGCAGATGGTAGTGGGGCGGTTTCTTGATATCGTAGGCACGCGTACGGGCATGCTGGCCAGTGTCATTTTCTATTCGATCGTTGGCGCGTCCACTGCGTTTGCCACGGGCTTGTATAGTTTCTGTGGATTCCGGTTTCTACTGGGGGCAGGAGAAGCGGCCAATAATCCGGGCGGGGCCAAAACCATTTCCGAGTGGTTTCCGGCAAAAGAACGCGCCCTCGCGATAGCCCTTTTCAACAGCGGGTGCGCCATCGGAGGGGCCATCGCCCCCACCATCGCACTCGCGATTTACATGACTTTCGGCAGTTGGCGTCCCGCCTTTCTTATCACAGGATCGCTGGGCCTTATATGGATCCTTCTCTGGCTCAAGTTTTATCGAAATCCTGATGCACACCCCCGAATTTCCACGGAAGAACTGGAATACATCCGCCAAGGGCGGTCCTCCATTGTTGCACCAGGCGAGGCGGGTCCGATCGTCACCTGGTCAAAAGTGTTGCGGTATAAACAGACGTGGGGGCTGATTCTGGGACGATTCCTTTTGGATCCCTTCTGGTTCTTCGTGGCAAATTGGTACGCCATTTTTCTTGACTCCCGGGGATTTAATCTCAAACAAAGCATGCTGGGCATGGCGGTCCCGATGATATGTGCGCCGCTGGGAAATCTTATTGCAGGCGCGTTGTCGAGTTATTGGGTGCATCGGGGTTGGGCGCCGGGACGTTCACGGCGGACCGTGCTCATGATATTCGGTCCGAGCATGGCGATCCTGCTGCTGGCGCTTTACAGTAACAGCTACCCCGTGCTCCTGCTGGTTTTTGCCGTGGCCACGATATCGTATAACTGCTGCGGCACGATGTTTCTCACATTGCCAACGGATGTGTTCCATACGCGGGCAGTGGGCACGGTGATGGGGCTCGCGGGCACCAGCGCGGGCATCAGCACGTTCATCACCACGTTCCTGATCGGCTGGGCGGCGGATCATTATTCATTCAGCCCGATCATCATCGCCGCATCCCTCATTCCGGCAGTAGCGACCATTGTGTTCGTCACCATGGTGCGCGTGGGGAAAACAGAGGACCCTGAAGGAATTCTCTTGAAATTCTAAAGGGATAATGTTTTTCTTTTCTTTCTCTTTTTTTTGCGAAAAAAGAAAGAGACAAAGAAAACCGTTTTTTCAATCGAATTTGGCTTTGCGGCGTTGGAGTTGTTTCCACACCCACCAAACACCCCCAATTACAAGGATAGCCACTACTATTTTATCTATCTGGCTGGAATACTCGTGGATAATGCCCCAGTGATCTTTCAGCCAAATCCCGGCGAAAAGAAGAATGGTATTCCAGATGGTTCCGCCGACCAGAGTGTAGATGCTGAATTTGATGATGTTCATATTGCCCACGCCGGCGGGGATGGAAATGAGGTGGCGCACGACCGGAATAAAACGGCAGATCAAGATGGTGATCTCACCGCGTTTTTCAAACCAGCGCACGGTGAAATCGAGGTGTTCGCGATCCAGGAGCAAATATTTTCCGAAACGAATAACTAACGGATAGCCGCCCCATTTTCCCATGTAATAGCTGATAAGCGACCCGAGAATGGTTCCCAACGAAGACGCTATAATCCCGCCCGCTATTGAAAACGTTCCTTTGACAATGAGGAATCCCGCAAAGGGCATGACAATCTCCGAGGGAACGGGGGCGACCATGCTTTCTAACGCCATCATCAGCACCAGGCCGGGATAGCCCAGCACTTCCATAATGTGTTCAATCCACAACGCAATTTGTTCAATCATGTTTTACTGCTTTCCCGTGTTTTACCCAATGCTCAAATGTTTCTTGTACGGGAGGGCGAGGCTCCCGCCGAGCCGTAGAACAAAATCTACCTTAAATCACTTGCGCGTTCACAACTTTCCCGCTCTTGTTTTCACGGCTCGGCGGGAGCCTCGCCTTCCAGAATGTATTTCACCGCTATGCCGGTTCATTACAGCACCTGTTTAAAACCATTCCGGCTTATAATTCAGGGCGGTGTATTCGTTTGACTGAAGAATTTTTGCGCTGGCGACGGCATGCGGCAAGACCGTGTTTATATAAAATCGCGCGGTTTCGATTATGCCGTGATAAAAGTCCGCTTCATCGGTACCGGCCTCCAGGGCGCGTTGCGCCACAATGGCCTGCTTCAGATGCTGCCATCCCATAAGCAGTTGCGAGAACATTTCCAGATACATCGTGGCATTGCAAATGTATTCATTCACCTGGCCCGACATGCCGATCCCGCCTAAATACATGGTTGCGGCGATTACTTCGTTCTGCGCTTCCTGGACCTTCTCCTGAAGATCTTTTAATGCTTCCAGATCCGCCGCCTCTGCCAGGGTCGCGCCCATTTCCATCATCAGCGCGCGCACCGCACCCCCGGCCTCCATGGGCACTTTGCGGCCCAGCAGATCCATCGCCTGAATGCCGTTGGCGCCTTCATAAATTGAGAATACCTTGTTGTCCCGCAGCAGTTGCGCCACGGGAAATTCCTCGCAATAGCCTGCCCCCCCGAAGCATTGCATGGCCTGCGTGATGGACTCCACGGACACATTGGAAAAGTGCGCCTTGCAACAAGGCGTCATCATTTCCAGGATCAGGTTGATACGCTGTTTTTCCTCTTCATCCGTAGTATTTTCCATGCAATCGGCCAATTTGGCGCAAAACATAACCATGCCCAGTGCGCCTTCGATAAATGCCTTTTGCTTCAGCAGCATCGAACGCACGTCCGCATGATGAATAATGGCAATCTGCGGGCTGGTGACGTCTCTGCACGTGATTTCCCGGCCCTGCAACCGCTCTTTACAATATTCCAACGCCGCTTGGTAGGCCACGGACGCCCCAGAGACCGCCTGGATGCCTGTAAACACCCGCGCACGGTTCATCAGTTCAAACATGTATTTCAGGCCTTCGTTCGGCTCGCCGATCAGCCAACCCTGGCACTTTCCATGTTCTCCCAAATTCAGCGTCGCGGTGGCCTGCCCTTTCAGGCCCATTTTGTGCTCAATCCCCGCGGTGATTACATCGTTGAATTCACCGATGGACCCATCCTCATTCACACGATATTTTGGCACCACAAAGAGGCTGATTCCCTTTACTCCGGGGGGTGCTCCCTGGATCCGCGCCAATACCGGATGAACAATATTATCCGAAAGATCATGGTCGCCGGAGGAGATAAAACGCTTAGTCCCCGTGATTTGATAATAATCGCCGTCCACTGCTTTTACCGCAGTCGTTTTGATATCCCCGAGCGAGGTGCCGACATCCGGCTCCGTGAGCGCCATCGTGCCCCCCCACTCCCCCGCGTACAATTTTCGCATGTACGTTTCCTGCAAGGCCGGGCACCCAAATTTGTGGATCAGCATCGCGGCGCCCCACGTCCCATTCACATACATGGCGGCGGCGGTATTGCCGCAACTGAACAAGAAGGACGACACGGCAAATATGCTGAGCGGAAACTGCTGGCCGCCTTCGTCAAAGGACACGTTCGGCGCAAACCAGCCGCCTTCCTTGCAGTGCCGCCAAATCTCATGCATGGCTTTGGGAAGAAAAACTTGTTTCCCGTCAAAACGCGCTCCTTCCAGATCAAACTCCTGATAGGCCGGCCAGAACACCTCCTGCGCCAACTGATACGCCGCGTCTATCGCCATGTCGAAGGTTTCGCGGGAATGATCCTGGAAAAAGGGAAATTCCAACACTTCTTCCACGTTGTGAACTTCGTACAACAAGAACCGAATGAACCGCATGTCGGTGAGCGCGTTGCTCATGACTACTCTCCTTCTACTACATCTTTTTTCACAATACCACAGGCTTCCGCAAGCAATTCCGCCACATCTTTCAGGGGGATGTCCGCGCGGTGTTCGCTTTTTAATCCATCGCTGATCATTGTCATGCAAAACGGGCAGGCTGTCGCCACCACCTCCGGCTTGACCTGAATAATTTCCTTCGACCGCTCTTCGTTGATGCGGCCTCCAATCCGCTCCTCCATCCACATCCGGCCGCCGCCAGCACCGCAGCAAAAACTATTAGAGCGGGTGCGTAAAAGTTCTTTTAACGTTCCCGAGGCGAGAATCGCCGCGCGTGGCGCATCAAACACCCCATTATACCGCCCCAGATAGCAGGAATCATGATATACTACCGTTGCAGGGCCTTGTTTAGGCTTCAGCTTACCCTGTTGCATTAACGCAGCCAGTAATTCCGTGTGGTGCACCACTTCATAGTTGCCGCCATAGTCCGGAAACTCGTTTTTGATCGTGTTGTAACAATGCGGACAGGCGGTAACCACTTTCTTGACCCCGTACCCATTCATCGTATCCACATTTTGCTGGGCCAGCATCTGCGCGAGATACTCGTTGCCGATGCGCTTTGCACTGTCGCCCGTACAGCATTCTTCCGCGCCCAAAATGCCAAAAGACACCCCTGCCTCTTGCAATAGCCGGGCTACGGCTCTTGTGACCTGCATATACCGTTGATCATAGGACCCCGCGCACCCCACAAAGAAGAGATAGTCCACATTCGCATCTTCCGCAAGGGTCTTGACGCCCAAGGCTTCCGCCCACGCGCCACGGGCTTCCTGGGGAAGTCCCCACGGATTAGACTGCGTTTCCACATTGCGAAGCGCGGTTTGCGCCTCTTCCGCGAAATCGCCTTCCATCAGCACGCGCGCCTGACGTATGCCGATCAGCTTGCTCATCGGCAAAATCTCAACGGGACACGCCTCTTCACACGCCCTGCACGTCGTACAGGCCCACAATACGTCTTTTTCAATCACATCAGGATACAAGGCTTTTTTCGGCGCAGCGGTACGGTCGCGCAGCAATGCAGGGCATTCCTCAAACAGGTGGGCTTTCAATCCAAGCACCACTTCCTTCGGACTAAGCGGCTTGTTGGTGAAATAGGCCGGGCACGCCTCCTGGCAGCGTCCACATTCCGTGCATGCCGTAACATCAAGCAAATCCTTGCGGGAATACTCCGTAATCTTGGAAATCCCAAAACTTTCCATACCCTCCGCCTCTAAATCGAGCTTAGGGATACGGCCCGCAATACGTTTCTCATCGCGGAAATAAAGATTTGGAAGAGCCGTAATCAAATGGAGATGCTTGGAAAACGGGATATACACCAGGAAGCTCAACACCACCACATTATGCAGCCAGTGAAATGCGGCATAACCCATCGGATGCGCCGCTTTTCCCGTCACACTCACAAACCAGGGCCGCAGCATATCAGTAACGGGTGTGAATCCAGGTTTGGGCTCGATGATTCGCATGGCATAAAAGGCTTTAATCAAGACGGCAATTAACACAATAATGATCAACGCATCGATGGTATGCGCCAGGCTCGCCTGCAAGCGCCGTGGCCGCCAGACAAACCGCCGGTACAGCGCTACGGCCAGCGCGCCCATCACCAGCAGGCCAAACCAATCCTGCAAGGTGTTCATCAGCCAATAGAATGGCCCCATCCATGCAAAGGAAAATCCCGGAAACACCCCCGCAATCAATCCTTCCAACGTTCCATACGTCAGAACAAAAAAGCCCCAAAAAATAAGGAAATGCCCAATACCGGCCGGCTGCCGCAATACCAATACCTGCCCAAAACCCTTCACCAGGACGTCTTTCATCCGCAAAAGCGGAAAAGCCGCAGGCAGGCTTCCCTGGCCCAAACGAATACACCGGATGATGAAATACACCCGTGCAAAAAACACAGCATGGGCCGCTACAATAAGCACTACCAGCAGCAGGCCACCCAGTGTCATGCGCAGACCTTTCGAATCTCTTCCGCCAACAGCGGGACAATCTCAAAGAGATCGCCCACAATACCGTAATCGCATACATTGAATATATTCGCCTGCGGGTCCTTATTGATGCCGACGATGATTTTCGCGGGCCGCATCCCCGCTTGATGCTGAATCGCGCCGGAGATGCCGCATGCAATATACAGGTCCGGGCTCACCACCTTGCCCGTCTGACCAACCTGGTGCGAATGATGAATCCATCCCGCATCCACCGCCGCACGGCTCGCGCCCAAGGCCGCACCCAGCGCATCGCATAACGCCTGGAGCACCGGCCAATGTTCCGGGCCGCCAAGACCGCGCCCGCCGGACACCACAATCTTCGCTTCCGTAAGTTCCACGGTGCCCGCGGGCGCCAAGGCAACATCCTTTACCACGACACGCGGCGTACTCGATGGCATTCCGCGCTTTTCCACTTCCGGCGCGGGGCTTGCATCACGCTCCACCTTTACCACGTTCGGCCGCATGGACACCATCGCAGGCGTATTAATCACACGCACCTCCGCCAGCACCTTGCCCGCATACACCGGCTTTCGCGCCATCAACCCGTTATTCCACCAGACTTCCAGGCAATCCTGCACAAGTTCCACATCCAACCGTGCGGCCACTGAGGCGCACCATTCCTTGCCCAGCGCCGACGCCGAACCGACAATCACCGTGGACCCCAGTTCTTTGGCCAATTCATTCACAATCGATGTATAGATCTCGCCGCAAAAATGACCCAGCGAATCATGTTCATAGGCAAACACTTTTTGCATGCCGAACCCCGCAAGCGAGGATGCCTCCTCCAGGGATTTTCCAATGTACACTCCATATAGGGGTGCACCAGCAGCCCTTGCTAGTGTGCCTGCCACCATCGCCGCTTCATGCGCGCATGCTTTCAGCGCGCCACGCTGTTCCAGCAATACCAGTACGCTCATGGCCAAACCCTCACAGTACTTTCTCGGTTTCGCGTAATATCCGCACCAATTCCTGGACCTTTTGAATGCTCTCGCCTTCCAATACCTTCCGCAACCGCTCCTGACGCGGCAGCGTAAAGGCCTCCACCGTGCAACCCGCCGCCAGCGCCTCGGAAGCAAGGCCCAACTCGCCCACGCTCATCTCGCGGATCTCTTTCTTTTTAGCTTTCATGATGTTGGGCAAGGTGGGATAGCGTGGCGTGTTGATTCCCTTCTGGGTCGTTAACAAAGCGGGCAAGGGAAGTTCCAGCGTGTATTGACCGCCTTCAATCTCGCGGTCCACCACCACCGAAGCGCCCAAACATTCAAAGCGCGTGATCACGGAGGCATGGGGCATATCCAACAACTCCGCCACCCGCTCCGGCACCTGTGCGGCGTCATCATCCACCGCCTGTTTGCCTGCAAAAATTACATCCGGCGCAAGCGTTTTCAACGCCGCCGCCAACACCTTGGCCAATCCCCGCGGGCTAAGCGCTTCCGCTCCTGTGATAAGCAGGCCGGAATCCGCACCCATGGCCAATCCGGATCGAATGATTTCCTTCGCTTCAGAAGGCCCCACGCTAACAATAATCACCTCACCGCCATTTTTCTCTTTCAGCTTGATCGCTTCTTCCACGGCGTGTTCATCATACGGGCTCATCACATATTTTAGATTTGCCGTCTCGACTGACTTGCCATCCACCGCAATTTTGAAGACCGAGGCGGTGTCGGGCACCCGTTTGACCAGCACAGCAATTTTCATAGGGCCTCCTCTCCAGGCATTCCGTCTTAGATCAAAACGCCGGGAAACCTTACCGATTTCCCGGCCTCAGAGTCAAGCTTTTTCCCATTATTTCACAGTTTTTGCAAACCGGACCTGCGTGTGCGACGCCGCAGGAGCAGGGGCGGGAGCCGGCTTGGGTTTCGCAAACGCATTCCCCAGCATGGCCGCAATCGGTCCGGCATTGGACACATTCAATGCGGCCTGACGCCATGTGCCATATTGTTCCAGGGTCAATGTCAGATTTCCAGCCTTCGCCGCGTCTGCAGGCAGCGCCACGCCGCTCAATTCGCTGGCTACCTGCAGGCCACGCGCGCCATCAATGTACAGGAAACCATATCCCGCACGCTTGAGAATATCCGGTGATATTCCCACAGGGGCGCCCGCAGGCTTTGCGCCCGCCATGCCCTTGATCTTCGCTTCATCCACGCCCACCACAATCTTATCCTGGGCATTCATGGCGTAAATTGGAACCCCCAGCAAATCCTTGGCAACGGAAATCTGGGGCTGATCGGGTTGGGCAGGCTGGGCGGCGAATTTTGCCAATGACAACAAGGTCATTAAGGGAGAAGGATTCACCGCCGAAATACACCCCAGGAAATTCGGGGCTTTTTCATCGGCGCTGGTAACACTCACGGCAATCTCTTCCCCAAGATAATTGCTCAACCCCGTATAAATCCCTTTGATCTGGGTGCCTGCATTCGGGTCAGTCACCCAGGCCGCAATCTGCTGCCCGATAAATTCCTTCAGCTCCTTGGTTAACCGCAACGCCACCATGGCCGCACCGGATTCACTAAAAAAACCGGGGTACTGCAACGGAGGCAATTCCGCATAGGCGCCCGATGCGCTGTGCCCTGCCATGCGAAGGTTCAACGCTGAACCATTCATTTTCACCCCTAAAACACCCTCATCATAGGCAGGAACCAAACCCAACAGGGCAGGTTTCGCGGGAGCTAGAAATGGTGGTAATGATTCAAGATTGAGATTTTTGAGGTCCGCAAAAACCAACAATTCACTTTTATCCGCAACGGGAAACTCCGCACTCCCGCAACGCACCGCCCGGGGCGCAGCCAAAGCATCTGCCATGGCCTTCAACCCATCCACGGAATCCCCGGCAAACGCATACCCATCCTTGAAAAAATAGCCAAATCCGGCGGTTTCCTTAAACTTGGCCGTAATGTCGCCCACGCCAAGCGGTGTATCCTTTGCTTCGCCTTTGGGCTTGACCGCCAAGGTCTTTTCCGCCTTCTCCTGTGACGCTACTGGAAATACAAACCCAAGATGCTGAGCATCTTTAAAGGCAAACACCACTACAGGCCGGCCAGGGTCCAACCCCAGCGACTTCCCCAACCCTGGGAAATCCTTTATCCCCTCTAATTCCAACTCTTTAGCCAAATCCTGCGCTAACGCATTCATGCTCTTGGGCAACCCCGGTATACCGTCCGCCAGCCCCGGCAGTTTCACAAACTGATCGCCCTGTGATTCCAAGACTTTTAAGGATGGGCAGACTACCGCCGCCACGGCATCACCCGGCAGTTTGCTTAAAATATTGGCAGGATAACCCGCTTCTTCAGCCATTGCCCCAATCATTAACGTCATTGCTATAACAAACAGGAAAAATCCACTCCGCTTCATATCCTATCCTTTCTGAAAAACAAGAATATCCTTTGATTATATGACCAGCGGAACGGAAATTGGTTTCGTTAACCTCAGTTTTTTCACAATACGAAGAACACGGGGGAAGTCTTACTCGTATCCATACATAAATTCTTCATCTGGCCCATGTTCATCACATTCTTCGCCAGTAATTTGGATGTCGTAAGGAAGCCCTGTCGCTCCCCGATGATAAAACTGATTGGGCTCTGAAAACAGCCGTGCGGCGATACCCCGATCATTCTGGACAATCACGACTCCCCCCAAGGCTTCTTCCAAGGCAAACGGTTCTCCGGTATAGGGATTCTTATATCGATATCGCGCAAGCCAATCCAAGAAATACTGTTCGATATCCTGCACACTCATCTTGGCCACGATATCCGGGTGTTTTTTCAAGTGTTTAATAACATCATATGGCGACAGTATTTGATGGCTTTCAGTATCCAATACTACCTCTGCTTTCGGAAGTGATCGATAACTGACGAATCCCACCCCAGTAGAAACCAACACGGTTGCGAAAATCACCCACTCCAAAAGCAAGGGAGCAGGGGACTTGCGCTTGCGCCATGTCCAGAGTAATGCTCCTGGCAACAATATAAGGCCCCCAGCCATCATGGCCCGCTCCAAAGCGGCAATTTCAGCCCCTCTGGGGGTATATACCGTGCTAATAACAAATCTAGGCACTGTCTTGCCTATGGAAAAATCATGGTTCAACTGACTATTGGCAAAATCCCCCTTCAGCCACGTCAGAACACATGTTGATCCCATCTGATCCACAAGCGAAGGCAGGCCGATACGCCGATACGTCTTATTACCTAAACAATAGGCCCTTTTCGCGCATCCGGAGCCGGATTCTTTCCGTATAAATTCATCGACAAAGAAAACATCCATACCCGCCACTTTTGCCTCTTGCGCAGCCAGAACAAACAATTCCAAATGCAAGTCGGATCCTGCCAATTGTGTCAAACGCATCGGGTAAACAGGAGACGGACTAGGGAAACTGATTTTGAGGGGATGGGGCCGGCTGAATCCTTCCCCTTCCCGCCGGAGTTTTGCCGCCACCAACTTCCAGCCTTCGGCTATATAACTGTTTACAGCGCTTTCACCCACCTGGAGTACTTCTTTGAATCCATTGGCAGAGAGCCATTGATTCAGCGCATTAAATGTTTCCACTTCCAATACATTAACGTCATAGCTTCCCACCGAAATGGATTGGGAGGCTTGAACTCCCTTAATTTGTGGAGAGCGTTCGATTCCCCCTCTACTTAACCCAGCGAATCCTAAAGAAATCATGAACATAACGAGAACGGCCATCAATAAGGAGCGTATTGGCACAAAACGTCCTGAAATCAACAGAAATAATGCCCAAAGGAGAAAGAACAACCCCAAAAAAATCAACCCTTCAGATTTATCCACCACTTTGGGTTGAAGGCTCATTTCTAATGCAGAAAAAATACCTGTCGACACTTTTTCAATTGCCGTGGGTTTCGCAGGCACCGGAATAATCCAGGCCAATTCTTTTCCTTCCCCCTGGAACGAAGACTCCACCACCAATGTTTCCACGCCATCGTTGTACGCGATCAGAGCACGTTGATGGGGCATCGAAGGAAGCTGATTCACCACCAACGGCGGCAGAATAATGCCATCCCCAAAAACGGCGGTTGAAACAAGCAGGATTCCTGCCCAACACCACTTCACAGCATGGATTCGGCTCTGTTGTAATGGCAATTTAATCATTTCTTCCCCCTGGTGCAGGACCTTGAGGCCCCATTTCATCCAACTCATTGAGAATGGAAATGGTCTTCTCCGTCATCGGCCAACGGCCTGGATAATCAATAAATTCCACGTGACCATCCAGGAACAATACGTGGCCTCCTTTATTTTTATTATGGTCAATGCGTTCTATTAGCACAGGGATATCCGCTCGCAGCCCAGGCAAGGGAGGACGTTTTGCTCCGGGAGGTATCGGCGGCGGGAGGATATTCAATCGATGCAGTACTGTTTTTCCTTCACTCGGAGAACCACCTTCTATGGTAAGATCTTGCTCAAATGTTTGCCCTGATTGGATAATCCTTTTATAGGCTTCGGCGAACGCTTCCATATCCTTATCGTTTTTCACTTCATACCCAAGATAAAAATAGCTCCAATCATCCACGTCTGCGCCTTCTCCTAATTTCAAGACTTCCAGGTCGTCATAGAACCGCTTGTAATCAGGATCATGATCGGCTATGTAGGGAGACGGTCCCCTGTTACAGCCTAAATCACACAGCGCCTGCATCAGTCTTCCCGCTTGCTTCGATAATCGTGGTAAACATTTCTTGGGATGATTCTGCGTAAATTGGATATACGTGTCATAGATTTCACGGAGGTCTTGTGATTCCCTATCCTCTCTGTTGTTGTACTCTTTACCGGTTATCGCCAAATTCACAAGTCCGCTGAGCATAACGGGCCCGGTCGGTTGGAGCAATCCAAACACAAAAATCCCAAGCCCTATGCATCCCAGAACAAGTTCCGATGGCCTGGCTGATTGATTTCGCGGAGTGTTTTGTACAATAGCGCGAAACGCCAGCATCACTCCCAGCACCCCCAACAATCCACTCATATTCAGAATGGTGAACATCAAATAACGTGCTTGGGGTGTGCTCAATAACGTATGCCTGTGCGGGCCAATCACCGTTATTATAAAGAACATCACTGCTGGCGGCAGCAACACCAGCAATAACCCCGCACGTCCTGCAGTTATTATTCGCCGCCTTTTAGGCTTTGGTTTCTCCGAAAGTGCGCCCGTTTCGATCCCTTCTACCCGCACATCCTGTTCACCTTTGTTCATATCCATATGCCCCGTAACGTAATACTATGCCATCATGGTAACATGTTGGTTTAGATTTGTACACTGCAAATTTCTTTACATTTTTCTGACGAAACCTCTAGCATGGCCATGGAGGTATTACAAAATAGCCGTTATGTTGCGGTTTGTTTGCCCCCGAAAGGTTATAGTTGAAAAAAAGCGGAAAATGTTGATAATAGAGGAGATGAAAGCTGGTGACGTGCCAGAAATTCTGGTGGGTATACGCGCGGAAGTCCATTATGAAATTGTCTTTAAACACATCACAGTGCACAACGAATAGAGCCATATAGGAACCTTAACATGCCCCCCAAAAAGGAAGAAGCGCCGTCTGTTATCGGAAAAGCCCTGGTCTCCGAGGGCATTGTAACGGAAGAGCAGTTAAAGCGCGCCATGCGCATTCAACAACTGCTGGAAGAGCCCAAGCAAATCAGCGATGTATTGGTGGAATTGGGGTATGCCACCAAGCAGGCGGTTTTCGAAATATTTGCCAAGCATGGCGCGGGGATGCGGCTGGGGGAAATGCTGGTTGAACAAGGCATCATTACGTCCGAAATGCTTGATAAGGCGATGGTGGTGCAGAAGGAACGCGGTATCCGGCTGGGACAGGCGTTGGTGGAACTGGGGGCCATTAATGAACGGCAATTGTTGCAAAATCTTGCGAATCAGGCGCGGGTGGCGCTGATAGAACCCAGCTTTGCCATGGTGGATGCCACGCTGTTGCGGGGCGTTTCCCCGGAATTCATGAGCAAATATGGATTCGTTCCATTTAGCAAAAGCGATGACGGTGTGATCACCGTGGTGGTGTCAGAACTGGACAATCAGGAATGCCAGCACGCCATCCAGGATCTTTTTCCGGGGAACTACAAACTCGCCCTGGGGCCCGCCAACGCCATCCTGAGAACCATCGAAGACTTCCGCGCATTCCGTCAAAAAAGTACGGGGCAGGAGACCTCTTCCGCGGAAGGTGCGGAAGACAATGTGGTGCAGTTGGTGGAGCACATCCTGTCACAGGCGGTAATCGAGGGGGCCAGCGACATCCATATTGAGCCCATGCCCACCAAAGTCCGCGTTCGTTACCGGATTGACGGCGTGCTGGTTTACAAAACCGATTTGCCTCTTGATCTGCTTCCCAAGATTGTTTCCCGCATTAAAATTCTGGCGCAGGCCAACATTACGGAACATCAGCGGCACCAGGGCGGACGGCTTGTTTTCGAGCTTAACAAAAAAGAATACGACATGCGCCTCTCCGTGTATGTTACGGTGCACGGCGAATGTGTGGTGCTGCGCGTCTTAAACAAAGACATGGGCCTCAAGAGCATTGATCAGTTGGGAATGAGCCCCATGATGTTGCAGCGGTATCGGGAAGATGTGCTCGACCTGCCCACCGGTGTCGTGCTTATCACCGGCCCCACCGGTTCCGGAAAGACCACCACCCTCTACAGCAGTCTTGACTACTGCAACGAGATCTCCGAAAAAATCATCACGGCGGAAGATCCCGTGGAATATGTCATTGACGGCATCATTCAATGCAGCATCAGCGACAAGGTGGGCCGTTCTTACGAAGCCACCCTGCGCGAAATCGTCCGCCAAGATCCTGATATCATCGTGCTGGGCGAAATCCGCGATCAAACTTCCGCTCAAGTGGCGATTCAAGCCGCGCTCACCGGGCATAAGGTGTACTCCACTTTCCATACCGAAGACTCCATCGGCGGGCTGCTGCGCTTGATCGACATGGATATTGAAACCTTTCTTATTTCCTCGACGGTGATTTCCGTGCTGGCGCAGCGGTTGTTGCGCCGCATCTGCACCCAGTGTTACGCACCCTACATCCCCACCATCAAGGAAATTCAGGCCGTAGGACTCGATATCCGTGAAGTCCGGGAATATGAATTCAAACGCGGGCGCGGCTGTGCCCATTGCATGTACACCGGCTACCGCGGCCGCATCGCCGTCTATGAACTGCTGGTACTTAATGAGGAAGTAAAAGACTCCATCCTCCAAAAACGCACCGCGCATGAAATCCGGCGGATCAGCGTTGACACCACGGGCTTAGTCAGTATGCGCGAAGACGCTGTAGCTAAAGTTATTAAAGGCATTACTACCTTTGAGGAAGTTCTTAACCATACCCCCCGAACCTTTAACATCCGCTCGCTGAATCAAATCATGCGGCTTTGCCAATAACGAAAGGAGCCCGAAGTGAATTCGTGTCCCTATTGCGCCCAAATGCTTCCTACAGATCTTAAACCCAATAACAAACCTATTATCATCGGCTGCAGGGCATGCATGAACCCTTTAAGGGCCCAGTGGGAGAAAAATACCATCCATTTGGAACCCCTCACCCATGTTGCCGACATCCGCCAGATGGTTCCTGCGGGTTCTATTGGAGGCGCCATCTTGGCCGAATTGCCCAATGTCATCGAGAACCTCCCCGTCCTCCCTGAAATCGCCCAGCGCGTACTCGCTCTGGTGCGTGATCCCGACGTGTCCCTCAACGAGGTCGTCAATGCCATCCGGGCGGATCAAACCATCGCCCTGAAAATCATGCGCCTCGCGAACAGTCCTGTCTACGGCGGTCTTCAGGAAATCAAGGATCTCGGCGCCGCCTGCGCCCGATTGGGCATGAAAACCATTTGCGACGCCGTACAGGCCGTTGCGACCAACAATCTATACACCACACAAACGCCGCAATTAAAGGACTTCATGCAGAATCTCTGGCGCCATTCCATGGCTGTCGCGCTTTACGCCAGTGAACTCGCCGGGGCGCTCGCTATGCCACGCACCGAAAGTCTCTTCCTCGCCGGCCTTATTCATGACGTGGGAAAAGCCGCCTTGGTGCGCATCATCTCCAGCGCCACCAACGGCCCGATCGCGGCCATCCTCAATTCCCCTGAAATCCTCAATGAAATCCTCCAAAGCTTTCATGCCCTGATTGGCTTACACGTCACCCAGCACTGGGGACTCCCCACAGAATTTCTTACGCTCACCTTTGTCCATCATGATCCCTCCATCACCCCTAACGATGACTGGCTCCCCATGGCCCACGTGGTCGCACTGGCCAATGCCGTTGCAAAAGTGGATGGATATTCCGTTCAGCAAACCATCGAAGACATCGTTCTAATGGGGCATCCTTCCACCCGTTACCTAAACCTTACCGATATCAAACTGGCCTCTCTTCGCGTGGACCTGAGTGACAAACTCGAGGCCCTGCTCAGCACCGTCTCAGAATAAGGCAACCATTACCGCACTGTGTTCTGACTGCCAGGGTCTCCGCCTCCTTCGCCGGCCCCAATCCCGAAAAAGCAAAATTCTTTGTTTTTCACCCTATATCTGATATAATGCAATCAAAACATTTGTTAAGCATGCTAAACAAAGGAGAGCGGAATGATGCCCGCGCCCAAAAAAACGCCAAAAATTAAAACAAAACCCACGCCGAAAGAGCCCAATGATGTCTCCTATTGGCGGGAATTCGACCGCAATATGCTTTCCCATTCCATGGCGCATTACCTCATGGCCATCGATTCCTTGCGGAACACCCTCGGCTACGCCCGCACCACCGACGTGGCCGTTCTCTTGGAAGTGACCCGAGGCGCGGCCTCCCTGGCGCTGGGGCAATTGAAAAAACGCGGCTGGGTGGGGGAAGATCGCAACCGCTTTCTGGTGTTGACCGAAGAGGGCGCACGCATCACGCATCTTGTGGAGCGGAATTTTGAGGTGCTTTCACGGTTCTTTGAACGCGTGCTGGGGGTCGATAAAGATACGGCATTCGCGGATGCCTGCAAAATGGAACACCTCATGAGCATGGAAACGGGGCGGAGGTTGATGTCATTGATGCGCTTCCTCTTGAGTGATGACGAATTAGCGGAAAAAATCCGGAAACGCATGACAAAATATTGATGGCAAAGAGCAGCATGCACGAAAACACAATTGCACACAATGACAACGCTTCATGTAAAGAAACCACGCCCGCCGCAATTCTTCCAACAAAAACGCTGGCCCAATTGAAAAAAGGAGAGCGGGGAGTCGTACGCGCCTTGCTTGGATCGGGCGCCATTCAGCAGCGGTTGATGGAGATGGGCATCGGAGAAGGTGTCACTATTGACGTCTTGCGCTTTGCGCCCCTGGGTGATCCCATGATGATCCGGGTACGGGGATTTCAATTGGCGCTGCGAAAATCCGAAGCCGCCCTTGTGGAAGTCGAGGGCTAATCCCATGAACCTGTCGCTGGCCCTTGTAGGCAACCCAAACGTGGGGAAAACGGCCCTTTTTAACGCACTTACCGGTCTCTCGCTCACTACGGGCAATTATCCGGGGGTGACCGTGGAACGCCGTCATGGAACCTTGACCCTCGAAGACACCACCTTCGAAATCATTGACCTGCCCGGCTGCTACAGCTTGGCCGCGCGATCTCCCGATGAGATCATCGTGGCGGATATCTTGCTGGGGCAATATCAGGAGGAAGCAATCGAAGGGATCATCGCCGTCGTAGATGCCTCCACCCTGGAGCGCAATTTGTACTTGGTGTCCCAGTTGCTGGAACTGGGCAAACCCATGATCATCGCCCTCAATATGATGGATATCGCCGCGCGCCGGGGCATTATCATCGATTGCGAGATCCTGGCACGTCACGTGGGAACGCCTGTCGTGCCGGTATGCGCGCATAAAGGCCATGGCATACCCAAACTTAAAGAGGATCTGCTTCGCCTGGCCCAAGGAAAAATACCTCCCCCACCCCGGCACAACATTGCTCCATCTTCGATTACACTGGCTGCTGCGGAATTTTCCCGGTGCTTGTCTCAGTATTCCGGGCAACTTGGGCGGTACATTCCTTCAATGGAAGCGTTCCGTATCCTTGTGGACGTGGGGGGACACTCGGAACAGCGGCTCATTCAGTCGTTGGGCAACGAGGCCCGGCCGTTTCTCAAACGATTCCGCGAACAGGCATGGGATACAGGAAGTGCACGTCATTTTCGGCGCAGGCGCCGGCGCCGTCATCATCAGAACCCTCACCACTCCCTCGCCGTACTTGAAACCCAAAGCCGCTACGCTTGGGTGGAAAAAGTAATCCACGCCTCCGTCTCCCAGCCCGCAAATCCCCCTTCGCCTGCATCCGACGTCCTTGACAAACTGCTCACTCACCGGGTCTTCGGCTCCCTGTTTTTCTTCCTTATCATGTTTCTCATGTTCGAGGCCATCTATAGCGGCGCCTTGCCCGCCATGCATGGCATCGAAGCGATCATCGGGAGGCTTGGCGAACTGACCAATCAGAGCCTGCCCGAAAACATGTTTCGGAGCCTTCTTGTGGACGGGATTATCTCCGGTGTCGGCAGTGTTCTCATGTTCCTTCCGCAAATCGCGCTCTTGAGCCTTTTCATCGCCATCCTCGAAGATTGCGGCTACATGTCACGCGCCGCCTTTCTCATGGATAAACTAATGAGCTGGTGCGGGCTCAGCGGTCATTCATTCATCCCCATGCTCACCTGCTTTGCCTGCGCCGTGCCGGGCATTTTGGCCGCACGCACCGTTCACGACCGCCGCGATCGTTTCACCACCATCCTGGTGGCTCCCTTGATGAGCTGCTCCGCGCGCCTGCTCATCTATACCATCCTAATCGCCGCCCTCGTTCCGGAAAAACGCCTGTTCGGCGGATTCATAGGACTCCAAGCCCTTACCCTCTTTGCCATGTATCTTCTTGGCATTTTCCTTGCCGCGCCCATTGCCTGGCTCCTGAAAAAAAACGTCCTGCGGGGTGAAACACCCCCCTTTCTGCTGGAAATGCCCAGCTATAAACGCCCCCAACCCTCCGTGGTCCTGAAAAAAATGGCGCGGGAGTGTTCTGATTTTTTAGGCCGTGCCGGAACCCTCATTTTTTCCGTTACCGTAATCATCTGGGCGCTCGCCTATTTCCCCCATTCTGAAATCATTACGCAGCAGTTTGACACACAACGCACGGCCATAACCGTCTCTATGCCCGAAGGCCCCGAACGTGATTCGTCCCTCCTCCAACTCACCCATCAGCAAGGCAGCGCCCATTTAAAAAACAGTTTTCTCGGACGGGCAGGCCAGGTTATTGAACCCGTTTTCCATCCTCTAGGCTGGGATTGGCGTATCGCTACTGCGGTCATCGCCTGTTTTCCCGCACGGGAGATCTTCATTGCCACGCTCGCGGCCCTGTTGCATTTGGAATCCGAAGGTGATTCGGGAAGCTATGACGTACTCACGGAAAAATTGCGCACTATCCAGCGTCCGGATGGTTCCCCTCTCTTCACGCTACCCGTCACGCTCTCCGTTATGGTTTTTATGGCATTGTGTTGTCAATGCGCCGCCACCCTCTTTACTATCCGGCGCGAAACCGGCCAATGGCGATGGCCCCTCCTCACCTTCAGCTACATGACCCTGCTCGCCTACCTTGGCGCTTTTCTCACCTATCACGGAACTCTTTGGGCACTCTAAGGCTGCTATGGTTCACTTTAAGGTTGAATCATCGTGACCGTCATTGTCCGAATATCACCATTATCCGCGCCCAACTCAAAGATGTGTTCATAGTTGCCCGGCGCCAGCCCCGTGCGATATACACTCACATAGATTGTCTCGCCTTCCCCTGGGCCAAGGCTGCCCAAGGAACTGCCCACCAGAAGCCAACTCGGAAATTCCGAAGTATTGATGGCCCATTGTAAAATACCCTGGCCCGTATTTTGAATATCCACCGGCAAATCCGTGAGGGTAGCGCCAAAGTCAAAATTGGTGGTACTCACCGTCAGTTCCGGCGGCAGCACGGTAAACCGGATATAAATCGGGTCACCGTCAAACTCATAATTGATGGATCCATACATGTAATGAATAACAACGGACCCCTCGTAATCACCCGCATCAATCGTGCGGTCCACGGTAACCGGGAACGTACTTGGAACAAAATTATCCGTCGCCGTCCCATATGAGGTAATGGTATCCAGTATAAGGAATTTCGAATCCGCCCCCAAGGAAGCTTCCCAGGTTAGCCACACACCGGTCTGCGCATGATGCCCGCCAAGATTGTAAACGGATAGTTGCGCTATGGACAGATCCGTCCCAAGATCCACCGTGACAGGGGAATCACTGATGGCGGGAGGCGAGGTCCCGATAAATGGCGCCGGGAAGGAAGAAGCAAGGAATTTATCAGAATCCACCCTGAGCGTGTCGGGACACGTGAAATATTTTACATTCGGATCATCCGCGTCATACACCGGATCAATCACAAAGAAATACACCAGGAACGGCTGGGTAACATGTTCAAAGTGCAGGCGCAACAGGCCGCCAAATTCTCCATAATGCAGCACATCTCCAGCCGTTGTATACGTATAGTCCGGCGCACTTACATTCTCAGTCCAATCGGATATAATCCCGCCGTCCGGTTCACCCACCCGCGTCACCGTCATGGTAATGGGTTCCGCACTGTCGGGGATAATGCGAAATGACATCCGGCCCACGTTCCGCGGTATATAATCCGCCTGTACAAACACATCCGCCGTGTGATCCGCTGAAATGCCTTTCGTATTTAATGCAATCTGCCCCAACCGCGGATCGCCCGCAATGGCGCCGAAATTCAATTGAGAGACGGTGAAACTGCCCGCGATGTCGCCTTGATCCGGCAAACATGGACTGTTCTGATCATTCGGGTCGTTGAATGTCAGCCGCCCTTCAACGGTCACACTGTCTTCTTCGTTCAGTGTGACATAGCTCAAGACCACCTGGGATTTTAAATCCTTGGAAATCGACTGATCACAGGCATCCACGCTATCCGTTGCACACCAGTCCTCCAACTCGGAATATACCGGCACCCGGATAGGCGTGCCAAATGGATCCATCTCGCCCGTCGGCATATTGCGCGTGGAATAATAATGACCCCCAGTACCCGTGGCTAGGCGTACCAAGGTATCCGCCACCACCGACGATCCCCAACCAACAAAAAATGCACGTGTATTCACCGCCAGCAAATACGCCACCGTATCCGTGACAATCCCCGGCGGTGTCGTCATATTGCCGTCCGTAAAGCAGATGATCCCTCGGACATCCGCATCATCAAATGGAATAAAATTATTTGCCCAATCCGCTCGCGCCAATTCCAATCCGGCGGATTCCAAGGCAGGCAGCAGCATGGTCGCCCCATTATCCACCACATAAATACTTTCTAACCGCTGATGCAGCACTGTCTTATCTGACGTGAACTTCGGCGCGGTTTCATTCTCGCGAATCACCCTGACGCCATCCGTGCCTCGCTCATTGAATATGGCCAAACCTACGTCATAATTCGACGGCAATTCGTCTATTAATTTGGATATGGCGTTTTCATACACCGCTTGCAGCCAATCCGCTTCACCTGTCAGGAAATCATCTCCTAACTGATGCACCGCCGCCTGCATGCTGCCCGAATAATCCAACAGAATCATCAAATTGCCGCGTATGCGATTCGAACTGGTCAAGAACTGATTCGTCTCCGTAAGATCCAATTGGACATTTTTCTCGAAAATGGCAAATTGATCGCCGACCGCGCCCAGCAACGATTCCGGGATAGGCAATGCCTGGTACTGAATATTTCGCATCAATAACACAAAGCGCACCAATGACGGCACGCGCAACCGTGGCAGTCCCGTTTCAATCGTCAAACTGGCTGCCTGCACCGATACATTTATTTCCACCTGCTCAACGTCTTCTATGGGCACTTGCCGTCCGTCTACAATTTCAAACGCGGTGACGACCAGTTTCGCCGAAGCGCCCTCCCCTTCCAATTTCGTCCGGTCAATGGAAACGCTGATCGCCTGCCAATCCTTGATTTCTCCAACCACACCGAGACTTGCGCCTGTTTCCGGCGATACGGACAACCATTCCTTCGTGGGAGTTACCCTGAAGTTAAGTATTGTATCCGGATCGCCAAGATTCGCTACACCGATGGTGTCCGAATTCGCATAAAGGCCAAAAGCAAGGCTGTGGGGAGTTACACCGATCACCACCACCTTGGGCACCTGAACTTCCACCAACAGCGGTATCTCAGCATGAATGGGATCATTGGATACCACGGCCAGAAGATATTGGGCGCCGACATAACTGAGCCCTTCCCGAACAATCGTGACCGTAATGGTCTGTTGAATGCCGGGACTGAGATTGCCCTGCGAAGGCGACAGGGATGAAATCCATTTGGGCGCCTCGGTAAGATCAATGCTCCAAGAGAGATCGCTTACCCCTTCATTGCGAATATAAAACGTGCTTTCCGTTTCCGTTGTGTCCAAATTGACATACGCAATGCCGCCCTCCGTCAATCCGTCCGCTTCAAGCACGATTTCCGGCAGCTTGGCAATGCTCATTTTTACGGCTACCGTAGCAGGCACCGTACTGTCGCCCGAAGCTTCCACCACGAATGAATAGCTGAAATCATATTCGCCCGCGGGCGCCAAATCGCGATGCACCCGAAGCGTGATCGCATCCGTCACGTCTCCACTGACCGTACCCGAAGCAATCCCTCCGGCATCCACCGGCGTCAAACTCAACCATGCCGGAAAGCCCGCCGTGTCAATTTGCCAGTGCACCGTCCCAATGCCATCATTCCAGATGCCCACCAACTGCTCGCTCACCATTTGCCCAAAATCAATATTGCTCGGTTCGACAGTGAGCGCTGCTGGACGCGGACGTGTCATACGCACCAATACCGTCCGCTGACTCGTTCCAAATACAAATACCAGTGAGGCTTCTTTCGTTCCAGGATCCACCACGAGAGGATTCACCGTCACTTGTACCGTATCCGTAGCCACTAACGTCCCCGAAGTCTTGTTGAGACTTAGCCAATCCACGGCAGAAGGAGGCACGGAAACACCCCAGTCAATCGGTTGCACCCCTAAATTTTCCAAAGAAATCGTATTGGAAGCCGAAGCGGTTATGCTTCCAAAATCCAGAAGTCCGGGTGAAACGGTAAAACCGGTGACACTCATCGACACCGGCACTTCGATCGAATAGTCGCTTGCCGTCGCGGTCACACGGATGCGTCCGGTGTAACTGGCCGGAGTCAATCCCGCCGGATTCACCGCTACCGTTGCTTGAAGCAAGCCAGAACCCGCTATGGTCGAAAGAAGCGGCGTTACACTTAGCCAAGCGCCACCCGAATCCGTTAGTGCTTCCAACGAAATCGCCGTCGGGACCGTCGCCCCGTTTGTAATATTCAAAATTTGAGTAGATCCTGTTTCCAACCCGCCAAAATCAAGCAGGGCAGGCAGTACCGTAAAAGGAGGCACGTCAATCCGCGCGGGGATTTGAAAATCTCCGCCGTCGGAAGAAACCGTGAGGGTGGTCTCATGAGAGCCTCCGGTCAATCCCGCGCGGGTAGCTTTTACCGTCACCTGTACGGGAACAGAACCAACAGCCAATGATCCCGAAGATGGGATGACCGTAAGCCAAGCGCCCCCCGTGGCCGCGGTAATGGTCCAATTAAGAGTTTCTTGACCCGTATTGTTAATCTGAAGGTGCGCCTCGGTCTCCGTAGCGCCGAAATCAAGCTCCTCCGGCGTTACCTGAAGTTCCGGAATCCCTTGCGCGGTAGCGCTCACCGGAACCACTTGATCTCCCCCGTTTGACGTAAAAACAATTTCACCGCGCGAGATGCGATCCGGCACATCCAAAGGCAACAACTCGCGCAGAACCGTTAGTTGAATAACATCGATATCAGTCGTTATGCTCCCCGTCAACGTCGAAGATTGCTTCCCAGGCGCATCCACCGTTTCCATTACCAACCATGGAATATTTTCCTGCGCCTCCCATGACAATACCCCGGAACCCGTGTTATGCACACGTATATTAACGGAGGGCGTGCCCGTACCGAAAGATACAGATCCCGGTTCCACCATCAATTGGGACGGGCATCCGGACAGAACGGCGAGCACGAGGGTGAACCCTAACGGCATCAGCCAATATCGTGTGCGCGGCATACCGAACTCCTTACCTTCACTTCTCCAACGCCATGCCTTCTTTGGTTCGCAGGCACCATTCCTGCCATCCCATACGGCAGCGTTCGTTAAGGGACTATCAACGTAGTAAGCACGTGTTCCGTGCCAAATATATCCGTTTGTATTTGAATTGTCGCCTGGGCATATCCCGACGGCACACCTGTACGATCCACAAATAAATGTATTGTTTCGGATTCGCCCGGCGCTAAAACAACATCGCCCGCCGGCTCCAACGTCTCGCCATACAAAACATTCGAAACCCACGAGGGCAACGATGGTGCAATCAGCGACCACGTAAAGGTATCCAGACGATTATTCTGCAGCGTTAACACGCCTTCTGTATCCGTTGACGTGATTTCCAAGGGATTCGGTACCGCAAGCACACCCGGCAAATCATCCCGGTCCGGATAAGGATCATTGAAATCCGGCAAACCATCTTCATCCCGATCCCAGGCATTCTCAGCTTCCGGTGAAATCCCCGGATCGGCCAGTAACAAGGCATTCCGAGCGGGTGGGGCATTGTCAAAAAACGTGCTCACCGACAATTTTCGATCCGGGAAAGTAGGTCCGGCGGGATATAGAAAATATATCGTCTTCGAGGGATGCGTTGGCGTCTCCGGCGAAACATAAATCTGGTTATCCATGCGCATTTCCACAAAGAACTCCGGTTGACGCGATAACCCGTCAAAAGCATGGACAAATTCATGCAAGCCTGTAATGGTTATCTTGAGCAAATTGCCAAATGCACCGTACGGCAGCGGATTGTCCTGGCTCGTAAGTACGTTGTACACTCCGTCGCTTCCCTGCAAGAGACGCCACGAAGGACGGAAGGGATCATCTGATACCAACAGGCCGCCCGGCGCCAATTCCACTTTCATCTGGGCATTTGCACGCAATGCGGCTTCCGCCAGAGGAAGATTGGGAGGCGATCCCAGGAAGAACCGCATCGTCATGCGCGTCACATCACGCGGCACGTAATCCGTTCGCACATACACCTCCGCCCTCGTGGCCAAATTGGGATCAGACTCCACTGGATCCGTGTAAATACCAGTGGTGCTCATGGCCACTTGGCCGCCCCGCACATCGCCATGATAAAACACCGCATCTTCCTCAAAAATACCCGCTATGGTGGTGTCATCCGGCTGTTTATATTCCGCGCGAACGGAATATTTTCCGCCTTCCTGCTGAGGCGTTATATACGTCAACACAATCTGATTGCGCAATTCATTCCATATCAAACCCGGTTCATCCCACAACTCTACTGTTACCGATTGAGCTACGCTCGGATCAGCGCCCACATCCACGCGAACCGTGGCCGTGCCGGATCCATCATTTGATGTAATATTCAAGTTCCCTAGTGCTGTTAGATTTGCGCCTATTGTCAGGGGATCCACCCGCACCGACACCGTTGCATGGCTGCCCGGCTGCAAATCACCGCCGGAAGGCAATACCTCCGCCATCCAGTTCACGCCTTCTTGTGCAGCGGCGGACCACGTCATAATGGCCTTGCCGCTGTTCACGACATCAAAATACACACGGTTCTCCGCGGATATCGCCACGGGTTCCAGAGAAAGCGATTTTTCACTCGACAAAAGTTTCGCCAGATTCTCCACACTCCCCGCATTATAGAAATGACCACCACTGTCATTGGCCATCACCACCAAATCCGCCGAATTCACCGCACTGCCCGCATTGTATCCCAACGGATACAAGCGAACCCGCGCATCCTTCGCCGCATCCGTGACATCGCTTACTGCGGCAATAGATGCATTATCAATCCCGTCACTGATAAACACCAAGGCCCGTATATCGGCTTCATCAAACGGCAACGTGTCCGCCGAATCTTCCGCCGCCAGTACGTCAATCCCATTTTTAACCGCATCCCGGATATCCGAAACGCCATGGTAGGGAACCACAAAGGCATCAATAGACGCCTTCAATACGTCGCGATCCGTTGAAAATGCATGCATCAAACGGCTGGGCTGCTGACGATCAAAATAATACATCAAGGCGACACGATAACTGGGCGGGAGATCGTCTAAAAACTTTTTCGCCGCTTCCTTGACGTGCTCAAGCGCCTCCCCCGGTTCCAGGGGGCTCACCGTATCATCCACCCCTGCGTTGTACATGCTCCCCGTATAATCGAGCATCAGCACCAGGTTAACCCGCAAATTATCCGGTCCTGTAATAAACAGACTGGTTTCATCCATGTCCAACTCTTGGCCATCCTCTTGAACGGTGAATGAAATCCGATCCAGTTCTTCTTGAGAACGGGTGGGAATCACTTTTCCCAAGGTGTCACGCAGCAAAAACACGAACCGCATCACATAGGGGGGACGGCTCCGGTTGATGGCGCCTTCCACGGTCATGGGCGGGCGTTCCACGCGTATTTGAAGCGTCTTTTCCTCCATCGCATCCAGGGTGTTGGCATAATCGATATCGGTGGCCCTCACCGTCAACTCATGATATTCCACATCCTCCTGAAGATTATTCCGATCGATCGTGACGGTAATTTCCCGTCCATCTATCAACACATTATCCAATTCCGGATGAAAATAATCCTCAGAATTCCCATCTTCGCCGTTTGCACCCCCTTGCGATGGATTCACATCCACAATCACCGGATTCTCCAAACCGGCGTCTCCATTCACAATGTCAAAATACAGATATGACCCACGGGGACCGACATTGGCAATCCAGAAGGTGGCCTGGATCTTATCCCGCCCAAAATCCAATTCATTGATTGCGATAATCTCCGGCCGGCTCGCACTCGTCTGCGGCGGTTCCGATAACGCAATCTCCGGCAGACGCATGATTTCTATGATAATCGGAATCCGAAGAAAACTACCCTCCGACCGAAGCAGTAGATCATAATTACCGCTCCCTGCCACAATCCTCCCGGCATCCGTCACCCTCACCGCCACTTCCGATTCCTCCCCCACTAAGGTCTGACCCGTACTGGGATTTACCCCTATCGCCGGCGTTTCGGATGGATTCACCAACGAGGCAACCTCAATAGTCCACGAATGTGCCTCCGAACCCGTATTCGCAATCGTCAACGTCGTGGCGGCCTGTTCCACCACCGTTTCTCCTTCTCCCGTTTCCGAATCATCCACATATAACGTCAGGACATCCGGGCTCACCGTCAGGCCTTCCACGCCCGAACCAAACAGGAATGAAACCACCGCCGTGCCCGCCACAGACTGAACCAGCAGATAAAAATCCTCCCGCCCCTCCGCCCAATTCACCGTTACCTGGGTGTTCTGTCCCGCGGCCGTCGTGCTGGGATTGGGTGTCACTAAAAGATCTTCCGGCAGGGAAATCGCCGTCTCAAGGTTGTCCGGATCCTCCAAATACAACACTTCCCACATTGACGCTGCGGTTCCTGTGTTTATTATCGTAAACTGCGCTGACGTCTGCCCGGCAGAAAGGGCCAGTTCCTCCGGCGTCACTAACAAGGTGGGCTCGATATCCATTGAAACCGGAACAACCGCCACGCCGCCATTGGAAGTAATCTGAAGGGCCGCGTTCCGGTATTCACCTACTGCCTGGCCCGCGCGGATCGCGTTCACAAACACATGATCAAGTTCTGTTTGGGTCGTGCCGGAACCCGGTGTTACACTCAGCCACGAAACATCCTCCACAACCCATTGTGCATCCTCGTTGGCACGGGATAATTCCTGCACCTGCCACGAGAGCGTTCCTCCTCCTGCATTATCCACCACGATGGACTTGGTGACACTTGACGTGCCAAACGCTAGTGCCCCGGGTGTTACCAATAATTGGGGGGTGAACGGACATCCGGCAAGCACCACCAAGGCAAGCACCAGCGCCATGGCCTGAAGATGAGGCACTCGAACCGTCATACGAAACACCTCTTTACCACTGTTTTTCCTAGGCGCCGACATCTACGTTTCTTTATATCCTGGCACTGCCGGCCTTCCGTTACTTGACCAAAGTCCCATCTTCCTCTGCAAAAAATACATCTACACCCGCATCCTTCAACGCTTGATACGTTTCTTTGAACTCATCATAAACCGTCTCTGTCTCTGGATCGATCGTCCACTCGATACCCAATGTCACGGTATCCCCTGCGCCAAGCCCGCCCGCTTGTGCATTCGCCACCAACGCCGACCAATCCCGAATATCGTTGTCAGAACCCCACAAATCCAGATATTCTAAAAAGAATAGCCCTGCCAAGGGTTCTATGTTAGTTATTTTGTTGCCGCCCAGTTCCAACCATGTCAGATTCGTCAATCCCGTCAAGGGAGTAATAGACTGAATCGCATTATTCGTCAAATTCAATCTCATTAATGAGGGGCAATATTGAAGGCCCTCGAGATTTACAATATCCAGATTCGAGGCCTGGATCTCCGTCACTTGAGCCAGATCCAATACCGTCAGCAAGCCAAAGGGCTTGCTGATACTTGCTCGTACCGCAGAGTCCAGGGCATCGTCCGGGAAAAACACAAAGAAGGGGCACCCGCTTAATCCCACCAGCAGCCCCACGGCCACTCCCAGCAATGCCCATCTATACGCGAGGGTCTTTCTCATGGCAGTTACCTCTCTCGCCGACTTTCCTCAAACCTTACTATTTACAGGCACTTGGGCAAGGCCACATCCCCTGCCGCTGCCTTAAACTGCATTTTTAACTCTTAGTATGCGCGAAACCATTCAAGTTGTCAAGAGTTTTCCTGGCCGCCACGGCATTTCTCTACCCCGGCGTGCCATTGCACGGAAAGGCTCTTTCGATGTTAGGAGGAAGTGTCATTCGGCTGTGGAATATCACACTTATCTTCTACAAACACAAACACTGGAGAAGAACCGCCCATGGCCGAAAGCAAGGCATTAATGGCTACTGCAAACGCGCACATAAACTCTTGCCATGCATTCCCCTGCTTCGGGGTTCCCGAACTTAACCGTTTAATGTGTACCAAGGCTCCAATCCTCCGATTTTGCGTGATTACTTCGCGCAACAACCTTCAAGAAACAGAAAATTCACCACTTTGTAAACAGTTTACCCCACTCCATGAGAAATGTCAAGAACAGATTACGCGCTTTTTTCCTCCTAGTCTCCCTAGAAAATCCTGCGTAAAAACGTCCTTCAACTTTTTTGACAACCTTCCCGCTCCATAATTCGCCATTTGGAGGAGGTTTTTCGTGGATCCAGGAAAACAGAAGCCTTTTTGCAGGGAATTTCAGAATTATGGCCCCGACTTCCCCCCCCTTTTATTGACCTAACGGTTCTGTTATAATCTGGCGCTCCCTTACAAGGGGAAGCCATGGAAAAACGAAAAGAAAGGAATTCCGGCGATGCCCGTGAAGTATCAATGTCCTAAATGTGAGCGCCGTTTTGTGGAATGGGGCGCACAGAAGCTGAACTTCAAATGTCCCACATGTCCAAATGTCGAATTGGTTAAAATGGGTGGTGCGGAAGGCCAGTTAGTACAGCCTCCCCGGTTAAAGCGCCGTCCGCAACGGATTGGAAAAACGAATCTTGAAAATGAACTGTCCATGGTGGACATGGAAGGGATGGAAGAGGAAGAAACCTTCGATGAAGGCGGAATCACCGAACTGGATTTCGGGCTCGATCATGTGCCGATAGCCGAAGATGCCGAACCTCTGGAAAGTGAGATTCGAGCGGAGGACGAGACCGCAAGTGAAGAGGTAATAGCGGTGGAAAGCGAGACAGAAGCCTTGCCTGATGTAAGCGAGGATCTTGCCTTCGACGACGAAGCTGCGCTCGACCTCAATGGATCTCCGGAGGAATTCGAAGAAGAGTCCTGATTCTTTACCGCCTCTCCAAAGACTTTATTTGTGCCGAAACCCTCGTTTCGGCTTTTTCATTTCGGGGTGTCTGGGGCGGAAGGAGCCGCACCGGGATTCGCTGGCGCTTCACCGGACCCGTCAGCCGCGGGGGTAGAGGACACTTCCTTGGGTGGTGCAGGCGCTTCTGAGGGAGGTGACGCAGGCGAAGAAGAGGCCTGTTCCTCCGCCGCCGCTTTGCTAGTTATCATCACTTTATCAAAGGGGTATAACGCTTTAAGTTCGGGATAGGCCTTAATGAACATATCCTGTAAAAATGACAATAACGAAGTGCCCGGTTTTATTTCGAAACTGCAAACGGGTTCCTTGGGGAACAAAGGTTTTGCCGCATCGTTTATTTCCAAATTAATTCCTGCTTTCTTGCTGAGATCTTGAAGCATCTGCGCGCAATCCGCTTGCTGAAATGAAAGAGGCTGTTCTGAAAGCGGCGCGGTGATCTTCCGATGAAATTCCGGAGACAATTCCTCTGCCTTAAACATGTCGGGGGGGGGCGCCTGCGGCGGGGCGGAACTGGCCTGTGGCTGACGGTTGGGATCGATATCATCATACTTAATGGATACTACTTGACGCCTCGGAAGCTCCAACGGTGGAACACCTTCCCGAATCCGGACCACCACCGTCAGCGGTGTTTCTTTCATCACCTGCACACTCGATAAAGTTGTACCCGTCTTTAATGTAATAATATCACCTTCCAACTTTACCGGGGGGCTCTCTTTGGCCGAAGACGCTTCCTTTTCTACTTCCTTATTCGTATCCTCCCCTTCTGCGGATTTCCCCAATTTTCTTGGCGGCGGCGGGGTAGTGCCTTCCCGAACTTCAGATCCTCCTGGAGATTCTCCCGGATCCCGGGATAATACGCTTTTACCGGAATCACCGGCTCCACCTGCCGTCGGATCGGGTGAAACCGCTCCGTCAGAGGATCCCTGAGCCATGGCAAAGCCCGTTGCCAAACATACACATAAACACCCGATCACCCAGGCTCGTATCCACATAGCACGACCTCCGTTCATTCATTCCATTCTAGGGGCGGGATAAACGCATGTCAAGTATTGCGGAACATGCCAAGGGACTGTTACCATCTTTCTGTAACGCTAAGGAAATGGATTATGGCTGTTATTTTGATTGCCACTCCCGATGCAACGCTGCAAAGCATATTTGCCGCGGAAATCAATGCGCAAGGCCATGCTCTCCTGTGGGCACTGGATGGGAAGGAGGCCTGCGATCTCGTGTTGTCGGATCAACCCCAGCTTGTCTTCCTCGATCCCACATTGCCCATCTTTAATGCCTTCGAGACCTGCAGACTTCTCCGGGACGATCCTCAATCCCCCCCCGGCCTCCCAATCATTATCCTTTCAGACGATGATGTGGATTCACGCCGGTTAAACAAATGCCAAGCCACCGCTTGTTTTCCCAAAACCCACTTGGAAAACGATCTCCGGGATCTAATCGTGAAATATCTTTTTGGCCATTGACTACACCCAGGAACACAACAACTCCGAGAGTTCGTCCGGCCGTTCCTGAGGAATGAAATGGCCCGTGGCCGCCATTTCATACATTAAGGCACGCGGGAGTCTTTGATACTGTTCCAATACCAGCGGCTTCACATCGCTATGCGCCCCGGTAATCAGGAGTACCTGCATTTTCAATTCATGCACTTGTTCAAACACCTCGCACGCCCCCCCCATTTCATACATCCAGGCTTCCACTGCGGGGGGACATTTCAATGCCACCCGGTTTTCTCCACACTCCTCCAACCCATGCATTACATAGGCTTCCACCGTTTCCCGCGTCCAGGCGTTCATGGGTGTTTTCGTAGTGAAACGCGCCAACGCCGCATCCCGGCCATGAAATACCTTGGCCCTCCGTCGGGCCGTCCGCGCCAAAACACTTTCTCCCGAAAAAAAAGCCCGTGGCCCCACAATCGCGTCTATTAACACAGATCGGGAAAACGTTCCCGGACGAAGCCACTCCGCATAGGCAATATGCGCGCCTCCGCCGGAATGGCCCACCGGAATCAACGCCGACCCATAACCAAGCCCTTCCACCACCGATAAAAGATCCCAGCCCGATAACTGCCACGCATACGCGGCGCGTTCCTTGGGCTTGTCAGAATCCCCATGACCCCGCGTATCCAGGGCATATACCCGGTGCGACCGCCTTAACCGTTTTGCCACAGGATCCCATAATCGTCCGCACCCTCCTGTGCAATGAACTAGCAAGATCGGTATGCCGTCTCCCCCATAATCCCAGAGATTCAGTCGCACTCCGCCATAACCATCCACCGTGCTGGCTCTTACTTCCATGCACTCCCCCGGCGCATCATAAGCATCCCCCCGCCTGCGCAAAGACACGCAAGAATCACCAACAGACCCCACCACGCCACAGGAAGTTCTTTTACTACCTGAAGCGTAGAGGGGTGCGTCTGAACGCTCGAGAGCGTATCGGTAATCACGCAGTAATACGTTCCGGAATCACTGTAACTCAGATTCGTCAACGTGAATACCGGCGCATTCGGCCCCACAGGGACATACGCCCGGCTGAATCCCTCCTTGTACCATTCATAGTTCGGCGTTCCCGCTGCCCCCCCTACCGTGACCCGGAAACTGAAATTCTGCCCCGCCAGCGCATAGGAAAACAGAGGCGGCTCGGAAAGTATCCTCAATCCGCCCTTGATCAACGCTATCGTATACGATGAATTAGGCGTCATGACATTCCCAACAAGGTCCTGTGCGTCCGTTACGGCTATGCCGGCCACGCCTTCGTCCTGCGCGACCACCGCCCGGTCCATGGTCACTTCATAGGTAATACTATTGGTCCACACGCCGTCCCCTCCCCCGGCAATTCCGGAGGCAGCAATGGTTCCATGGGAAACCGTTGTAATGACCACCTTGGGAACAATGCTCGTGTTCATCGTTTTACTAAAGGTTAGAATAAAATGCGCCTTGCCCCCCAAGGGCACCACCACCTGATTGGCTTGCAGACTGGACAGCACCGGTGCAGTACGATCCACCGTATAGCTTTCACCGTCCAAATCGCCATTCCCAACGCCCTCGCCCCCCAGTTTATTCGTGTTATAGCTTTTATCGCGAATGGAATCATTGTCGCTAAGACCTATCCCCAAGGAACCGCTGCCCGTTACCCCATTCACCATCACCTTGTATTCCCGGTCCGTCACCGGGCTTACCGAAATAGAATGTTGATATTCCACCCCAGTGGCTTCCACGGTAAAATCATCCGGCCCCACACCCGTCACGCCTTCCGAAAACTGAACCACAAAACTCAACGTGGCGGAAGAAGAAGGAGTGCTGTCCGCACGTGTAATGGATTTCACGGTGGGGCACTTGGTATCCCCCCATAACACGGCATTAATATATAACTTTTGGACATACTGATTTGAGAGAGTGTCTTGTCCCAATGTATTTCCCGTATGATGGAATCCGATAACGTGTCCTTTGCCCAGTTCACGCACCGCCGCTGCGTCGTTGCCGTCATTGTCCCTCATAATAGCCTGGGCAGGATACTCCGAGAACGAGCGAATCGTCCCATCCTTATGTCCGCTGCTAAACGTAAACGAAGCGGGGATATTCCGCAACACCGGATGCGATTCCTGCCCCGGAATAATGCTGATGGTAATATCCATTGTACCCCAGCCACGGGTCCGATCAATCGGCGTCACCTCCCACATCGTCTGGGATAAACCGCCAAATTGAATCGGAATGGCCAACTGTGCCGCGTTATTTTCCGAACCTACATAGGTCCCATTCCGGTTCTTGACATAATCCACCAAACGGCTCGCGCCAATATTGGAGATGATATAGGAATATTGCCCCCCCCCGTTCAAATGCACCACGGCATCAAATGCCTCCGGCGCCGGATTCGCCCCATTATATTTCCCCTGGGTCTGATAACTGTAGCTGACCACCAGCCCGGCCGACTCCATGGCAGACACCAATGCCTTGGTATTGGCATTCAACCCTTCAGGAATTTCCGTGCCCTCATCGTCATCCCATAGCACCAATACATTCGGACCACACCATGCATACGAGCAGATCATCACCATTAGTGCAACCATGCCCATGGGACGATTTACCGATCTACTCATCCTTCTCAGCCTTCCCCGTCCTCTAGTTCTTCTTCGTAATCATAGTATATCACATCGCACTTTGTACAACACGATTTCTTTTTTCCAAAATAAAAACTTCGTCCACAACCTTTCCTCCAACCGTTGCACGCAGGCCCGGTGTCCGTGTACAGTGGTTGTCACAAATACAATTCCAAACGACATCACAGCATAAGGTTTATAGGAAGCATGAGACGCCTGTCAAGAAAACCGGAACCCGGTTTGCGCATCAAGTGGTCCGGATTCCGCCCCATGTATGACTTCTGGGGCCATGAACTCAAACGCTATTACCAATTGGAAACACTGGCCAACGCCACCCAAAAACTCCTGCACGAAAAAGACCGTTTCATCCTGCCCAGCATTCAATCGGTCATGGGGCCAACGGAGATCACCGCACTTGCCTTCGAACTGTTCCAGGAAGGCCGCTACCAACTGATTTTCCGCCTGAACGCCATGAATGCCCGGAAAAAACGGGCCTCCTTTGGCTTCGTCGCCGCAAAAAACGCCGAAGAAGCCAGCGCCGTCGCCCGAAATGAACACCGGATACTCCGGGACCTGCATCTCCGGGCGCCGCAGTCCATCGTTCAACCCTTCAAAGGGGGCGCAATCTATCTGCCGGACCGTTACCGCCGCCCCAGTCACGGCCGGGAAATCTATGCCTATCTTACCCAGTGGCTTCATGGGTACGACGAGCTGGGCATCAATAAAAACCTGCAATGTATCGCCAACATCCCCCGCACGCACACTTTTACGCTTGCCGAAACCGAAACGATTAAGGGGCATATCGTGGAAATCCTGTTTCGCACGTATGATCCCAAGAGCCGCACCGCCATGGCACTCCCGGAAATCGCATCAGGAGATTTCGTAATTAATTGGTCAAAAAAAGAAGCTCTCAAGCTCAAACTTATTGCATGCAGAAGCATGGCGGCAAAAACCGATCCCGCCCGAATCTTGGAACAATTGCTGCGTACCTCCTGGGATTGGAATGGAAGGCGATTTTATCTCTTCCCCGCGGAGCCCGAAACGCTTTTCACGACGATGATACAGACTTTAGGCCCGGATCAGGCGAAACATGCCGTGAAACATTGCCTGGAATCCGTCCGAAAAAAAGACCGCCCCTCTTATCTGAATGAATACCTTGAAGCGTTGGGGCAACTCATGGTGAAATAATGCCCATACGGTAACCGAGTATTCTTTGGAAAACATTATATGTTGGAAAATAGGAAATCACCCATGGCATTTCGTCTTCTCGCGATTCTTCTCCTGCTGGGCGCACCCGCCGCCCTCCAGGCAGCCCCTCCCCTCTTCTACGTGGCCGCCAATGGAAACGACGCATGGTCGGGAACAAGCCCCGAACCCAATGGAACCGACGGCCCCTTTGCCACCCTGCACCAGGCGCAAAAAGCGCTCCGGGCGGCAGGTCTGACCGAAGGCGGCACGGTCTATGTCCGCGAAGGCGTCTATTTCTTGACCGAGCCCCTCAAACTTGAAGCCGCCGACTCCGGCGCGTTAAACAAGGAAGTGCTCTGGCAGTCTTACCATGCGGAGAAGGTGCGGCTGGTGGGTGGCAAAAAACTGGGCGGCTTTACACCACACAAAGATCAAATCGTGAAATGCGATCTCAATCAGCAGGGCCTGGCGGGGAAAACGTTCAACCAGCTTTTCTTCAACAGTGAACGGCAAATCCTCGCCCGGTGGCCCAACAAAAGCGCGGATGGCATGCCCGGCGGCGCATGGACCTTTGTTGCGGGCGCCGTCGAAAATGAAAAGAAACGAAGCTTTCTTTATGCCGGAGACCGCCCAAACGCCTGGACATCAAAAGAAGGGGTTCAAGTTTCTATTTGGCCTAATTACAACTGGTGGCAGACCATCGAAACCATCGCCGTATTGGACACCACGGCGAAAAAAATCCAATTGGCCAAAGATCTCCCCTACTCCATCGAACCCGGAAGGCGTTTCTTCTTCCAAAACGTGCTCGAAGAACTGGATGCACCGGGAGAATGGTTCCTCGACGCAACAACGGGCACAGTGTATTTCTGGCCCCCGGCTCCCATGGAAAATGCCGAAGCCGTCGCACCTGTGTTGGACTCCGCCATTATCTTGGATCATGCACAGGACATTACATGCCTGGGATTCATCGTGGAAAGCACCTTGGGCAACGGCATCCAAATCAATGAATCCAAAAATTGTCTGATCGCACGATGCACGGTGCGCAACACGGGCGGCTACGGAATCACCATAAACGGCGGAGAATGCAACCGCGCGATGGGGAACGACATCTACGCCACTGGAAGCGGCGGAATCTCCATGAACGGCGGAGATCGAAAAACGCTCACCCCGGGAAAACATCAGGCTATCAACAACCACATCCACCATTTTGCGGAACTCCAGCAAACCTACACCACCGGCATCAATATCAGCGGCGTGGGAAACCGCATCGCCAACAATCTCATCCATGACGCGCCCCACATCGGCATCCTGCTTGGCGGCAATGACCACATCATTGAGTTCAACGAAATCCATCACGTCTGCATGCAAGGTTCCGACAATGGCGCATTTTACATGGGACGCGACTGGACCCAGCGCGGCAATATCATACGATTCAACAAGTTTCACGATATCTACGGCTTTGGCCTCGCCGGACCCGCCGCAGACGGAAAGTTCACCTATCAATCCCCTGACAATGCATGGGGCGTTTATCTGGACGATTGCAGCAGCGGCGTCAAAATCTTCGGCAACCTCTTCTACCGCGTTCCACTCTGCGGCGTCATGATCGGCGGAGGACGCGACAACTCCGTCGAAAACAATACCTTTGTGGAGTGCATTCCAGCCCTGCACATTGATGCGCGATGGGACAATTTCTGCTGGGACGTAATGGAAGAACGGCTCAACGCCATGAATTATAAAGAACCTCCCTACAGCACCCGTTATCCGGAACTGCTCAACATGGGCGGCGATCCCAGGCGCCCCGCGAACAATAGCTTTACCAAAAACATCCTTTTTTATACACCGGACAATTTCCGCGGCCTCGCCTCCACCAAACCCGGACAGGAAGCCGTGATTTATGACCTCGATTCCTTCGATCCAGAGTCCACCATCATCAATGGGAATGTAATCTTCCATTATTACCGGCCCATCCGGGTATCCTGGAGCGCGTACAAACAGGAAGGGAAATCCATGCTTTCCTGGGGTGAATGGCTGGATAAAGGATTTGACACCTACAGCCGCCTTGACGATCCCCTCCTGTTTTATCCTGATAAAGACGACTATCAAATCAGAATTGATTCACCAGCTTTAAAAATGAATATCAAAAAACTGCCGTTCGTGCGCATGGGACTGTATGAGGACGAGTTCCGCGCTTCCTGGCCTGTTCCCAACGACACCCGAAAAGACGGCATGGAATACCGGACCTGGACCGTTGACCCGGCGGCCGGAACAGTTACCGCCGCGGCTCCTATCCCGATTGAATTGCCTCCGCCGCCTCCCAAGCCAGAGGGTCTTCCCAGCCCCGGCCCGATTCTCCCTCCATTTGGGCCGCAGTCCGAACCAGCACCCGTGCCGGTGGCTCCGCCTGCACAATAACCGAAAGAATCGTTATACACGCGGAGGGCAGGATGAAATGACTGCATTATCCGGGTCATACGAGAATGTTTTTCCTTCTTGGAAGGCTTGCACGGCCATGGATATGGCAACTTGCACCTTGTGGCCCAGTTCCGGACCACAAGCACAATCCCGGCCTGTATGAATACTCTCCAGCCAGTCTTCCAGCAGGCTTGTATTTTCTGAGCTGTCCTGAAAAATCTCTCGAGGGGAGGCCCCCTTCTTTTCCACCCCTACACGATCATGTTGCACCACGAGCGTTGCCTGCTCCCCCCGAATCCAGGAAAAGCGCCGCACTTTCGCACTCGGTGAAAACAATTCCACTCGTAAACCGGATGCATACTCCAAACTTGCCATGAGTACGTCCGGCGTGTCCCCCTCGTTCTCCCCCATTCTTCCTCCCGCGGCGGAAACCCGCACCGGATACTCGCTTTTCACCACCGGCAATACTCCCGCCAGGCTCTCGTAGTGCTGGGCCGCGGCAAGGCCCATGGAATGCTTCCCGTAATTCTGCCAGTGTAAAAATTCTCTACCGTTCGGCATGATACTTTTATTGACGTAAAAGTCCGCCCACTGCCGGGGCGTCAGTTCCTCCGTATCCATCACCCCGCTGGTCCATGGCGCCCACGGCACTAACTGACACCACCGCGGCCGGCCAATCGCCCCCTTATCCACCAACGCCCGAACCACCCGCCACTGCCACGATGCCACCGGCCGCGCGCCAATTTGCAGCACCCGTTTGGTATCCCTGGACGCCCGCGCCATGTCCTGCGCCTCCTGATGCGTCAGCGCCATGGGTGTTTCACAATACACATCCAATCCATGAAGCATCATCGCGGCAACGCTCATGTTCACATGCCAATCATCCGGCGTGGCCACCACCACCGCGTCCACCTTGCCACTGGAAATCAAGTCGCGCCAATCCCGAAACGCGCGAATCCTGAATTCACCCCGCGCATGGTGCCGGCGTAACGGCAAGAGATCACACACCGCCGTCACATCCGCCTTCTCCCCCATTCGCGATTCCCGCAACATCCGCACATGCTCCATGCCCATCCGCCCACAACCGATCACGCCCACCCGAATCCGCGCATTCGCGCCGTTTGCGCGGGCGGGCATCATCAGGAACGTCTGTGCGGCCACGCCCATCCCGGTTAAAAACCGCCGCCGCGTCAGCCCTTTTGCCTTGCGCCTTTCCATTTCATGCCTCTGTCTTTCGATGTTAAGCCTATAGAGCATAGACTGTAGACCGCAGACAGAAGACATTTCAACGCAGCGATGAAACCAAAAACCTGAAAAACAATTAACGCGGAATAATGGGCTCCGTTAACCTCAAGCAGATTTCAGCGCTGCTGCCTTTCGCCTTTGCGCACACATGCGTTCGCCAGCGGAACTGGATTCCCGCGCCCCACTCGTCATTCCCGCGCCTTGTCCTCCGTCTTATCCTCCGTCGTGTCCTCCGAAGTTTTAACGAAGAAGGAAGCCCCGCACCCCACGTGACGAAGGAGGAAAGCGGGAATCCAGGATTCACTGTACTTTTCCTCTGGATTCACCCTGCGGAGCCCTCCAAAAATACACTCGATATTTCATAACACGACCCATAGCGCCTTAAGCGCGCAAGAATGTGGCCCAGGGCAAGCGAAGCGATGCCCTGGGGATACGTATCCCCCGAATACTCAGTCCCGAAGGGCCGAAAGAAATAAATCATTCCATTTTCGGATTCCCCCCTGCGCACGAATGTTGATCGTGAAAGCTATCTCGAAGGAATTCAACACCCCAGCCCAGGGTCAGCGAAGCGCCACCCTGGGTCAGCGACCACCCCCAACAAGACTACGCTGAAAGCGTTCCACAATACTCTTGAAAAGCAACTCCAAACTCCGATTCCGACATCATCACCATGAGTATTCATGCCGTATCACATGGCCCATGCTTTTCTTTCTCCGAACAACTTCCGGAGTTTTTCTCCATGTTCCCCGTGCCTCCGTGTGATCATATATTCCACACGGAGACACCAAGCGCACAGAAGAACAGGCAAAAAATGAAGCGCAGAACGAATCTGATCCAACTTTTTTTGATTGCTGACTGCTGATGGCTGATAGCTGACAGCTTATTCAACACAGAAACCCTCTTCGCCGGTAGTAGCTCCTATAGTAGCTCCTATCTCCAGGTAGGAGTATATTCTATATTTAACTACTGCAAAGGTGTCCCACCTGGAGATGGGACCTACTACTGGGACCTCCTAAAAATCCGTCGTCAATAGTAGCTCCTATAGTAGCTCCTATCTCCAGGTAGGAGTTTTACATATAGTATACTACAACAAAGGTGTCCCACCTGGAGATGGGACCTACTACTGGGACCTGCAAAAAACTCTTCGTCCATAGTAGCTCCTATCTCTGGGTAAGCGTTCTTGCAATAGTAATCAAAAAGATCCATTCCCGTTTCGTTCATTTCGTCTATTTCGTGGTAAAAAAATCAGTCAACACAGAAGCGGATGACACGGATATTTTATCGCTAGAGAAGGAACCACCGATAGACACCGATAAAAACGGATGAAGATATCGGAAGAAATTTCG
>JAKQOG010000277.1 GCA_029565395.1 Candidatus Hydrogenedentota bacterium | reverse complement strand
CCTAATTCCTGGGCGCCCGCCACTATTACGGGATTGAATCCCGTAATAGTGGCGGGCGCCCAGGAATTAGGCATACCCTTTATTCCCGGCGTAGCGACGCCAAGCGACATTGAACAAGGCTTGGCCGCAGGATGCCGGTTGTTGAAATTCTTCCCCGCCGAGGTATTGGGCGGGGTGGCCATGGTAAAGGCGCTGTCCGCACCGTACGCGCATACCGGCGTGCGGTTTATACCGACGGGCGGTGTGAATGCCGCAAACCTGGAGAGCTATCTGTCCCTCAAGACCGTGGCCGCGGTGGGAGGAACGTGGCTGGCGACGAAAGAGGATCTCGCGGAAGGGCGTTGGGAGCAAATCCAGAATCGCTGCGCGGCGGCCGTGGATGTGGTGCGAAAGGTCCGGGGATAAACCCACCTGGCAAACGGAATCCTGCACCTCGATGTACGATGTGCTCAGCGGTTCGCATTAAATTTTTAGTATTATTAGTGCGAATAGGACATATTGGTCCTCTAGGGCCTATCTATCCCCTCTTCTTGATCTGCTCTCCACAAACGAATCCCTTACCCGCCATGTGATCTTGATCTTTGCCTCAGGCCGCTTCTTGCGAAGAGTTTACGGAACCGCTTCTTTCCGATCGCGATGATCCTGCGCGAAGGCCGGGTTAAGAGTGAGAGCTTTCGGGATTGACGCGGGCGCGTTTTTGGCCCATAATCCAATTTCGCATTTCTTGAAGCGTGAGACGGGCAGTACCTTTTTTGTTCCAGCGGTTGCGGGTCTGTGCACGCTTTTAGTGCGGGGGCCTGTCAATCCAAACTACCGGGAGGTGAGATATGTTCAACGGGTTTTTCAATATTCCTGAGCCGAAGAATGAGCCGGCGTTGAACTATGCGCCGGGCTCGCGTGAACGTGCGGAACTGAAGGCGGTCCTGCAGGAGATGATGGATCATCCGGTCGAGGTACCCATTCTGATCGGGGGGCGTGAGATACATTCCGACAGGCAGGTGGAGATGCGATGTCCTCATCGCCGCAACCACGTCTTGGGGGTTTATCATCAGGCCGACGCCTCGCATGCCGATCAAGCGATTGACGCGGCCAACATTGCCAAACGGGAGTGGTCGGAAATGGGCTGGGACAACCGGGCTACGGTGCTGCTCAAGGCGGCGGAATTGTTGTCCGGGAAGTATCGCGCCACGCTTAACGCGGCGACGATGCTGTGTATGAGCAAAACGGCGCACCAGGCGGAAATCGACTCCGCGTGCGAGTTGATCGACTTCTGGCGGTTTAATCCGCATTTCATGACGCAGGTCTATCATGATCAGCCCTTCTCGACGCAACAGGCGCTGAATTACATGGAGCACCGTCCGCTCGAAGGTTTCGTGTTTGCGATCACGCCCTTCAACTTCACCTCAATTGCGGGGAATCTGCCGACCGCACCGGCGCTGATGGGGAATGCTGTCCTATGGAAGCCGGCCTCGAGCGCCGTTTTGCCGGCGTATTACATCATGAAGATCCTGAAGGAGGCCGGCGTGCCGGACGGAGTAATCAACATGCTCCCCGGACCGGGACCGGTGGTGGCGCCGCCGATTCTAAACCATTTGGATTTGGGCGGTATCCATTTCACCGGGAGCACCTATGTTTTTTCGACAATTTGGCTGGCGATCGGCTCGGATATTCGGAAATATAACGCATATCCGCGGATAGTGGGGGAGACCGGCGGCAAGGACTTCATTTTCGCACATTCATCCGCCGAACTTGGGGCCTTAGCTACGGCGCTGGTGCGCGGCAGTTTCGAGTATCAGGG
>JAKQOG010000244.1 GCA_029565395.1 Candidatus Hydrogenedentota bacterium | reverse complement strand
TCCTACAGTCTAGTTTCCCCCCTCGTTTCGCAAACTCCGGGTTCCGGGGTCCGGGGTCCGGAACCTACAGTCTAAAGTCTACCTTCCTACAGTCTAGTTTCCCCCCTCGTTTCGCAAATCTAGACCCTCGTTTCGCAAACTCCGGGTTCCGGGGTCCGGAACCTACAGTCTAAAGTCTACCTTCCTACAGTCTAGTTTCCCCCCTCGTTTCCCAGAGTCAGGGGCCAATAGTAGCGCTCAATTCCAATTGGGCGTCCGGAGGTACCCTCGTTTCCCGGGGGGGACATCATTTCCTAGAACATACCCTCATTTTCTTTCCCGGCCCTATTGGTCCTATTCGCCCTATACGTCCTATCCTCCCATCCCCCTAACGGTCAGTTCACCTCCCAGCCTCCCAGCCCTCACGCCTCAGGCCTCAGGCCTCATGCCTCAGGCCTCACACCTGTTATTTTGTGAACGCCCGCCAGGCGCGGGCGATGGCTTCGCCGGTATCGCGGAGGCGGGTTTCGGTATGTGCGATGGCTTCGCTCAGGGTCATGGGTCCGCCGCAAATGGGCCATACCACGTCAATTCCATGGTCATAGACGGATTCGTATCCCGGTCCGAGGGCGCCTGCCACGGCAATTACGGGAATATTGTGGCGTTTGGCGAGTTGGGCGACGCCGACAGGGGTTTTGCCGTGGGCGCTTTGGCGGTCGATGCGTCCTTCGCCGGTAATGACGAGGTCTGCACCGGCAAGATGCTGTGAGAGGCCGCATGCTTCCGCGATAAGTGCCACGCCGGGGCGGAGTTGTGCGCGGGTGAAAGCGATGAGCCCGGCGCCTAGTCCACCGGCGGCTCCGGCGCCTGGAATAGTGAGCACGTTTACGCCGAGTTGTTTCTCGATGACGGCACCGAAATGCATCAGTGCTTCATCCAGGTGTTCGGCCATAGCCGGGTCAGCGCCTTTTTGCGGGCCGTATACGTGGGAAGCGCCTTGCGGGCCGCATAGGGGATTGTCCACGTCACAGGCCACGAGGAAGGTGGCACTATCGAGTGCGGGGTGTTTTTTGGAGGAATCGATTTGGTGAAGGCGGGCAAGGGCTGCGCCGCCCGTGGGGAGTTCACAGCCTTGGTTGTCGAGCAGGGAGTAGCCTAGGGCTTGGGCCATGCCCGCGCCGCCGTCATTGGTGGCGCTGCCGCCGATGCCAACGATGATTTTACGCGCGCCGGATTCAAGGGCATGCCGGATCAGTTGGCCTGTGCCGAAGGTGGTGGTGCATTCGGGATTGCGCTGGGCGGGCGGGACGAGGGGAAGGCCTGAGGCCAAGGCCATTTCCACGATGGCTGTCTGGGTGTCTTCCAATAGGACGTAGTAGGCGGATACGGGATCACCCAAGGGATCTGTGACGGTTACGTCGATTTTTTGCCCGTGGGCGGCGGCCAGGATTGCTTCGGCGGTGCCTTCTCCGCCGTCGGCCATGGGAATCAAGCGCAGGTCTGCCTCGGGATATATCCGCCGCCAGCCTTCGGCAAGGGCGGTGGCGACGCTTAAAGAGGAAGCCGATTCCTTGAAAGAGTCTGGAGCGATGATTATCTGCATGGTTGTCACCTTTTTGAGGAGGTATTTTATCAGTTCTTTCCATGGTTATGGGAAGGAATTTTCAAGGAAGTAAATCAGAGAGGCGGCTATTCTTGAAAAGTGTGTTTTCGGGGAGAGGCATTTGCGAAATAAGCCTTTTTCTCCTTCGGTCAAAGAATCACGGAAAGGGTTTGGCCGTGATATGCTGATAATGCTTCCTATGTCCGGTGTGCTTTTGAGAAAAAGGTCTATTTCGCAATTGCCTGAGGGAAGTATTTTCTTGACGATATTCGCAAATTACGGTAAAAGTAGAGAGAGGGAGTGTTTTGATCGAAAAGAGGTTGAGAGAATTGCATGGTTTGCCTCCTGATGAATGACATTCCGGGAAGGTTGGTGAAGATGGGACATATCGATTCAATGCGGAGGAGTGGATGGTGGCTGATGTGGGCGGTGGTGTTTTGTTTTGTTTTAAGCACAGGGGCACAAGCGCAATATCATTCTGCAGACACATTACCGGACTACCAGATTTCACTCAGCGAACTTTTACGGGTAATTCAATTTTTTAATTCAGAGGCACTGCATTGTGAAGCGGGTACGGAGGATGGATATGCACCCGGCACGGGAAGCATGGAATGTTCTTTTCATACCAGTGATTACAATCCGCAGGATTGGGCAATTAGTCTTTCGGAATTGTTGCGATTGATCCAATTTTTTAATTCGGGGGGATACCATGTGAAAGCGGGTACGGAGGATGGATTCGGGGCAGGCCTTTGGGAGGGAGAAGGGGAAATCGGTGTAGAAGGTCAGGAAGAAGGCGAGGGAAGCGTGGAGGAGGAGGGAGAAGGTGCAGAAGAAGGTGCAGAAGAAGGGGAGATCGTAATGCCTACGGCGGCCTTTGATGCATCGCCCTGGAGCGGACGTATACCCGTGATGGTTCAGTTTATGGATCAGTCCATTTCGGGGAGTTCGGCGATAACGGGTTGGCTGTGGGATTTTGGGGATGGGGGCAGCAGCGAGGAACAGCATCCGGCGCATGAATACACGGTGGCGGGGGTGTATTCGGTGACGTTGACGGTGGAAACAGTGGCGGGGACGGATGCATTGACCCAATTGGGGTTTATCACGGCATATGCGCAGGATGTGGTGATTAATGAATTTCTTGCCTCAAATGATGCGAATCTACAGGATGAGGACGGTGACTATTCAGACTGGCTCGAACTGTATAATCCCAATCCGATGGCGGTGCCGCTGGTGAATTGGTCGTTAACGGATAATGCGGCGAGTCCAGACAAGTGGATTTTCCCGGCTATTTTGATTCCGGGCGAGGGGTATTTGGTGGTATTTGCGTCGGGTAAAGACCGGCGGCCTGTGGATGGAAGTTTTCTTCACACCAATTTCAAAATGAATGCGAATGATCCGGATACGCCGGGGTTTGGTGAATATTTGGCGCTTTTCAATATGGAGACGCCGCCGCGTGCAACGACGGAATTTGATCCGGGATTTCCGACTCAGACGGCGGATGTATCGTATGGATGGCCGGATGCAGGGACGGAGTGGTGTTTCTTTTCAGAACCAACGCCGTGGGTGGCCAATGGTTCGGACTGTGGATTGAAAGTAGGGGCGGTACAGTTGAATTACCCGCGAGGCTACTACGGCACCCCCATCTCGCTCACCATGAATTGTCCGACGCCGGATGCGCAAATACGCTATACGCTTGATGGGAGCGCTCCCATGGAAGAGACGGGATTTCTCTTTAATGGGGATCCGCTGGAAGTGGCGATGCCCATCGTGCTCCGCGTGTCGGCGTTCAAGGAGGGCTACAATTCTGCTCCGTTATTGACAAACACGTATCTGATTGGCATGGATGAATCGATGAAAGCCCTTCCGGCCCTTTCCATTGTGGGTGATCCGGAGAAGAGTCTATACGAGCCGAATGGAATATGGGCGATTGTGGGGGGTGAATATGTGCCCTCGGCGGAGGGTGGAGAAGTTTGGGCGCCTGTAAATCCAGGGGACTATAACAATGTGATGATGTTTGGGCGGGAGTATGAACGGCCGGTTTCGTTGGAATGTCTTTATGCGTATGCAGAGGACGGCCCGGGTTTTCAGGTGGACTGCGGTGTCCGGGTGCATGGGGGTGAATATGTCCGTCCACGGTTCCGCCGTGATCTTGATTGGACGAATGTGCGGGGACGGATGGGGTATGGGATATATTTCCGGGATGAATACGGTCCGGGAACGTTGAACTATCCTTTGTTTGGCAATGTCGAAGTGCAGAAGTTCAATCAACTCGTGCTTCGGACGGGCCATGTGGACGCCTATAACCCGTTTTTTAAGGACGAGTATGTCCGGCGGCTCCATGGGGAATGCGGGAGCGTGTATGCGCACGGCGGGTTCGCGCATTTATTTGTGAATGGGGTGTATAAAGGGTATATCAATCCTGTAGAACATCTCGATGGGCGGTTCTTTCAGTCCTGGTATGGGGAAGAGAACGGATGGGACGTGATGACGCTGGATGGGGCTGAGGAAGGTACAACAACGGATTTTTACTATATGTTGTACGTAGCGCGGGAACTCGATGTCAGTGATCCGATGATTTATGAAGACTTGTGCAGGCGTCTGGATGTTACGCAGTTCATCGATTTCCTTTTGGTGGAACTGTATGGGGCGAATTGGGATTTTCCCGCGCGCAACTGGGTTGCGGCCAAAGAACGGGTGCCGGAGGCGAAATTTCGTTTTTATGTCTGGGATGCGGAAGCAACGTTTTTCCCGTACAATTTGAGTCAGAATGGATTTATTGAAGACAGAGCCGACCCCCCTTCCGGCGGAGGCTTGAATGGCGATCCGAACGCTGTGGGCATCCTATATCGTGGTTTGAAGCAAAACGCAGCTTTTCGGCAGTTGTTTTCAGATCGGGCCTATGCGTTGTTTTTACCTGGTGGCGCCTTGTGTCAAGAGAATCTTTTGGCGGTGTTTTCAGAATTGTACGATGAGCTTTCTCCGGTTATTCCGGAACTTGACACGTATATCCGGGATGTCTGGATTCCGCAGCGGCAGGATATTTTCGCCTGGAATCTGATTCAGGAGGGGTTGCTCGTTGTGAAATAGGGGATGCCATGTTTCGCTCCTTGGTTTTAAGCAGTTTGCAACGATTTCCGCGGCATGCCGCCAAGGGAGGCCAAATTCCCTTTATCGTAGATCCTGCGCTGTGCTTTAATCAGGCATTTGCGAAATAGACCTTTTTCTAAAAAGAACACCGAAAACAGGACGGAGCAATCGCATTTCACAGCCAAATCGTTGCCTCTTCACCTGTCCAGAGGAGAAAAAGGCCTATTTCGCAAATGCCTCTTAATGCAGTGCTGTTGGAAACACAGTTTAGTGTTGCGCGAACTTCGCCGTTATACCATTCGCCACCTCCGCTGCCGATCCTTTTGTTCCCTACCGCCTGCTGGATGTGAGCCGCCGCCACTATATTCTTGTAGTGCTTTTCCGCCACATTCGTGTAAGGGAAAACAAGTACATACATTTGCACATAATTTATGATAACCTTCTATGTTTTTCTCTTGGGAAATGCCTGTTGCCGCCACTTTTTTTTCGAAAGGAAATCCAGCGTGTACACGTACAGTAAAACTTTAATATTAACGATAATTCTTGCACTCATTGCCGTGAGTGCCATTGCCGCCCCCCCGCAGACGATTAACATCCGGGGCCAGTTGCTGGATGCGGATGGGCATGGGCTGCCGGGGGCGCGGGACTACAGCGTGCAGTTCTACGACGCGGCCTCGGGCGGCAACGCGCTGGGCGCGGCGATTTCGGGCGTGGCGGAGGTGTCGATCGAGGGCTTGTTCAACATCGAGGTGATTCCGCCGCCGCAGGCGTTGCTGGCGCCGCAGGCGTGGTACGAGGTGGCGATATCGAGCAGCCCGGTGCCCGGCCCGCTGGGCGCGGGAGACGTTTTCCCGGACCGGGTGAAGATGCAGAGTGTGCCGTTTGCGCTCGAGTCGTCGAACGCCGCGCATGTCGAGGTTTCGGCGATTGGCGCGGGCACTATCCTCGATACCGAGTTTGGTTTTCTTTCCGGGTTGACGGCTAACATCCAGGACCAGCTTGACGCCAAGGCCAACGCGGCGGATGTCTACACGAAGACCGAGGTAGACGACAATCTCAACGACGCCCTCGGGCCGGTCTACGACGAAATAAGCAACAGAGTGTCCAAGGCGGGCGACACGATGACCGGGCCCCTTGAGATGGCGTCCGCCCCAGCGCCTGGTACCGTTACCGACAAGCTCTATAACGTGGGTGGAGCGTTGCAGTGGAACGGCAATCCGGCCTACCGGTTCCCGTGGACGGTCGTTACTGCCGACACGCAAATGGACGCCAACAACGGTTACATCGCCAATGCTGCGAGCTTGCTTACGTTGACATTGCCGATCTCGGCCTCGATCAACATCGGCGACACGGTGCGTGTGAGCGGCGTAGGAATTGGAGGATGGAAAATCGCGCAGAATGCCGCGCAATCCATCCTTGCTGGGGCGCTGCCAATCCCGGGCTCGGTGGGTCCTTGGACGCCTCACGAGAGCTTGCGTACCTGGAAGGCCCTGGCATCGTCCTCGGATGGCGCCAAGCTTGTCGCCTGCGATCAAATCGGCTATATCTACACCTCGACGGACACGGGCGTCACGTGGACGCCGCGCGTCGAAAGCATGGGGGGCTGGGAGGGTATTGCCTCCTCGGACGACGGTGCCAAACTGGTGGCTTGCGATATGTTCTCAATCTATACCTCGGCGGACTCGGGCGCCACATGGACGGATCGTTTCGCACCCATGGAATCGTGGACGGCCATCGCTTCGTCGTCGGACGGCGCCAAGCTGGCGGCCTGCGCCTACAATGGCAGTATCTACACCTCGGCGGACTCGGGCGCGACGTGGACGCCTCATGCCACCAGTCAGTACTGGCAGGACGTGGCTTCGTCGTCGGACGGCGTCAAGCTGGTGGCCTGTTCGGGCGTTCCCTCGGGCGGGAGTATCTTCACGTCAACGGATTCAGGGGCGACATGGGCGTCACATGGCTCCAGCCAGTATTGGATCAGCGTGGCCTCGTCCTCGGACGGCACCAAATTGGTCGCCTGCGTCTACAATGGTCAAATATATACCTCAACAGATTCAGGATTGACATGGATCGCCCGTGACACCGCGCGTTCCTGGAATAGCGTGGCCTCGTCGGCCGATGGCACCCGACTGGTCGCCTGCGTAAACTATGGCGGTATTTACGTTTCGACAGACTCTGGCGTGACCTGGGCGGCCAACCCGAACACGTTCTCGCCGGACGGGTTGTGGACGGACGTTGCCTCGTCGGCCGACGGCACAAAGCTGGTGGCTTGCAGCGCCTGGGGCTATGGTGGCCGCATCTACACGTATGACAGCAAGAATACGACCACAACCCTGGGCACGACAGGCTATATCAGTGGCGGACAAAACACGGCTATCGAACTCCAGTATATCGGCAATGATATCTTCATGCCGCTCAGCTACGTCGGCTCGCTCGGCGCGAACTAAACTGGAGACGAGCCATGAAGCCAACGCAAAACGTTCAATGTGAGGCAGGCATTCTTGCCGGCCCACGCGGCAAGATGCCGCGTCTACGTAGAAGCGGCATCCTGCCGCTTATGCTCCTCCTCTCAATCTCGGCATGGGCCGCCAACATTAACGGCGTCGGCGTGTCGTTGAACCTGCCGACGACGGACCTGTCGTCGGGTGGGGCGCAGACCAACGGCGCGGGCGGACGGCTCTTATCGGCGGGCACGCCCGCCCGGGGCATGGTGTCGCTGAACACCCTGGAATCCAGGCTGATCATCGAGCCTTTGTATGCCGCGCCGGGCGGCGCCAGTGGCGGCGCGCCGGCGGCGGATTTCACAGCGGACGCGTTGAGCGGCGGCGCGCCGCTCGAGGTCCAGTTTACCGATCTGTCGTCGGGCGGGTGGTATGAGATCATGTCGTGGACGTGGGATTTCGGCGATGGCAGCCCGATGAACTCCGAGCGGAACCCGCAACACACCTATGCCACCCCCGGAATCTATACGGTCACGCTCACCATTTTAACCGCCGGCGGTTCCGCATCGGAGCTCAAGGATAACTACATCACCGTATCGCAGGGCGTGCCCGCCACAGGGCGTTGGGGCCTGATAATACTGATGTTGGTGTTCTTGTCGGAGGGAGGAATGTTGGCACATCGGCGTAACCGACGTACTGGGACGAAATGAAGTCAGGCATTTGTGAAATGGGCCTTTTTTTCAAAAAATAGGACTCAGGGCAGATTTTCTGCACTTTATATTCAAATCGTTTTCTTTATAATTTGCCGGGATGAGGAAAAGGGCTATTGTGCAAATGCCTTGGCGTGCCATTGGATGTGCAGGTTGCGATGAGAGGTTGGCCGGGGGCGCAGTGTTCTCATGGGGGACAGCTCCGTCTGAAAGGGGTTAGGCTTCTTAGTGTGCATTTTTGTTTTTCAAGGTGAATATCGGAGGTTTTTCTTGACGATATTGATTATATTGGGGTACAAATATAGGTATACGGAATTGACGAGATAACCTGGACGAGGATATCCAGAATTCCTGGGATGCAGTGTCTAGGTATACGGGAGGGTTTTGACGATGAATTGCATGATATCCGAACTCGGCGGCAGAAAATGGGTGGTGGTTTTGGGCGTGATTTGTGTTCTTGCGGGTGGGGGGGCGCAAGCGCAGTATCATTCCGCGGATACGACACAGGATTACACGATATCACTCAGCGAATTGTTGCGGGTGATTCAGTTTTTTAATTCCAATGGGTTGCATTGCGAATCGGGCACGGAGGATGGTTATGCTCCCGGCGCTGGGAGCACGGCATGTTCTTCTCATGATAGTGACTATAATCCGCAGAATTGGTTGATAGGCCTTTCGGAATTGTTACGGTTAATCCAGTTTTTTAATTCTGAAGGGTATCATGTTGAATCGGGCGCCGAGGATGGCTTTGGAGTGGGACTTCCGGGCGGTGAGGGAGAAGGCGGGGGGGAAGGTCAAGCGGAAGGAGAAGGGGAGACCGTATTGCCGGTTGCCGCCTTTGATGCATCGCCCCGGAGCGGCCGTATTCCCGTGACGGTTCAGTTCGTGGATCAGTCTACTGCGGGGAGTTCCCCTATAACGGGCTGGACCTGGAGTTTTGGGGATGGCGGGAGCAGCATGGAACAGAATCCGGCGCATGAATACACAGTGGCGGGGGTCTATTCGGTGACCTTGTCGGTGGAGACGGCGGCGGGGACAGATGATGCAACCCAATCGCCGTGTGTAACCGCTTATTCTCAAGATGTGGTGATTAATGAGTTTCTTGCATCGAATGCAACGGGCCTGCAGGACGAGGATTTGGAATATTCGGATTGGATAGAGCTTTATAATCCCAATCCGATGGCGGTACCTCTATCAAACTGGGCGCTGACTGATATTTCGACGCGTCCGGACAAGTGGGTATTCCCAGCCGTTTCGATTCCCGCGGGGGGGTATCTGGTAGTGTTTGCGTCAAGCAAGGATCGGAAGCCTGTGGATGGGAGTCCTCTTCATGCCAATTTTAAATTGAATGCCAATGATCCCGATACTCCTGGGTATGGGGAATATCTTGCTTTGTTTAATACGGAGATCCCTGCGCGTGCGACGACGGAGTTTACGCCGGCTTTTCCGACGCAGACGGAAGACGTATCATACGGGTTGCCGGATGGCGGGGCGGCGTGGTGTTTCTTTGCAATTCCAACGCCATGGGATGCCAATGGTTCGGACTGCACCGCTGGGGAAGGTGAGGGAGAGGGGGAAGGGGTGTTGACGGTGGCTTTTGATGGTTCGCCCCGGAGTGGCCGAGTGCCGGTGACAGTTCAGTTTGAGGATCAGTCTATCGCAGGGAGTTCGCCGATAACGAGTTGGATGTGGAATTTTGGGGATGGCGGCAGCAGTTCGGAGCAGCATCCGTCGCATGAATACACGGTGGCAGGGGTGTATTCGGTAACATTGACGGTGGAGACGGCGGACGGGCCGGCCGGGTTAACCCAACCGGCGTTTATTACGGCCTATGCGCAAGATGTGGTGATCAATGAGTTTGTTGCGTCCAATTCAACAGGTTTGCAGGATGAGGATTTGGAATACTCGGACTGGGTAGAACTTTATAATCCCAACCCAATGGCGGTGCCGCTGGCGAACTGGACATTAACGGATGATTCGACGGCGCCTGACAAGTGGGTGTTTCCTGCCGTTTCGATTCCGGAGGGCGGGTATCTGGTGGTGTTTGCATCGAGCAAGGATCGGACACCGGTGGATGGGAGCCCGCTTCATACGAATTTTAAAATGAATGCGGATGATCCGGATACGCCGGGGTATGGAGAGTATCTGGCGTTGTTCAATACGGAGACGCCGCCGCGCGCGACGACGTTGTTCGATCCGGCGTTTCCCAGCCAGACGGCGGATGTGTCGTATGGATTGCCGGAGGGCGGGACGGAGTGGTGTTTCTTTACAGTGCCTACGCCGTGGGATGCGAATGGCACGGACTGTGCGCCGAAGGTGGCGCCGGTGCAGTTGAGCTACACGCGGGGATATTATGACACGCCGATAGCACTCACCATGAACTGTCCGACGCCGGATGCGCAGATACGGTATACGCTGGATGGCACGGCGCCTTTGTCGGACAGCGGAATGGTATTTGAGGGGACGCCGCTGGATTTGAGCGGGCCGTCGATAGTGCGTGTTTCGGCATTTAAGGAAGGGTATAACTCGGCGGTGTTGCAGACGCATACCTATTTGATCGGAATGAATGAGGCCATGAAGGCCCTTCCGGCGATATCGATTGTGGGCGATCCACAGGAGAGTTTGTATGAGCCGAACGGAATTTGGGCGATTGTAGGGGGGGAGTATGTGCCTTCGGAATATGGGGGCGAAGTATGGCAGCCGGTGAATGCGGGGGATTATAACAA
>JAKQOG010000221.1 GCA_029565395.1 Candidatus Hydrogenedentota bacterium | reverse complement strand
GGATATTGCTGAAACTTGTCCGGCGAACGTGGCTGCTGAAACTGGCGGGCGTGTTCCGTGACGTGACACAGCTGGCGGAGCTTGCCAACCAACTTATTGACGCGCTTGAAACGGTGCAAAATGCGGGGGCGGTGCAATTGGGCGTGGTCGAGCTTGACACCGCCCCGGAAGAAGCGTACCCCTGCCCCTGCCAGAGCTACATCAAGAGCGAGCCGCAGGAATGGGTGCGGCAGAACTGCGCGGATCGTTACGAGGTGGAAGAATGACGCCATTCCCTGACAAAATTAATATTCTCGGCACAGATTTTTCCATTGCCTATGTTGATAAGCCTTCCGATGTAGACCTTCATGGGTACAAGGCGCTTTGGGGGCAAATTGACTACTGGACATCTACCATCCGCGTGTATAAAAACAAAAGACCCTCATACGATATTTGGCACACCATTTTTCACGAAGTGCTTCACGGAATTTGTGAGCGATTGAAATTAGAAGAGCTGAATGAAAACGAGGACGCGATTGATTTGCTTGTTCTTGGCTTAATGGATGTTCTGGGAAGAAATAAATTCATAGACTTTGAAAAAGAGGTGGAAGAATGACGACCCTGAAACGTTGCGTGATATGCCGGGCGGCGTACTACCCGAAGCGCGACTGGCAGAAAACATGCGGGAGCGCGGAATGCAGAGCCGAACACAACCGCAGGCGGATGCGCGAATCGTACACGCCGAAAGCGGAGCTTCCGGTTGACGAGTACCAACAGCCCATGTGCGAACCGCAGGGCATCAGCACAGAAGGCGCGATCAATTTGAGCATGGCGATATTTGAAAGCGCGTGGCGTGAGAAAGACCGGCACTTTTTCCACACGCCATTGGCGCGGATGATAGCCGACACCGCAGGCGCGGACTTGCGGGCGGCGTATCAGAAAATGATTGGAGGTTTGGAATGACACAGGAAAAATATAATCGCTTCTGGCTGTGCGCCCTCGTTGCATGTTTCGCGTTGGTGGTCTGGGCGGTCGAGGAGATCGCCCACGCCATCCGGCGGGTGGAGTACGTTATCAATGACCGTCAGTAATTTGGAACAAACGTTCCTTGACCAGCTTTCCATCTGCGGACTGCCAACGCCGGAAACTGAATACCGCTTCCACCCCACCCGGCGCTGGCGGTTCGATGGCGCGTATCCTGACCGCATGGTCGCCTACGAAATCGAGGGCGGGGTGTGGAGCGGCGGACGGCACACGCGCGCGGACGGCTATACCAATGACTGCATCAAATACAACGAGGCGGCATTGTTGGGCTGGCAGGTGTACAGATTTACCGCGTCAATGATAGATGACGGGCTGGCGTTGCAATATCTCGAAATGGCGTTGAGGCACAAATGACCCTCCCCCTCCTGTCCCCCCGGCAGCGCGAAATCGCAACGCGCCTATGCTACGGAGAATCGGAACGGCAAATCGCGCTCCGCCTGACCGTCAGTCGGCACACGGTGAAAAGCCACATCCGAGATGCGCGGCAGCGCATCGGAGACCGGCTGGGGCGTGACATCCCGAACAGCACCGCGTTAGTGGCGTGGGCGCTGGCGCTGAACGAAATACCCCTGCCAGAGGACGCTGACAGGGGCGAGGACAACGGACAGGAGAATCAGAGGGAATGGACTAACCTGCCACTATTCCAGTATAGCATGGACGGCGGGAAGTGACACAAAAGGAACGGGAATGGATGATATTTTGAACGGCGAAAAATACCGGTTGTATCAGGGTGATTGTTTGGAGGTGATGAAGCAATTCCCCGATGATTATTTTGACGCATGCATCACTGACCCGCCGTATGGAATTGGCTTCAAATATTCACGGCATGACGATACGCCGGAAGGTTATGGAAAATGGATATGGAATGTTATTGAAACAGCTGAAAGAAAATGTAAGCCGGGAAGCCCAATATTTGTTTTTCAGTCAATGCTGAATGTTCGCATGTTTTCGGAATGGTTTCCTAGAGATTTTAGAATTTTCGCTGCCTGCAAAAATTTTGTTCAGATACGGCCATCTGCTATGCAATATGCGTTCGACCCAGTTTTGGTTTGGTGGAAAGATGGAGAAAAACAGTACAGCGCAGGAACGTCTAGCAGGGATTGGTACGTCGCAAACACAAACCCATCATCAAGATTTGGCTTAAATAGCGTTGATGGTCATCCATGTCCAAGACCGTTAGACCAGATGTATCATATCGTTAATCAATGGGTAAAGCCGGAAGGCATTACTTTAGATTGTTTTCTCGGTTCAGGCACAACCGGCGTAGCTTGCGCCCAGTTAGGCAGGCGGTTCGTAGGCATCGAGCTTGACCCTGACTACTTCGCCATCGCCAAAAAGCGCATTGAGAACGCATACGCACAGCCAACGTTGTTTGAAAAATTACCACCAAAAGAGGATACCGCGGTGCAATCCAATTTGTTATAGTGCAGGTATGGACTACGGATATAGGAGATTGAACAATGGAATTTGCACTTGTGTTGGTAATGGCGCTTCTGGTTGAGTTTATCATCCAGACGGTGAAAGAAATCGTGAACGAAGGCAA
>JAKQOG010000219.1 GCA_029565395.1 Candidatus Hydrogenedentota bacterium | reverse complement strand
ATATCATGGAACGCATTATTGAGGCCTTTGAACACAAGGATGAAGCGATGGCGGATCTGCTGGTGGCCCGGTATTTGAACGCGATTCATCAGGCGCTGGTGCCGGAGTTGAGGGCGGAAGGATAGGCATAACTCCAGCGGTGGCATGAACATAGGTCTTTTATCTTATTCTCTGCTTTTATGTATTGCGCATTTTGGGGTTTTATGGTATAGTTAGGAATAAATACTATTCAGAATTTGTTGGGGAATTAGGTGTCAGTGAAGCGCCTGAAGGCCGGGAGGGGCTCGGCAGAGAGGTAGTGCTATGACAACTGAATTTTACATTGCAGATTCGGTGGTAACGTGTGAATGTGGAGCTCAGACCACAGTAGCGGATCCCAATATGATTGAATCGATCACCTGTGGCGTGTGTGGGCGGAAAGTGCATATTACCCAATTCAACGTTCACAAGGCAGGCTCCCCGCCCCCTTCGGCGCTGTTGCGCAGCGCGGAACATGGCACGCTGGCGGAGCGGCTGGCCTCCGCCGTGGCATTCGTCCGGGAGGGCAAGTATGCGGAAGCGATGGAGCTTTACGACAGTGTTCTGAAAGAAAAGCGGGATCAACGCGACGCGTTTTATGGCTTGGGATTTTGCCATTACAAACTTCAAAACTTCAAAGAGAGTTACCGCCTGCTGCGGATGGCTTCTGAGATGGGCCATGCGGGGGCGGAGAAGCTCCTTCCCAAGGTACATTCCCAACTGACCGCGCTCTGGTAGCAGAATTCACACGGTGCAAATACTCACGGCCTGCCGCAGGGAGGCCAGGGGATCTTCCCTTTTGGGAACAAATTCGTGCGCCACGTATCCCTGAAATCCTGCATCCGCAATCGCCTGGCAAATCCGTTTGTAATTGAGTTCCTGGGTTTCATCAATTTCATTACGGCCCGGAACCCCGCCCGTATGGATATGGCCAATGTATTTCATATTGTCCAGCAGGGTCTGAATTACGTCCCCTTCCATAATCTGCATGTGGTAAATGTCATAGAGGAGTTTAAAACGATCCGAGCCGATTTCATCGGCGAGGGCTGTGCCCCAAGCCGTATGGTCGCACATGTAGTCCTTGTGATCACGTTTGCTGTTCAGCAACTCCATGACGACATTCACCCCCAATTTTTCCGCCAGAGGCATGATGCGTTTCAACCCCTTTGCGCAGTTCTTCAGGCCTTCATCATCCGGCATCCCCCGCCGGTTTCCTGACAAGACTATCATGTTGGGCAGGCCGGCCTCGGCCACTTCCCGCAGACGCTTTTCTCCTTTTTCCACCAGTTGATCGTGAATTTTGGGATCATTCCAGCCGTGTCCAATGCCGCTGGGACCATTGGCCATGGTGGCCACTAGACCATGCTCTTTGACAATAGGCCAATCTTTTGGATCCAGTAGATCGATGCCCGCAAGGCCCATCGCTTTCACCTCCTTGCAGAACTGATCCAGAGGGAATTTGCTGAAACACCAATAGGATACGGACTGTTTCAGGCGCCCTTGGGGTGGTGTCTCAACGGCTGCAGGCTGCGCCGTCGTGGAGGCAGTGAAGGTCATGGCGCCTGCCGCCCCCGCAAGGGTGGCGAGGGCCGTTCGCCGCGTAACATTATTTTTCGCCTTCATGATGGTGTCCTTTATTGTTAAGGCTGTCATTCGGACCATTATAGTTTTTTGATCACAATATTTCGATACCAGACTTCCCCGCCGTGATCTTGGAGCATCAGAAGGCCTTCCGCCGGGAGTTCATCAAAGGGGGTTTTAAATTTCCCAAGAGGCGACGTCATTTTAGCTAAATCCGTATGGACAATCATCCAACCGTTCATAATCACAATGACTTCCTTGCCTTTCACCGTGATATCGAATGAATTCCATTCCCCCGCGGGCCGGGACATGTTGTACATCGGCGTGGTGACGTCATAGAGCGCGCCGCAACTGTTTTTATTGGGCGCGTTTCCGAAATCCTCCAAAACCTGCACTTCAAAGCCTCGATGCACCGGATCGTGAGACTGTGATCGCAAGAAAACACCGCTGTTGGCGTGACGTTCGATTTTGAACTCGATATGCAACTGGAAATCACTAAACTTCTCCGTGGTGTATCCGGCATACCGCAACGGCGGCACCATGCGGCCGAAGATATGAAGCACGCCCTCTTTAATTTCGAAGATATCCTTGTCATTTGTAACATTTTCCCACCCTTCGGCGTGATTGGCATCCAGCAGATCGATCCAGCCTTCGCCTTCCGGTTTTGGGGTGGGCTGGCCTACGGGGACCGGTTCTTTAAACACCTGTAGCGCAACGAAAAATCCGCCAATCGCTGCAATAAAAATGACGGTGAGAAGTATAAACGTTCTGCGTTTCATATCCTATCCTCCGATACACCGTTGCGGTTTCTACCCGGCCGACGGCTTTGATCGGTTCATGCACTCTTGCGGCAGGCAGTATACTGCCGGGAATGCATCACACAATGCAATTCTCCTGAAAAAATAGATGAGATCTCTGGACTTTTTTGCCAAAGAGGACTGGGTTCGGGCGTTAAGGACAGGGCTGAAAGATGGATGATGAGAAATTCGGGTCAATCCGGAAAAGAAGCCTTGAACACCGCGCCCCGCCCCGAAGACCCAATTTCATGTAGCCAGGAACACTGCCGTAATGCCGCCACGGTCCGGTCATCCACCGGCCAGGTGTCAGGGCAATACACGACATCCACGCACCACCGCATGGCGATGTCACGGCGAACCTCCTCCGGGGTATTAGGGTTAAAAAAAGCATCCACCTCCGTCTTTAATTGTACATACGGCCTGTCGGTAAGATTAAATGATCCCACCCCGAAGACCACCGGATTACCCTGCTCCCGGGTCCTGGCGCCCATGGGATTGAATGCCGCCGTCAATCGCCGGCCCCGGCTCATCGCAATAACATCAGAAGCGGGCGCGGGCGCAAGCACCATATCGCCCGGCGCATCAAAAACTTTCTCCATAAGCCCCGCATCATGTTCCGTCATGATCTCCGCATGATAGTGGGTGAACGGCCCGCGCGCTTCGGCGCGGCCCGCCGGCCCTTGAAATAAAAACGTTGCCGTACCTACCGAGGCCACTCCGCAAACCACTAAAATACTCCAACAAATCCGTGCAAATGCGGGTTTAAGACCTCCCAATCCAATCGCCGCAAACAAACACAGCGGAAGCCATATAAACACCTGAAGGCGTTGAGGCCCAAACCGGAGAAACCAGCCCTCCCCCCAGCCGGACAGCGCCACCGCCAAATACAACAGCAACCATAACGCCGCCCAATCCCACGGCTTCTGCAATTCCTGCACCTCCGGCCGTTTAAACGCGGCTAGCAGCCCCAGCACCGCCCCCCCCAGCGCCCAATCCGATATATTCGCCGCCACGGAACCATCCAGTCCCATCAGCAAGTTGCCGTAGTACCCTTGATATGCCACGTACAGCATCCCATATGCCGCAAGATATCCCATGGCCGCCCCGCCCAGCATGCGCCCGAATTTCGAGAGTCTCTGAATGGATTGCCCCAGCGGCTTCGCGCCCAGCAGCACATGCAGCCACGCCACCGTGATAAAAGGCGACAGCCACATCGCCATGTTGCCCACCTGCACATGATTTTCCATCACGGTTGGATTAACGCGCATCCATTGATAGGCCGCCAACAACCCCAGGCCGGAAGGAATCCCATATCCGGCAGCCAGCGCCAGCCGTCGGCCAACACTCAGGTCCGATTCAAACATCAAAAACAATACCGCCAACCCCGTGACAAAGACCGCAAATCGCGCGTTAATGAAACTTCCAATTCCTGCAAGGAGAAGCCAGTAATACAGATACCGTGAATTCTGCTTCCGCGCGGCCCGTACCAATGCCGCAAAGCCGCCCAAGCAAAACGCCAATGAAAGCGTATAGTAAAACCTGGGATAATACAGCACCGGATTGAGATGCGGCCCTTCCATCAATTCATACAACGCAAACCGTGTGAAATACTTCTCAAAAAGCGGATGCTCATGCCAGCCTATCGCGCCCGTCAGCAAATACAACACACCCCCCAGCCCGCCCGATAGCACAAACAAAAAAAACACACGCCCTGCCTGCTGGAGGAACAATTCCCGGAGCAGCCAGTACACGACCCAGAGAAAACACAGTACGCCAACCCCGTTCGCAAATCCATACAGTAAAAAGGGCGGCAATCCCAGCGTGCGAAATCGTCCCAATCCCTCGTATAACAACAAATGCGGCATGCTGAAATATACGGGGGAATGCCAGCCGTGGCCGGCATGACATGTGGCATACGGCGACTCGAATTTTGAATCCACCGTCACCATGCTCTGAAGAAACAGCGCGCTGTCGGGGATATGCAGCCCTGTCGGCACGGTTCCCTCCGGCGGACAATAATAGATCAACAAATGAACAACCGGCTGAAGCATGGAAAGAATAACGATGAGCGCCCCTGTCCACCATGATATTCGCCGGGTCTCTTCGTTCATCTTCGCACCTTGAATAATGCCCCGCGGCCCTGTTCCATCACACATTCCAGCCACGGCACTCCGCGCAGTTCCTGAATCACCGCCGGCGCCACCGGGGCCGTATCCGGACAGTAAACATAGTCGACGCACCACGCGTCAATCAACTGCCGCCGCGGCGATTCTCCGGTTCCCGCGCTGAAAAACACCGCCACGGCACGCCGCACGTCCGGCATCACCTCATGCGAGTAATCCATCGTACCGTTCCCATACACCACATGCATCCCAGGCCGCAGCGCGATAATATCCCCAAACAACGGATCGCCCAGCGAGGGGGCCAGCGCCGTTCCCTGGTCCAGCCGCGCCAACAATACACCGTCTGCCTTGGAAACAAAGCTGTAGTTGGTCCATGGGAAATACCGTTGCGCGGTGGGTGCGCCCAGCGGACCGTACACCACCGTCCATGTCACCAGAATCGAAGCAATGCCGCATCCGATGATTGCCGTGACAAAGGCATCCGCAGTTTTCGGCCACGCCACATGCATGCGTTGTATTCCCTCCGCAGCCAACACCGCCATGGGCAATCCCAGCATCACCATTCCCCGCTGCGGCATAAACTGCATCCACCACCCCTTGCCCGCCGCGGAAACGCTTGCGCAAAAAAACAATAGAAACCACAACGCCATCCAACCCAGTGCCGGAAAATAACCGTCTTCGTGGATTCCCTTTTTCCGCCAAAGCCCCGCCCCGGCGCCTAAAACAGCACCCGCCAACGCAGGATCAGAGACCATCAGCGCCGCGGATGTGTCCCCGCCCGAAAACCAATTCCCATAATATGCTTGATACGCGCCGTAGAGCAGTCCGTACACAAGGGCATATCCCAACGCCGCTCCGCCTATCATGCGCGGCAACACCGGCAATTCCTTCACGCCACGGAACACCGCGCCCGGCAAAAAGAACCAGTACAACAGCGTGGCGCTGACAAACGGCATCAGCCACATTACGCCCCCCAGTGAACGGAACACACTGTCCGATAAAGCAGGATTGACCGCCGTCTGAACGAAAGGCAGATAGGCAGTAACGAATGCCACACCCAAGAATACAACGCCCGGCCACCAACGCCATATGGAATTCGCTTTGACCATGGCAAGCAGAAGGCCTGCGCACCCAATCATCGGCCCCACCCGAAAATTCATATAGGCGCTGGCAGCTACACATCCCCATCCCGCAACCGCCCGCCAAATCGTGCGGGTATTCAATGCCTGGCATAAAAAGGCGAGACCAAAGAAACCGATTCCCAACGATAGTGTGTAATACAGGCGGTCCATCAGCAAATATGGTTGAAACCGCGCCCCTTCATTTAACTCATATATAAAGAACCGGGAAAACCATTGGGGAAACGAAGGATCCTGTTGCAGCCCGAAAATGCTCGTCACCATGTACAGAATGCCGCCGGCGCCGCCGCCCGCCGCAAAAATAAAAAACGCCAGGGATGCCTGATGCGGGACAGCAGCGCGAAGCAACCCCCGTGCGCCGAATAGGAGGACCGCAAGCGAAATCCCGTTCGCCAAGCCCAGCACAAACAGCGGAGGTAAAGACACCCCCGCCGTCAGTTTGCCCAACATCCCATACAATCGATGGTGCGGCAGCACATACAGACTGGGATGATGATCCCCCATGGGCGAAGCACATTTGGCGTAGGGTGAAAAATAGTTCTCGCGATAATGTGCCATCGCGGAGAGATAGGCATAACTATCCACGGTATGCAGGCCGCTTGGCTGCAACCCTTCAGGGGGGCATGACACCACCCAGAGACTGACCACAGGGGATATCAAACACAACAAAAGGATCAGGGCAATTTCCATCGCCCCAACCATCCGGCGTCTATGTTCGTGGTCCAGTTCCATGCCGGAGAGTATACACGAAGCGGCTCAGGACCAAAACGGAAGCAAGCAATATAATTTACGGTTTGTCGAGACCTGCAACCGCCACGGGAAGTTGCAGCTTGGCGCGAAGTGCGTCAAATCCTTTCTTCCAATGCTCCGCCTGCTCTGGAGTGAGCACCGCCGCCACCTCATTGCGCATGCCGTCCAATTCCGCATCAAACCTCGGTCGGATCTCCCGCCGGATATCATGAATGTTCTTGAAATGGGCGTTAATGATAGGCCGAATCTGGTCCGCCTGCTCCGCGTTCAGTCCCAATCCCTTTTCCATGCTCTTCACGATCAACACGGGCACATGTTCCGGGTGCTGGATATTGTACAGCAGCCGGTTCCATAGGATTTTTGTTGTCAGACCGCCGCCGATGGCCATGCCGCAGAGCAAAATGACCACCCCGAACAGCAGCATGCGCCCCCGGCGTTTTCCTGGGGGGGGCAGTGGAACCGTTTGCACTTCTTGTGTCATGGGGTCTCCTTTTATTGACCCAATAACGGGGTTAGTTCAAACAACACATTGAGCGGGTTGCTCAATGCATGGATGATTATAAGACTGTAAGCCATGGCGCCCGCCGCCGTAATCATCGAGCCCGCCGTAAAGAGTATCAGGGGCCGATCTTGCGCAAACATCTTGTGCCGCAATTCCTGCATCACTGCCGCGCTTACATCCACCTCCGGCCCCGCCTCCCGCCGCGCGCAGGCGGCGATTTGATCAATGTGATCCAATGGGGTTTTCATACTGCTTCCTTTCTGAAACCTGCCTGCTCCAGCAGATTTCGCAAATGATTCCGTGCACGGAACGCCCGCACCTTTACCAGCGTGCGGCTCCATCCCATGCGTTCCGCAATCTCATAGGTGTCGCATTCCTCAAAATACAGCAGCGTCAACACCAGCCGGTCCGCCGGGTTCAATTGTTCCAGCAACCCATATAAATACTCCGCCGCCTCCGACGGCTCCGAATACACCTTCGGATCCGCCAGTGTATCGCTCAATTCCACGTTCTCTTTCCACTGCCGGGCCGTCTTTTTCCAATGGCGGTAGCCTGTTCGCGTGGCGATGCGCCGAAGCCAATGTAAAAACGGCGCCTTCTGTTTATAGCCGGGCAGGCTCATGTACGCCTCCACAAACACCTCCTGCACCAACTCTTCCAGCACGGCCCGATCCCGCGTGAACCGCCCCATCTGCCGCGCGATCTCCCCTTGATACCGCCGCACCAGCCGCGCATAGGCCTCCCCGTCACCTTGAAGACTCCCGGCGATATCCCGCTGATCCTCCACACAGAAAACCGGCGTGGCAGGCCGAACAGATTCATTGTCCCGGGCCATCATCGCATTCATATCCGAACATTCCATCCAATGTAACGCATACGCAAACATTCAACGCCTCTATAAGGGGGGCGCAATGCCGGCTTTCTCTGCATTGTGACGCAGAAGCAGCAGAAAGAGCAATCCCAACCGCTGCCGTGCGTTTTGCGCCAGGCCCCAGCCATTTCCATTCATCAACGCTCCCAACTCGTCCGCAAATGTGCCGTCGCCCAAGCCTTCTTCCCGCAAGGCGCTCAGGGATTCAAGCGTTTTCAACAGCGGTTCCAGATTGGCGCTCAATCCCTGCCCCATGCCGGACATCCGCCCCGCAAACTGCCCTTGAAGCCCTGAGAGTTCATCCATGACCCGCTCCAGCATCCCGCCCGTGGATTCCAGCATCTCCGGACGCGCAAACAGATCCTGAATCGAGATCGAATCATCCCATTGATCAAGCCACGTAACAATCTCCTCCAAGGCCGGATACCCGCTCCCTCGCGTTTCGCCAAGCCAAGAGCCCGTTTCGTCCGATAACAGCCGGGCCGCCGTGGGGAAGAGTGGCTCTGACGGATCTCTATCGTCCGGATTGGCGGCACTTGCCGGGCTGGCTGGTTTTCCGGATCGCGCCATCGCTGATTCCACCAACCGCTGCAAGGCTAGTTTTAAATACGCCCGGCTTAACCGTTCACGCTCTGCTTCGCCGTCAGCAGGCTCGTCCTTTGCTCGAACACCATTCCGATCGTGTACCTGCGTATGATCGGTCCGGTTTGCTGTTGTATTTTCCTCAGCGCCCTTATCCAATGCCACATTTATTGTGATGGGAGAAGCATCGCGGGCACTGACCCGCGTCAATGCCCACGTTAAACCCGCGGCCGCCATCAGGCTTCCGATCCACAACCCCGCCAACACTATCACATACACCGGATTCACAAACACCTCGCCTTCCTTAAATTTGCGGGCGGGTGTCGAATATGTGAAGGAGCGCCGCCAAAACCGGATTCATCGGCGCATTGCCAGGATATTTTTGATATTCAACGTGCCCGTCCATATACAGAATGTTGCTCCCGCCGGGCACATGATTAAACCGCGCCACATCCGTCGAAACATTGTCCCACATGACAAATATACTGCTTTGCGCCTTCGCCGTGGCCGCCGGATCATTCACGTCCGTAATCAAGAACCGTTCAATGCCTTCCCGCAGGCGGTATACCGTTGAACCGCCCCCATTCCCGCTGCCTTCGGACACACTCCTGTCCTGATCGGCTTCCGCTTTGAATCCTGCTGCATTTCCTGCCGCTGCATACGGCGCTAAAGAAAGCAACAAGTCCGTGAGCGAATCCACCAGTTGCGCGGGTCCCCTGCTAAACTGGGGTGGAATCTCGTTCATGCCGATGATGGAAACCCAGTCCGCGAGCGAGGTCAAATCAACTTCCTGGCCATCTAATTTGTCCATTACAAATCCCGTATAGGTATAGCTGGCGTCAATGGCCTCCACGCCTTCTTGCCGGTTACCCTCCAGCTTCATGGTCAGCGTCAGGTTGCCATTGGCATCATAATGATTATCAATCCGGTCCATGGCATCGGACGGACAGAACGCAATCGCCGGATCGGTCAAATACTCCGGATAGATCGCATCCACCAGCGGGCCGAACGCGACGCAGGCGCGATCATTGCACGCCCACTCCAATTCCAGGGGAGGAAACTTGTTCCCAGGGGCTTCCCCCGCATACATCTTGTAAATCAACCCCCATTGCTTCAGATTGTTCTGACAACTCGCGCGCCGTGCCGATTCCCGCGCACGCGCCAGTGCCGGCAATAGCATGGAGGCCAGTATCCCGATAATCGCAATGACTACCAGCAATTCAATCAACGTAAATCCCTTCGATCGCATGTTTCATCTCCTCATTCGGTTGTTAATTGCCCTGAATATCGCCCAAAAGCTGCTGTACCGCGCCCAACCGCTGCATGCGGTCGGCGCGTTGTTCATCAAACTTTTTCCGTTGGTCTTCCGTGAGAATGCCCCGGATCTGGTCGCCCATCTGCTGCGCACGCTCGCGCATGGCTGGAATACGGCTTCCCAATGCCCCGCCGGGATTCTCTTTTCGGACTTCCCGTATTTCCTTTCGAAACTCGGTAAACATATCCGCCACCTGGCGGGTTTGTTCTTCCGTAAGCGCCAGCCGCTCTTTGAGTTCCAACGCCCGGCGCTCCGCCACAACTTGTTCCTGATTTTCCGGATGCAGCGTCAGTTCAGAAGGCCCTTTCGCCCGCGGCGCACTCACATACCCGACAATAACAACCGCCACGCACGCCACCGAGACCGCCGCCGCTCCCCCCGCCAATACTGTCTTTTTCTTGTTCGTCATGGTCCTTGCTCCTGTTGTTTGTTCTTCATTTTCCCTAGTGCGCCGAAATGCGCCCCCGGTTACACCTGAATCTCTTCCACCGGTTGTGGCAGAATGTGACTATTGAGAAGGAGCATGTGTTAATGCACGTCTGTATTCTGGCCTTGGCGAATCCATTGTTCTGGACCCGTCACTATGTGGACGCATTCCGGCAATGCGCCGAGGTCCTTACGGTGGGTCCTCCCTTCGGCCCGGAATTCCTGGTCACTTTGCAGATGAACAGCCTGCCGGAATGGGCCCAACCCAACGATATTGAAACCAATCTCAATGGGGTAAACCTTGCCCATGTGCTGCCCAATGGCTGGGAACCGGATCTCATTGTGGCCATTTCCGACTTTGGCCGCCCCCTCAATCCGCTTATGCGCCAATTCTCCTGCCCTAAAGTCTATCTCAGCATCGATACCTGGCAATGCCCCCGGGATTACTGCGATGCCCGCTGTTACGATTTTGTTTTCGCCGCCCAGCGGGAATTCGTACCCCGCCTCCGCGCCAACGGCGCGCGAAACGTCCATTGGCTCCCCCTCGGCTGCAATCCCGCCGTGCATTATCCTGCACGCGTTGCAAAAACCTGCGACATCGCCTTCGCCGGCGCACTCGTAGGCGGCGTACACGAAGAAAGACGGCGTCTGCTCACCGCATTACAGCAGCACTTTACCATGCGTTCGCACCAGCGTGTATACGGTGACGCCTTATGCCGGGCCTGTTGCCGGGGCCGCTTCGTCTTCAATCATTCCGCCGTATCCGACCTTAACATGCGTGTCTTTGAAACCCTCGCCATGAAAAGCGTGTTGTTGACCAACCGCGACTCGGAACGCAACGGCCTCCTCGATCTGTTCCAGGACGGAACGCATCTCCTTGTATACAACAATGAAGAACATCTCATTTCACTGGTGGAGCGCTATCTCAATGACGATGCCGAGCGCCTGCGTATCGCTCAGGACGGCTATGACGAAGTCATGGCAAAACACACGTACCTGCACCGCGTGCAAACCATGCTTTCCATCATCGCGGATCGTGTGCCAGGATTCCCGCAGCCCGCTCCCCCCAAAAATCTGCTCGAACTCCCCGGTCATCTCCCCCCGGATCCAGGCTTCACCGTGGATTTGGGAATGACACTCGCGCCCTATGCGGATATCCTGCGAAAACAGGGGGTTCTTGAACTCATCGGAATTTCCCCCGATCCCATTTGCCCGGAAAATGCGTGGGACCAAACCTTCCAGTGGCCCGGCAGTGAACCCTATCCCCAAAACGCCGATTCGGTAATTATTGATACGCTAACTCCTTTTCCTGTGGCTCATGAAGACGTCTTCCATTTCGCACATCAGTTGCTCTGCGAAGGCGGCCTGCTGCTGTGCCGGCTCACCATGGAAGAAATTCAGGCTATGCATCTTCCGGCCGATGTCACGGCGTTCAGCAATTGGTTGTTGGCGTTGAATTTCCATCTTCTTGAAGTGCACCAGCATGTCAATGAAACCACCGGTCAGCCGGACAGCTTTATCTTCAATGCGCGGAAACGCACCCGCACCCTTATGGATGTCGTCGATGAGGGCCTGCGCGGAATCCCCTTCGAAAACAAAGCCATCCGCGACTATGTCGCTCAAATGCCGCCAGGCATTTAGACTGTTCACAAAACCCACTGCGCCTCTTCCGAAAACATTTGGATTTGCCGTGTAAGAAATCCAGGGCTGCGTTTATTGCTTAGAATTCTTCGGCAATGGCTGACGCCGGCTCATCGCGCGGATTTCCTTCAGTTTTCCCCGGCCGCGCATCACCGCATCCTCATAAAAATTCGGGCCAAAAATCGCTGCAAAAAGTCCGATAACAACACACAAAACAAGGCATAACCAGCCTTGGACAAGGAGAGTTCCATCAAGATAACACACCAGAGCAAAAAACGCGGCAACCATTCCCCCCATGAAATAGATCGCACGCACAAACAGGTCCACGCCCAGCCGCAACCACCATGGATCTTTTTTCATGAGACCTCTCCACTTTTCTGTCACTAAATACAGGCAGGTCTTTGAAATTATTCACTTAAACATCCTTCAATGGCTTCTTGGAGATTCGTCCATAGTTCGTCGAAGGTTTCCCCTTGTGTTGCGCATCCTGGGATCGAGGGCACTTCCGCCCAATAGCCCCCCTCTTCCGCTTCATGAACGATGGCTTTGTATTTCATTAGAGCCCCTCCTGCTTGATGAACATTATTAAGTATAACACGATAATTTACGCGTCACAGGCTTGATGCCGGGGCGGCGTCCCGTCATAATGCGGGGGAACCTCCTGGAGCCGATGGGGTTAAAGGAGATAGAAAAGGCAGTCTGCTGAATGCATGACCTGGACGACTGGGAATTGGTGGCGCAAACGCAAGCCGGGAATACGCAGGCATTTGCCGAACTGGTCCGGCGCTATCAAGCGCCCGTCATCCACTTTTGCCAGCGGATGGTCGGCTCCGCCCAGGAGGCGGAGGACCTGGCCCAGGAAAGTTTTATTCGAGTGTACCGCCACATCGGACGGCTGGCCCCCAAGGCGAAGTTTTCAACCGTGCTCTTCGGCATTGCGCGCAACCTCGCCCTGAACGCCTTGCGCGACGCGCGTCGTCAGGGTCGAAATTCCGCGCAATCCCTGGAGGAACAGTTGGTGGAGCCAGCGGCATCCGCGGAAACAGATCGGCGGGCCCGGCTGAAAGAAATTGAATCGGCGCTGGCGAAAGGCATTGCCCGGCTCTCGCCCGAACATCGCGAAATCCTGCTCCTGCGCGAAATGCAGGGCATGGAATACGATGAGATTGCGAAAGCCCTTCACTGCCGCAAAGGCACTGTACGAAGCCGCCTCGCCCGTGCACGAGAGCAGTTGCGGCTGCGGTTGGTGGAACTCGGAGGCGATTGGCTATGAACGAAAAACATGTTATAGAGGAATTATCCGCCTATATCGACGGTGAAGCGCCGGATCCGGCGCGCATCGCCCGGCATTTGCAGGTATGCGAATCCTGTGCCCGTCATCATATGCAACTGCTAAAATTATCCACCCACCTTCATGCCATGCCGATGCCTGCACCTCGCCAAGAGTTCCTCACACGGGTAATGGCGCATGTTGCCGAAGAGCCAGTCCCGTCCGCCGGATGGTGGAACCGCATTAGCTTTGCCACGCCCGCATGGGCCTTAGGCATGGTGGTACTTCTTGTCATAACAGCGCTCACAGGCGCTTGGTTATACGGACCACCCTCCACACCGGAACCCACCCAACACATCGCACAAGAAACCATCGAGCCCGTCCTGGCCCCCCCGGATCCCAGTCCAATGGAGGACGTCGGCAGCTATTCCGCGGATACCGCCGAATCCGTATCCTACGATGAACTGTTGGCCATGCTGGCAGAAGCTTCTGTTGAGGAAGCGGAGATGTCCTTCTTTTATGACGAATCCGATCTCGATGATCAACTGGAAGCGCTCGACGAGCAAGAAATACAAGCCTTACGGGAAGTGCTGTCGGAGTATTTGCAGCAATCATACACGGAGAACAACGAAGGGTGAACATCATGAAAACTTTGGCAACGGCCTTATTATGTTTGGCAGGCCTGACACTGCTCATGGCAGGAATAGCCTGTGCCCAACCGCCACAAAATGCGCCCGCACCCCCTCCGCCGCTTCCTGAAAACGCACCAGAAATTGCACCGCCTCCTCCTCCACACGCCCTGCCTGGCAGACTTCCGGAAGAACGGGGCAAGATGCGCTGGCGCGGTGAAAAATCCATGGACGCCGATACACGGGCGCTCCTGGAAGAAGTCATGATCGCCCGCATGTCGCAGGAACTCGCGCTCGACGACGAACAAACCGTCCTGATGGTGCGCCGTTTCAGCCAATTCCGCGATCAATTGCGCGAAATGCGTAAACAACGCGCGGAAATGGCGAAAGAACTAAAAGCGTTGATCAAGCAAAACAAAGAAGATGCCTCTATCGAGGAAAAACTCAACGCACTCACCACCATAGATGAAAAAATCATCCAGGCGCGCGTCGAGGCGTTCAACAATGCCGCCGCCGATCTCACGCCCTGGCAACGCGCTAAACTCTACCTTTTTATTTCCGAATTTGAAAACGAAATCCGAGGTATCATGCAAAAGGCCCGAGAACAACGCTACCTCCAGGATGGAATGGGCCCCGGCGCCATGAGCCCCAAAGGCCCCGCCGGAAAAGGCCCCAGTGGATTGCCCGGAAAAGGCCGCAGCGGCCGCGGACAGGGCGGTTCAGAGAACTAGCCGCCGCAGTCACATCATTGGAAAGCTGTTTTAAGTACACAGCCCCCCTTCACAAAGGCGTATACATCCTCTTAGTTTTTTTAAGAAGACATGCTATAATGATACAGTCTTGAGCCTAGATAGCGGAGAACCATACGTGCGTTTTAAAGTAATTCTCGAACCCTGTGCTGAAGATGGCGGCTTTACCGTCTATGTGCCAGCACTACCCGGTTGCATCAGCGAAGGGGATACTGAGGCTGAAGCCCTGCACAACATCCAGGAAGCTATCGATCTCTATCTCGAAGAGGTTGAGGATGATGTATTACCGGGTGAACATGCCTTAATTCGGGAACTTGTTTTGTGAGTAAACTGCCAAGTCTCTCCTATCGAGAGATTATCCGTGCACTGCAACGAGATGGATGGACTATTGTTCGGCAACGAGGGAGTCATATTCGTCTTCACAAACATTTTCCTGAAAAAACTCTTAAATTGGTGGTTCCTGCCCATGTGCCTGTTAAACGTGGCACATTGCATGTAATTCTCAAGCAGGCTCAAATAGACATCGAGTACTTTTTAACGTTACTTTAACGTTATTGGTGAGAAGAATTACTCCTAAGTTGCTTTCCATACGCTCAGTAGTGATCTTAATTCCGTGACATCAAGTCTCCTTTTTCTTTGAATACGAAAGCGCTCCCAAAAAGCATGAGGGAGCGCGCGGAAGAAGGAAAACAGGGTGCTGTAGAAAATCAAAATGGCCTTTGCCGCGCCGAATTCCGCCCGGGCGGCGGAGAACAGCATGCGGGCTTGGTGGATACGTTCTCTGATTAGCGCGGGGCTATATCGAATGATCAAAGGCAGCGGCATGTTTTTAATAATTAGCAAGCCATGATTCCGGAAACACTGCGCGCTGCGCCACCATGTTTTTCCTGAAATGCTGGCGGAACCCACATGATATGCAATCGCTTCGGGGGCTAAGGCTGCGGTAAACCCCGCCAGCCGCGCACGGAAACACAGATCGCTGTCCTCAAAATAGGCGATGAAGGTTTCATCGAGCAGGCCCACGGTTTTGAATATCCGCGAATGATACAAACCCGCTGCGGCGGACACCCCGAATATCGTTTGTGGGAATACAAACCCTTCGCACGGACTTCTAAACCCGATGCTTTCCGGCCGCGCATTCGTCCGAATAGCATCTCCGGCACTGTAAATGGTTTCCGGGGAATCTTTCCACAAAATCAATGGCGCTATCATGTCCGCCTGTGTTTGTGAAGCGGATGCCAGGAGATGTTCCAAACATCTGGGACCCAATGTAACATCATTGTTAAGCAAAAAGATCCATTCGCCGCGCGCCTGGCGTATCCCTGCATTCACCGCCACGGCAAATCCCTGGTTTTTGCTTCGTTGTATGACCTTTGCCTGCGGAAAATCCCAGTGCAGCACTTCCACCGTATCATCCGTGGAACCGTCATCCACCACAATGATTTCAACATCTCGAAATGTTTGCTTCTCCAGCGAACGCAGGCACTCCGCCACCAGATCGCACCGGTTCCAGGTGGGGATGATGATGGACACCGTTGGACCTGTCATCGCCTCGCTCATATGTAGCGTTCCTTTTCACCCATGGCGGGGTTCAATCCAGATCAGCGTGCGGTAATACGGTTCCTTGCCATAACGTGCTAACAGCGGCGTCAACCAGCGGAGCAGCACCTGAAACACCACATTGCCATGCCCCGGCCATCCGCACATCAGCACCCGCCACATCCACTCCCAAACGCGTAACGAAGCATTTCCTTCCCGCGATACACGATACGCGCCTCCTGCAAGATCATGTGCAACATCAAAAATCGCGTCCGCATCCGGCAAGCCGTGCGCGCTGTGTTGTTCCAGCCATGAAATGGTCCGTCCGCAATACGCCTGATATGCCGTGCACACCCGCCCTTCCGCCAATACCGCCGGTTCCCCGGATGGGAAACCGATGACCGCCCGCCCCTGCGGATGTAACACCCGCAGGATGGACAAAACCGCCGCTGCCCGCTGATCCGCCGGAATATGCTCCAGCGTGTCCATGCACACACATATATCAACGCTCTTGTCCGCAAACGGCAGTGCGGCTAGATCCGCCTGAACCGGCACTATCGCCTGACTGTTCCGTGCCGCGCGCAAATGTTCAAAAGAAAGATCCACCGAGATCATGCGCGCCTTCACAAAACGCGCCAAGCCGTTTTCATTCGCGCCAATCTCAAGAATGCGTTTGCCCTCAAGACCCGCCTTTGAAAGACGCCGCGCTACGGGAAAATACCGCAATGCCCAATCCGGATATCCGCGCCCGTCTTTCTCCGCATAGGCCCGCAACCGATCGGCAAGTCCATCAAACACGGCGCGCCCTCCATGTCAGCAAGCCAAATCCCGGCAAACGTTTTGCGTGCAATGTCGTTTCCAAAAATGTCACGTCAAAAGCGTCCAGAAACGGTGTGCGTCCAATCGTTACCACGTATAGCATGCCAAAGATTGCCGCCGTCGCGCCCGCGCCGAGAAGATTCGGCAAATGGCCGCCCTGGCCGCTCAGTATCCACTGAGCCATCAAACATACCGATGCACCCGGCAGCGACGCTAGCGCGGGCCATGCCACGGCCACCCGCATCAATTCCGTACTACTCAACGCCAGATGTTTCCGCAACACCCAGAAAAACCACATGGTCGAGATGAGCATGCCGAACGTCGTGCCGAGGGGAACCCCATAAAACCCAATTCCATATACCAACCCAATCGTAAACAGAATATTGCCCGCGGTGGAAATAATCCCGGCATACATCGGGAGATCCGCCCGGCCTTTGCCCAGCACAATACTGACCCCCGGCCCCGGCAGCAGATTCATCAGATACCCTATCACCAGAATGCGCAGGACCCAGGCGGCGGTATCCAACCCTTCGCGATTCCCCAGCCAGGCATGCATCAAAATATCGGCCGCCGCACAGAAATAGATCGCCAAGGGCACCGATACCGACGCCATATACTTCGTCGACACCAGGTAAAGCCGCCGAAGTTCCTCCTGCTGTCCCCGGGCATCCATATCCGATGCGGCCGGCAGCAGGGCCGTCACCAACAACGCCGGCGCCTGCCGCATTTTGCCCGCCAACTCTTCGCCCAAGCGGTAGAGTCCCACCCAGCCCAGGTTGCCGTAAAACCACACAATGATCAGCCGGTCCGTCTGGAAATTCACCAGATTGGCCAGCTTGGCCACCTGAGCCCGCCAGCCGAAAGAAAATAATTCGCCCATGCACGATCGCGTAATCTCCGAGAGGCCGATCCGCAGACCGGGCATCAGCCAATACGCAAGCGCAATACTGGCCGCGCCCTGCACCAGCAGCACCACGGCATTGGTATACAACAAGCCCGGCAATCCAAAGCCCGTCTCCAGAAAAGCAACCGTAACCGCAAGCTTCAGCGCGGAACTGATGATGCTTAATCCGTTGCTCAGCCCCATGCGTTGCAATCCAATTGGCGCCGCCATGAACGGCGCGAGGCAATTGTTGGCCGCAAACAATATCAATGCGCCCCGCAATAGAAATTTTAACTCTGCTATATTCGGCGTCACGCCCGTCCTCGCGGACGCGCGCGGCGCCACCACCCAATCCATCAGCACATCCACCGCCACCCAGCCCGCCGCCACAATCGCCGCGCCAAACACAAAATAAAAAAACAGCCCCGTGCTCAACACTGCCGAAAGCCTCCGCGCCTCCTTGCGCGCGGCATATTCCGCGATATATTTCGCAAACCCGGCCGAAACCCCGAAGTCGAACAACGCCGCGTATGCCGTGAACACTCCCACCAGCGACCACAGCCCCCAGCCCGCCGTGTCCAGCCGGAGCACGATATACCACGTCAACACCAGGCTGATCGCCGCCTCCCACAGGCGCCCGCCCGCGTTAAACACCGTATTACGCGCTATCGTGCTTCGTACCGACATGGTCACTACCACATCACTCGTAGTTGATCTCGTAAAAATCCACCCGCTCCTGCCCTGCGCCTTTTATTCGAGGCAATGTCATCTCTTCCAGCAAATGAAAATGAGAATCGGCACGCCATTGATTTAACAGCGATTCCACATCTTTCAATGCGCCCGATTCTCTCAGGAACGTGCCAGGAATTATCACATACTTGATATTATGTTCTCGCAGCCAGGCCAGTTGTTGTTCAAACGGCAACTCGCAAAGACGCTTCATGCCCCAATGGTTCTGGTAGGCCGGGGCATCCAGATAATAACTCCGCTGATCCACCGTGAGGATGACCCCGCCCGTGTTCAAGTGTTCATTCGCATATTGGAACGCCCCATATCGCTCCACCCGCCGCGTCAAATACTCATCCCGGGTTTCCATTCCCAGTACCACGGGGATCTTGAAATGCACTGCCGCCCCATGAAGCACCAAACCAAAAACAAAGCTCGCCACCAGCAATACGGTAAGACTGCGCTTGAACCTTGGGCTCTGCACCGCCGCCGCGGCCGCCGCCACCATCATTGGCGCGAAGAATGGCAGGATGTACCGCGCCAGACGCTGGAAGTAGAAAAAGCAAATCCCGCCCGCAATGCTGTACGCCCCCAATTGCCGCGCGCGCCGGCCCGCGATAAGCAATCCCGGCACGCCCAGCGCCAATACCAGCCCGCCAGGCGATTTCGACCATCCATCATAAAGACTGGGCCGCATGATAATATCCCACGGGAAACGCAATAGAGCTAATAGTCTATTTCCGCCGGTTTGCGTAACCGATTCGTGCATGCCTAATCCTGTTATGGCAATATGGGGCATCGAATGCGACGGAAACCACTCCGATAAGAATGGAAACACGGGATTCCCCACCACTATCGCGGATCGAATCAGCCACGGACTCGCCGCCACCACCGCCACGCCGCAAAACAGCATCGTGGATTTCCGCCGCTGTCCAGACGCACTCAGCAACACCCAAATGCCCAGTAACACGCACACAAGATACCCGGTATGCCGCACGCCGCAGGCACTCCCCGCCAACAATGCGCTGATCGCCAGCCATTGCCACCGCTTGGGATCATCCAGCCAGATCAACAGTGCCGTCAGCGCCGCCAGCGACAATGCCGTGAATGCCAGATCAATCGAAACCCCGCCCGCCTGATCCATAAAAATGGGCGCTGTCGCAAGAATTGCCGCCGCAATCCTCCCCGTGCGCTTATTGAAAGCCCGCGCGCCCAATGCATAGATCGCCCAACACGCCGCCAGCGCCATGGTCCAATTCAACAACGTGACCGGTTTCTCCCCGCCCCGGAAGAAGGCCACGGCATACAACGCATGCATCAATTGCGGATACCCCGAATAGACATTGCCCTCCTCCAGATAGAGATGGCCCGCGCGCGCATAATCCGCGGGAAGCGCAATATGCGCCACTGTGGCATCCCAACTGGTGACCGGCGCCAACGCACCAATCAGCGCCACTAGCAATGCAATTCCCACCGCCGCAACGCTGGCATAATCTAATAGATCCCATTGTTCTTTTGCCGACTCTGAAGATGGGGTGGAAGAAGAACGGCGCGCATAGACCGAAAGCTCACGAACCAGCCCCGCCAACGCAATCCCCGCAAGAATGACTTGCGTCCAGCCCAGGGAAAAACTGCCCACCGTCAGCGCCACCAGTGCACAGCCGCACATTCCCAACAAAAATGCGCATACACCGGCCTCCGCTCCCGCGCCCAGCTTCAGCGTTCGGGAACAGGCCGCGCCCATCACCGCTGCGGCGGTTATCACAATCACAAATGACATGCCATAACCCGTATGATTTCAACGGATGGCACGATACCACGGACACCGCCGGAAAGGAAAGTGGATAGGCTCTGCTATCGGCGAAGAATTTTTAGCAGGTCTCGTTGGCTTTTTCGCCCGTGTGGATCTGTAGGGGTCCGTGTTCCCTTCTCCCTCATTCCCCAAAAGTCTTTTTACGTTCTATGCGGTTAATCATCTTCGATACCCACGGGGTTGAAGAAGTTCTCAAGCAAGCGCCATTCATTGTTGCCCAAGCTTCTGCAATATTTCCGGGTCCGCTTCATCCCAGGCAAGCACCGTATGGCAAATCGTGCAATCCTGCCCAACACTCTTGCCGTCGCTGCTCTGCATCGAATCATCATGACAGCGGAAGCAGCCGGGGAAGAGTTCGTGGCCCAGATTATTCGGATGCACCCCCCAGGTCAGGTTCATTTTCGGAAATACATTACGCTTGTAAATCGCCTGTATCTCCGCGATGGCAGAATCTACCATAGCCTTGTTCTCTTTCAGAAAATCCGGATACTTCTCGTTATAAAAGGCACTTACCTTGTCGCTAATCTGTTGAAGATCATGTTCACCGCCTTTCGCATCCGTCAATGTTTCGACGCCCAATTTTTTAATGTACGGAATCTTCGGATTGATCCGGCCTGCCGCCATCGATAGATCCATCTCCGTGGCCGGCAGCTTAAAAATGTGCGATGGACGGTTGTGACAGTCAATGCAGTCCATCCGGCGTTCTTTCGCATCCTTCAATTGTTCCGGCGTGAACTTATCCTCTGGCGTTTTGAAAGTGAATTCCGTGCCGTCGTTGTTCACCACGCGCACCCGCGCGATACTCTGCCGCTTGCGATCCGCAGGCGTGTAATAGGTTTGGTGCTTCGGGCTGATGTGCCAGCTATGAATCCCTTTTTGTCCCGTGCCGCCCCCGCCGATATGCAGTAGCAACACGGTCTTCAGCGGAGAGTTCGTCTCGTCGTCCTGAAACTTGGTGATCACCTTTAACCGGTCGCCCGTAAATTTCTCCGGCCAATGACAATGCTCGCACGTGTCCCGCGCCGGGCGCAGTGTTGTCACCGGCGACTCGATGGGCCTGGGACAGGTATTCAGCGCGACTGCTGCGACCTGCTTCAATCCGGCCAATTTCGACTCAACAAAGCCCTGCATGCCGGGCCCTACATGGCATTCCACGCACTTAACCCGCAGGTGCGGCGACAATGAGTAGGCCGTATATTCCGGCTCCATCACCGTATGGCAGACCTTCCCGCAAAACGGCACCGAATCAACATATACCGCGCCTTCGTACGTTACGATGGCCATTACAAAAAGGGTAAATGCAGTAATGATAAAACACGTCAGCGCGGCGCGGCGCGTGTTAGGGGAGTTGAAATCGATGACAAGTTGAGAATCCGGCTGCCCCTTGTGCCGCCGCCGGCGCGCCCAAAGGATGCCGATGATTACAAATCCCAGCCCCAATACAAGGAAATTTGGCAGCACCATATAGGCGACTACTCCAAGATAGGGAGACGACGCCGATTCCGTCAGGCTCATAATTCCCAGGCCAAACATGAGCACGGTGCTGAACCCGCCAATCACCCCTCCCAACAGGGTGAGCCAATTATGGCCGAAAATCATCATCCATGCCGTCATATACCCCGGCTTTTTCGAATCCATGGCACATTTCTCCTTGATTGAGCCTTTGCCAGGTACTTCACCCTACTACGATAATCCAATTTCCCATATCATACATCCGTAATAAACCACAATCAGACTGCCGGCTTTCACGCCAGGATAGCCCATTTTCTTCTCTGCGGCTGCCATATTTTTAGAATTCCGGCCCCCCCTAAACCAATGGAGATGCAGCGCACGTAGTAAATGCGCTATGCTTACCCCTTGCGAAACACATCGTCATCAAAGAACGGTTTCGCATCGTTCCGGAACAGGCATGGCGCTCCCTATGCAATATGCGAAAGGCGAAACGCTTGTTTCGGGCGTTGAACGGGCAGCAAATATAGCAACTATGGAAAACCAATGGCGGATCGAACGAAAAAAAATGACAATAAACCAACCTCCACATGGTCGCCTATGACCATGGCGGTATTTGCAGTTGGATGCATTATCACCGTGGGCGGGATCCTCATTGTAAGGCATGCCGGCGGCAAACCGCCCGGCTCCGCCGATTGGCTTTGGTGGACCGGTGTGGTCATCGCCGTGCTCGGCGGACATCTCTGCTTCTTCAGCAGCATGTCCCGGGAGCAGATCTTCGAATGGATCAAGAGCGAGGCTTTCGCCCTCACGCTTGCCCTCCTTATCCGGTGGCCCATCGCGGAACCCTACCGCATCCCCTCCGGCTCCATGGAACCCACATTCCACGGCGATCCCGGCTTTGGAAAAGGCGACCGCGTCTTCGTAAACAAATGGATCTACGGCGTGCGCTATCCCTTTATGAACAAACGCATCTGGCACGGACAAAAACCCCAGCGATGGGATATCGTTGTTTTCAAAGCCATCCACAAGGACGCCCCCCATAAAACTCTGGTAAAACGCGTTGTTGGGTTGCCCGGCGAACACATCCAAATCCGCGACGGCAAAGTCTTCGCGGATGGAAAGCCCCTCGATCTGCCGCCCTCCATGCCGGACATCTATTACACTTCCCCGCCCCCCAATATGCTCAGCCCCATGATGTACGGCGTGCGCCCCGAAGGGCAGTTCTCCGTCGTGCCGCCGGATCATTACCTCGTCCTCGGCGATAACAGCGCCAACAGCGGCGATGGACGCTATTTCGGTTGGCTCCCCGAACAAAACATTGTTGGGCGGGTCGCATGCATCTGGTGGCCGCCCCCGCGTTGGCATGATTTCACCGGATTCTCCCAAACCCTCTGGTGGCGCATCACTGTTGCGATTGTAGGCATTCTCACCGCAATCCGCCTCATCATTGGCCGATCCTGGGTCGCAGCGGAGACCCACAAGCATATCTTTGTGCATTTTCTTTCCTTTGGGCTCCGGCTCCCCTTCACCCGCTGGTGGCTGATTCCCTGGGGAAAACCCCGCCGGGGCATGCTCGTGCTCTACCGCTCTTCCTCCGAAAAAGCCCCCGGTGGCGCTACGTTCCTGGGCCGCATCGCCTCCTTGCCCGGCGAAAAAATCGCCATCAACAACGAAGGCGCTTTGTTGATCAACGACGCACCCATCGCCGACATCCCAGCATTCGCTCAACCGGAATATGCCTGTACGCATCCCGATGCAGTCTATGGCCGATCCCGGAGTAAAGCCCATACCGCAACCCCCGATGACTGCTATTTCATTCTGGCCGATCCCGAACTTACTCCCGATAATGAACTGCGCATGGATAGCCGTGTGCTCGGATGGATTACCCGGAAAGAGTTAATAGGTCAGGCCGTAGCGGTATGGTGGCCTGTCTGGCGCTTCCAAAAACTGCGCTAAGGGCTGGCATCTGTCCGGACAAATCGTTAGAATAGGGCGCGTGGTGGAGAAACGGACATGAGTTCCATCCTGGATGCTTTGAAAAAGCTCGAAGCTGAAAAAGCGGCGAAACAAAACGGCGACCCCGGACCAGCGGAAGAATTTTGCATGGAAGCGGCTGAAGAAGAACTCACCGCTTCCACCCGCAGTCACGCTGCCGAATTGCATGTGAAACCATCCTGGCTCCTTGCCGGGGCGGCTATTTTTGCTGTTGTGCTTATCGTAGTGTCGGTTACGGTTTCCATTATTGTGACCCGCGCCAGCGTACACTCCGCCGTATCCCCCATTGCAGCAAACGCGCCCCTGCCTCCGCAAAATACGCCGCCGCCACCCGTGGCCGTACAACCACCAGCGCCTCCACAACCCGCCCCAGTGCAAATGGAACCAGCCGCGCCCACGCTTAAAGAGACTTCACCAACCGCGCCAAAAATAGTGGTAAAAACGCTGGAACCGCCGCCACCCCCCACAAAGACGGTGGAACCGCCGGCCGCGGCCATTGCCCCTCCTAACATAGCGGCCCCAGTCCCCGAACCCAAAGCTGTGAAACCTGCTCCCGAACCAACGCCTGCGGAATCCACACCGGCCGCGGCAACGCCCCAGGAAAAGTCCGAACCGCCGAAACCAGTTCCGCCAGAACCTGTTGAGCCGGTCAACGCGGTCGAACCGCCGTCGGCAACCGTGGAACCCACTGTGGAACCACCCAAACCGGCACCCGTTGTCGTGGCTAAAAACACACCAGTCCCCGAACCCGCCAAGGCTATGGAACCGCCACATCCGGCTTTTGCCCCAGAACCGCCCGTCCTTCCGCCCAAACCGGCTACAGCCGTCTCGATACCCCCTCCGGCTCCAGTGGTGGACATGCCGCAGCCCATAGTGCCAAAGGCCTCCGCACGGAAAATCACGGAAGTATTGAACCTCGATGAACTACCCATCCTGAAATCCTCGGACCGAGCCCGCTTCGGCCTTGAAAATCTGAAACTCAACGTGTTGCGGGAAGCCAATGGCAACCGCCCCAACGGTCTGGCCATCATCAATCTCAACAAGGTCTACATCGGCGAAGTCATTCCCGGAACCCGCGCCAAACTGATCGAAGTGAAGTCGCACGGCATTGGCATCGAAATTATCAATACCGGCGAGAAATTTTACGTGCCCCATTGAGAAACGGACAGGAGCTGCTGCACCCCATCTGTGGACCGCACACCAATATCCATTATCATTCCCGCCTTTAACCAATTGGCGTATTGCCGGGCCTGCATCGACTCGCTGCGGCGATGCACACCGCGTGAATACCGCCTCATCCTCGTGGACAACGGTTCGACCGATGGCGTCGGGCCGTTTTTCGATTCCGTCAAAGACGCCACGGTGATTCACACACGGAAAAATCTCGGCTTTGCGGGCGGCGTGAATTACGGCCTTGCCCACGCCGACGGACATATAATCCTTTTGAACAGCGATACGCTGCTCACGCCCGGATGGCTGGATCGCCTCGAAACCGCTCTTCTTAGCTCGGACGACATCGGCATGGCCGGCCCCATGAGCAATTGCGCCGCCGGTCCTCAGCACATTGACGGACTCTCCCTGAACAACGAATCCGCCATCGACGCCTTTGCCGAAGAATGGGCGCAGAGGAACACTGGCCGCATCCGCGATGTCAACCGCTTGGTGGGATTCTGCATGATGATCCGCGAAATGGCCTTCCGGCGCATCGGCATGTTCGATGAGAGCTTCGGCATCGGCAATTTCGAGGACGACGACTACTGCACCCGCGTTCGGAAAGAACGATTCCGCCTCGTGATTGCCGAGGACTGTTTCGTGTTTCATCACGGCGGACGCACCTTTCAAGGCATGGGACTCACCGGCGACGCCTTCGAGCAACTCCTTGCCGAAAACCGCCAGCGCTTCGAGGAAAAATGGGGCGTGCACGTTCCCAAACCTCCTGCGGCACAACGCCGCGCACAGCGCCTCAACGAACAAGCCCGGCAGGCTCTTGCTAAAGACGATCCGCTAGAAGCCGTACGGCTCCTCCGCGCCGCCATCGAAACCTGCCCCGAAGAAGCCCAACACTACAACGACCTCGGCGTCGTCCTCTGGCAGACCGGACGAATCGATCTTGCCCGGCAATGCTTTCATCAAGCCCTCAAACGCAATCCTGAATACACCGACGCCCGCGATAACCTCGCCTCTCTCGGCCAAAATCCCATTCACGAATGATGAGAGTATCCACTACTTCAACAGACAATCCTGTTTGGTAAAGGGAATCATACAGGCCGGTATGCGCGATATCATGATCTGTTGAAGATCACATTCGCGCATACCAACCGCCGCTATCCTGATATTAACGCTCCCGTTCAAAGTTGCTGGAAAATGGCCATTGCAGTTCTTCATAGGGCCTGTGAAATCCATTGCCCTGTAAATAGACGCCGGAGTTGGACTCGGATTCTTCCTGGGCCTTGACCTTATCCCGCGCTTTGGCTTTAGCCTCGGCTTTCACTGCTTTGACCTTCACTTTGGATTCACCCTTGGAGTGGGCCGTGACCATTGGATGGGCCGTGTTCGCCGCAGTTCCAGGCACTGCTGAATCATGACATGTGGCAGCGGTACACTTTAGAGGGGGCGTGCTTTGTTCTTCAGCGAATGCCGATAAGGCAAAGAGCATAACCGCGCCCGCCATGACAACTATCGCAAAAACACTAGTCTTATTCATCGTTCATTCTCCTTTTACTGTTTGCCCATTGGGGCCTTTTCCCTTTGGATGAGCAATTTCCATACCAGCGCCAATAACTTGGATTTTTGAGAAAAACAGGCGTTTTTCGAAAAAAAGAGAACCATTGAAAAGGAAAGATTGGTCAGAAACTGACCGCCATCAGTGGTCAGATTATTTCCATGCCCCTGTACGCCGCCCTTTCTATGGGGTTCCGGCGTCCTACCGGCATAAAACGTGCTCTCGTGAGATGATAATCATCGATTTTCTTCCTGAGGGTTACACGTGTTACACCGAGTTGCTCAGCGGTGCGCGTTATATTCCATCCTGAAGCTTGGAGGGAACGTGCAATATGATCTTTTTCCATTTCACGAAGTGTTTTGAAAGAATCGTCATTACCCGGTCTGGAGTACGGCGGTTCCAAAGCGTCCAGCAAGTCATGTTCCGTCAGAAGGTGTCCCCGTGTGAGCAGGGCGGCCCGCGTCAACACGTTGACAAGTTCCCGGACGTTTCCCGGCCAATCATATCCCTTCAGTCTTTGCAGGGCGCCCGGTTCGATTTCGCGCAGGTCTTTGTGGAGTTCACGGTTGAGATGGGCCAAGATATGATTGGTCAAGGCAGGAATATCCTCCAGCCGTTCCCGAAGTGCAGGGAGATGGATGGTGGACACCGCGAGCCTGAAATAGAGATCCTCGCGGAAAGTTCCGGCGGAAACCATTTCCAGCAGATTGCGATTGGTCGAAGCCACTACCCGCCCCTTGAAAGATAACAGTTTCGATCCCCCAACACGCTCATACTCCCGCTCTTGCAAGACGCGCAGGAGCTTGGCCTGCAAATCCTGGGCCATATCGCCAATCTCATCCAGAAAAAGGATGCCCTCGCCTGCCAATTCAAGTTTGCCCATTCTGGCTGAGTCCGCACCCGTATATGCGCCTTTCTCATGTCCAAATAATTCGCTTTCCAGAAGGGTGGGGACAACGGCGGAACAGTTGACGGCGACAAAGGGTTGAAGCGGACTGCTGGCGTTGTGCAGGGTGCGCGCAACAAGCTCTTTTCCGGTTCCGCTCTCCCCCGTGATCAACACGGCCACGCGGTTCTCGCTAAGCCGTGCAATTGTTTTCAAAACATCTATGATCCGTTCATCCGAGCCCACGATTTCATACGGATTTTCCAATGGGCTTATAGGAATGCCTTCTTTTCCAGTTACGGCCCGGCGGTTCTTTATGTGTCTTGCCGCCTTCTCTATAACCAAAAGTACGGTGTCGAGATCAAAGGGTTTCCGGATGTAGTCGAAAGCGCCGCTCTGGATCGACTCGATGGTGGCCTTTGCATCCTGAACCCCCGTGATCATGATAATGATCGTGTCGCATTTCATATCCTGAATCTGTTTCAACAACCGGAGCCCCGTCGTGTCGGGCAGATAAAGGTCCAAGAAAAGAATGTCCGGGGAATCCGAAGCAAGACGCAACATTCCGTCGGCGCCGGTATGCACAAAATCGACTCTATGGCCTTCGGCTCGAAGCTGAGCCTGCATGGACCGGCATAGGTCCACGTCATTATCGATTATCAATATCCGCACGGGTCGATCCTTTGTAGCCAGAAATATTCTTCATCGGCAGCCACGCCGCAAAAAAGTGGCTGAGCCTTACTCTGAAACAATCGAATTTCAATGCACTTTCTTCATAAAACCTTAATCCGGACAATAGGTATAACACCGGCCACCCCGGACTTATTGCGTTAAATCCCTTAAACCTTATCTTTTATCCGCCATAGGAGATTGTCTTCTGGTTCTATTACGGCATATTGGGGGCATTTCCCCATATACCTTCCATTGTACCCAGGATATTGAAGCTGGGCTTATTCTTTATGGCCCTGGTAGAGGGTGGCAATGCCGAAGGTGAGGGGGTGTGCGGTGGTGTGTGCGAATCCGGCTTCAATCATGAGGTGGAGGAAGGCATCCCCATAGGGGAAGGTTTCTACGGTAGCATTAAGATAGCGATAGGCGGAGGCGTCTCCGGAGATGAAGCCACCTATACGCGGCAGAACATGGCGAAAGTATGCGAGGTAAAGGGCGCGAAAAAGCAGGTTTTTGGGGAGGGAGAATTCGAGAATGAGGGCGCGTCCGCCCGGTTTAAGGATTCGAAGCATTTCTTTAAGGCAGGCAGTGACATCGGTAACGTT
>JAKQOG010000213.1 GCA_029565395.1 Candidatus Hydrogenedentota bacterium | reverse complement strand
TCTTATCGAGTCCGCCTGGAATGGGTGGAAAATCCGTAAACATAATGGGTGCGGCATGTTGCCGCGCTGGGCAATTAACGTAAGCGAGGACCAAAAGAGAGTATATGGCCAAGTACATGGGACCCAGACATAAGTTGTGCCGCAGACTGGGATCGTGCATATGGGGCAGCCCCAAATGCCCGTCGTTAAAGCGTGCGTATGGGGCGGGGCCGCATGGTCAAACCCTGCGCAAGAAGCTGTCGGTGTATGGGGCACAACTCCAGGATAAGCAAAAAATCCGGACGCATTATGGCCTGATGGAGAGGCAGATGCGGAAGACGTTTAAGGAAGCGCAACGGATGGGCGGCGTGACGGGAACGAACCTGTTGATGCTCCTGGAATCGCGTCTGGACTGTATTGTGTACCGGCTGGGATTTGCGCCGACGATCATGGCGGCGCGTCAGTTGGTAAACCATGGGCATATGCTGGTGAATGGGAAGAAAGTGGACATTCCCTCGTTCCGCGTAATGCCGGGGATGGTGGTGAGCGTGAAGGAACGGAGCAAGAAGGTGCCGATGCTGGCCGAGGGCGCGGAAGTACTGCCGACGGTGCTGCCGGAATATCTGTCGCGGGAAGCAAAGTCGTTTGAAGGGCGTATGACAACGTTGCCGAACGCGGAAACAATCCCATTTAAAGCGGATACGGCCGGCGTCATCGGTTTCTATTCGCGGTAATTCCTGTGCGTGTACCTGGCGGGCCGTTCCGTGAACGGTCCGCCTGTTTTATGTTAGGACGGTCTGGAGTTTACATGGAGGAGCGGGGCGGCTATGAGTATTGATGTGGTTGTGGGCGCGAATTGGGGCGACGAAGGCAAGGGCCGGATGGTGGATTTTCTTGCCCAGGACGCGGATTTTGTCGTGCGGTATCAAGGCGGCACAAACGCAGGCCACACGGTGGTGAATGAATTCGGCGAATTCAAGCTGCATCAGCTCCCGTCAGGGGTATTCAATCCGAAGGTCATTAATATTCTTGGACCGGGCATGGTCATAGACCTGGAAGCATTATGCGCGGAACTGGGCGAGGTGCGAAGCAAGGGCATTGAACCGAATATCCGCATTTCCGACCGGGCAACGCTGTGTTTCCCTTTTCATAAAATGGAAGATGGCTGGGAAGAGGAACGGCTGGGGAAAAAGGCGTATGGATCGACGCGTCGGGGTATTGCGCCGGCCTATGGCGATCGCACAATGAAAAAGGCGGTGCAGGTGGGCGAGATTTTGTATCCAGAGTATTTGCGGGAGCATTTGTCGCAGATTGTGGAGTGGAAATTATTGAAGGCGGAGCGGGTGTACGGGCATAAGGATGCGTTCAGTTTTGAGGAAATGCTGAATTGGGTGGAGACTTACGGTGGGCGCTTAAAGGACTGTATTTGCGACACAAGTGAACTCCTGGAAGCGGGCGCGGGCCTAAAGAAGAATATTCTGTTTGAAGCGCAATTAGGCACGCTGCGGGACCTGAATTTCGGCATTTATCCATACAGCACATCCTCGTGTACGTTGGCCGAGTATGCAGCGATTGGCGGGGGATTCTTCGGGCATCATTTTGACCGGGTGATTGCAGTGGTGAAAGCGTTTTCGACCTGCGTGGGGGAAGGGCCATTCGTGACGCTGATGGAGAAGGAAGCGGCTGATGAACTCCGGGTGAAAGCGAAGGAATATGGCGCGGCGACGGGACGTCCGCGAACGATTGGTCATTTTGACGCACTGGCCACGCGCTACGGCGTATGGGCGCAGGGCGCGACGGAAGTGGCGCTGACGAAGCTGGACAGCCTGAGCGGCCAAAAGACGCTAAAGATCTGCACGGAGTATGAATACCGGGGCAAGCCGGTGGGGCGTTTCCCGCTGAATGCGGTGCTGGATGAAGCGAAACCTTTGTATGTGGAAATGCCGGGCTGGGACGAGGATATTTGCGGGGTGCGGCGTTTCGAAGATTTGCCCAAGGCCGCGCAGGATTACGTCCTGGAAATCGAACGCCTCATTCATTGTCCAGTCCATTATGTATCCGTTGGCCCGGAACGCGAAGCGCTGATCGACCGGGGCTGAGGCCGCGCGCATCAGACATCACGGCGAAGGGGATGTTATTTATAGGTCTTATGCGGTCATATAGGTCCTATATGAAATATATCTCATTTCTAACATGCGCCCGGCGATTGGCCTTTTAGGGGCAGTAAAAGAGTAATGAAGTATGGAAACTGCACTGCCTAAATTTGGCGTGGTAGATGAGGCAGCTTCGCTGTTGGGGCGGTCTTCGCGTCCCATGGTGGAAATCACGGGATGCTGGGGGTCAGCGAAAACAGCATTGGCCGTGCAGGCGGCGCGGGAACTTCGTGCGCCATTATTACTTCTCTCGCCGGGGCGTCCGGAGGCAGAGGCTATTTTTGATGATCTGTGCACCTTCGCGGGGGAGGACCATGCAGCGCTGTTTCCGGCATGGGAAGTGTTGCCGGGCGACAGCATGAATCCTTCGGATGACATCATCGCGGAACGGATGAACACGCTGAAGCGTCTGGCGTTGGCACGGGAACAGGATCGATTCGTGCATACGGTGCTTCCGGTGCATTCGTTTTTGCAGTATGTCATTCAAATTGACCGGTTGGTGCGGGATACGGTGATCTTGGAACAGGGCGGGGAGTACATGGTGGAGGATCTGCTGGATCGGCTGATCAAAATGGGATATTCGCGGGAGCCGATGGTGGAGCGGCATGGGGAGGTGAGTGTTCGCGGGGGCATTGTGGATATATTTCCAATCTCAAGTGAATTGCCGTGCCGCGTTGAATTCTTCGGGGATGAGGTGGAATCTATACGGATGTTTGAGCCGGAAACACAGCGCAGCGTACAGACGGTGCAGCGGGTGGATGTTCCGCCACGATCAGAGAAGGCGTTGTTGTCGGAGATGACGCAATCAGGACAGCGCCTTTCGACGCTGCTGGACTATTTTCCCGAGAATACCCTAGTGGTGCTCGATGAGCCCATAACGATCCGGGAAGAGGCGATGAAACTCAGCGGGGAGTTGCATGGCAGCCCTTTTTTCATGCCGTGGGAGAAGGCGGAGCACGCTTTAATGCCGTATTCGCAATTACATCTGGCGCAGGTGGGGTATGAAAAGACGCCGGAAATAAAGCGATTCAGCATGCCGATGAAAACGGTGGCGCATTGGGCGGGACGGATGGACGATTTCTGGGCACAATTGAAACAGTGGGATTTTGAAGGGTACACCGTACGCATTTTTTGTGTGAATTCGGGGGAGCGGCGGCGCTTGTACGAGTTGTTGGAGGAGCAGGGCTATCGCCCTGGTCAGGATGTATTTGATCTGAGTGTGGACATTGGCCGGTTGCGCGGAGGCTTCGTATCGGAAAAGGAAAAGGTGGCGGTGCTGAGCGAGCGGGAAATTTTCGGGCGGCATTATATGCGGCGCACGCGGCGGCGGTTTGAGGCGGGGGTGACAATCACGCAGTTCAGTGATTTGAAGAGCGGGGATTATGTAGTGCACGCGGTGCACGGGATTGGGCGGTATCTGGGGCTTCGGCGGTTTGAAGGCAAGCCGGGGGATTTCATGGTATTGCATTACAGCGGCGGCGGCGTGTTGTATGTGCCGGTGACGCATATCGACAGCGTGCAGAAGTATCTGGCGGGGGAAGGGGCCACGCCAAAGATAGACAAGCTGGGGGGCGCATCGTGGGCGAAAACAAAGGCGAAGGTGAAGAAGGCGGTGCGCGACATGACGGCGGACCTTATCCGGTTGTATGCGGAACGGGAATCGCACAAGGGTCATGCGTTTGGCCCGGATACGCCGTGGCAACAGGAGTTTGAGGATGCGTTCGAGTATGATGAGACGCCGGATCAGGAGCGGGCGATCCGGGAAACGAAGACGGACATGGAACTGGCGCGCCCGATGGACCGGTTGATCTGCGGGGATGTGGGGTATGGCAAGACGGAAGTAGCGCTTCGTGCAGCATTCAAGGCGGTCATGGAAGGGAAGCAGGTGGCACTGCTGGCGCCGACGACGGTGCTGGTTCAGCAACATTATAATGTGTTCCGGGAACGCCTGGCGGATTTCCCGATCCGGGTGGAGATGTTGAGCCGGTTCCGCACACCGAAACAGATCAAGGAAACGGTGGATGGGCTGAATTCAGGGGAGGTTGACATTGTGGTGGGAACGCACCGGCTTACCTCGAAAGACATCCAGTTTAAGGATTTGGGATTGTTGGTCATTGACGAGGAACAGCGGTTTGGGGTGGGGCATAAAGAGAAATTGAAGCAAATGCGGTCCCAGGTGGATGTGGTAACGATGTCGGCGACGCCCATCCCGCGCACATTGCATTTTTCGTTGATTGGGTTGCGGGACATGAGTGTGATCAATACCGCTCCAAATGACCGGCTGCCCATCCACACCTGCATCGAGGCATGGGACCCGAACTTGGTGCGGGAAGCGATCGAACGGGAGTTGGCACGGCAGGGACAGGTCTTCTACCTGCACAATCGCGTGCAGACGATTGATCACGTGGCGGTGATGGTGCAGAAGCTTGTGCCGCGCGCGCGGGTGGCGGTGGGACACGGGCAGATGCCCAAGCACGAACTGGAAGACGTGATGATCGCGTTCGTGAATAAGGAGATTGACGTGTTGGTATGCACGACGATCATTGGTTCGGGGATCGACATTCCAAATGCGAATACCATCATTATTGATCGCGCGGACATGTTCGGATTGAGCGAACTGTATCAAATCCGAGGGCGGGTGGGGAGGTATAAGCATCGTGCATTTGCGTACTTGCTGGTACCGGGCGATAGGGCGCTTTCGGAAGAGGCTCAACAGCGGTTGAAAGCACTGGAGGATTTTTCAGCGCTGGGTTCGGGATTCCGGATTGCCATGCGCGATCTGGAAATCCGCGGCGCGGGGGATTTGCTGGGCGCGGAACAGAGCGGGCATATCGCCACGGTGGGGTATGAAACTTACCGGGAACTCATTGCAGAAACAGTGGCGGAGTTGAAGGGGGAACCGATGAGAAAGCGTGACCTGCCTCCCTTTGAACTCTCGATTGATGCGTTTGTGCCGGATGAGTATGTGCCGGTGGCGCAACAGAAAATGACGCTCTACCGGCGGATCGCGGCGGTACAATCCGCGGAGGACGTGGACGATCTGCTGATGGAATTGAAAGACCGCTATGGGTATCCGCCGAATCCGGTGCGGCGTTTACTGGACGTGATGCGGGTTCGCGCGCTCGCAAGTGATTTGGGTGTCCGGTCGATGTCATTGGCGAAGGGGGTGATACGGATTGACTTTGAGTCGAGTCAGTTCATGAACCGGAAAAAACAGCATGCGTTAAGGGAAACCTATGGGGATGCGCTGGGATTCGTGTGGCAGGAGCGTCCTTCCATGGAATATGTATTGCCAAAGGAATCAGAATCGCCCTTATATGAAGCGGAAGGATTATTGAAGGCATTGCAGGAGGTGTGAGGCAATCGGCCGTTTCCATTTTATTTCAGCAGCATCGCTTTTTTTATGCACCGTGCCGATATAGTGCCCGTCGCGATTTTCCTTATGGAGTTCATTTCAAGTATTCTCTTCTATCGATATCAAATTTTGGCATAGCGGTAACTTATCAAGAGGAAAAACACTATGGAACAAACGGGACATTTTTTCACAACAATATATGGGCGGAATTTGATTTCGGAGTTGCCGATATTCGTGCACCGGCCATATCTGGTGGTGACGATGGAAGATCTGTGGCCGAAGTTTTCGGGGCGCTTCAACGATGGGTTAGCGCATGTACATTTTGTGAAAACGCTGGAACATGAGGAACTAAAGGGCATTATCGAGAAGCTGCCCGGGTGCAATGGGGTGATCGGGCTGGGGGGCGGTCAGGCAATGGACGTGGCCAAGCTGGTGGCGTGGACGCGGCGTCTGCCTTTGTTCCAGGCGCCAACGGCAATGTCGGTGAACGCGGCGTTTGGACACCGGGCGGCGGTGCGGATGGGGGGGAAGGTGCGGTATATCGGATGGGCGGTACCGGAGGCAGTGTATATTGATTTCGATGTGATCCAGAGCGCGCCGCTTGCCCTGAACCGGAGCGGGGTGTGCGATATTCTTTGTTATCATACGGCGCACGCGGACTGGAAACTCGCGCATGAGCGGGACAAAACAGAGCCGCAATGGCCGTATGACAAGCGGCTGGTGGCGGAGGCAAAGGGGGTGCTGGATTCGGTAATGGCAAAGCTGGATCATATCCGTAACGTAACGGAGGAAGGCATTCGCACACTGATGAATGCGCATCGCTGGGGCGGCGCGGCGTTTCATAACGCGGGGTGGAATCCCCGGCATATCGAAGGAGTCGAGCACTTTTTCTTCTACACGCTCGAATATCTGACTGGAAAACCGTTTATTCACGGGCAGCCCGTATGCCTGGGCTTGTATATCGGTTCTGCGCTTCAGGAGAATCACGCGGAGGAGATGTTGCAGGCAGTACACCGGGTCGGCGTCGATATTCGTCCGGAAGCCATGGGAGTAACATGGGAGGAGGCGTCGGAAGCAATGCGGAAAATGGGATGGTACGCAGAGCAGGCAGGCCTATGGTACACGGTGGCAAGCGACCGTCCGGTAATGGATGAGTTCATAGCCAAGATTCAGAAACGGGTGACGCAAGTGTATGGTCCATGGAAAAGCTGACAATCGGTTAATTGCACCCCGAATATTTAACATTCCGGGTGAATCGGAGCAACATCTTATGCCGCTTGACAAGCATTTTTTCGCAAGATTTTTAATTCTTTTTCTGCTGATGGCGTATTCCGCGCTGGGCGCCCCGCAGGGGCGGGTGATTATCTTGGGGTTCGATGGAATGGATCCCGGGATTGTGCAGGGGATGATCGACAAGAATGAGCTTCCCAGTTTCGCAAAATTGTCCAAAGAGGGAAGTTTTTTGCCATTGGCTTCGAGCAATCCGCCGCAATCGCCGACGGCATGGTCGAATTTTGCAACGTGCCGGAGGCCGGTACATCACGGGGTGTTTGATTTCCTGCGGCGTGATCCGAATACATATTTCCCGAGTCCGGGGTTTGGCAGCACGAAGCGGCCTGATTTAGCGCCGGACGGGGCATTGTTGCGGGGGCCGGTCTACGAGAGCAAACGAAAAGGGGACAGCTTTTGGAAAGTGACCAGTGACGCGGGGAAAAAAGTGAAGGCATTAACAGTGCCTTACGCGTATCCAGCGGAACCATTGGGTGAGGGATGCTGTGAATTATGCGGTTTGGATGTGCCGGACATACGGGGGACGCAGAGCATTTACTTCGCCTTTTCCGAGGATTTTGCGACAGTGGAATCCATTGCAGGGGGCATGAGGATTCCGTTGAGGTTTGAGAACGATTTGGCGGTGGTGAATGTTCCGGGGATTGCACCGGCCAAGAGCGACAAGTATGCAGAAGTGCCGGTAACTTTCAAGGCGGATCGATCAGGCAAGAACGTGGAGATAACCGTGGAGAACCAATCCGTCAAAATCAAGCAGGGCGAGTGGTCCTCTTGGTTGGAATGGACCTTTGCCCTATCCCCCGCGTACAAGGTCCGCGCCATCAGCCAGTTTCATCTGGTGGAAGCGGGAAACAATGTGCGGTTATATATGACCTGCTTGCAGATTCATCCGCGCGAGCCGATGATGCCGATCAGCACGCCGCCTGAATACGCCGCTGAGTTGGCGGATCGCTATGGACTCTATAAAACCGTGGGATGGTCGCATGATACGAAGGCGCTTCAAAGCAGCGACATGACCGAGGATATGTTTTTAGAAGATGCGAAGCGTACCGTCGAGTGGAATAAACAGCTAACGCTTGATGAATTGGACCGGGGCGGGTTTGACATGTTGCTGTCCGGATGGACGGCGACGGACCGCATATCGCATTTATTCTGGGCATACCGGGATCCGAAACATCCGTTGTACACCGAACAAATGAGCCAAAAATATGGGCGTGTGGTGGAGGATTCCTATATTCAAGCGGATGTGATCGTGGGCGAGGTGATGAAACGCCTCAAGGAAAATGATTTGTTGATGATCATGTCGGACCATGGATTTCACAGCTTCCGGTATGGATTCAATGTGAACACATGGCTGGTGCGAAACGGATATCTGGCAATAAAAGGACTAAGCGATCCGGCCACGGCATTCACGGACGCAAAATACCTCATGGACTTTGATTGGCCGCGCTCGAAGGCCTATGCGCTGGGTCTCGGAATGATTTTCTTGAATCTCAAGGGACGCGAAAAGTATGGAACCGTGACTCCGGAAGAGGCGCCCGCAGTATTGGAAGAAATCAAAGAGAAACTCCTTGCATTGACCGACCCCAAGACCAGTGACAAGATATTTCGCAATATTTATGTGATGGCGAATGTGCAGGGGGAGTCCGCAGCAGACGCGCCGGATCTCCAACTTGGGTATGCAGACGGTTATCAGACTGGGAAGATTTCGGCCTCCGGGGCGGCGCCCAAAGAGGTTATTGAACCCAATTTGGACAAATGGTCCGGAGAACATGCCGGTTCGGATGTTGATCTAACACCAGGGATCTTTTTCTGCAATAAAAAAGTCTCTGGCCAGCCGACTCTGCTGGATTTGGGTGTTTCGGCACTCACCTATCTCGACACACCTGTCCCAAAAGCCTTTGAGGGAAAACCGTTAATTGTCCAATAGCACCACAAACCAGTGGTATCTTTCTAGCTCGAAATCAAAATAATTAAAAGGGGAAACGTGAGTATCTGAATGAGCAGTTTTCCTCTTATTGAACCGCATTTCGTCAAATCTACTATCAATTTCAGCTAAAGAAAATGCCTCGCTTGTGACATAATTAGTATATTAAGTAAAATTGTCTATCAAATACTGTTTGCATTCTGTAGACGAAAGTTGGTATAATTATGTTCGAGAATTTTGGCTGTGTTGGTGGGGTTGTGCCAACACTCACAGGGATGTGGGAGATTTCCTAACAGTAGATTTTCACCACCAGGAAGGAGAATGCTGTCTGTTTTGCGTGTCAGTTATATCATTTTGCTTATTATCAGCATTGCGCTAGACCATAAGCAAATTAAAAAATACATATGCAGGGCCGAATGACAGCCACAGGAGAAGGAGAGAAGAAGAAATGGACGACGAAACACTTTCAGAACCATATAGACGGGGGAGAGAAACACAATTGGCACAACGCAAGGTTCTGATATTGTTGTTATTAGTTCTTTTTTCCATGGGGGCCAACGCTCAGACTGTGTTGATATCCGAAATCGACACCAATCAATCGGATGCGGCAGAGTTTGTAAACGTATCCGGCGGTTCAGTGGACATATCTTCGTGGACGGCATATTTTTATGATGCGAGCAGTTGGCCCGATCCTGTTTGTTCTTTTTCGTTTCCATGGGGAACGGTAATACCCCCTGATACGGTTGTGGTGTTATTTGAACAAGGCGGTGGAGGCACTCCGGCGCCTGGATTTGTTTATTTTTATTTGAGTTCCAGTTTGTCCTGGAATGCGGGCGCTTCCGCGAAAGTGGCGGTTTTGCTGACCGATTCTGCGGGTGTAATCATGGATTTTTTTATAGCGCGCGGTCAGTCAGCGCACATACAGGCCAGCGACATTACCAATCCGCAGACAATTCCACATTCTGAATGGTCAGGCCCCGCAGTGACGGGCCAGACCACGGCCCAGCCTTCGTGGCACCGTTTCGGCGATACAGATCACAACGATGCTTCCGATTGGGGTCTTGGCCCGGAGAATATCGGAAACCTGGACGAGGGGATGGATTTTCCGGGTCTTCATCCGCGCGTGCTGTCGATAGAGCGTAATGATCCTTCCCCAACACAGGGTCCTGCCGTAAGTTACACGGTATATTTCAGCACGCCGGTAACCGGGATTGAGATTGGGACAGAAGGGCCGTTTAATGATTTTTCATTGACCATGACCAGCGGTTCGCTCATCGGCTATGCCATCACAGGCGTTGTATGCCTTGACAGCGAGCGCTATGTGGTAGCGTTGAACACCGGCACAGGCGCTGGCACGCTCCGGCTGGATGTGTTATCTTCCGGCGGAATTCTGGACCAAGAATTGCAGCCTATGCTTGCCGATTATACCGGCGGTCCTGAATATGTGGTGGACACTATTCCCCCGTCAGTCACATCCGTATTAATTTCTTCTTCACCAGCGGGTATCGGGGATCTTGTCGTGCTCACCATAACATTTGATGAGACCATGAATACCGCAGTATCGCCCACGGTAAGCGTCCAGACCTCCACCAACGGCCCCATTTCGGCCAGCAGCGTAGGCGGGGGCGGAGACGGCGAATGGATCAGCGCCACGGAATACCGCGTAACCCTGGATCGCGCCTTAGTTGCACTGGATGACGGCCTGGCCACAATCCATCTCTCCTCGGCACAAGATGTTACCGGCAATGTCATGGCGCCTGACAGCAGCCACACATTTGTCATTGACGGCATCGTTCCGATTGTTACTGTGGACTTCCTGCTCACTCCGGATACCACTCCCCCACTCTCCGGAACTATTCTGGACAACGACCCAAACGCGACAATTCTCATCACCCTTGATGATATTCACTTCTATTCCGCCGTGAATAATGGCAATAGCACCTGGACGCTGCCGGATAATGTATTGCCGGTGCTTGCAGAAGGCACGTATGATGTCAAAGCCATAGCCACGGACAGTGCAGGAAACACGGGGACGGATACGACCACGGATGAACTCATTATCGATCCGAATTTCCTTTTGATCCCGCCATACGTAGTGTCAATGACCCGGAATGATCCTTCGCCGACTACCGGCCCCACGGTGAGTTATACCGTTATTTTCAATGAAACTGTAACCGGGATCGAGACGGGTGCAGGCCCCTCAAATGATTTTATTGTAACGGTCACCAATGGAAGCATTGCAGGGGCAGCCCCAATCAGCGTGTCCCAAATTAATGGACAAACCTATACGGTCACGCTGACAACTGGGACGGGCGAAGGATCGCTGCGGTTGGACGTACTTGCATCCGGGGGGATACTGGACGCTCAGAGCGATTCCATGACCTCGGACTATACCACTGGGCCGGAATATGTAGTGGACACCCTCCCTCCAACGGTCCTCGTATTTTCGGCATCGCCTGACCCCGCAATAACCGGCGGCACTATCGCGATGACCCTTACCTTCAGCGAGCCGATGGACCAAACCGTCCCGCCTGCTGTAAGTGTAACTACCGAAAGTAATGGTACAATTTCAGCAAGCAGTGCCACTGTGGGCGGCGACGGCATCTGGCTGAGTGATACCGAATATCAGGTAAGCATTGACCGCCTTCTGGTGGCCGAAGATATTGGCACCGCAACAGTCACCATTTCAGACGCCCGCGATTTGCTGGGACATGTCATGCTGCCGGACAATTCGCATCAGGTGGAAATCGCACCGCCTTCCGTGATAAATCCGCCTTCCGTTATTTCGATGACCATGAATGACGCTAACCCATCCAGAGGACCGGAAGCCGGGTATACTGTGGTGTTCAGCGAACCGGTCACAGGTATCCAAGTAGGCGATACCGGTCCCTTCGATGATTTCGCGCTAGTCCTTACCAGCGGCTCACTGGAAGGGACGACGGTAAGCCGGGTGGAACAGGAGAGCCCACAGACGTATGTAATTACCGTAAACACCGGGACGGGAATGGGCTCGTTTCGCGTGGATGTGCTCGCGGGAGGCGGAATTCTGGACCTGCAGGACGACCCAATGTCCGCCGATTATACAAGCGGCCCGGAATACACCATCGACACAATTCCGGCAACGCTTATTTCAGTCGAGATCTCGCCTGAAATCCCCGGGATTGGCGCTGTTGTCACTGCACGGTTGATCTTCAGCGAATCCATGGATGTGACGATATCGCCCTCCCTCGTGGTATACACCGGTGCAAAGTCAGTCATCCCAGGGAGTAGTGTGGCGGAGGGTGGAAATGGCGCTTGGCTGAATGACATCAGTTATCAAGTGGATCTGGATCGCCCCGTGGAGGCGGCTGATAATGGCCTGGCCACCGCGGTGATTTCGGACGCTACCGATCTCCTGGGCAATGTGATGGCGGAAGACGACAGTACCACTTTCTTTATTGATGGAACAGCACCTGTCGTGACGGTTCAGCCCAAGATTACTGCGGACACCACGCCGCCCTTAAGTGGAACCATCGCCGACAATGACCCGGGTGCAACAATATTGATCACGTTAGACGATGTCGTGTTTTATCATGCCATCAACAACGGAGATGGCACTTGGACACTGAATGACAATATGCTGGCAGAACTGGCGCCGGGAACCTACGACGTGCATGTGCTCGCTACAGATTCCGCCGGCAACACGGGTATGGATTCCACAAGTGATGAGTTGGTGATCGACCTGTCGCACGCCAGTGTCGAAAAGATTGAGCTTTTGGATCCGGAATCAACCAACATGCCGCAAGTGCGCTTTAAAGTCACATTTTCATCTGTGGTCACTGGCGTTGAGAAAGGCCTTCTCACTGCCTCAAACGATTTCAAGACATGCGTAGCCTGCGGCAATATTACGCAGTGCTGTTTTAGCGCGATTCAGTCTGTGGACAACCGGAACTTTGTCGTTACGGTAAATATTGGCGCGGGCGACGGGAAAATGCGCTTGGACGTCTTGGCCTCTGGCGGCATTGAAAGTCTGAATGGCGTTCCATTGCCGGAAGATTACACCCAAGGGCCGCTGTACACCATCCAGCATTTGCGCCTGGTGTCTCAGCCTCCTGAATATATTACAAAAGGCCTGGGAAGCACCGCGTATCTGGAAGTAGAGGTGGCAGGGGGCACCCCGCCGTATTCATACGAGTGGCAATATGAACCCGCCAACAAGATGCTGGTTCCGGTGGGCGGCAACGATCCTGTTTTGGTGCTTTATCAGGTAGACAAAGAAGACGAAGGCCAGTACCTGTGCGTCGTAAGTGATGCGTATGAAGTGGTCTCTACAACACCTTCTTACCTTGAGGTCACGCATCAGGTTCCGGCAGCAGGATATACGGGCTTAGTAATTATGACAACATTACTGGCAAGTTTGGGAATAAGGAGGATGCACAAAAAACTGTCCGTGTAAGAAACGCCTGAAGTAAATGGAGTCTCAAAAAGGCCTATTGCTCCTTCTCATAAAGGGGCAATAGGTCTTTCCAATGATAGGGGCAGAACAAATCCTTTGTGGGATTCCATGCGGGGACATCGCTCATGCTAGTATAGATTTTTTCGGTGAGCTGGGTCAGTTGACGCAATTCTTAAACGGATCTTTCAAGATTTTCGACATAGTCTTACCCTAACCATTCAGGCATATCAGTCCTATGGGTCGCATTCTTGCATATTTCCCAATCCTCCCAGCCTTCCCAGTCCTCCCAGTCCTCCCAGTCCTCCCAGCGGTTTACCTCCCCTCGTGTCTTGTGTTTCTAAGGGGGAGCGTCTACACTAAGTCTCCACCTATACACGGAGGATCGGACCATGAAAGGATGCACGCGGTTTTTGGGCGTGGTGACAATCACGGCACTATGTTTTCCTGCCTTGGGACAGCAACCCACGCCCACGTTTGAAGGGAAATACTACCAGGGCGAGGGCGACGTTGAATATCTCCAATTGCTGGATATTTCGCGGCGCATGTTCGATCCGGACCCGGAATTTCAAAATATACCCATGTTGTACACACCGGACTGGAACGGTTTTGTGGAAGGGCCCACCTGGGGCGCATGGTGGATTCAGAACAGTTACGGCACAACGTATTGCGCACTCCCCTTCTATCTGGAACCATACATCAGCTTTCTACAGAATGCCCAGGACCTCTGGTTCAACCAGATGGGCGACGGCCAGCGCAAGGGCGCGAAGGATTGGGTGGCTCCGGACGGCTGTCTATGCGATGCGGCGTCACCAGGCTGGATTATGTACAAACAGGGCGATGGAAAAATCGATATTCATGACTGGGGAATGGAATTTACGGCAGCGGGCGTGGTGCTGCAATCGGAATTACTGCTGATTAGCCGGGATAAAGCGGCTATCGAGCATTATTTACCGATGCTGGAGCGATCCGCGAATTTTATCGAGACGCGGCGGGACAAGAACAATCTGTTTCTCGCCGGACCTGCGGGAAATCTGCTGGCGCCGAGCTATGCGGGCTGGAAACGTCCCGACGGCACATTCGATAAAGCCTATCTTGCAGGATTATCCATCACGTACATTGCCGCGCTGAACCGGTTGATCGAATTGGAAAAAATGATGCTGCACAGCGACAAGGTGGTGTTGTACACGGACCGCCGGGATCGTGCGAAGGCGGGTCTGGATCAACTCATCACGGAAGAGGGATATTTTATCAAGTCGCTGGACCCGGATGGCACAAAACACGGGGTGTATGGCGCGCCGAAACATGGCTACTTCGAAGCTCCGCCAAATCACGACGCGATAGCGTTCCGAGTAGTGGAGCATGCCCAGGCAGAGCTTATTTATCAAAAGATTGCTTCAATTCCATTGTTGCGGCGGCATGACTTAATCTGTGCCAACGAACCCGGTCTTGACGACATGTATGAATCGGACAAATCGTGGTTGTGGCAACATGGCACCTGGGTCAACGGCGGGCATTGGTCGACCTGTGAGGCACGGATGATGATGGCCTATTACCGCTTGGGCAAATACGAAGATACGGCCCGGTCAATGAACGCCATCTTACGGTTTGCGCGGCAATTCCGGATGGACAACCCGCTGGTGGATTGGGGGAATCAAGTGTATCAGCCCAAAGAGCCCATCAACCTTTGTTATGATACCTTCGGCCCGCCCGCCGCGATGATTCGGGGGCTTTTTGAGTATTTATACGATGCGGACACGCTCACGCTCATTCCGCACATCCCGCCAAGCATCACGCGCCTGGAACAGCGCTTCCCGATACGGTTCGGCAGCAAGCAGGTGTATCTGGCGGCCGCGGGCGTAGGCCCCATCAAGGCCGTGCGCATCAATGGGCAGGAATGGACGAAATTCGACACGGTAAGCATTACCCTCCCCTATGCGGAGATTCCCGATCAGGCCCATGTGCTGATCGCGTTCGGCAATGCAGTGTTGGACCAATTGTCCAACTTCAAAGTCACCCCCCCGGCGCTTCCGCTCCCGGATGCGAAGGATGCCTCTGGGGAGGTGGACGGTCTGTTCACCAGTGCGGGTAAGAATACCCTTCCCTTGCGGATTGGTGCGGACAGCAAAGGAGAAAACCAGTTCAAAGGCCGGATTGCACGGGTGTGCATTTATAATCAGGCGCTGCCCCCCAGAAACATCCGATCATTGGCCATCCAGAAAATCCGCGTGATGCAGACGGACGGACTGGTGGCGCATTGGCTCTGTGATCACACGGAAGAAGGAATGATCCCGAACGCCACAGGCGAACCGCTGCCATTGCAGTTGCGCCAGGGCGCGGACATCCAAAAAGGCGCATTGCACTTGTCAGGCGCCGGCTGGGCGGAAATCGAAAACAAACCCTGCTTTGATCTGAGCCAGGCATTCACACTCGAAGCCAGGATTTATCCGGAGACGCTTCCGGACAAGTGCATGAGGATTATCGACAAGATCCCGGCGGGCACGGACGATGGCTACCTCCTCGACTGGCTGGAAGGAAACGTGCTGCGGGTGATTACGCCCCAGGGAACGCTGTCTCAGACGGTTAGTCTGCCATTAAATGTCTGGAGCAATGTTGCGGCTACATTCGACGCAAACGGGGAACTACGGTTGTATGTGAATGGACAGCGCGTGGCCGCCATGCCCTGCAAAGCGCCACAACCTCCGATATCCATGGCACGTATTCGTACTTTCTGCCAATCGCTGGCCGCTCAGGGGCTGGGGGACTCCTACGAAGGACGCCACGCACGCCTTATCCTGGAGCAGTTCCAAACCATCAACCAACGTAAAACCTTACAGAATGCCGGGAAAGTAACGCCGTTGCCGGAACCTTCTCAGGCGGCCGCGGATAAATTGTATTTGGATACCCTGTTCAAACTGCAACAAGGATTGGTGAAAGCGTTGAATTCATGTGAAAAATCGCCCGTTCCGAAGAATCAAACCATCTACCAATTGTGGACCGCATCTCAATCATGAGCGAACAAAAAGAATCGCCCAGGCATAAGGTGCGCCGCGTATCCCGGCGTTCCTTTATTGCCGGGGCGGGATTGGGGGCGGCAGGAATGTGGGCCGCCTCTCGGGGATTGGAAAGGCTGGGGGATGATCCCGCCCGGCCGCCGGAATTGTATGAGTATTTCGTGGACAATTTCTGGTTCAAATCCGCAGGGCTGGAGAATCAGGCCATCAACGCTCCTCTGAAGGGCCATCATCAAGCAGACATTGTAATCATCGGTGGTGGATTTACCGGATTAGCCTCGGCGTATCATCTTAGTGAATTAATGCCTGGCAAAAAGATCGTGCTGTTGGAAGGGGCCTGTTGTGGGTATGGAGCCAGCGGACGCAACGGGGGGTTTTGTGATCCAGGCCTGCCAGGGCTGATGGAATACGCCGCTTCTGCCGGGCTGGAAGCAGGGCGGCGCGCTTTCGAAGCAAGCACGTTCGGGATCGCTCAAATCAAACAAATGATTTCCGAGCATGGCCTTTCATGTGATTTTGAAGAGAACGGCATGATCGAAGCGGCTATCACAGAAGAACAAGCGGCCAGCCTCGAAGAAGAACAGAAGGTCTATTCCGGGCTGGGCATTAAGTCAACCATGTTCACCGGCAACGCCTTGAAAGAGGCGATCAATTCACCCCGCTATATCGCAGCGTTGGCCATTCCGAATGGGGCTATTTTAAATCCCGCGAAACTGGCGCGAGGCATGAAGCCCATTGTGGAGAACCGGGGCGTGGAAGTGCGCGAACGCACCGTGGTGCTACGGGTACACCCCGGCAAAATCCATCGAATTGAAACAGAAATGGGCGACATCACCGCCCCTGCCCTGGTACTGGGACTAGACGGCTATGCACCAGGGCTTGGATTCTTCCGGAATCACGTAATGCCGATGAGCAGTTATGTGATTGCCACGGAGCCTCTCAGCCCGGCGCAATGGCAATCCATCGGATGGTCGAAACGCTGGGGACTTTCCGATATACGCCTGTTGTTTGATTATCTCCGTCCAACAGTAGATGGACGCATTGTCATCGGCGGTTCAGATTACCCCTGTTATGCGCATGACGCTCTCAGCAGCGGCAACAACAAGCCGGTCATCGAACTGCTGACCCAAAGCCTGTTCACCACCTTTCCGCAGCTTGAAGGGCTTCGAATTGACCATGCATGGGGAGGCACGATGGGCATATCGCGCGATTACACTCCCAGCGTGGGCGTTATGGGTGAATATAAAAATATTTACTATGGCGTGGCCTACAACGGTGAAGGTGTGGCATTCGCTCAAATAGCAGGCCGGATCATCGCGGAATTAATGTCCGGGGAACATAGCGCATTAACTGAACTGTTCGTAGTCAACCATCCTATACCGTATATGGGGCCGGAAAATCTTCGGTTTCTCCTCTCTGAAGCCTATAAAACATTCCTAAAGTGGACAAACGGGAAAAAAGTGAAATAAGATCCATCCCCAGGTTGTTGTGTAGAATATACACAGAGAGAGGTATGGTTCCAGTAGTATTTCATGGACAATACAATCGACCATTGGCGCAGTAGATCCTGGAGAGGCCGGAATGAAACTACACCTAGTCCTTCTGCTTGCAGGAATCTCCTTCGTGGATATTGCTTCAAGAACCTTGGCAACGGCTGCCCCACCAGACGCCAATGCCATTCAAACGGGAATCCAGACAATCATTCAGTCCATGGAATCGGCCAAACAAGCCACCCCTGATGCACAGGATGAATTTCTGGTTCTTGCTTATTCCCATGCACAAGACCGCCCCCCCACGCCCGCGGAATTTTTCACGCTGCGAATGCTTCGTGCGGCAGAACAACTTTCTAATGAACAGATACTCTTGCTGGTTCTGCAAGATGATCAGGGCATCGTGACGTGGGACCAGTGCCGCACCTTCCTGGAAAAAACGGTTACTGCCGGGTTTATCAGCACCCCTGAAACACACTTATTAACCAATACATTGTTGAAAACGCCGATAGATGCGATCTTGGAAGAGCTTCAGGCAGATAATGTACAGAAGGATGATCTGCAAAATACCAGCAACATTATTGAGGAGCCGCTACCCGATGTACAATACAACACGTATTTTGGGGATTTGCACAATCATTCCAATCTGTCGCATGGAATGGGCAGCGCTTCAGAGGCATATGCATATGCCCGGGATGTGGCAGGGCTGGATTTTTTTTCGTTGTCGGACCATTCGGAACTAATGATTTTCTGGCCTTGGGACCATAAATGGGAACAGATGAGGGACGTGGCGGAAACGTATAATGCCCCGGGCCAATTTGTCACGCTTTGGGGCTTCGAGTGGTCCCATCCATTTATGGGACATATTAATGTGTTTAACTCTGAAGATACGACCAATTGCATAGCCACAATGACGTTGTGGGGTTTTTATCACTGGCTTCAGGAACGGCCAGAGGCCTTTGGAACGTTTAATCACCCCGGCTTTTTTAATTATGCCATTGGCGAATTCCGCCACTTTTTGATTACCCCCGCCGTGGTTCCGCAGATGGTGGGTATCGAGTTGTTCAACACCTGCATGGGATTCGATTTTTATTATTATCAGAACCGCTGGGGCAACGATTTGCCTTATATCGACATGGCTAATACACGCGGCTGGCGGTTGGGCGCATTAGGCGGCGATGACAACCATTTCGCCACATGGGATACCGACTGTCCCTATAGGACAGGGGTGCTGGCAACGGAATTAACCCGCGAAGCCATCATCGATGCTTACCGGGCGCGGAGGTTTTACTCGACGGAAAATCTTAACCTGCTCCTCGATTTCCGGTGCGCGGGATATCCGATGGGCTCCCACTTGCGCGGAATCCCGCGGACCTTCACGTTATCCGCCCATGATACCAGCCAGACCCGATTGAAAGCGGTGAGCTTCTACCGGAACGGGGAACGTGTGGAAACGAGGGCGGTGAATTCCAGTTCGGTGGAGATCATTTTCCAGGATACAGCGTCCTCCGGACTGGATTACTACTACGGTATTGTCGAATCAAGTGCCGGTGATCACAATGGACGCCACGATGAGGCCATAAGTTCACCGATTTGGTTTGATGCTGAGCCTGTTGTGCCTGCTCCGGGGTGTAATGCCGCCTCCGGAACTACAGTGAATTCCCTTGACTTTCACGCCCCGGTGGACGGAACTATATGTGTGGCTATCCCTTGTATTTTACTGACATTACTGGGCTGGGCGGCTCGCCGGAAAAAATCTGGTAAGGGGCTAATGCCAGGGCTATCCCATTAAAATTCCCCGCAAAATCGCCTTTGTCATTGGGTTGATTCAAACAAACGCTGGCAAATCCCTTGCGAAGGAGAGGCTCGGTTCTTGAGAAATGCCAATGTATTGGCTTTTTTAATGCGATAGCCCTGGGGCTAATGCAGGAAAATTATAGACAAGGGGTTCAATAGCGTATAATAATTCGCGTGGCATGTTCAATTTATGATACACTACACCGAAATGGATAAAGACACTTCTCAAATATTCATCCACGACCGTTCGGCCGCCACCGTACGTGAACAGGATCTATGCCGCCAGGCATTGCTTTCTCACGAATACGATGACATGTCCGATGAGGAATGGATCCTGTTATGTGAAAAGATAGCGAAAGACCCCCCACAGGGAGCATTTAAGGATTGTGGGTATTGCGGCAAATAGTAGTTGCGGTGGCCGCGATTCCAATATAACATCTCAAAACCAAAAAACAGAAAGGAACCTTTCACCATGAACATCTATGTGGGCAATGTGCCTCACGCTGCCACCGACGACGAACTTCGGCAGGCTTTCGAAGCGTTTGGCCAAGTGGCCAGCGCAACGATCATCCGCGACAAATTCAGCGGCGATTCCCGCGGCTTTGCCTTCGTCGAAATGCCGTCGAAAGAAGAGGCGATGGCCGCAATTGCGGGTCTGAACGGCCAGGATTTCGGCGGCCGCACCCTGAACGTAAACGAAGCACGGCCCAAGCGTGAAGGCGGCGGCGGCGGCGGCGGCGGACGCCGGGGCGGCTTCGGCGGCGGCGGCGGCGGACGCCGGGGCGGTGGCGGTGGCGGCGGCGGACGTGGCGGCGGTTATGGCGGCGGCGGCGGCGGCGGACGCGGCGGACGCTCTTGGTAAATGATGCGCCTTTGCCAATTCCTTTCGAAGAGTATATAAACGCCAATCAATGACGAGCGTTACACGCCGGTGTTTAATGAATGTTTATTGAACACCGGCGTTTTTATTTTCACTTCCCGGAAAACCCAGGGGATTCAAAACGATGATGAGGATGTGGTTCAAAAAAGCCAACGATAAATAACCGTTTTTCTTTCCTTCTTTTTCCCCGTAAAAAAAAGAAGAACCAAAATAAAAAGAGCCCGCCATCTGCCTATCTGCGGCGCAGGAGGCTGCGGCTTCGGCGGATATTCAACCGCCTGCCGCCCGCAGGACGCTCGGAAGGCGGCTGATAGAGCGAAATGACGTGCACGGCGCCTTCCCACGCTTCACGGGGCAAGTTACGGCCCAGGCTCCGCTCAATAGTTCTCAGGGCCATGAACTCATCGGGGCATACAAAGGTGATGGCTTCGCCCGTGGCGCTGGCGCGGCCGGTGCGGCCGATGCGGTGCACGTATTCATCCGAGGTTTTGGGGATATCGAAATTAATGACATGGCTTACACCTTCGATATCCAAACCGCGCGCGGCAATATCAGTAGCTACGAGCACATTGTAGCGGCCTTTGCGAAATCCTTCGAGGGCCTGTTGACGCTGGCCCTGGGTGCGGTCGCCATGAATGGCCTGAACCTTGAATCCGGCTTTATGAAGCGCCTTTGCAACATAATCCGTGCGGTGCCGGGTGCGTAGAAACACCAGTGCCGACCGAATCTGTTTTTCACGTAAAATCTTAATCAGCAACCCCACCTTCACGGGTTGCGCCACGGTGTAAATGCTCTGTTGCACCGTCTCCGCCGGCGCCGATATCGCCCCGATCTGGATGCGGACGGGATCCCGCTGCATGTCGGCGGCCAGCCGGATAATTTCCGGGGGGAAGGTAGCAGAGAACATCATGGTCTGCCGTTCCTTTGGCAACTGGCTGAGGATCTCACGCACATCGGGAATGAATCCCATATCCAGCATGCGATCCGCTTCATCAATTACCAGAATGGACACATGCCGGAGGTGTACATTCTTCCGCCCGATATGATCGAGCAAACGGCCGGGGGTCGCCACGATAATGTTGCAGTTCTTGCGTAATGCAATAATCTGGTCCTGAAAACCAACCCCGCCATGCACGCATACGGAACGCAGCCCAAGGGTTTTCGCCAGCGGAAGCATTACGGAATGCACCTGCCGCGCCAGTTCGCGCGTGGGCGCAAGCACCAGCATGCAGCGATTCGGACCAGATTGCCGGACCAACCGCGTCAGCGCGGGCAGCGCAAAAGCAAGGGTTTTGCCCGTGCCGGTTTGGGCGCTGGCCACAACATCTCTTCCTTCGAGGGCAATAGGGATGGTTTTTTCCTGAACCGGCGTGGGCTGGTGGATGTCCTGTTGTTTCAAGATTTTCAGACATCGCGGATCAATAGCAAATTCTTCAAAGAGCATGCTCTTCCCTTCTGGCCTTGCGTATTATTCATGTCTCAAGGCCCTATTTTTGCCTGCTGAGCACCGGCAAAGTGGGAATTAACACGCATGTGCGATGAACCAAGCTTCGTAGGTGATGTAGCGTAGATGGATGATTTGTTGAAACCGCCCCTAGCTATCCAACAGCAGTGACTTTACACAAGTATACCGCTTACTGTGCTAAACATGCAAATTCAAGTTAAAATTCGTTTTTCGTTGCTATTTTCTCTTTCAAAAATAAAGACGTTAATGACCCAGTGTAAATTCCGCCACTGAAATAAGCTGCCCATACACACTGCCCAGGGCGGCCAATATGCCGCCATGGATGTGGACTGCCGGTATGATTTCGCCTTTGAATTGGAGATCACGCGTGGCCATGGCGTCGTACAACAAAAGAAGGGAGAAGCCGTAATCGAACGCAGCACGGACGGTGGCATCGACACACATGGCGGTCATCATACCTGCGATAGCGAGTTGTTCGATAGTCTGGGCATGCAAGAATTCCAGAAGCGGTGTTTCGCGGAAGCTGTTGGGGAAGTGTTTTTGAAATACAGTTTCGCCGGGCAATGGCGCCACCAGTGAATGTATCATCACTCCTTCGGTATCGGGCAGGAAGAAGGTGGCGCCGGACCGAGTGGAGATGTGTTGAATATGAATAACGGGCCAGTGATTGGCACGGAAATGCGCTAAAGCTTCGGCGGCTTTTTGTCCGGCGGCAAGTGATCCTACCAACTCAAATTTACCTCCTGGGAAATAGTCAATTTGAATATCAATTAACAAAAGGGCGGTCTTCATGGATAAAGGTCCTTCGGTTATTTCATTGCAGTTTTAGGTTGGGTGCAAACAAAATGATAGGAACCTGGGCGAACCGTGAGTAAAGGATATCCGTCCACTGTGTTTACTTGTGTAATGCCCGGATTCTTCGGCAGCGCTTCTCCAGATTCTGTGAGGGTGGATTCCCCAGGCACAGGCAATACGATTTCGATGGTATTGGCATTGGGAACCGTAACATCCAGCGAAAATACTTCATCTGTCCTCTTCCAATGCACATCCATGCGGCCCTTGGGGCTGTCGTAATAGCCTTGAGCGCCGTGGATATTGCCCACGGGCGTGGGCGCGATGTGCAGACGCTCAAACCCAATACTGTCCTTGGCCTGTCGAATACCCAAGACATACGCCTGGAACCATTCCTGAATATGGCCGAACATGCAGTGATTCAACGAAGAACCCGGTTTGTCCCACTGTTCCGAAAGTGTCTTAAGGTTATATTTCCGGAGCATGCACCCATACCCCGGCGGATCGGTGCGATCGATTATGCGATACACTACATCGGAACGTCCGGCCTCCGCCAGACTCTGCACCAGAAAGCGGAAACAGACTTCGCCGGTCGTGGGGCGGTATTGCATGGATTCCACCGCCTTAACCAGATTTTCGAGTACCGCACCCCGATCCTCCTCTGGAACCAGACCAAAGAACAGTCCGCAGGCCAGCGCCGCCTGGCTGCCGGTAGCCACGGTATGTTGTTGCGGATCATAATACGCGCGAATGAAATCATCGCGCACTTGTCTGGCCAAAGCGGAAAACTCATTCTTATCACGGGCATCCGGGATTTCTGAGAGGATTCGAGCGTTGTCATAAAGCATGACGGTGGCCGTTAATTCGAGTGGCGTAAGCTGCGAATACCCGTGGTGGCCCTTTTCCGGTGTCCAGTCATACCAATCCCCCAGCCCGCCCTTGGCAAGCCCCTTCTCGTTCCGGGTACTGGCCAAATACCGCGTATAGTTGGCCATGGTGTCATATTGGCGTTCGAGAATGGCCTTATCGCCATACCAGCGGTAGAGAAGCCAGGGAATTTGCACGCAGGCACTCCCCCACTCCGCCGATTCAAAAAATCCTTCGCTGAATCGCGTATATTCCGGGGCAATATCGGGAACCATGCCGTTTTCCAACTGTGATTCCGTGGTGTCCCGGCAAATCTTGCGATACAGCCCGGAAACATCAAAATGATAGAAAATGGAAGGACCCATCAGATGCGGCACTTCGAGCCAGCCCAACTTTTCGCGGTGCGGGCAATCCGTCAACACGCTTTGCAGATTACTCCGCACGGACCGGGTAATCATCGCTTCAATATCATTGAAAAGCGCATAGTCACACTGGAATTCCCCCACTAAGGGCGCGGAACTGGTCACAAAATCCGCGCCCGCTTCCAGCAACAATGGACGGGCCGCCTCTTTAGAGGCATCATCAGGACGATCCGCGCCGCTGATGAAAAGATATTGGAAACCAAAATAGGTAAATCGCGGCCGGAAAAATTCCTCGCCTTCGCCTTTGAGGGTATACGTATAGGAATGGCCTTTCCAAGGCTTATCCGGCAACTCGCCCACTTGAATCGTAACACTCTGACCAGCGTTCCCGCTTACCTTTAAGAAAGGCCGGGCGGACAGGTTCTGCCCAAGATCCACCCAATAGACCCCCTCGCCTGTGCGCTTGTATGCCTCCGCATGCAACGTATCCGCAACCGTGACCGGCGGAGCCTCAGAAATCCTTAACACGCCACCCGGACCGTCAACCGCCTGTGCCGGTTTCCACTGAGTATCATCGAACTCCGGCGTATCCCATCCCGGTTGTTCCAAACGCGCATCATAATCTTCGCCGCCATAAATACAGCTAAAGGTAATAGGGCTGCGGTCCGTTTTCCACGATGCATCCGTAATTACAGTGTCCGATGTGCCATCCGCATAATCGATCCGCAACTGAAGAATGAGTTTGGGATCGCCAAAAGACCCTTCGAATTTGATATACCGCCCTCCCTTCACGTTATACATCCCGTTCCCCAGCATGACGCCTAATGCATTCCGCCCCGGCCTCAGTGACGCAGTGATATCAAAAGGGACATACAGGCACGTTTTGCGGTAATTCGTCCAGCCCGGATCCAGAAAATGATTTCCAACCTTCGCACCATTCAAAGAAAGCTCGAATTGACCAAGACCGCACACAAAAACCACCGCTTTCCGTATGGGTTTATCCGCCGGGGTGAATACCTTCCGGAAAATCGGCAATTCCTGCCCAACCCCGCCAATCCATTGGGCCTTCCACTCCTTTAAGGACAAGGAATCCGAGAAGTTTTTTCCCGAAGACGAAAGGTCCGGACTATCGGCCTGCGCCCATCCTGAGAAAATCCCAATCCCTGCCACACACCACACCATGACATGTTTCGCTGAAGAATACATCAACTGCTCCTCTGACATTCATTTGTTTGTTTTTCTTCGCACATGATACTCTCCCGCAAGTGTTGAGTTATAGTTAAAAAGAGGACTTCTCATGAACAAAATTAAATTAGACAATCAACCCTTTATCTATCCGATGCCGGTGGTGATCGTGGGGGCGGAGGTGGACGGGAAGCCGAATTACATGACGGCGGCATGGGTGACGCCGGTGAATTTCAAACCAGTGATGCTCGGAGTGGCGCTGGGCCGGAGTCATCATACCTGTAAAGGCATACGCGAACACGGGGAATTCAGCCTCTCCATTCCCTCCGTGGACCAGATGCGCGCAGTAGATTACATCGGCTTGGTTAGTGGGAGAAAGGCGGACAAGTCTAATGTGTTCGAAGCGTTTTATGGGGAACTCAACCATGCGCCGATGGCAAAGGAATGTCCGCTCACCATGGAATGCCGTGTGACGCAGGTAGTTGACCTAAACGGGGATGATTTCTTTATCGCGGAGTTGGTGGGAACATATTGTAGCGATGAGTGCTTGACCGAGGGCGAGGTAGACATACGCAAAGCCCGCCCTTTTGCTTTCACGATGCCGGACAACGGGTACTGGTCGCTGGGCAAGAAAATCGGCACTGCATGGGAATCCGGAAAAGGGTATCGTTGATCCTCTCGTTCAGGGTTGCCCCGAGAGGGCATAGATCACCCTGACCCGCGCAGTGCAGGAAATATGGGCTGTAGTGGGTTCGGGGAGTTTCGAATCGGGGGTGGCGTTCCATCGGATGTCTTCAATAACGACATGGTCCACGGCATAGATGGCATTCTTGAGGGCGATGGCGGCGGCATCAGCGGCCGGATAAGCGTTTTCGGTGGCGGCGGTTACCGCACTGGCGATCATGCGGTCCCTGTCGGCGGGTAGAAACTCCGGCCCGGCTATCAGGCAGTTCATTTGCACGGCAAGGGTGGTAAGGCGGTCACAGAGGCGTGCAAATTGTCCCGGACCGGTATCGGGTGAGATAAAACTGGTCATGGGGAACCGCAACCGCGCCGTGGTCACCATAATCTTTTCCTTAAGATCGGTCACCATCGGCATGGACACTTCCAGGTCGCTGGTGCGGAGTTCCTCGGCTTCCAGGCGGGAACGGAGGTTCTCTTCAAACTTTATGGCAGTGGCCATGGCCTTTTCGAGATTCTCTTCCTTCACGGTTAAATGGAAATAGAATTCCACATGTGCAGGAGCTTCATAGACAGTGGCCTCGCCGGTATTTTCGATTTTAGTCATGGGGGGCAGGTCCTGCGCCGAGGCCGGAATCGCAAGGAGTACTGCACACAGAATGCCACCGATCAACCAACCGTCATATCCGGAAGCGCGTTTCAGCATTACCATGAATCATTCTCCTCGTTTGGGTTTTAAGCGTGGAAGAAAGGGAAAAAGGTCCAGAATCTCTTTTGACGATGGCTGGCGGCCATATTCGCAAATCTCAAACAGTTCCGCATGGACGACGCCCTTGGCTGCCGCCGCACCATAATATTTTTCGAGCGCTTTCCGGGCGCCTCGCGCGAATCCCTTGAAATACGGGGAAAAAGTCTTTTCAAGCCAAACACGGCGCTGCACCGGATCGGCAGGCACTTCGCCGAGCCGTCCTTCGAGCCACGGCAGCCATTCATAGAATTGCGATTCCATCGCGTCGAGCAGGGACCACTTCACGTCCATTACATCATCCACGGCCACGGCAATATCGGGCCGGAGCGGAGCGGGTTTGGTGAAGGTGTCCATCATATACAAAAACACAGGATTTTTTTTAAGCGCGGGGATATCAGGACAGAAAAAGGGGACGGTAACCATAAAGGCGGCGTCCTGTACGGCCATAGCGCAATATCGGTGGTCCGGGTGATAATCCCACGGGCGATGCGTCAGTACAATATCAGCTTCAAACTCACGAATAAGCTTGACCACCGCCTTGCGCACTTCCAGGGTGGGCATCAATTCACCGTCGTGAAAGTCAAGCACGCATTCACTTACACCCGCGCGCTCCGCCGATTTCCGGGCCTCCGCAGCCCGGCGGCGCGCCAACACACCCCCAGCCATGGTGAAATGGCCAATATCGCCATTGGTCAGCGAGACGACAAGCACGCGATGGCCGTTCCTGGCCCATTTCACCAAGGTTCCGCCTGCATAATATTCCGAATCGTCGGGATGCGCGCCAATGCACACGATATTCATGGCTTGCCCTCTGCGGAAACAAAGTTGATGCGGACGGGATTACTCATAATTGCGCCGCTGATGCCATTCTCCGGCTGAGCCGATGCGATATCCAGCGAAGCCGCATCGGTTCCTTCCGGCAGGAAGAAAGCTTCCACTTGAGCAAACACCAGCAGCGTTTTCACAGGCTGCTGCAGCCCCTGCAGGGGATCGTAGGGCACTCTTACAGGAAACACTTTGTTCGGGGAGGACTCTCCCAATGTGAGGTTGAACGGTTGCACGGGCTGATTTTCGCGCAAAATCGACCCGCGTAAGACCACCGGCCGTTTCGACCCTGGAATGGGGTCGCGGGGTGTCACGCGGAATTCCAACGGCAGACTGGCGGGATAAGGTGGTTTAATAGTGATAGTACACTGCGTGAACTGTCCCTTAATGGATTTTTCCATATCCACTGAGATGTTCGGGGCCTCAAATCCAGTGGCGGGAAATACTTCAATCGTCACGGAAGATTCAATATCTCCCACGTCCATCGTGTGAACCGCCGCCGCCATAGAGGCGTTTGTTGTTCCTTCCGAGAAAAAAGAAGCGCGATCAGGCTCTTCTTGGGAGCCACAGGCGTGGAGCATGATCGCCAGGATAACTGCCGTAAACAAGACCTTCCACATAGTCAACAATCTTCCTATCATGATATGTTGTGCTCAAAACCCGCTTATAGTAACGCAAGCATGACGGAATTTGCACCTGTGAGGCCACGGTTTCACAAATTTTGTCATTTGGAACCCAAAAATGTAAGCACTTGGCGCATCACCAAGAAGCTAACCTGTTGCCAGAAAACACGTTAGACGATTGGTCCAAACTTTGCTTAACTATTGGTGCAGTACCTGGAGAATGGAACCAACCAACACTGGAGGATACGCTATGAGGAAGAATGCAGGCTTCACTCTTATCGAACTCATGATTGTGGTGGAGATCATTGCGATCATGGTGGCCGTAGCAGTACCCAATTATCTGCGGACCCGCATCCAGGCCAATGAATCCAACGCAGTAGGCTCGTTGCGAACGGTGTTGAATGCGCAACTGACTTACAATACGGTGAATTTGACCTATGCGCCTGATTTCGACACCTTGACCACGGCCAATCCGCCGTATCTGTCCGGAAACTGGACCTCGGAGCGCAGCGGGTATCTATTTACCGTCGAAGGCGACGGCTCCACGTTTGCCGCACGGGCCACGCCCACCGATTTCGGGAACACCGGTTTTCACGGGTTTTATGTAGACCCCTCCGGCATCGTGCATTACCAAGTCATGGCCGAAGCAAATGCAGACAGCCCAGTACTGGGCCAATTGGACTAATCACTTCCAGCGATTTACCCCCGCATGGGTTTACCGATAGAGGCAGCGCCGCTTCCCGCCACGTCCGGCAGAAGCGGCGCTCATTCTTTACCGGCCATAAATTCCCGGGCAAAATCCATCTTCACTGCCTTCGCAGGCGTGATATCCGCCTGAATTGAAAAACTGGATTAGCCGAAGCAGTTCGGACAGGTTAATCAGCCAATCCTGGGTATTGTAGTCATTGTCATGCGGAGCACATGTCTGATCGCCTGCTCCAGGAGCAAAACCATCCTCCGTACCAGTCTGACAATGATATCCGCCTGAATTGAAAAACTGAATCACCCGCAACAACTCGGAAAGATTTATTTGATGGTCTCCATTCTGATCCGCACTATGGATCTCATCGCCGCCTTCACCTTCATAAATTCCTTCACCTTCGCTTGCCCCTTCTCCTTCACTCACTCCTTCTCCCTCAGCCGGTGATCCTTCGCCCTCAAGGACGCCTTCTCCGCCACCTTCCCCTTCGAGAATTCCTTCTTCACCGCCCTCCCCTTCGAGGATACCTTCTTCACCACCTTCCCCTTCGAGAATTCCTTCTTCGCCACCTTCCCCTTCGACTATGCCTTCTTCACCACCCTCGCCTTCGACTAGGCCTTCTTCGCCACCTTCTCCTTCGAGAATTCCTTCTTCACCGCCCTCCCCTTCGAGGATACCTTCTTCGCCACCCTCGCCTTCGACTAGGCCTTCTTCACCGCCCTCACCTTCGACTAGGCCTTCTTCACCACCCTCGCCTTCGACTAGGCCTTCTTCGCCACCCTCACCTTCGAGGATTCCTTCTTCGCCACCCTCACCTTCGAGAATTCCTTCTTCACCACCCTCGCCTTCGAGAATTCCTTCTTCACCACCTTCCCCTTCAAGGATTCCTTCTTCACCACCTTCCCCTTCGACTATGCCTTCTTCACCGCCTTCTCCTTCGATACTCCCTTCTTCACCTCCCTCACCCTCGATTGCGCCCTCCTCTCCGCCTTCTCCTTCCCCGGCAACGCAATTCAAGTCACACCGAATCTCACCGCCCGTGTAGGCTTCACTGTGGATATTGATAAAGTGGCCCGTAACAATCTGCTCGTACTGCGTTAGGGTAAGCGCATAAAAAATCGGACTCGCGGGTCCGCCAAGGTTATACAGCACCGCCCCCGCTTCCCCAGGATTGCCCACATGAACATGCGCTGCTGTCGCATTTTGTACATTGTGGGACAACCGAAGAATGACCGTTTCAGGATCGGTTAAAACAAAGGTGGCCGTGCCCGTGGCCGTACTGCCGTTGGGCACATATTCATGCGCGCCGTCCAGCGTTTGCTCACACAGCACTTCGCCGCCGCTCACAACGGACAGAAGATTGACATCCATCCGCGTGGCCGCGCCACTGCTTACCGCAATGCCGGTGATGGTCTGCGAAATATGCCATGGGGCGGAAACCGTGATGGAATAGGTTCCAGGCAGGAGCGGGCGGTGGTAGTCGCCCGCATCCGGATCGGTATATACCGGCTGGGTATTCCCCGTAACTTCGATTTTCGCATATAGCGGATCGCCCGTATCCGCATCGCGCACCACCCCGCGTACCCCGATATGCCCCGCCTCCAGATAGCTCAGCATGGATTCCTTGTTTTGCGACCAGAACGTCGGCAGCGTGCTTTGGGAGGGTGTTTTGCTTAAAGAAATTTCCAGGGTGATCTCGTTGTCGCTTAAATACAGATAGTTCCAATCCTGCATGCCGCCATAAACGGTATACCACGCGGAACCATTGGTGATCCCATGCTCAAAGTCTGTGCTGTTCCACATGGGCAGGTTGTATTGGGTATACGTTTCTGAGAGATAAATAAACAAATCATCGTCCGGACACGCGCTGTAACCGCCGTACGGATCGCCGTTCATGTTTTCATCATACGGATAATTGGCCACCAGTTCCCCGCCATGAAAATTGGCGGATAGCGTGAAACTGTGCGCGGCGCTCCATTGCATGATGACTTGAATCTCTTTTTGGCGCCCCGTATCTCCCAGGGAATCCCCGTCATAAATGTTTCCATACGGGCCTTCATCCACCCAACTCGGAAAATACCGGTTGAGATCGTAACCATTGGCATTGTACCGCTGACCCAATTCATGCCCGTCCGGATTCATGGTCGGCACAATCCAGAGTTCACTCTCATTCACAAGATCGGTGATACGCACCCCTTCCGTGTCCTCATCGCCGTATTTGTCAAGCAAAAGATCGATAAGATAAAGGCACATCTCGTACCCCACCACCTCGTCCCCGTGCATATTCGCAACATATTTAAACTCCGGTTCATCTTCCTCCACGCCAGGATTATCGGTGATGAGCAGGGCATAAATGGCGCGGCCCAGAACGGATGTGCCCAAGTTGACCAATTGGGTAATGCTGGGATTTGCCGTGGCATAGGCTTGAAGCTCGGAAACCATCGATGCGTAACTGTGATACACCCCCAAACCCTTGGCATCGAGATCGAATTGCGGGGGATTCGGCTGCTGCTCCACCAGGCAATACTCCACCCCCAGAGACTCCAGCCACGCCACTTCGGCCTTATCCGCGTAAATCTGCACTTTCCCGCCGCTGACTCGGTCAAAATCAAAGTCATTTTGACTCAGAAACGAGAGCAAGCCCGGATCGGGGGCCTCAACCTCCAGCACATACACCGTCCCAAGCCGCGCATGGTCCGCCCATGCCGAGGGCATAGTTGCCGCCACGAAATAAAAGAAAAAACCGAAAACAATCCCATAGAAACGCCAGAACTTCATACAACCTCCAAAAGGCAGTTAAATTTCAGAATTTCCTGAACCACGCCTGCTCCTAATTTATCGCACCGTCCTCATGTCTTTGCGATTATACCATTGTTTTCATCTCCAACACATACTTCTTGCTTTTCGCGCAACCCGCAATTCCCAGGGCTATCGCATTAAAAAAGCCGATACATTGGCATTTCTCAAGAACAGAGCCTCTCCTTCGCAAGGGATTTGCCAGCGTTTGTTTGAATCAACCCAATGACAAAAGCGATTTTGCGGGGAATTTTAGTGCGATAGCCCTGCCGCAATTCCCGGTTGACCCTTTCCTTCAGGCTTTGTACAATCACACTGGAAACCAACTGCTAACCGGAGGGGCAGAGACCATGGAGTTCATTGACCGCTATTTCGGAATTCAAGCATCCGGATCAAATTTCCGCCGCGAATGCATCGGCGGCATCACCACCTTCGCCACCATGAGCTACATCATTTTTGTACAGCCCACCGTCCTTTCCATGGCGGGCATGAACTTCGGCGCGGTACTCGTCGCTACCTGTCTCTCCTCCGCCTTGGGCTGCCTGTACATGGGCCTCATCGCACGCTATCCCTTCGGGCTCGCCCCCGGCATGGGCGAAAACTTCCTGTTCGCATTCACCATCGTCATGGCCATGAAATTCTCATGGCAGGCCGGCCTCGCCATCGTGTTTATCTCCGGCGTGCTCTTCCTGCTCCTCTCCATCTTCCGCACCCGCGAAAAAGTCCTCGAAATCTTCCCCGCATGCCTTAAAAACTCCATCGGCCCCGCCATCGGCCTCTTCATCGGATTCATCGGCCTCCAATGGGGCGGCGTGGTGGTGCTCAGCCCCGCCACCATGGTTTCCCTCGGAAGCCTGAAACACGGCGCGCCCCTCCTCTGCCTCTTCGGCGTGATCCTGATCGCCGCCATGATGGCCTGGAACTTCCGCGGCGCGATCCTCGCCGGCATTTTAATCACTGCCGGCCTCGGCCTTGCCACCGGCGTCATCCCCTTCGAATGGAAAACCACTCCGCTTTCCACCGAAACCATGTTTCAACTCAACTTCACTGAATTGATCACCCGTTGGCAGGACGCTCTCGTCGCCATCGGTCTCTTTTTCTTCCTCATCCTCTTTGACACTGTCGGCACCCTCGTCGGCGTCGGCACCCAGGCCGGATTTGTCACCCCCGAAGGAAAAATCCCGCGCGCCGGCCATGCCTTCTTTTCCGACGCCCTTGCCACCTGCACCGGCGCACTGCTCGGCACCTCCACCGTCACCGCCTACATCGAAAGCGCCACCGGCGTCGCCGCGGGCGCGCGCACCGGCCTCGCGGCAATCGTCGCCGCGATATGCTTCGTCGCCGCGCTCGCCTTCGCCCCCCTTATCGCCATCGCCGGACACAACATCGGCCCGGATTACTATGCCGCGCTCGGCATTCAGAACAGCTTTGTGGCCATGTATCCCGCCGTTGCACCCGCCCTCATCGTCGTCGGACTCCTCATGCTCGCCCCACTCCGCAACATACAATGGAGCGACATCACCGAGAGCCTCCCCGCCTATCTCACCGTCGCCATGATGATCTTCGGCTACGGCATCACCGAAGGCATCGCCGCCGGATGCGTCTCCTACGCAATGATAAAACTCCTCGCAGGACGCGGCCGCGAAGTACACCCCCTCATGTACTTCGTCGCCGCCGCATTCGCCTTCCGATACGCCTGCCTCATGCAATAACCGCGGCCCGCTCTCAACAATCAGCCTTCTTGAAATGGTTGATAGTATGCCTGAACCTCAGCCGCATCATTTTCGACTACAAAAGTGGTGTAATAGATGGCTCCGCGCTTTCCAAACAAGGTGCGATCCAAAAACCATGAAAATCTGAAATCCTCCCATTACACGAGGCGTTATTACTCATGGAAGCGGATTTCCATGAAACGCATTCCTAAAATAAAGGAATACGAGCTACAGTTGTAAAGAGTCATGCTTATGGGCATTTTTAAGAAGATATTGATGACAGATAGAATATGAGAAGTATATAAAACACCAGTGGAAAAGAATACACTAATCCACTTGTTTTTGAGATGACATAAGCACAAAGGCATTTTTGGCAGGGGCTCCGCACATAACGGAGAAAAAAACAATTGATCTTAAAAGGAATACGAGTCCTAAAATAAACAAACCAAACAATAACACGACATAAAATAGACATTTTAAGGCTTCTTCTGGCTGAGTTCCTCCATTTTTAACAGTCTCCCAAAGTGTGAATGTTTCACGTACCCCCTTTGCGCAGAAGATAATTAAAGATAAGGCAATTATCATACTCCCCAAGCTTAGCAACCCCGCGGATGCTTTGAGAGACCATTTTTGTATTGGCGAACGATTTCTCTCCAACAAGTAGAGAATAAAGGGGAAAAACCATATTAATGAGAATATCAAAATAATTATAACTGCATTGTGCTTTGTAAAAATAGGGAGGATCACTAAAAAGAAAAAAATTACTGTAAATATTAACAAAAAAGACCCTATTAGATACTGCTCGGCGGTTGATAAGATTCTTTTTTGTTTCATATCTATAGCAATCCAAACGATTGACCCAAATC